>CAZUPP010000007.1:0-158029 GCA_964622095.1 uncultured Verrucomicrobiales bacterium
CTCCAGAATCCCGAGTCCGAAGAACAACTCCTTCAGGCCCTTGCCGAGGCCACCATCCTCAACGAACACCTCGACGAACTCCGCACCCTCTGGGAACTCGGCCAGGCCCAACAACTCTACGACTTCCTCAACCGCACCTACCTCGAATCACCCAACCTCAAACGGCTCATGGTCGATCAACGCGTCGACCGGTGGCTCCCCAGGATCGAACAGCTCGCCGCCCAACAGCAAGAAGACGGCGACCTCCTCGTCGTCCTCCCCATCATCTACCTCCTCGGCGACCAGGGCCTCCTCCCCAAACTCCAGGCCCGCGGCTACACCGTCACCCAGATCCGATAACCTTGCTCCCGCGCTTGCCATCATCGCGCTGCGCCCCACCGCTGCGTTAGTAGCACCGAAAGAGGGTGGGGTAGCCCCGTCCGTCAGAGCCGGAATCCCGGTCATACAAGCCAAAAGCCGCCTCCGGGCGACAGCAACCAACGCGTCAGCACGGCCCGCGTGGTAAGAAGAAAAATTTCGCCAACTTTTTTCGCCCCGAACAACCGGGACGTTCCGGACGTGATGCAACACGCCGTTTTTCGTTCTATATTGATTTATCGAGAGCGTCTCACCCCGTCCCTCCATTCCGCTTCCGCCCGTCCCTCACAGACAATGCCGCTTCCGCTTCCGCTTCCCCGTCCACGTCTCTCCTCACCTTCGCCTCCTCGCGCCAATCCATCGTCAGCCCCGTTTCAAACCCACTTCCGATCCAACCCTTCAAGACCTGCCAGATTCCCCTTTTCATTGTCCCGATCGGTCAAATACTTCGCTAACTCCCTCAGTATCAACCTTCGCGCTTTCCAGATTTTCTTCCATTTTACCGACCGTTCGGTAAAATGACCGGCTTCCAAACCCGGTCCCAACACTTCCCTCACCGCGTTCACCATCCCCCGCGCACCTCAAAACTTCGCCTACGCTGCCCCCCGGGCCGTTTCCTTGTTCCCGCCCCCCTTGCCGCCGAGCCGCTCCGCGATGCCCCGCAGCAACTCGTTGGCCGGGTGCGACTTCTGAAACTCCGGGCTCACATAGACCGCGTAATGCGTCTTGCCGCTGGCTTGCAGATAGAAAACCGCCGAACCCCTCAGCTTCTCCGCCTTGCACGCGTTCACCGCGGCCTGCAGCAAGCCGGGATCACCCGTCTCGCCAAAGTCGTGCTGGATCTGCGGCAGCTCCGCCCCGGTGTCCAGCGTGGCAATGAGATCCCTGATCACCCGCGCTGCCTCCCGCTGCGCCTGAGCACTGCGTTCCTTATCCAGGGCCTTCTTGGCCTCCACCACCTGCCCTTCCAGCTCCGCCGTCCGGGCCCGTTCATCCTTCAGCGCCTGCAGCACATGCTCGATCCCCCGCCGTCCGGTCACCGCTTCGATCCGCCGGATACCCGCTGCCACCGCGCCCTCACTTACCAGCTTGAAGATGCCCAGCTCACCCGTCCGCCGCACATGAGTCCCGCCGCACAACTCCATGGAGTAACCATCCAGCTCCCCAGGCGCCCCGCCGATCTGCACCACCCGCACCATATCGCCATACTTCTCCCCAAAAAGCTGCTTGATGTCAGCCCGGCGCGTCACCTCGTCAAAGGGCTGCTCTGTCCAGGAGACCTCTTCGTTCGCCAGAATGGCCACGTTTACGGACTCCTCGATCGCCTCCAGTTGCTCCGGCGTCAGCGGCCGGCTGTTAAAATCAAAGCGCAGCCGGTCCGGCGCCACCAGAGAGCCCTTCTGCGTTGCTTCCTCGCCGATGTGTTCGTGAATCGCCCAGTGCAGGAGATGCGTCGCGGTGTGGTGCGCCTCGATGTTTCGCCGTCGCGGCACATCCAGGCTCAGCTCCACTTCCAGCGGCGGTTCATAGCCCGTCGGCAGCGGCTCGGCCAGTTTATGCAGGAAAACGTCACCCACCTTTTGCGTATCAGTGATCGCCACTTCGTAGCCGTCCAGCGTCAGAAAACCGGAGTCCCCCACCTGGCCACCCATCTGCGCGTAAAATGGCGTCTCCGCCGTCACCGCAAAGGTGTCATCACCGCGCTCCACCAGCTCCAGCAGCTCCGTCGTCAGACTGTCTTCGGTGAAGCCTTCAAACGCCGTCGCACCCACCCGCAGTTGATCCTCCGCCAGCACCACCTCCGTCTGGCGCGCGTCCTGCGAGCGTTTCCGCTGTTCCTCCATCAGCGTCTCGACCGCGCTGGTATCCAGCGAGAGCCCGTTCTCGCCCACCATGATCTGCGTCAGGTCGATGGGGAATCCATGCGTGTCATACAGTTCAAAGGCCACCTCCGCCGGGAGATCCTTGCTCTTGCGCTTCTTCAGTTTCTCCAGCTGCGCCTGGAAAAGGTCGATTCCCTTCGCCAGCGTCCGGGCAAAGCTCTCCTCTTCCGCGGCCAGCGTTTCCAGGATGAGCTCGCGCTTTTTCTTCAGCTCCGGGAAAACTTCACCGTTCTGACTGATCACCACTTCCGCCAGTTGCGGCATCAGCGCCTGCCCGCCCGGCATGGGAAACTCCAGGTCCAGATTCAGCGCATAGCGCATGGCCCGGCGGATGATCCGGCGCAGCACATAGTTCCGGTCCTTGTTCCCCGGCAGAATTCCATCGGCGATGGCAAAGCTCAAAGTGCGCGCGTGATCCGCCAGCACGCGGAAGGCCATGTCCACCTTTTCCTTGTCCTTCAGGTTCTTTACCCCCGGCTTCGGGATTGTGCCGCCGTAACGTTTGCCGGTGACGGCTGCGATCTTTTCAAAAAGCGGCGCAAAGACGTCGGTGTCGTAATTGGACGGCAGCTTTTCAAAATCTTTAAAGCCCTCCGTTCCCTGCATCACGCTGCACACCCGCTCAAAGCCCATCCCCGTATCGACGTGCCGGGCAGGCAGGGGCTTGAAGGAACCGTCCTGCTCCCGGTTGTATTGAATGAAGACCAGATTCCAGATCTCGATACAGCGCGGGTCGTCCTTATTCACCAGCCGCCCGGCCGAGCCGCCATCGCGGGTCAAGTCAATGTGCAGCTCAGAGCACGGCCCGCACGGGCCGGTGTCACCCATCGCCCAGAAGTTATCCTTTGGCCCGCCATCCACGATGTGGATCTTCGGGTCCAGCCCGGCGTCGGTGAATTTCTTCTCCCAGAAATCGTGGCTCTCCTCATCGTACTCCCCCGGATCATTCAGTCCAGGCCGGTAAACGGTGGCGTAGAGCCGCTTCGCCGGAAATTTCCAGCGCTCCGTCAGCAGCTCCCACGCCCAGTCAATCGCTTCTTTCTTGAAGTAGTCACCGAAGCTCCAGTTCCCCAGCATCTCAAAGAAGGTGTGGTGGTAGGTATCCAGGCCCACATCATCCAGGTCATTGTGTTTCCCTCCCGCGCGAATGCATTTCTGGGTATCGGCCGCCCGCGGCGGATCATACGGCGCGGTCTCCGTGCCCAGGAAATACGGCACGAACTGATTCATGCCCGCGTTCGTGAAGAGCAGGTTCGGCGCGGACGGCATGAGGCTGGCCGAGGGCACGATGGTGTGCTTTTTCTCCTGAAAAAAATCGAGAAAGGACTGGCGGATTTCTTGGGAAGTCATGGGCTATACAGAACAGCGGCAAATGGAGTCAGCAGCTATACTGGAGCAGGCCGCCACGCGCAACCCGTTCACGTCTTTAGCCGAATACCAGAAGTGACCCTGCCCGCGAGATGAATCTTTGTGACGAAATTGAAGTAAACTGCGCCCACTGCGGAGAGCCCTTCACCGTGGTGGTGGACGCCGCCGGTGACCATGAGGTAACCCTCACTGAAGACTGTGCAGTCTGTTGCCGGCCCATGCAGCTCACCCTGGCCGTCGCCGATGGTGAACTGGTCATCATGGCCGTCGAACCACAGTAATTCGCTCATTCTGAAAAAGTTATGAAAACCGGGCGCCCGCGCATCGAGGTCATCAACACCGGCACAGAAATTTTGCTGGGCAAGGTGATCAACACGCACCTCGCCTTTTTCGCCGAGGAACTTTTCAATCTCGGCCTCCGTATTGACGAGCAATTGACCATTCCGGATGGCGAAGGCATCGGTGACGCGCTTCGGGAAGCGGCCCAGCGAGCCGAGATCATCCTCGTCACCGGCGGCCTCGGGCCAACGGATGATGACGTCACCCGTGAAGTCATCGCGCGCATGACAGGTGCGGAGCTGCGCTTTAACGCGGAAATTTACGAGGACATCGCCGGCTTCTTTGAGAAGCGCGGGTTCACTGTGACGGATCGGGTCAAGCGCCAGGCTTATGTGCCGGAGGGAGCCGATGTTCTCTGGAATGATCATGGCACCGCGCCCGGGCTCTACGTTCATCCGGAGCAGGGGCCACTCCAGGGTAAGCACGTGTTTCTCATGCCCGGCCCGCCCCGCGAGCTGAAGCCCATGTTTCTCGATCGAGTCCTGCCGGCTATCAGCCGGATTGTCGCACAGAACCGCGAAGGTCAGGCGGAAGTGATCAACCGCACTTTTCGCCTCGTCGGGCTCGGCGAAAGCCATGTCGAAGATCGCATCAGCGCACCGATCGAGGCGCTTGGGCCCGGCCTGGAACTGGGCTACTGCGCGCGCACCGGTGAAGTCGATGTCCGGCTCATCGGCGCGCCTGCCCTCGTGGCGGAGGCGGAAAAAATTGTCCGCGCCAAGGTGAAGAACTTCATCTATTCCGATGACGGAGCGGACCTGCCGGAGACCATCGTAAGGTTGCTGACCGAACGCGGGCAGTGGCTGGCTACGGCTGAGAGTTGCACGGGCGGTTTGCTGGCCAATCGCCTCACCAACGTCAGCGGATCGTCCGGGATGTTTCTCGGCGGGTTTGTCACCTATGCCAACGCCGCTAAAGTGCGCGACCTTGAGGTGAGCGAAGAAATTCTCGCCCGGCATGGTGCCGTCAGCGAAGAAGTCGCCCGTCAGATGGCCGAAGGCGCCCTGCGCCGGACCGGGGCGGATTATGCCCTCGCCACCACGGGAATCGCCGGGCCCACCGGTGGCACCGAAGAAAAACCAGTCGGCACCGTTTTCGTGACGCTCGCCTCAAAGACCGAAATGGTATCCGCTGGGCCGGAGCAAATCGATCCGCCATCCCTTGAGCCTGAGGAGGTCGTAGATAACGCCCAAACAATTGTAAACCGCTACCGCTTCCCCACTGACCGCGAAACATTCAAGTACGCCGTCTCCCAGCGCGCCTTTGATATGTTGCGCCGACGGGTCTCTGGCCTGCCGAGGTGGAAAAAATAGGAACCTGCCTGCCGCTGATGGGCTGTGCAGAAAAAGCAGACTTTACCGATTGACAGCCGTGACCCTGTTCTGATAGCAAGTCGTTCTGTTTGAAAACTCCAAAGAGAAACGACAAATGATTAAAATTATATTTTTTTGTAGCAATAATTGGGGGCCTTTTTTGGGCAGTAACAAACGGTCACATTCCGCTTCCGGAAGGAATTCAAGCCAAGGTAGCCAGCAAACGGAGCAAGCTCATTGGAGGCTGGCGATTTCGCGAAAACTATCAAGGGATAAATATCACAGGCAGCTATGGATTTAAAGATGACAGGACTTTTGTTATGAATGCAAAGGCTTCCGGAGGCTACGCTAATCGTTCGATTTTTGGTCAAGGAACATGGAAACTCAGAGGCTCCAACATAGAGGTCCGGATTGATGAATTTTTTCCTAGTGAACTGCGGCCGAGATTTGATCTTGGTCGAGGAATTATTACGACACTCACGGACAGCAAACTTGTTGTCCGGCCAGCGGGCCTGGATCAAGGGGAAAGTATGAGGTTCACTCGGATGTAATAGTAAGCAATAATCTAAACGATAACTCTTTTGAAACTATCATCTTTATTGATCAGTGGCCCATCGTGTCCAAGATTTATCAGTCACCTCATTGGAATCGTTTTCGATAATCAGACGGTGTCATCTCATATCTCGCGCGGAAAGAGCGAGTGAAGTGTGCGCTGTCAGAAAAGCCAAGGCGCACCGCAAGTTCGCTGAGGGTTTCTTCGGAGTGGATGAGAAAATGGGTCGCGGTTTGAAGGCGGCGGCGCTGGTAGCAGGTGATCGGTGTTTCTCCGGTTTGCGCCCGAAAAACGCGGGTCAGATGATCCGCGGAGAGATTCAACATTTCCGCCCAGGCCCGCACATCGCAAACCGCGCCGTCCTGAATGCTTTGCTCGATGCACCGCAGCACATGCTGCGTGATCGGGTGTTCAAGAAACTGATGATCCACCGGTGATTGCCGGTTAACTTCGATTTCCCACCAGACCAGACATTTCATCAGAGCCGACCGGACAAGAAGGGGGCTGACGGCAGTAGTTGAATCTTCAGCCGAGCCAGGCGCGGTGAGGCGGGCGATTAATTCAAGTTCCGCGGTCGTAGACTCAATCGTGTCGGTGGCAAGATGGACGTGAATCGGCCCCGGCGGAATACGGTCAGGAAATAAATGATGTCCGAGAAAAAGCATACTCAGTTGGGGCGCTTCGAGAAGGAGTGATTGATCCCGCAAAATCCATTCAGCCAGATAATAGATATTATAAACAGCCAATCCGCGGCAGTCCCTCAGCGCATGAACCTGGCCGGGCGCCAGAATAAGAAAATGGCCGGGCCGGAGCTGGCGCGAACCGTAAATGGTGACATGCCGGGCCGTGCCGCGCCGAACAAGAACAAGCTCATAAAACTCATGATCATGCGGAGCGAACTGTGAGCCGATGCGCTCAAACTTCTGGACGCGGATAGGCCGGGCAGCGGAGAGCTGCACCTGCTCCTGGGAAATGGTGTGTTCCGGAGTGATTATATCGGAAATATTCAAAAACTTATCCTGCCGCATTCAAGCACGCAGTTTTACTTATGCTAAGCCTTTTCCTATGACAGCAGCTACTCTCAACCCTCCCCAGCCGAAAACCGATTTCCAGATCACCCCCGAACAGATTGAAGCCTACCGCCAGCACGGCTTCGTCAAAGTCCGCGGCATTCTCAATCCGGAAGAAGTCGCTTTTTACTATGAAGAAGCGCTGCGCATCGCGAAAAGCAATCAGGGTGAGACGGACTACGGCAAGGTGCTCAACCAGAAAGTCAATGCCTGGCAGGAAAGCGAGACGCTCAAGGCGCTCACCCTGCACCCGGTGGTGGCGGCCGCGGCCAAGGCCCTGGCGGGAGTGCCTCTGCGCCTGTGGCATGATCATGTCCTCGCGAAAAACCCGAACAGCGGCAAACCCACCGAATGGCATCAGGATCAGCCCTATTGGCCGCATGCCAACTCAACGAACCCGATCTCCGCGTGGATCGCGCTGTGTGATGTGCCCGCGGAGAAAGGCTGTATGAGCTTCATCCCCGGCCAGCATCACCGTGATGACCTGACCATGCAGAATCTGAGCGACAGCCGCTCGCTTTTCAGTCTCGCGCCGGATCTTGAATATGAAACGAAAATCACCGAGCCGCTGCAGGCGGGTGACTGCACCTTTCACCACGGACGCTGTCCGCATATGGCCAACGCCAATCACACGGATGAGTATCGCATCGCGCACGTAATCATTTATATGGATGAAGGTACGACCTTCACCGGCAAAGGCCACCTCGTAACGAAGGACCTTGGCCTGCAAGAAGGAGTCAAGTTAGACGGGCCGCTCTTTCCGGAGGTCTGAGGAAATCTTGACCAGAAGCGAGGCCGCCGTAAGCTCAGGGGAGGCGGGGCGCGGAGGAAAATCGATTCGACTCGACTCGACTCGACTCGACCCGAATCGGATCCAACCGATTCGGGCGGGGCGATGCGATGACGCTATCCTCTTGCACCCTGTATGAACGTGATTTCTCGCCTTGCCCTTCCGGTTTCAGCCGCGCTCATGATCTGGATTGCTCCGGATCTTCAGGCGCTCCCGCCGGATTTTGATCAAAGCCTTGTCGTCAACGGCTTGCAGGATCCGGCGACAATGGCCTTCGCGCCGGATGGACGGCTATTCGTGGGTGAACGGATTGAGGGTCACATCCGCATTATCGATACAAACGGGCAATTACTGACCACGCCCTTTTTGACGCTGGATGTGCCGAAGGACGGAAATGGAAATCCGGTAAGGCATAACTCCGCCGGCGTGCGGGGATTTACCTTCGATCCCGATTACGCGAATAATGGTTATTTTTATGTCTTTTACATGAAGCAATTTCCGGGGGGCGTGCGGCATAACCGGGTGAGCCGGTTTACGGCTGATCCGAATGATCCCAATCAAGCGCTCACCGGCAGCGAACTGGTTTTGATGGAGTTGCCGTTTAATAATGGCGGGCTGGGTGGAAGCAGACTGGGCTCAAGCGGCAGCCACAACGGCGGGGCGATCCTTTTTGGTGGAGACGGCAAGCTGTATTTCACCACGGGTGACGGCTGGAACAATAATGGGTCCTATGCTGCGGGAGATAATGTGCAGAGCCTGAGCACTTACACCGGGAAAATGTTTCGTATCAATAAAGACGGAACCATTCCGACGGACAACCCATTCTATAATTCAACGACCGGAAACTACCGGGCGATCTATGCGCTGGGACTGCGCAACCCCTATTCCGCGGCAGCTCATCCGTTGACCGGTGAGATTTTTATTTTCGATGTCGGCACGGTGTGGGGAGATACGAAGGACTACATCTACCGGCTGGACGCGGCGGATAACTACGGACATGACGGAACGGGCAGTGGGCTGGGGAATATCGAGCAGCCCTGGCTCCGGACCGGCTCACGCATCATCAGCGGCGGGGCCTTTTATTACGGGGCGCAATTTCCGGAAGACTTTCTGGGCAACCTGTTTGTTTCCGGATGGGGCGGCGATGACATCCGGAAAGTCGTGTCTGCTTCGGATCCGACCATTTCGGAATTTGCGTCCGATGAAGTCGCCAACAACGGACCGCTCTATGTGCAGATTGGCCCGGATGGCAGCCTGTATTATCTGAAGTCCACCTACGAAACGAACAATGGCGAGATATACAAAATCAGCTATACAGGCACTAACCGGGTTAATACACCGGCCATTTCACCGGCCGGCGGAGAATATATACAAAGCGTGGCGGTCGCCATCACTACGTTCACGGAGGGCGCCGCGATATACTATACCCTGGACGGAGGCGATCCCACGCAGAGTTCGACGCTCTATACCGCACCGTTTTATATCACGCAGACAGGAACTTTGAAGGCGCGAGCTTACAAAGCCGGTCTCGATCCCAGCTCGATCATTTCGGCACCATTTACCATTCAACCGGGAACCGCGCCGCAGTTTACTTCCAGTGGCGTGACCGAAGGGGTAACCGGGGCGCTCTATCAGTATGACGCGGATGCAACCGGCCTTCCCGCGCCGGCTTATTTTCTGGAGGAAAGTCCTGCGGGCATGGTCATCGATGAGGATTCCGGATTGATTACCTGGACGCCCGGCAGTCCCGGGAACTACGCGGTCACCGTCCGGGCGGCGAATGGGGTAAATCCTGATGCGCTTCAGAGTTTTACCATTGAAGTGCTGGATCTACGTCTCGCGGAAAATCCCATGGATATTACGAACGGTTTACATTACAGCTATTTCGAAGGGCAATATCCTGCCCTGCCGGATTATCGGGTGCTGGAGGCCAAAGCATCAGGAAATGTAACGGGACCGGACCTGTCCGTGCGGCTGCGCGACGACGATTTTGTTCTACGCTTCTATGGCTACCTGTTCGTTCCGGAGAACGGCGATTACACTTTTTATCTCGATTCAGAAGAGGGAGCCGTTCTCTATATCGGTGATACGCTGCTTCTCAATAATGACCCGAACAGCGGAGGCGGGGCCGCGGAAACAAGCGGCTCAATAGGATTGCAGGCAGGCTATCATTCCATCTCTCTGGAATACTATAATCGATCAGCCCCGCCCGCATTGAACTTGAGTTATGCGGGGCCGGGTCTGGCAAAGATGCCGGTGCCGAATTCAGCATTTCACCGGCACATCATGGCATATGGTGTGCAACGGAGGGCTCCGAGCGTGGCATATCTGAATTTTCCCGAGGTGCCCAACGGGCCGAATCCTGCGACGCTATCCGCAACGGGCGCTTTTGACGATCTGGCTTCGTTGACGCCGGTGCCGGGAATTCTTCCGTATCTCGTCAATTCGCCTTTATGGTCTGACGGCGCGGAAAAGTATCGCTGGATTTCCGTGCCGGGGAACGGACGGATTACCTATCGTTCTGAGGGGCCGTGGGATTTTCCGGCGGGAACGGTTTTTATAAAGCACTTTGAAGTGGGGACGGAAGGACGTCGCCTGGAGACGCGGTTTATTATTGTGATGGAAGGGGGGGGAATTTACGGGGTGACCTATCGCTGGCGCGAGGATTATTCTGATGCCGATTTAGTTGGTGAAAGTGGGCTGGTCGAGACGGTGATTTTCGATGGCGGAAAGGAGCAAATGTGGAGCTATCCTTCACGGGCGGCCTGTGTGCAATGCCATAATGAAAGTGTGAATTATGTTCTGGGCGTAAGAACCGGGCAACTAAATGGGGATGAACGCTACCCCGCGACCGGTGTGACGGATAATCAATTGCGCACGTGGAATCATCTTGGGCTGTTTGAGGACCCGATCGACGAATCATTGATTGAGCAGGAAGAAAAATGGGTGGCGGTGGACGATGTTAGCGCATCGCTTGAACGGCGAGCGAAATCGTATCTCGCAGCGAACTGTGCCTTTTGTCATAATCCGGATAACTCGTTTCTGGGCGCGGACTTTGACGGCCGCTACGAAACACCGCTGGAGGAGATGAATCTATATTCCGCGGCCAATAATACTCTGGGAACGACCGGCGCTCAGGTGGTCAAGCCGCAGGATCCGCACCGGTCGACATTATTTCGTCGCCTCCAGACGAATGATGAGGGCGTCCGCATGCCGCCGGTGGCGCGAGACCGGGTTGATCAGGACGCGGTGGAGGCTGTGCTGAAATGGATTGTGTCTCTGGATGCTTCGACCAGCACGGATGTGACGGATTATTTATCGCGCTGGCGTTTTGACGGAAATGTAGATGACGGGACCGGTGCGGCAACGAGTGCGTGGCGCACTGGCGGGGTGGGAAGTTTTCAGACAGGGCAACTCAATCAGGCGGCGGATTTTGATGGGACAAATGACGCGGTTGATCTGGGCGGCTATGATTTGAGCGGCGAAGAAATGACCATTACCTTCTGGTTCCGCGCGGATGACTTTGGGACGAGTGATGCGCGATTTATTTCGAAGGCGGACGGCTCAAGTGACGCGGATCATTATTGGATGGTGAGCACACTCAACAGTACGCGTTTGCGGTTCCGGTTAAAGACGGGCGGTAATACCACGACGCTTTCCACAAATACAGGCGAAATCGAGGCGGGCACCTGGTATCATGTGGCGGCGGTTTACGATGGAGCGCAGATGCGCATTTACAAAAATGGTGCGCAGATCACATCCACGGCAAAAACCGGCGCGATCAATCAGAATTCGGGGATTCCCGTCAGCATCGGCAACCAGCCGGCCAGTGCGGATGGCGGCGCGCGCCCTTTTGATGGATTACTGGATGACCTGCGTCTTTATGGGCGTGCTTTGACCATGGAAGAAATTCAAACCGTGCACGAGGCGGGCGCGGTGACCAATGAAAATCCGGAGGTGGAAATCGCCGCACCGTTGGGTGGCTCGATTTTTGTCGAGTCAACCAGTGTCGAGTTCTCCGGAACAGCGAGTGACCTTGAGGACGGCAATGTAATGAGCAGCGCTGAATGGTTCAGCACGCGGCAGCCAGACCAGAGTTTTGGCACCGGACCCTCTTTCGCAAGCAGTGCGCTGCCGGCCGGTGAGCAATTGATTTATGTGACCGTGACCGATAGCGAAGGGGCCGCGGGGACGAGCCTGAGATCACTGCAAGTTCTGACCGCATTGCAGGATTGGGGGATGGGTTTTGGCTTGAGCGGGGATGATTTACTGCACTTCGCAAACAGCGACGGTGGCATTTTTAATCTGCTACTGGAGCGCTTTTTCGATGGTGATCCCTCGAGCGGCCTGGACGATGCCGGGCTGTCACCCGTGCTTATTTCACCCGGAACAGGGATGGAGGATGTTTTCGGGATGCGTTTCCGCAAGGCCGAGGGCATCGATCACGCGGCGACTTTTCTATACTCCCCGGATATGCGGGATTGGCAGGACGCCAGCACGCTGCCGGGATTTCAGGTTGTACCGGCGGGCGTGGACCTGGATGGGACGCCGCTCTATGAGATGACGGTATCTGCGGAGGGATGGGAGCATCTTTTCCTTAAGATGCGTGTCACGGAGTAGAGCGAAGTTTCTCAAATTTCGTGCTTTTCAAGCCGAAGCGAATTTCCCAGCGTCGGGGTGCTTCGCACTCCTGAAAATAACCCCGAACGGACCGGACAGATGGTTTCTGTAACTGATATGACGACGAGGAATCCCGCCAGCGTGATCGCCTTTCCCCTGAATAATCAGAGCGGGAATGCCTGGACCTTAACGCGTCCGCAGACCGGCGAAAGCTGGCCGGGGAGTGTGCCCGGAAATGTTTACACGGATCTCATCCGCGCCGGGGTCCTGCCGGAAATTAATTATCGTGATAATGAGGCCACAATGCAGTGGATTGACGAGGAGGCCTGGGAATATTCCTGCCAATTTGAATTGAATGCCGAGCAATTGGCGCCGGAAGAGATTCATCTGGTATGCGAGGGCCTCGATACGCTGGCGAAGGTAAGTCTGAATGATCAGCTCGTCCTGGAAGCGGCGAATATGTTTCGCGAGTGGCGCGTCAATGCGAAACCTCTGCTCCAGGCGGGCAGTAATTTTTTGCGGATACGTTTTGATTCGCCCCTCACCATGATGCACAAGGGGCGAGACGAACGGTTTCTGTGGGAAGCAAATATTTATTATGATAAACACCATGGCGGGCGTGGTTATTTACGCAAGATGGCGTGCGCCTTTGGCTGGGATTGGGGTCCGGTGGCACCAATCGCGGGTATCTGGAAACCGATCCGCCTGGAGCTGATCAATGGTCCGCGGCTGGCCGGGGTCTATGTCTGGCAAAATCATGAAGATCGCCGGTGTCATTTGGCGGTGGAATGCGAGGTCGCTGGGGAATATGCAAAGATCGCCGGGAAACTTTTTCTTCGCGGCACAGAAATCGCCGCGGCGGTGAGTTATGATCAGGCAACCGTTGAGCTGGTGGTGGATGCCCCGGAATTATGGCAACCGGCCGGATTGGGTGAGCAACCGCTCTATGATCTGGAGATCGAAGTGAGTTCGACGGATGGCCGCACCGACAAGTGGACGCGGAGAATCGGGCTGCGTAAATTGGAACTTGTGCGGGAGCGCGATAAAGCGGGAGAGAGTTTCTTTTTCCGGGTGAATGATGAACCGGTTTTTTGTAAGGGCGCCAACTGGGTGCCGGAAAGCGTTTTTCTCACTGAGCTCAAGGAAGAAAACACCCGCCAGCTTTTAGAGGATATGGTCGCGGCGAATATGAATATGGTGCGCGTGTGGGGCGGCGGCATCTATGAGAGTGAGACCTTTTATGATCTGTGCGATGAACTTGGCATTCTGGTCTGGCAGGACTTTATGTTTGCCTGCGGAATGTATCCCAGCTGGGATGCGGAGTTTCGCGCGGAAATTGACCGGGAGGCAGAAGACAATATTCGCCGCCTGAGGCATCATGCCTGCCTGGCGCTCTGGTGCGGCAACAATGAGCTGGAGCAGTTTGTCGTCGGTCATCACGGTTATAAATGGGAGGAATATCTGCCGCTTTTTGATGAAACCCTCGCCGCCACCTGCCAGCGCTTTGATCCGCAGACGCCGTATTGGCCAGCCAGCCCGCATTCTCCGCTGGGTGATCGCATGCAGAGTAATTCCTATGATTCCGGGGACGCCCATTTATGGAGCGTGTTTTTCGGGCAGGAACCGATCGAAAGCCAGCGTGAATGGCGTTGCCGGTTTATGAGTGAGTATGGTTTCCAGAGCTTTCCGGAGATGCGGACAATTGAAACCTATTCCCTGCCGGAGGATCGCTATCTGAACAGCTACATTATGGATTACCATCAGCGCAGCCAGATGGGAAACCGCACGATTGCTTCCTATATTCTGGATTGGTTTCAGCCCCCGCGCAGTTTCGAAGAATTCGTTATCTTGAGTCAATTCTGCCAGACCCTGTGCGTGCGGTATGCAGCGGAACATTTACGGCGTCTGCAGCCGCATTCGATGGGAGTCCTGTACTGGCAGGTAAATGATATCTGGCCCTGCGCAAGCTGGAGCAGCATTGATTGTTATGGCCGCTGGAAAGCGTTGCATTATGAAGCGGTGCGCTTTTTCGCGCCCGTCATGGTTTCCATTGAAGAAGAGGCGATTAAGGGGACGGCGCGCCTGCATTTATCCAATCAACTACCGAGAGCAGGACGATTTCACACCCGCTGGCAGGTCACGGATACGGATGGAAATGTTCGGTTGGAAAGCGAAAAAGAAGTCGAGACGGCCGGGCAAAGCGGGGTGGATTTAACCACGCTCGACTGTACGCCGCTGCTCACGGATAACTTCGTGCATGATCTGCTGATCTGGGTGTGGGCGAGCGAGGAGGGCAAAGTTGTTAGCCGGAACTGCACCGGCCTGGCGCGGCCGAAGCACCTGACCCTGACTGAACCAGGAATCGAGGCGGAGTTCTTTGAAGACGCCGAGGGCCAGGGAGTTCGTCTCCGCGCCAGCAAACCGGCGCTTTATGTTTTTCTGCAGCCCACCGGAGAAACGGATATGTGGTTCAGCGACAACTACTTCCACCTGCACCCGGCGGAGCCCCGGGAGATTCGGGTCCGGCGCACCTCGCGGCCGCTTTCCTTAAGCGGCCTGCAGGAGCAGGTGAAGGTGCAATCCCTGACCGATCTGATGCAGGAAGTGCGTCCGCCGGAGACCGCCTTGCGCAAACCGCCGGAGGGCTATGTCGCGCCGCGGAAGCGTTGATTCGGTGCGGAAATACTTAAAAAATGCCGAAGGAAGCCGATTCTCCCTTGCGTTTCATTGAGAGCAGAGTAGTGCTTTTGCCCTCTTTCTACCGCCGAGGTGTGGATAAGCCGCGCCGATCCCCATTAACCAATGTTTTCAGGCGGTCGAAGGATCATCGTTGCCAGCTGTAGGAGAGCTCGGAGACGGTTTCTGTTTTGAGGAGGTATGTGTAGCTAAATGGTATCCATGGATCAATTGCTCGAGGGAACGTTCCCCGAGCTGCGTGAAGGATCAATCGTGCACGGCCACGTGCTGGAAGTGCGCCCCTCTGAGGTCATAATTGACATCGGTTACAAGTCAGAGGGCATCATCGACATCGACGAGTTCGAAGACGAACCCGTCGAGCCCGGGGACACCGTCGAGGTGCTGCTGGAGCGGCTGGAGAACGAGGACGGCATGGTCGTGCTCTCCAAGGAAAAAGCCGCGCACAAGCAGAACTGGGACAAGATCGTCAAGGTCTTCGAGGAAGGCGGCCTGATCGCGGGCAAAGTAAAAGCTGTGGTCAAGGGCGGGCTGATGGTGAACATCGGCGTGGAGGCGTTTCTGCCGGGATCTCAGATCGATGTCGTGCCGCCGCGTGACCTGAACGAATACGTCGGCCACACCTACGAATTTAAGATCGTCAAGATCAACGATGAGCGGAAGAACGTGGTGCTGAGCCGCCGCGAGATCATCGAGCAGGAGCGGTCAGAGCGCCGCCAGCAGTTTCTGGAGTCCGCGCAGGCAGGGGACATTGTCAAAGGCGTGGTGAAAAATATCACGGATTTCGGGGCGTTCATCGACCTCAACGGGATGGACGGCCTGCTGCACATCACAGACATGAGCTGGGGCCGGGTGAATCGCCCGGGTGATATGGTGGCGATCGGCGATGAGCTGGAAGTGATGGTGCTGGACATCAACCGCGAGAAAGAACGCATCTCCCTGGGCCTGAAGCAGATGCAGCGCAATCCATGGGAGAATATTGAGCTGCGCTTCCCGATCGGTTCAACGGTGGAAGGCAAGGTCACGAACATCGTGCCTTATGGCGCTTTTGTGGAAATCGAGGAAGGCGTAGAGGGCCTGATTCACGTATCCGAGTTAAGCTGGACGAAGCGCATCACCCGACCGAGCGACGTCCTGAATGTGGGCGAGACCGTGCAGGCTTCAGTGCTGGGTATCAACACTGAGGAACAGAAGATTTCCCTGGGTATCCGCCAGCTCGAATCCAATCCTTGGGATGATATCGAGACGCGTTATCCGATCGGCAGCAAGGTCAAAGGCCAGATCCGCAACATGACGACTTACGGCGCCTTTGTGGAGCTGGAGGAAGGCATCGATGGCATGGTTCACGTGTCTGACCTGAGCTGGACGCGCAAGATCAATCACCCCAGCGAACTGCTGAAGAAGGGTGATGAACTCGAAGCGGTGGTCATCGACATCGACAAAGATGCCCAGCGTATCAGCCTGGGCGTGAAACAGCTCGAGTCCGATCCCTGGAAAGACATCGACGTGCGCTTCAAGATCGGGGATCTGGTCAAAGGCAAAGTGTCCAAGCTGGCCAACTTCGGCGCCTTTGTGGAGCTGGAAGATGACATCGACGGGCTCGTGCACATTTCCCAACTGAGCGAAGATCACGTTTCCAAGGTGAAGGATGTGCTCAAGGTGGGCGATGAAGTCGAGGCGCGTGTGATCAAGGTCGACAAGCTTGAACGCCGTATCGGGTTGTCCGTCAAAGCGGCCAGCTACAGCGAAGACGAGCTCCGCCGTGAGACGGAGGCCTTCGAGAAACTGCGGCCCGGACAGGATATGGTCGGCCTGGAGCAGGCCTTCGAGATCGTGGAAGAGTTCCGTCCTGGCCAGAGCAAAGACGACGGTGACGACAAGTAACCAGAGAGGCTGAGAACAATGACGACATTGCACGATTCAATCGCGCTGCTCGCTCAGGGGCAGGGTGGCGGAGACTTCATGACGATGATCATTTATTTGGGCATCTTCATGGTCATCTTTTACTACATCGCCATCCGGCCGCAGAAAAAACGGCAGCAGCAGCACTCCGACATGGTCAAGGCCCTCAAAACAGGGGACCGGATCATCACGGCAGGCGGCATTCACGGGATGATCACCAATACCAAGGAACACTCCGTCATGCTGAAAGTGGCGGACAACGTGAAGATCGAAGTGCTGCGCACCTCGATTGATCGGGTCGTGAAATCAGCAGAGGGTGGCGAGGAAGAGAGCGCAAATTTCGAGGCCGGCGAAGCGAGCAAAGAACTCGCGGCAAAACGTTGAAGGCCGGTCTCGCTGGGAAGGACAATGCTGCCATGAAAGCGACCCGGCTCTTCCTTTTGATCACGCTTTGGCTGAGCGCTGGCGCAGGGTTAAATGCTTCGGATGAGCCAGGCCGGGAGTTTGAATTTCGCTATGAACTGAGCGCGGAGCTCAATCCGGAGAAAGGAAAGGTGCTCGCGGGCGCCATCGAAGAGGCGTTGGAAAAGCGACTCCAGGGTTATCGTGCTGCGAAAGTATCGGTAGATGCCGCGGAACGGTCGATCACCGTTCAGGTCGATGACAGAGAGGTGGCGCCGGAACAGATCGTGCGGAGTGTGACGCAGCCGGGGAGGGTGGCTTTTCATAGGGTCCACCTGGAATCCGAACGACTTGGACCGCTGATCGAAGCAAGTGAGGCTGAAACGCCGAGCGGTTACGAACTGAGAGATTTGATCCACGAAAAAGACGAAGGAAAGACTGATCGTGAAGTAATCCTTGTGCGGACCGAACCTGCGATCACGAGTGAGCGATTGGAGTCAGCCGAAGCCATTGTGGACACGTCGGGCTGGGGGATTGGTTTTACCTTCGACCGTGAAGGAGCGCAGCTATTTGGAGAGCTGACCGACGAGATGCGGCCGCAAGATGGGCGGCCTGGGCAGCGGCTGGCGATTATTTTCGACGGGGAGATTCTGTCTGCTCCGACGATTCAGACTCAGATCTTCGAACGAGGACAGATCACCGGCTTTTTCACGAAGGGGGAAGCGCAGAGTTTGGCCAAGTCTCTCGAGTCTCCCTTGCCTGAGGGTGTGACGATAATTTACTCCGGTCAGACGGCAGCGGAAACGAAGCAAAATTAGGGTTTGCCGCGGAGAGGATGAGATAGAGAATCTCTCCCGCCTCATTTGCCTCTGAGCACTCCATTCACCATGAACGAGCAGATCCTCATTTTCATCTTTGGCCTCATCACCCTGGCGCTCTTCGGGTGGTATTTCGCGACGGAAGTCAGCCGGATCCGGCGCATTTTGGGCTCGGTCCTGGCCGTCTTTGTGACCGCGTTCTGCGTGTATTCCATTGTGCCGCCGGAGGAGACGATCCAACTGGGGATGGACCTGCAGGGCGGGGTGTCCTATGAGTTGTCCCTCAGTCAGCGCGAAGGGGTGGAAGATGATAAGATCACGGACGCTGATCTGGAACAGGCAGTCGAGCAGATCCGGGAAAGGATCGACCCGGACGGGCTGAAGAATGCCATCGTCCAGCCAACCGAGGATAACTATATCTTCGTGCAGCTCCCTGGAGTGGAAGTGGAGGACGCGGAGAAATACCGGGAGATTCTGGAAAAAGTCGCCAAGCTTGAATTCAAGGAAGTCCACCCGGAGAGTGGCCGTCTGATTGCCCAAATCGAAGCCGGAGAAGCGGAGCGTCCGACCGGCTACCGGATTCAGGAAATCGAAGAAGAAGATCCTGAAACGGGAAAAATAGAAATCGAAAAGATCCTCGTGCGAATTCGCCCGGAGATGACCGGGAAAAATCTGGTCAGTGCGACGCCAATGTTTGGTCAGCAGGGCTGGCAAATTGATTTCGCGCTCAACCGTGAAGGAGCCAAACAATTCGGACAGATCACCGAGCGCATGCGTCCACAAGATGGTCAGCCTGGCCAGCGCCTGGCCATTGTGTTGGATGGCGAAGTGATTTCCGCTCCGACGATCCAGAGCCAGATCACGGACCGTGGGCAGATCACAGGTAATTTTTCTCAGGAAGAAGCGCAGGACCTTGCCACATCCCTGGAGAATCCCCTGCAGGTTTCTCCAAAAATCGAAAGCAGCCGCGCGATTTCCGCTTCGCTCGGGCAGGATTCGATCAGGAGCGGGGTGGTCGCGGCTGTCTCCGGTCTGATCGCAACGCTGATTTGTGTGGCGCTCTATTATCGTTTTGCCGGGGTTATTGCGCTCATCGGGATCACCATAAATATCGCGATTCTCTTCGGGTTGATGGCAATGTTCGGTTTCGTCCTGACACTGCCAGGGATTGCGGGGATCATTCTGACCATCGGGATGGCGGTGGACGCTAACGTGCTGATCTTCGAGCGCTTCAAAGAAGAGCGGGCGGCGGGAAAAGAACTGAAACCATCCATAGAAGGCGCCTATAATAAAGCACTCAGTGCGATTCTGGATGCGAACGTGACCACGCTGATTACTGCGCTCATTCTCTATTCGACCGCGGAGGGACCAATCAAAGGGTTCGCGATTACCCTGACCCTGGGAATTGTGGCGAGTATGTTCGCCGCGCTGCTGGTCACGCGGAATATCTTCGATTGGCTGTTGTTTAAAGGCTGGCTCAAAAAGCTCAGTATGAGCAGCTTCCTGACGAACACGAAAATAAATTTTCTCGGGAAACGGAAGCTCGCGGCGCTTTTCTCTCTATTTTTGATCGCGGTTGCGGTCGCGATGTTTGTTGTAAAAGGAAAAGATACCTTGGGGCAGGATTTCCGGGGAGGGGATCTCTTACGTCTGAAAGTGACGGGGGAAATATCGAATTCAGAAATCCGGGATGAGCTGGGAGGGCTGAATCTGGGCGAGGTCAGTGTGCAGACCGAACGCACAGCAGAGGGTCAGGAATTCAAGGCGATTTACAGCCCCTTTGATTCGTCCCCGGCCATCCAGGAAGCCTTGCTTTCAAAACACGGTGACTCCCTGGAATACTATGATGGTGAATCCGTCGGCCCACGGGTGGGGGCCTCCCTGCTGGAGAAAAGCGCACTGGCTTTGCTGCTCGGTTTATTTGGGATCCTGCTCTACGTCAGTGTGCGCTTTGAATTTTCCTTTGCCCTTGGTGCGCTGGCCGCGGTGGTGCATGATGTGGTGGTTGTGACCGGGATATTTGTCCTGCTGGGCGGACAATTATCGATCATGTTTGTGGGTGCCGTTTTGACGGTGGCAGGGTATTCGATTAACGACACCATCGTGGTTTTTGACCGGATTCGAGAGCGACTTAAAACCGGGGCGCGACGGGATATCATCTATCTGATTAACGAAAGTTTGAACCAGACCCTGCAGCGCACCTTGCTCACCAGCGCTACTACTCTTGTCACGATCATCGTCCTGCTCATTTTCGGCGGGGTCGTTTTACGTGATTTTGCTCTGGTGCTGTTTCTCGGTATTATCGTGGGGACCTACTCGTCCATCTTTGTCGCTTCACCGATTGTCCTGTGGTGGGCACGCCTCCGCGGACAGGATCTGCGGACGGAAGTTCGCCGGGCGGAGGCAGAAGGCGGGGAAGGCACGATCACTTCGCAGGCCTGATTGGAGCGACCTCGCCGGAGCCTTGCCAGACGCAGCGCAGGTGGTTAATTATGGGGAGATGACCGGTCCGGCCTCCGTTTCCATTTCACCTGCAGGGTGTTCCGCCGTCAAGGGGGCGGTGCGTTCGGGCCATGCTCCAGAAGTCGTTGAAATTGAGCCGCCTCATCTGAATTCGTGTCCGGCAGAGATCACCCGGCAGTCCGGCTCGAATCTGGCTTTGACCTTTTTTTCCCTGCCGAAAAAGCGCCGGAAAGACATGGCGGTGCTCTATGCATTCTGCCGGGTGGTGGATGACATCGTGGATGAAGAAGAAAATCTGTCCGGGGACGTTTCCCGGCAGGCGCAGCTTGAAGCGTGGGCAGAATTTTTCCGAAATCCCAGCGCCGGGCCCGCCTTAACCCGGGAGGGACTGGGAGCACAGTTGCGCCAATTGATGCGGGACTATGAAATCGGGGCAGATTTGTTTCTGGCGGTAATTCGCGGGATGGAAATGGATCTGACGATTTCCCGTTACCCGAATATGGATGCGCTGCTGGCCTACTGCTATCACGCGGCCTCGGCGGTTGGACTGATCAGTATCAGAATCTTTGGCTGCCGTGATCCGCAATGTACACGTTACGCCACGCACCTGGGTTACGCTCTGCAGTTGACAAATATACTACGGGATGTGGGAGCGGACCTGAGGCGTGACCGCATTTACCTTCCGCAGGATCTAATGCAGCGCCATGGGGTGAGGGAAGAACATCTGCGGAAGGGTGCGGCGGAAGATGGATGGCGCAGGGTGATGAGCGAGGTGAGGCAGGAAGCCGAAAAGCAGTTTCAGCTGGCGCGCGAATTATTGCCCGGCAAAGAGCGGCGACCGCTGGTTGCTGCCCGTCTGATGAGCCGGGTTTATGGGAAATTACTGAAACGTATTCATCGGGCGGGATACAATAGTCTGACGGTGCGGCACCGGTTAACTGTGTTTGAAAAAATAACGGCACTTTTTCAAGTGCTCATCCTGGGAAAATCATAGATTCATCCAATCAAATGAAGCTTCACGCCAAAATTGCGCTCGTAAGTTGCGGAGTCATCATGCTCTGCCTGACCGCCTGCTCCCGGCCTGCGCCCAAACTCCGCACGATGGATTACGGTCCGGCCGCCCCGGCGGTAGTTGATGGGGGTTATGTTGATGGCACGATGCCAATGGCGGGAGGCACCGTCCCTTTTTCCAGTGGGGCAGCCACGGTCTATGATTCACCGGAAGCGGGGGAGATCAACGAAACAGTTTCCCCCGCCCCCACAGCGGGTATAGGAAATTACGGCCCGGCCTGGTAAGCCTGAAGCCCGAATGACAGACACGGCTCCCCCCGCACCTCAGATGACGGTGCCTGACGGGATAAGAGTGTTTTTGGCCACCACCACAATTCCGTCGCGGATGTGAAATAAATCCGCGTCCATTGTAGCTGGCTTGCCTTCCGGACTGATACGAACATTATCCCCAATGCGTGCGTTTTTATCGATAATGGCCCGTTCAATGTGACAATTCTGTCCGATCCCGACCGGAATAGACAAATCGCCGAAATCTTCATCCGCCGTGCGGGAATCTTCACCGGGATAAAAATCAGCGCCCATGAGGACGCTGTCTTTCACCGTTGTCCCGTTCTGGATGATACTGCGGATCCCAACGAGAGAATTCTCAATCCTGACATCGGTCAGCATGCATCCGTCCGAAAGGATGGCGCGGTCAATGTGGGCACGATTGATTTTACTCGCCGGCAAGAACCGGGAGTGAGTAAAGATTGGGTGATTCTTTTCGAAAAAAGAAAACGGCGGATTGGGGGAAACCAGGGCGAGATTGGCCTGGTAAAAGCTGCGGATACTTCCGATATCTTCCCAGTAACCCTGGAAAATGTAGGCGTTTACTTTGTAATTCTTGATTGCATCCGGAATGATGTCCTTGCCGAAATCCGGCTTAGCGGTATTGAGACACTCCTTCAAGACCTCACGATTGAAAATATATATTCCCATGGAGGCCTGGTAGAGATCTTCACCTTCATGCTTGCCGATTTCAGAAAGGAGACCGGGAGGAATGCGCAGGGAATCCAGCACGTCATCCTTTTTCGGTTTTTCAACAAACTTGTAAATGCAGCGTTCGGCGTCCGTATGCATAATGCCGAAACCCTTGGCGTTCTCGCGATTCACCGGAATGGTGGCGATGGTAATATCTGAGTTTTTCCGGATGTGCTGGTCGAGAACATCTTTAAAATTCAGGCTGTAGAGCTGGTCTCCGCTGAGGATGAGAAAATACTTATAGGGCTGCATCAGGAAATAGCGCAGATTCTGCCGGACGGCGTCCGCCGTGCCTTGGTACCAGTTTGCCCCCCCGGGGGTCTGTTGCGCGGCGAGAATTTCCACAAACCCGGGCATAAAGGGATCAAACCGGTAGGTATTGTGGATGTGCCGGTGCAGGGAAACGCTGTTAAACTGAGTAAGAATATAGATTTTACGGAGATTACTCAGGAGACAGTTGGAAATAGGGATATCAACCAGCCGGTATTTTCCGCCGAGGGGAACGGCAGGTTTGGAACGGTCTTTGGTCAGGGGGAAAAGACGAGTACCGGCTCCGCCCCCCATGATGATGGACAGGGTGTCACTGGCGGCGGCGTGGAGGTCCGGGGAAGGTGTTTCTGACATGGTATTTCTGTGAAGGAATGCGGGACAAGGGATGGAACGGATGGAATGCAGTGGGGCAGTTTAACGGGAGCGGAGCGTTGCGCTCGTTTTTCCGGGAAACGGATGGAGATTATCTTTTGGCCAGATGGCAGGCCACGGAAGGGAGCGCTAATCCGCGACGGGAACAGCGGTCAACTTCGATAACCACGCCTTGGGATGGTAGCGAACTTGCCGATTGCAGGCTACCCTAAACTTTGAGAACGTCTTCAAACCAAACAACGAAATTGCCCCCGGGCACCTTTCTCAGATATGTGTGGAATTCTCGGCTATATTGGAACGGAACGCGCGCTGCCCCTGCTCGTCAATGGGCTGCGGCGCCTGGAGTATCGCGGCTATGATTCGGCCGGGGTCGCGGTGCGCAACGGGGAAGGGCTTTATCTGCGAAAGAAGGCGGGGCGCATTGATGAACTGGCACGCCTGATCGGAGAGGACAGCTCGATTGAGGGATCCCTTGGGATCAGCCACACGCGGTGGGCCACCCACGGCGGGGTGACGGATGAAAATGCCCACCCGCACCTGGACCAGTCCGGGAAGCTGGTGGTGGTGCATAACGGGGTGATCGAGAACTACCGCACCCTTCAGAATGAGCTGCTCTCCCGCGGGCATGTCTTCCGGAGTGAAACGGATACGGAAGTGCTGGCGCATCTGGTGGGGGAAGAGCTGGAAAAGCTTATCGCGGGTAACGGAAACCGGCCGATGAAGGACATGATGGTGGAGGCGCTGCGCAAAGCGCTGCCCATGGTGAGCGGGACCTACGGGATGGTGCTGTTTCATTTGGACGAGCCAAATCTGCTTGTCGGAGCGCGGCGGGGCAGCCCGCTGGTTGTCGGCGTGGGTGAAGGAGAAAACTTCATCGGCAGCGATGTCAGCCCGATGGTGGCGCATACGCAGCGAGCCATTTACCTGAATGACTATGACATCGCGATCGTGGAGCGGGATGATCTGGACGTGGTCTCGATGCAGGGCGGGGTGACGCAGTTTGAGATCAGCAAGGTGGAGTACTCCGATGAGGATGTGCAGTTGGGCCAGTTCGAGCACTACATGCTCAAGGAGATCTACGAGCAGCCGGAAGCGGTAGGCAATGCGATGCGTGGGCGTCTGGACCGGGAAGCCGCGACGGCCACCCTGGGCGGGCTCAATATGAGTCCCAGTGAGCTGCTGGATATCGACCGCATTGTCTTTACCGGTTGCGGCACGGCGCTTCACGCCGGCATGGTGGGTGAATACCTCATTGAGGGCCTGGCGCATCTGCCCTGTGAGGTGGAGTTCGCCAGTGAGTTTCGTTACCGGAACATACCCATCACGAAGAACACGCTGATCATGGCAATCAGCCAGAGCGGTGAGACCGCGGATACTCTCGCGGCGATGCGGGAAACCCAGCGGCGAGGTTACCGGACCCTGGGCATTGTCAATACCGTCGGCAGCACGATCGCGCGGGAGAGTGACGGCGGGGTCTACATGTATGCGGGTCCGGAAATCGGGGTAGCCGCAACGAAGAGCTTTGTTTCGCAGTTGGTCATACTCACCCTCTTATCGCTTCGGCTGGGAAGAATGCGGTATCTTTCGACGGAGCAGGGCACCCGCCTGATCGAGGCACTGGAGCGGCTGCCTGACCAGATCAATCAGGTCCTGGAGCAGAATGACCATATCAAACGCGTCGCCGAGAAATATGCGGATAGTGTGGGGATGCTCTACATGGGGCGGCAGCTCAACTACCCGGTGGCCATTGAAGGGGCTCTGAAGATGAAGGAGATCACTTACATCCACGCCAGCGGTCACCCCAGTGCGGAGCTCAAGCATGGCTACATCGCCCTGGTGAATCCGGATACGCCGAGCATTTTTATCGCCCCGGACGATGCCGTCTATGAGAAGAATGTCAGCAACATTCAGGAGGTCCGGGCACGGAAGGGAAGGGTCATTGCGATTGGGACAGAGGGTAATGATGGGCTCCGGGAGCTTTGCGATGATGTCATTTACATCCCGCGCACCGAGCACTATGTGACCCCGATTCTCAGTGTCATTCCGCTCCAGCTTTTCGCGTATCACATCGGGGTGGCGCTCGGCCGGGATGTGGACAAACCGCGGAATCTGGCGAAAAGCGTGACCGTGGAGTAGGAGCAGGGGCGTTGAGAAAGTGAGCATTGATCTGGCACTGACGTCAGAATTCAATGAAGGCGGCTCCATGCAGACAAGTTTCTGAGCGAAGACGGTCTGGATCTGAAAAACCTGATGTGGGAGGAGCTTCTGGTTTAATGGGACCAGTGGTTGCGCCAGGCGCTGCAACCTGGAGCGCGAAGACAGGTGTTTGTAGATTTTAGCGGGGTGCTAAATCTGTGCGGCGATTTCCGCAAAGGCGGCGCGAAGCTGCTCGAGCTGAGGAGAATTGAGGCCTGGGGAAAGCATGAGACCCAGGGCGAGCGCACCGCCGTCACCGGCCTGCGCATCCTGTGCAATCAGGTAAAAGCGATGTTGATCAGCCAGTGGTGCTTCGATGAATCCAGCGGCAGGACTTTGGCAGTGAGCGGCGAGATCCTGCCAGCCGGCAAAGAATTCGGCAGCGGCCGCGACAATCCGGCGGGTGGTTTGCCGGGCAACGATCGTGCGTCCGGTCCGGTCGATAACCAACACCTGTTCCGCGCCCAGACTGCTGAGGCAGAAGTCCGCGAGATTCTCCAGGCGTTGTTCCGGAGTGCGGCCGGCGAAGCGGGGCAGGGGGGTAAGCGGTGGCTGGGATGGCGTCTCGGGAGCAGGCGTGGAACGGCGGTAACTTTCGGCCCGGGCGGGCGGCTGGTAGCTCTCAGGAGCCTCTGGTTGAGCCGCTTGAGAAATAATTGGTTCGCTGATGGTGGCCTGAAGGGACGCGATGGGTGGAGTGCCGGAGCGCTGACTGGGCGGGTTTGGCGTGGCGTCCGGGCTGAACGGACGTTCGGCCGGGGTATGGCTGAGCGGTTCTCCCGGGGCAAGAATGTCATAGTCCTCCGCGATCTCACGGTCCCAGCGGGCATAGGCTTCTTCCAGCGGGCTGCTTCTCGATTCACCGGTGGAGGTTTCCTCTGATTCAGGCGTGGCAGGCCTGGAGACGGGAACACCGGTGGTCTCGGTTGTCTGGCGAGAGTCCTCAGGTTCCCGGGAGTCATCGTCCTCATGGCGCGGCCGGGCAATGCGGCTGCTTTGCGCCATGCGGCGCACTTCCTCTTCGTCAATCCAGGAGATTTTGTTTTCCTCGTTCATGGGGACGTTCCTCCAAGCCGGCGCGGCTCTCGAATTCCGCTGCGATCTGGTCAAAGGCCAGGGCAGCCATAGGGGGGTTCTTATAGAGTAGGGCGACGGGGATTCCCTTGGCGCTGGCGCGCATAAAGGAGCGGGTCCGTGGCACCATCGCTTCCATGAGAATACCCTCCGGGATGAGCCGGTTCAATTCCTCAATCAGAGCGCGCACCTCCGCAATCCGTCGTTGCACCATGGTAAGAACGATACCGGCGAGGGCCGCGTTCATGCCTTTATCCTGCAGTTGCTGCATGATTTCGAGCACCTGCGGGGTAGAGCGGATGGAGAGGGGCTCAGCCTGTTCTGGCACGAGGATGTAATCGCTCTGGTGAAGAAACCCCATGGTTGGGCCGAAGAAGCCAGCGGGCGTGTCGATCACGAGAATCTCATAGCGGGCTCTTTGAGCAGAATCAATCAGGCGGCTGATCAATTCCGGAGCGTAAAGGCGGTCTACCATCGTGGCTGCTTCGAAGGCCTTCACGCTGCCGGAGGTGAGAACGTCCAGATTGGGTTCCTTTGTGTGGAGCAGAGCATCCGCGAGAACGGCGCTTTCCTGAAGGATCTCACTGAGCCCGGTGACGTAGCGGGTGCGCCGGGAAAGGGACAGGCCAATAGCGCCTTGTGGATCGGCATCGACAAGGAGGACTTTCCAGCCGCGCCTGGCCAGGGAATAGGAAAGATTCAAGGCGAGGGTGGTTTTACCGACACCCCCTTTTTGGCTGGTTATGGAAAGCGTGATCAATCGCGTTCAGGTCAGTTCTTTTAAGTTCGTTATGGGTGAAACGAATTAGAGCATTGGCCGGGCATCTTGACCAGCCTTTGCCCGTGGATGGAGATAGCCGGTGAAGCGATCGCAAGCGCGCAGAACTTCCGCGAGCGCGCTGGCCAGGCGATACTCAAAATCATGGGGATGAATGGAAATGCGCAAGGGGCGTCCGCTGTTCTGCGCCCGACGGATGTTATAGGAATTAAAGATTCTCAGCGCCCGGGCACGGAAACGGGTGTCCGCTTCATAGCCTGCCAGGGGCAGGGGAATCCACGGTTCATAAGCTTCACCCGGGTAGTAGACACCCTGAAAATACTCGTAAGCCGTAAATGGCAGAGGCTGGAGATCGCCCCGTCGAGGTGCACCCATGGCCCAGGCGGGCGGGACGTAAAGCGCAGGACAGGGGGCGATATCGTGCTGCCCGAACCAGTCGTGACATCTTTTGATCAAATCACAGACGCCGTCAGCATCCCGTTCCAGATGTTCGGCGACGTTTCGGGAAATGACGGCACTATGCACGCGGTGCCAGAGTGAGCCGAAGCCCTGGATTTTATGAAGCCAGCCATGGCCAGCTAACTCAATACGGTCATCATCGCCCCAGGCCTGGATCTGGGCGATCTGAGGTGCCTGCCACTCTCTGCCCGGCACGATGAGCAAAGTAAGAGGTTGCACGGCAAACTCCCCCAGGAGGCGGTCGACGACTTGACGAATCAAATCGAAATTTTCTGGCATAACGTCATGAAGTGAGACGATGCCAGTCAGCGGAGACTTCGTCCGTCCTGCCACGGTCATGCCTTTACCTCAGCGTATTGAGTCAGGATCTCCAGCCATTGGACGATGGTGGATTCATTGAGCGCACGGGCGGCGAGGTAGCCGGTCTCGGCTTTCGCAGCGCGTTCCTCCGGACCCAGATGGGAAATCCGGCGTAGCGCATCGGCCACGGTTTCATTCGGTTCAATGGAATACAGGCCGGCAGCCAGCTCGGGCCATTTGAGGATTCCGCAATTCGAAGAAACGAGGACCAGAGTATGCCTCGACATCGCTTCGACCGCGATCGTCCCGAATGATTCGATGGAGCTGGGCAGCACCAGGATGTGGGCATCATCAAGAACCTCTTTCAGCTGCGGGCGCTTGAGCCAGCCGAGGAACGTGAAGTTGGAAAGATCTTTTGCTTCCGCTTCGATCTTCTCCCGGTCCGGCCCGTCACCTGCGATAAAGAAATGAAGATTGGGCATTTGTCGGGCGGCCTGGACCATGGCGTGCACATTCTTCTCCGGCGCGATCCGGCCGGCGTAGACGACATTGAGCATTTCCTCGCCTGGGACATGTCTGGTGGGTTCATCGAGGAAACGCTTGGCGATCGGCGTGCCGACCTCGATGACTTTCTCAGCGCCCAAACTGCGGGCCGTCTCGCTCATTTCCTGGTTGTTGGCCAGGACAGCAACGCTTCTGTTAAACAGGACGCGGTTGACAAAGGAGAAATAGTTGCGGTTTACGATTGAACCGATGGAGCCCCAATAGAGTTGGCTTAGTTGGGCCATGTGGGTATGAAAACCCACGACAAAGGGCAGCTTCCTGCGCTGGGCGACATGCATGCCATAGAGGGCAAAGGGTCCCGGGGTAGCCGCAACGATGACGTGAGGGTCCAGTCGCCGGATGCCGCGGGAAATCCGCCGCACATGAGGGAAGAAAATCTTCTGGGTGGGATCCCCTGGCATCGGCACCTGAATGCGTCCATGGTGACCTCCGGTGCTTTCGCTATAAGGGCAAAAGAGCTTCGCCTTACCCAAGCGCTCCTGAAGGTGGTCAACCAGGTCCCGGTAATAGGTGCCGACTCCATTGCGGCTGTCCGCTGCGTCAGAAACAAAAGCCACACGCAGGTGCGCGGCCCGGCGCTCCAGGTCAGCGAGCTCCCCGCTGGTGGTGGAAAAAACGCTACCCGGCAGGGCGTCTGCCACTAGCTCCGTGCCGCTGGTGGTGAGGACGGGTGCGGGGTCGGACATTCCCTCAGTGCCTTTTCCGGATGTGGTGGAGGTCAGCATGGTCAGGAAGGTGCGGACGGAATTGCCGTGGACAGATTCAACAGTTCTGGGCTGAAGGGGTAAGGCCGCGAGCCGTAGGTAGGCGCGGAGAGGGGGTGGAGTCAATTCTCAATCCTGGCCACCGGGAGGATCAAACGCATGCTGAGCATAGACGGCGGCGAATTTCCCCGCAACATCATTGGCATCCAAACCCACCGTCTTAGCCGCGTATCTGTGCTGACTGACGTATTGCCGGGCATCCCGGCTTTGCTCTTCAAGCCGGCGAAGATCTGCCTGAGAGAGAGCCCCGAGTTCAAGCTGGTCAAAGATCCGGCAGATTTCGCCGGTCAGATCTGCCTTGAACCTCTGCAGGTAGACAAAGGTGAATTGGTTGGCCGGGCGTTTCCCGGATTCCGCATGCAAATGCTCATAGTAGTGGAGCATGGCCTCAACGAGGCGCTGCCGGACGATTCCCCTGGCTTCAGGCTGGGTGGCGGTGCGGAAAAAGCTCATGCCGGAGGAGACTGAACTGAGCAGGGAGGGCACGGTTTTGTGTGGCTCCCGCATGCAGCAAATGACCCGGCAATCAGGAAAGGTCTCATAGAGGGAACCGGTCCAGGAGGCGAAGGCGGCGTTCTTTGAGAGCAGGCGCTTTTGTCCCTGCTGACCGAAAACATAGAGGTGTTTTTGCAGGCAGGCTTTGTAAAAGCGCATGATTCTTTCGCGCTCAGTCTTCGGGAGACTCTCGTCGAATCGGGTCAACCGCCAAAGGGCGGGAAAGGGCAGGGGGAGCACGAGGATGAAACAGGCGTAAAGGGGCACGAGGGTAAAGTAGTCTTCCTCAGGGGCGCGTAATGAGACTGGGTGGATGCCCTCGGCCCCACGGAAGATTTTTCTTTCTGCCCAATTGAGGAGCCGGGCAAAGGGCCGCCCGATGAACCGATCAAGGGTGGCGAGACCGAGCCAAAGTCTCCTAAAGGTGACAGAAAGGGCGAGAAAGAGCTCCCAGGTCTGAAAAGTCGTGAAGCCTTCCGCGCCGCCCGCGAGCGCTCGATGCATGGAAGTGGTGCCGCTTCGCGGGGGGCCGAGCACGAAGACCGGTGCCTTGACCTCCACCTTGCGGTAGCCCCGGAAGAAAATCTCATCGAGAAGAAAGCCGAACCAATGGGAGAGTTGAAACGGCAGAAGCAGGGGCCAAAGCAGAAGCAGAAGGAAGCCCCGCGACCAATTGAGAGCGCCCAGCGCTTTTGGCTCAGGCGGCGAGGCGGACTGGAAAAGCAGAGCGCCAGTCCGTCTCAAAAAATATATAAAGTCACTGAACCTCAAGGTGTCCCTACCAGTGCCAGGCTTCCGCAAGGAGCAACCTTTAGTTTAAGCCGACCGAAATGGCATCGGCTTCTTCGATCTCCTGGTTTTGCTGAGCTTCAGCGAGAATCTTCAGACGCTCAAGGCCGTCTTCGAACATTGGGCCAACCGTCAGCTCCATGAACTGGGCCGCGTAGCCGCCCAGGACCGGGGTATTGTCCTTCCCATTGAAGCCCCAACTGACCTGAGTTTTCTGCGGGAAACTCTCCGGATCACTTACGGGGGGACCTAAAATGAGCGTGGCGGCGGCGGTAGAGTTACCATCCTTAAAGCTCACAAAGTAGCGCACACTCTGGTTCGGGGTGACTTCCTCAATTTTGAGGGAGCCGCCTCCATGGCTGTCTTCCCAGGATTGGGTTGCGCCAACGCCTTGGGTAATCTCGCCCAAGGTTATGTCAACCGCTGGATCATCAGCCCACGGTTGCCACTCGGGCCAATCTTCCAGATCATTGATGTAAGGGAAGATCACTTCAGGTGGCGCATCGATGGTTATCGAGCGGTTGACGCTGAAATTCGGCGAGAGGATGAGACCGATGACAACCAGCACCATGACGAATGCGAAAATAGCAATCGCAGTCCAGAAGAAGAATTTTTTCATAAGCAATCCATCTGGCGGGCAGGAGAGCAGGCAAGCTCATACGCGGTGAAAAAGACTGACCGGGAGGTTGCTAGCATTTGGTGAGCCGAAGATAAACTAAAAAACCTGAAATCCCGTGGCGGGTTGACGGTTGCCTTTTGGGTAACTTCTGATTGGGTTACCCCTCAGACTATGGTGAAGCAAAAAGAAAGGGAAAGCCCAGCGGATTTTCATCTGGCCAGTGAGTATTCGCCCAAGGGCGATCAGCGTCAGGCGATTGCCAAACTGTCCAGGAGTGTGGAAGCCGGTAACCGCCACCAGACGCTGCTGGGGGTGACGGGCAGCGGAAAAACATTTACCATGGCGAATGTGATCAAGAATACCGGGAGGCCGGCTCTTATTCTCAGCCATAACAAGACGCTTGCCGCTCAGTTATACAGTGAATTCAAGGCATTTTTTCCGGACAATGCGGTCGAATATTTTGTGAGTTATTTCGATTACTATCAGCCGGAAGCTTACATTCCGACGACCGATACCTATATTGAGAAAGATTCGAGCATCAATGATGAAATCGAACGGTTGCGTTTGAGTACGACCAGCTCATTGCTGAGCCGGCGGGATGTGATTGTGGTGGCCAGCGTGAGCTGCATTTATGGTTTGGGATCTCCTGAAGATTTCGAGAATATGATGCTCTATCTGGAAACCGGGAAGGAGATGAATCGTGAGATCGTTCTGCGGCGCTTGATCGACATGCTATATGAGAGAAACGATATTGCCTTCCAGCGTGGCACATTCCGGGTGCGAGGAGATACGGTGGACGTTTACCCGGCTAACCTGGATGAAGAGAGTTTTCGGGTGGAGTTTTTTGGCGATGAGATTGATCGAATTACGCGGTTCGACCCGGTTTCGGGAGAAATGCTGGAGGAGGTGGATCGCGTGGTGTTTTATCCGGCAAAGCAGTTTGTGACGCCTTACGAAAAGATGCAGCGCGCGATGAAAGCGATCCGGAAAGAGCTGGATGAGCGGGTGGCAGAATTCGAGAAGGAGCAGAAACTCCTCGAAGCTCAGCGCATCCGGATGCGAACGGAATATGATCTGGAGATGATGGCGGAGATGGGTTTCTGCCAGGGAATTGAAAACTACAGCCGACATTTAAGTGGCCGGGAAGCGGGTCAGCGGCCATTTACCCTGCTCGACTTTTTTCCGGAAGATTACCTGACGATTGTTGACGAGAGTCACACGACGATTCCGCAGATTGGGGGAATGTATGCGGGTGATATTTCCCGGAAGCGCACTTTGGTGGATTTTGGATTTCGTCTTCCCAGCGCGCTGGATAACCGGCCGTTGAATTTTAATGAGTTCATGGGGATGACCAATCAGTTGCTTTATGTAAGTGCGACTCCAGGAGATTTTGAGATTGAGAACAGCGTAGTTGGGAATATTCACTATAAAGAGAATAAAAAGGTCTTGACCGGCGAGCAACCGCTGAAGCCCCGTCGTTTGCCGCGTATCTCAAAAACAACCGACGATCCGTCAGAATTTGACGTGACGACAGAGGGAAAGCCGCTGGTCGTGGAGCAGATTATCCGGCCGACGGGTCTGCTCGATCCAACGATTGAGATAAAACCGTTGAAGGGACAGATTGATGAGACAATCGAGAACTGCCGTCAGCGGATCGATCAGGGAGAGAGGGTGCTGATCACGACGCTGACCAAGCGAACGGCGGAGGATCTGACTGATTATCTGCGGGATGTGGGATTGAAAGTGCGTTATCTGCACAGTGAAATCGATGCGATTGAACGCGTGGAAATTTTGCGTGATCTGCGTGCGGGCGCCTTTGATATATTGGTGGGAATTAATCTCCTGAGGGAGGGGCTTGATCTGCCGGAGGTCAGTCTGGTTTGTATTCTGGACGCAGATAAAGAAGGATTCCTGCGCAGCGAAACGAGCCTTATTCAGACTTCCGGGCGGGCGGCGCGGCATGTGAACGGGCATGTCGTGCTCTTTGCCGACACAATAACGGGAAGCATTCAACGGCTGCTGGATATTACCAACTACCGGCGGGACCGGCAGGTAAAATATAATGAGAAGCACGGCATTACGCCGCAAAGTGTGAAGCGCGGCGTGCAATCAAGTCTGCACGCTATCATGAAAGGGCGAGATGTCGCGCAGAGCGTCGTGGCAGAAACGGCGGAAGATTTTGACGTTTCCGAAGTGTTACGTGAACTGGAAGAGGAGATGGCGCAGGCTTCCGCGAAAATGGAGTTTGAGCGGGCCGCGCTGTTGCGGGATCAGATCAACGAATTGCGCCAGAGCACTGGGATGGAGCTTCTTGGGAGCGGCAGGAAAAAAGTCCGCTACGGTGAAAAACCGGGGAGGAAAGTGAAGAGCGCGAGCGAAGAACAGGAAAGCGACCTTTCGCTGCTCCTAGGTGAAGATGGGGAAGACGAAGGCTCAAACGAACAGTCTGCAGCCAAGAGTGAGGGCGTAGCGGGAAGGCGGTCCCCAGCAAAAGGGCGACGCGGCGGGGGGAGACGCAAACGAACAGCCGGGGGAGGCAGTTAAATGCGTCAGTTCTGGAAAATGCTGTAATTCTTGGGGAACGCCTTGATGGTGCAGAAATAAATCTCGTCAGTCAGTCGCTGGGTTCGCTCAGGCAGGTTTCTCGTCCTTCCGGTTGCGTCGATATACTTAAAGGGATCAAAATCCGCCACCGTTGAGGCATTCCAAGGTTCTATGCCCATCGCAACACCCACCAGATTTCCACGGTCATCGATAATAGGTGAACCGGGCAAATAGTCATCGTAGACAGCGTCCTGTAGTTTCAGAGACACATTCCATTCGCCGGCAGATTTGTCTTTGGACACGGTGCCTTTTACGACACGCTGCTCGAAAGATTGCTGACCATCGGCCGTGACGATCTCAGGAATCACGAGATAAACTTCGTCACCGTCCCTGATGGGTTTGGTTTCAAGGACAAGTGGTTCGGTGGGCAATTGTTCGGGAAGTGTGTCCGGAATCAAATATGCAATTGGGGTGTCCACGTAATTTAGCGGGTTCTCACCCCAGACCATAAATCCGGAAGCCTTCTCACGAGAACTGTCTAAAGGCTGCAGCCGCCATCGGGTGAGGGCGCCGGAGGCGATCTGTTCGATATTCAGTGGAGGAATGACACCGTAGCGTTCGCTGCTTGCGGCGCCACAGATGACGATCATGATATTCTCCTTCCTATCCTTAAGAAGAAAGGAGGACCCATATAGAAGAGCCGTACTCTCCGGAAACACAGCATTATTGGTTCCGACCAGCGGAGGCCATTCTTCAGGTTCTTTGGAAATCCATTCCGTGGCGGGCTTACGCTTGGTTAGCAAGTCGTTAACCCATTCCGTGGAGAGCAATTCAAATGAATAGCGCATCCCGATGTAAACCACTGCGACCATCGCGCCAATGATGAAGGCGCCAAAAACGGCTTTCTCAAGAGGACCGAACATGCGTTCTCTCTTCGCGTCTTCATCATTGCGGAATTCCTCGCGGAGACGTGCCTGGCACAGCTTGCAGACCGAGCGCATCCCATATCTATCAACCATGTGCTTGGGGAAGTCTTTGCCACATTCCTTGCACTTGACGCGTTCGATATCCGGCGCATCCAGGATCGGTCCCCTGTCCTCATCCAAGCGCTCGCCGAGTTTGACCCGTCCGGGCTCAGGAGAGCGTTGCGGCTGGCGCAACTCAGGCTCTGGTTCGGTCAGCTTGGAGTAGCTCAGGTCAGTGGGTAGGACGATCTTTCCCCCGGCGTGTAGTTCACCTGCCTGGGTCGGCTCAGGATTGATCGTCTGGCCCGGGAAATTCTTCATCCTGAAAAAGCCGGGCCGGTTGATTCCCTCGATGGCCGGTTGCTCCGTCGCATCGGGTCGGGCCTGCATCCAGGAGGATGAGGATTTGCCAAGGGGCGAATCCCTGAGCCTTCCGTCCTCGGAAGGGGTTGTCACCGAAGAAGCAACCGGAGCCGAAGTATCCGCCAAGGAATCTGAAGGTTCATCGGGCGTGGAGGCATGATCCTGCTCAGACTTTTTTTCAGATAGGCCGGTATTCGGGACAAGTTTGTTTGTGCTTAGTGAGCGGCCCAGAACGCTCAGGCCGGTTTGAGCCTTGCCATCCCAAGGCGTGTCCGCAGGGTCCCGGTGCTCTTTTTTGGTGCTTCGTTCGGCACTGGACGCGGCGGCCTGTTCGTCCAGTTGATTATTTGGAAGGTTGTCATCGGCCGATGTTTCCTGTCCGCCGCCAGCATCGAGAATTTGACGCTGACTGATCCCGCCCGGCATGGGTCGATTTTCTCTGGGGACCGGTTTGGTGCGCGGAGCGAGCTCGAAGTTGCTGCCACGGCCTTCCCAGCGTGGAGCGCCCCGTGATTTAGGGGGCTTGAGCCGGGTTGGATCAGGAACGGGAGCGGGTTGAGGCGCCTCCGGGCCAGACGGTGGGCCGGGTGGGACCTGACGAGATACGCCGGGTGCTTTAAGGGCGCTGGAAGCCGCGAATACCGGGGAGGCGGATGCTTGGATGGCCTCAGCGGGTGGAGGGGGAGGGGCAGGGGCAGCGGGCTGGGCAGTCATCGCTTGGGGGAACTGCTCAGAAAAGCGCGTCCAGTTCGCGAGCCCTTTCGTCCAGACTAGCGTGGCGTCCGTCACCACCCCGTTTTGGCGCAGCATGACAAGTTGCTCTTCCGGCAGGGGCCCAACCGGACTCTTGTCCTTGACGTAATACCAACTGGCCATAGTGCTTGCTTCGTTCCGTGGAACGACTCTTGAAGCAGTCTACGATCGTTACCGGCATGCACAAATAAAAAGGCGGCTCAAGCACGCTGGGTCTGCATTGATCCATCCCCTCCCGAACCAGGAATTCTTGAGAATCACTATAAATTTTAGAGGCTATGCCGATAGATAATCCGCAACCCGACAATCCCAACCAGACTGAAAATGGCGCGTCTCAAGGTGCGACTCGCGACGCTACGACTTCCACCGCGCTGACCGCCGCGGGCATGGACGAAGTTGGGACAAATATCATGGCTTACCCAGCCAGCCGCCTCAGTCCCCGGATCATCCCGAACGATATGAGCACCATCAAGACGCGTGGTGCCACTCAGGTGCAGAAAGTATTCCTGCAGCGCATGTCTGAGCTAAAAAAGCAATATGAGGTGCTCATGGATGAATTCCACTGGAACAAGCTGGTATGGGAATCCCGCTTTAGTTTCGAACCGACGATGGGTGAGAAATATTTTCTTTATCAGGATGAGGTGAGCAAGGAAGCGACGGGTGTGCCAACCTTCTCACTATCTATGATCAACCCGCAGGAGTGGTCCCACAAGAACTGGATAGGATCATTTGAACTGGGAGCAGACAGCAAGTGGCACCCCATTGAACTCAAGGAAGATTTTGAGCTCAACACCGTGATGGAGGCTTGGTATGCCGCTCACCCCGAAGAGGTTTCCGCCTGAAATGACCGACCGGATTACTCCGGCACTTCACCGAGTTTATAGTACTGACCGGTGAAGTAGGCGCGCATTCCCTGGTAATAATGACAGTTTTCCTCCTCAACATTGATGAGTCGCGGGATGGATAGATCAAAGGTGAGTTTGCAGACCTTGCCATCCATCGATTGGATTGCCTCCTTGTCCTGATCCGTGAAAACAGCAAGGCCTGAGTCGCCCATCGCGGCCGAACCGTTGACTTCACCAATGTGTGCCGAAGGGCCGCGCACGACCAGAATTCCGAATGGGAAGGCGCCTTCGGTGGAAGGTTTATCCAGGATGGTAAGCTGACCGCCGCTTCCGTCTATGTAGACGCCCGGGAGTTCATCGCTGATGCCTTCGCCGACTCGCGCAAAAAGGAAATCTCGCCAGGCACGGTGAGATCCCAGCAGGTGCCTCCAATACTCGGGTGAATTGAGTTCCTGGTCCGAAGTGAGGCCGGCAGAAAATCCGGCTTCGTTTTTGGCACGTTCCTGCCAGTCCGCGTGTTGCTGCTGAAGGAGCGAGAAGTCTGCGGGATCGAGCCTGTCATTGGCCTGCGCAAAGAGTTTTTCGAAGCGCTTTTCTTCCCAACGGACACGCTCTTGAAGAACGGAGATGTATTCGTCTTTGGAGATTTCCGGATAGGTTCCCTGGAGCTGGAAGTCCAGCTTCTCGATCACCGGGCCATCCGGTTCTTCGATCATCAAGTCTGATGGATTGGCCGTGAAACTGAGCCTCCGTCCATCCGCATAGGGTTTAAAGTCACCGCTTTCCTCGCTGCTGGGAACAATGACGGCACCGTTATTCTGAAAACTCACAGAAAAGAAATAACCGCCGAATTCCATCGTCTGCAGATAGATTGTGGCCCCGTCTTCATAGTAAGTGACCTCAATCGTACAGGGCTTGTCCGGGTTAAAGTAGTAACTTGTCAGCGACTCACTTTCGCCGGGAAACTCCTGCGCGTGGACAAGTAATGGCAGGGAAAGAAGGCCCAGACTGAATATATAGTACAGAAGGTTTCTCATTTTGGAGAGTTTGAGGAGAAGATGTGGGAAGATTCAGGGCCGGCTGATCTATCGATCACGCCGGAAAATGCGGCGGAACCCGTCACCGATGCGGTCAAAGACGCGGTCCGCGTTGCGTCCTGCCCGCTCCAGAGGGGCGCCTTCTTCCGGCTCCTCGTTGCTCCGGAATTTTCCATCTGCAGTAAGCTGGCGGTCCTCGTCAAACTCCTTGAAGACCACCGTGCCGCTGCTCGCATCAAGATCGACCCGGCCGACTTCATCCTCAAAGTTGTCAAAGAGCCGAACGATCCAGATTGGGCGATTATCCTGAGAATGAGGAATTAGATTGTAGCTGACGTAATTAAAGGCGATGCGCGCTTTCTGGGCATGCTCGTTGGCGATGGCAAAGGCACGATCACTGTCCATGCGGAACCGTGTCATGTTGATCATGGGCGGTGGCTGGTCACGCGACACAAGGGTCGCGGGAGGCTTGTCGTAATAAATTTGGCCGTTGGCGACGCGAACGATCCTCGAAAGGGAACGACTCTGAGGATCGAGCACCTCGAACTCCCAGTAGGTTGGCTGGGCTTGTCCCTGAAAGCCGCGGACAGCAATAATCTGTTCCCCGATGCGTGAGCCGCGCTGCTGGACGAGCACCGCCAGCGCTTGTTTCATGGTAGCCCGCACGGGATAGCTTTGAGCCCGCGCCGCGGGTTCGAGCTTCAGAAGAGCCGGACAGAGCAAAAGGGCTACGGCCAGAAGGGCGGAGAGCCATGGACGGCAAATTAATTGAGAGTGCGGGAATGGAAACGATTGGGAAAATGACATGATCAGGTGCGGGTTGCAGGAGGCTAGACTCAGTCCGCCGAACAGTTGTTTAAAAAGCTGGCTTTGGCCAGAGGGAATCACCGCCGGATGGGACCCGGTTTGTTGCGGGTAAAGGCATCGGCGGGCAGCGGCGCGGGCCGGTTACGTTGGTAAGCGGTTTCAGCCTGAGATGAGCGATAGCGTAGCCTTGCCAGACGTTCCTCTTCCAGCTTGAGCCGTTCACGCACCTGCCGGGCCATTTCTTTGATGAAGTCGTATTGTTTCGTTTTTTCAAGGATCCGGAGACTTTCCGTCCAATCACCGACCTTCGTGATGCGGATGATTTCGTGACGCACGCCCCATTCCTGAATGGCTTTCTTTTCGGGCACGTAAATATCGATGGTTGCTTTTCCTGTGAGAGCGATGCCGTAGTCTTCAACGACGAAACGCTCCCCGGTGCGAATCATGACGAATTCCGTGCCGACCGGGAAATGTGCCCAGTTGGCCGCGGCACTGCGCAACCCTGTCGCGCGAAGCTCACCGCCGAGTGCGTTCTTTTTGCCGAAGACCAGATGGTCTGCCTCTTCGTGGTGATAGGCCGTAGTGCGCACTGTCAGTTGACGGGTGGGAAAGAGGTTCGGGTAATCGTCCTCAGCCGAATCCGCCGCATAACTGGGGGCTGTGAGCATCGAGAAGACGAACGTCAATCCGATCAAACAAGGGATTAGAACCTTGGGTAGGTGCTGAATCGAAACCGGCATAGACTTCACCTTAAGTCACGGTCAGACTTCCGCCGTTGTCCCGGCTGGAGAGTTTGAGAATGAATGGCCCTGCACTTTGAACCCATTCTTCCGGAGTGGGATAAGCCCCAGCACCATCGCCAAAGGCATCACGGAGCATATCGGTCGCAATAATCCCTGGATTCAGGGCAATGGCAGCGAGTCCCTCGGGAAGTTCCTGGGAGAGCGCAGCACTCAATCCCTCGATGGCATACTTCGTCGCGCAATACGGGGCAACCTCGGGCGAAGTGCTTCGTCCCCAGCCGCTGGAGAGGTTTACAATGATTCCGCGCCCCGCTTCAATCATTCGCGGCACCATATGACGGATAGTGTTGGCCACTCCCTTGATATTGACGTCGATCACTGGGTCGAACTCCTCGGCGGGAATTTGCCAGAGCGGTGCTGGCTTATTAATGAGGGCCGCGTTGTTGATAAGCAGATCCGGCACTCCACCAGCGGATATCTCCTCGACCCACGAGGCTACAGCGGTGTCGTCGGTCACATCCAAAGTAGCAAAGTGATGGGGAGCCGGGTAGCGCGAAGCGAGCTCAGCGACAATCTCCGGGCTGCGCCCGCAACCCAGCACGGTGTGGCCTGCTTCTGCGAAATGTCCGGTCAAAGCCCGGCCCAGTCCCCGCGTGGCTCCCGTCAGGGCGATTCGGCGATTTTCTTTCTGCGACATAGCTCAAGGGTTAGCCATGACTCCCGCTGCCGCAAGGGGCAGGCGGGACTTGACGGAAGCGCATCTCCATGGTGCCAGGCCTTCGTTAAGAGTTTACCGGACGGAATAACCCTCAATGTGCGCGGGTCGTATCCAGCGCCCGAGGTATTCCCGGACTTGCAATGACCAACGCTTGACCTCACCCATAAAGCCATGAACCCGACCGCAACTCTCCCTGAGACCGCCCCCGGCACGAAAACCCTCCATAATGGAGACCCGCTCGCGATGCCGCATTTTCAACCATTCGACCTGACCCGGCTGCTCCGCACCGTTTTTGATCCGATCGAAGGACAGAGCATCTGTCTGTTGATCGATCTGGAACATCCCGAGCAGGTAGAGAACTTCCGTTTCCTGAAGAACCCGGAGCTGAGCGTTCAGCGTTACGCCTACAATGTCTTTTACCGGGGGCTGCACGACTTCGGCGGCATGGACGAACTGAATCTGAAGGGCGGTGAGATCTACGCCTACAAGGTCACCGGCGGCAGCAATCTGGACATGCCGGACGAGGCCTTTGACATCAAAGGAAAACAGCTCAGCCTGGAACGTGACATTTACCCGAGTTATGACGTGATCCTAGTCGTGAGCACCTTCTCGGCCACTGCGCCGCTGACCGCACACGCGAAGAAGTACGGCTTCCGTGGGGCAACGATGCATGGTCTGAACGAAACCATCCTGCGCAGCGGGTTATCGGTTGACTACAATGTGGTCAGCGCGAATGCGGAAAAGCTGCGTCAAGCCATGACCAAGGCGGACGAAGTGGAGATCGACTTTCAGTGCTACGGTGAGAGCTACACGCTCAAGCTGATCCTTAACGGACAAGAGGCACAGAAAAGTCATGGGCTGTGCCACGGGACAGATCCAGACGTGGCAAACCTGCCGGCAGGCGAAGTCTATTTTGTGCCTCAGGGAGCCGAGGGTCAGTTTCCCCGTCATTTTGAGGACGGCACGATCGGACTGATGCACGTGAGTGACGGCCGAATCCAGAATGCGACTCTCATCCGCGGTCGCCAGGAAACAATCGACGAGAACAACCGGCTCTTTAAAGAGGACCCGATCACGGGCGCTCTGGGTGAGCTAGGTTTTGGGACTCAAGTTCTGCCGGTGAGCGGCCGGGATATTCAGGATGAGAAAGTGCTGGGCACTATTCACGTCGCCACGGGACGGAGTGATCATCTGGGCGGCGATCTGACGCCGGATAAATTCGGCGAAGCCATGCACGCCACCCACGATGACATCCTCTATGCACCGCACAAGACGCCAGACATTCTGGTGACCCAGGCACGGATGACGCGGGGCGATCAGCATGAGGTGCTCCTGGAGAACTACCACCCGGCACCTTATCTGGTTGATGCCTTGCGCGCCGCCTGATCCACCGACTCTCCAGACAGACAGCCAAAAGGGGTGGAAGAGCTAATCGCCGCGGATGACAGGCCGTTCTCTGATCCGAACGAAACGGATTGGGAGCAGCGTTATGAAGACGGGAATATGCCCTGGGAAAAAGGGTATGCCTCCCCTCCACTGAAGGAGTGGATTGAGACGAGTGCTTTCGCCGGCACCATTCTGCCTCTGAGAGGCGAGATGCTGGTGCCGGGCTGCGGCTGGGGTCACGATGTTCGGCTGCTGGCGAGTGTGAGCTCACCGGAAGCGCACATCATCGGCATGGACCTGGCCAAAAGCGCGGTCCGTGGGGCGCGCTCACGCACTCCGGCGGAAGATTTCCCTCAGGTAAGCTATGTCCTGTCTGATTTTCTGAAGCCTGCTGAAGTCGAGGTTCACGCTCCGGCCGACCGGTTTGACTGTGTTTTCGAGCATACGCTTTTTTGTGCGATCAACCCGGATCGTCGGGATCAGTATGTCGAAAGCGTGAAAAGCTTCGTTAAGCCAGGGGGGCTGTATGTCGCCGTGTGGTATCTGAATCCCGGCCGTGATCCGGGCGAGACCGGGCCACCGTTCGGAGTCAGCCGTCAGGAACTGGAAACGCGTTTTGCGGGTGCGTTCAGCTTGGTCGATCAATTGGATCCAAGCCGGTCGTATCCGGGCCGGGAAGGACGTGAGCTAGTGCAGGTCTGGCGACGGAATTAGGTGGTCGTTTACATTGCGTCCATTTCGGCGGACAAATTCTATGAGATCACCCACAGTCTGTGCGGTGGTTTACCGGGTTGCTTCGACCGGAATGCCGAAATCATCTTCGAGACTGTCAGCGATATCTTCCCATAGATCACTATGATCTAATCTGCATTCCTCAAAAAGGAATTTGGAAGGGTGAATTAGCTCCGGCTTCAAGCCGCTTGTTCCGATGAGAATGGAGCAGACCCCAAAGGCGATCTGGTCGTCGGCTTGATACTATTGCGGGAAAAGCTCGCCGAGCCGACGCAGACGCTGCGAACGTTCAACTTGTACTAACCAAACAATTATCAGGAAGATAAAAATTCCTGCGATCCACCATGCCATAGCTCCAAAAAAAAATCCGCTCCCTGGAAACCAAGAAGCGGATCTGCTAAAGATTGATAGTTTCTCTTCGAAAATTCCTGAATTTTCAGAAAGACATGAGGGACGGATCAATCAATCCACCAAATCTTTGAGTGCTTTACCGGGAATAAATTTCACGGATTTGCCGGGGGGGATTTCCATCGGTTCACGGGTTTTGGGATTGATGCCGGTGCGCCCTTTACGCTCGGTCACCTTAAAGGTACCAAAACCGATGAGCTGGACATTTCCCTCATCTTGAATTCCGGCTTTGATACCGTCGATGACGGCGTTCACGGCGATTTCCGCCTGGGATTTGCTGATATCATCCCCCAAGGCATCCTTCACGGCAGTAACAAGGTCAGCTTTGTTCATTTGCGGGTCTTTTCGTATTCGATCAATCAGATAACTACGTTAAAGTAGAGGTAGGTTTCGAAGCCTTAGGCGGTAAACCTCAGGCGTAAGCGGGACCTTGGGGCAGGGAGATGGGGCCGTCAACGTGATTTCGTGCAAAAACGGCGGCAAACCCTCTTTTTAAGGCATTCCAGCGGGTTTCTGGGCGGAATCTGCCGGGATTTGGGGTCCTTTTGCCCTAAACGAGCGTTTATCTAACGGTTCGGCAGCGCCCGCGCGGGTGGCGCAGCTTCCGGGCTGAGGACGGGTCCCCAGAGGTCCCGTTCATCCAAGCCGCGATTCAAATCCAGGCCGGTGGTATACCATTCGTGGGCCTTTACTCGAACCGGGCGGCGCACGCGTTCCAGAAATGAACCTGGCCACACGAAGCCGCCCCTTTCAAAGTGGCTGCCGAAAGTGACATCAACAAAGGCGCCTCGCGTCGAGCGAAGGCCATTGAGGGTGAATTCCACACGCCAGAGGAGAAAGTCGCGCTGGCGAATCCAGAGGATAATGTCATCGTTCTTCGCTTCACCGAAACCTGGACGCATGCGCGCATAAAGTAATTCGTAAGTCTCCCCGCGATCCTGCTTTTCCCCAAGGTAACGCCAGTCAATTTCACCGAAGTGCCGGAAAAATGATGGGCCGGTAATGAACATGGTATAGGCGTCTGCGACGAGAGCAGCCGCCGCCACTTTCTCCGGATCTTTTTCATATTGCAGATCAAACCAGACGCGGGTGAGATCGTTTCTCCGGAAAACGTGTTTTTCACCTTTGGGGCCGAGGTGGGCCTGGCCGATGGTGAATCCATTTTCGAATTGGCGGTCGTCAAAGACGATGCGCTCCTGCGAGCTTTTCCGGTATTTCGCGTCGACCAAGACGGGTTGCAGGCGTTTTACGATACGTGCCCATTCACCATCGTAAGAAACCGATAGGTCATCAACCTTCTCGAAGACATCGCCGCCGTGCCGGGCGATGGAACCTTCCAGCAACTTGGTGGTTTTGAACTCGGCCAGTTCAGAAGGCTGCTTCTCAGGCCATTTAGGAAAACGTGCTGCGCAGGAGGTAAGTAAGAGAGCGAGAAGGGGAATGTTTAGGAGATAAACGGACGCATTTTTCATGATGATTCAGAGAATGGTGGGACCGGCGAGACGGACTTTATTCATTCTGCAAACGTTTGCCAGTGTTCGCGGGATATCATGGTTAGTTGAACTGGATCGCCCATCGAAACAGTCTGAGGTCAGGCTTGTATCCGGCAAAGTGTCTGTTCTAGGCTAGACGCCTCTTCCGCAGCTTCCTGTCTGCGCGTCTTTCTGTCTGTCTGCCAGCCATGAGCAACGAATCTTCCGCCGCACCTGTCCTCGACCGCAACGTCACACTCTTCGTTGCTTTCCGCACCCTCTTCAATGCTCGCTTTTATTACCCGGTCTTCGCCATCCTCTTTCTGGACTATGGCTTGACGATGGAGCAATTTGGACTGCTCAACGGGATCTGGGCGCTGACCATCATCCTGCTGGAGGTGCCCTCTGGAGTGCTGGCTGATGTCATTGGACGGCGCAAACTGGTCGTGATCGCTGCGATCTGTATGGTGGGGGAATTCGTTTTGATTGCGTTTTTGCCGACTGGAAATCCGACGCTGGTTTTCTGGATTTTTGTGCTGAACCGAATCCTGAGCGGGGCAGGGGAAGCAATGGCGAGCGGGGCAGATGAAGCGCTGGCCTATGACTCATTGCCGGAAGAAAACCGGGAGGAACTCTGGAGCGGGGTGCTTGAGAAAACCATGCGCTGGCAGAGCGGCGCTTTTATTGTCTCATCCCTGCTCGGCGCGGCGATGTATGACCCGAAACTCGTCAGCACCATCCTTGGATTTGTCGGTCTGGATATCACGGTCGTGCAACAGCAGAGTATGCGGATCCCCTTGATTTTGAACCTCATGACCGCGATCGCGACGCTGATCGTGGCCCTGCGCATGCATGATCTGCGCAAGGCGTCTGACCGGGAATCCGTCTCGGATCTCCCCGGATTAATTCGGCAGGGAACGCGGGGTGTGCTTTCCGCGGGAAAATGGATTCTCTCCACGCCATTTGCTCTGAGTTTGATTATTGTAGCGATATTTCACGATAGCATCATTCGCCTTTTTCTCACGATTGGCAGTTCCTATTACCGGTTGATCGAGCTGCCGGAATGGAGTTATGGGATCATTGGTGTGGGATTTTCCGTGATCGGCCTGTTTTTGCCGAAGATTGCGCGCCATATGCAGTTGAAGCATACACCCGCCTTTAACTTCGGCGTGACGGCTGCGGCAACCCTGCTTGGCTTGATCGGGGTAGCCTTGGTCATACCCTATTACGGGGTCATTTTCGGTGCCTTCCTGATGGCCGGATTTATGATGGTACAGTATTTTCTTTCGAACTATCTTAATGCCATCGTTGCCCCTGAACAGCGCGCGACGGTGTTAAGTTTTCGCGGGCTGGCTACCAATATCGCCTATGGCACGATGACAGTGTTTTACAGTCTGATTATTTTTGGCTTCGAGAAGACTTACCAGGAGCGTCATCCGGGCTGGGATGAAGGGCGCATTGAAGACGAGGCGCTGATTAGTTTTCTGGGATGGCAACCGGTCTACTTTGTGCTTGGCGGGGTCATCGTGGTGTTAGCCGTCTCTCAATTAATGAAAGGGAGCGCCAGGGGTAACCGGTTTATGGCAATTTGTGAACCGGTCGACGAAGCCGAGGAAAGTCCAGAGTCCGCCGCAGAGAAAGCAAAACATATTTCAGAAAATCCGCCAAATAATTAGGTACGCACAAACAAGCCAAAACAATGAGCCGCCCTGAACTCTCCGCCTTTCCTGTTAACGATGCCCTGCGTCTGGCCCAGTTTGCCCTGGGGATTTATCCCGCCGCGCCGGAGATTGCCCGGGAATCGAGCTGTATTCAATTGCCGGGTGCAAGCTGCGAAACAATAACGGTTGATAATCTAGAAGCGCGTTTTTACCCTGACGGGGCTCGGGGGATTTTGGTTTTTCAGGGGACAAATGACGCGGATGACTGGGTGCTGAATAATCTGGAGGGCGGCTGGCACGGAGAGCCTCCGCGCTACGCGGGTTTCATGTATGGCTGGCAGGAACTCTGGCAGCCTCTTATTGCCGTGCTAAAGAAGCACGCTGATGGAATGACTGAGCTGGAAATCACCGGGCATTCTCTGGGAGGAGCATTGGCCATTATCGCGGCCTACGAATTGGCCCGTGATTTTCCCGTTACGCGTGTCATTACCTATGCCGCGCCCCGGGCGGGTGGGGAGGCGTTTCGGGAAGCATTCCGTAAGCGTGAAACCCACCGCGGAAAAATTTATGAGTTAACCTGGCAGATTAAAGTGGCCGATGATGTGGTGACCTGGGTGCCTCCTTCAATTCTAGGATACCGGCACGCAGCGAAGCGGCTCATCTTCGCCGGGCGCCGAGGCTCCTACACAAATCCGTATCCGACCGAGGCAGACAAAAAGAAAGCAGAGGCACAACGCAGCTTCGGAGAGATGCTGCGGGACTACGCGAACGCTTTCGCTCTGGCAATTGGGAAAGTGCTGGGCCCGATTGGCGCTCTATTTGCCTATCTCCTGCCGTGGATCTTCCGGTGGGGCCTGCAACGACGCGCAGCGCATCACATGAAGCACTATATTTACGCGCTCGAACATCTTCGCCTGGAAATGACGGGCGCAATTGAGAAAAAAATCAAGGTCTCCATCAAGGAGTAAGAAACAGACTGATCCGTATGTTGAGCGAAAGTGAACGAGTGGCCCGGCTGGCACCACCGTTATCGGATAAGGGTCCGGTCCGAATGGTGCTGGACACCGATACATATAATGAGATTGATGATCAATTTGCCATCGCGCAGGCCATGCTTTCGCCGGAACAGTTGACGGTTGAAGCAATCTACGCAGCGCCATTTCATAACTCGCGATCCAGCGGCGCAGGGGACGGCATGGAGAAAAGCTACGAAGAGATCCATCGGGTTTTGCACGCGCTGGGCCGGACTGATTTGGATGGATTTGTTTTTCGTGGGGCGCATCGTTTTCTTCGTGAAGAATCGGGGCCGCTGTCCGGTATTAATAACGAGGCGGCGCTTGATTTGATTACCCGAGCGGCCGGCCAATCGTCGGATTCAGGTTTGCTTTATGTCGTCGCCATCGGTGCGCCTACGAATATCGCTCACGCGCTTTTGCTTGAACCTCGCCTCGCAGAGAAAATCGTTGTGGTCTGGCTGGGAGGTCATGCCCTGGGGTGGCCGCATGCAGACGAATTTAATCTACGGCAGGATTTGTGCGCAACGCGGGTATTGCTCAACTCTGGGGTGCCGCTCGTTCATCTCCCTTGCCTCGGTGCGGCTTCCCATCTTCAAACCACCCTCCCAGAGATGGAGGCCTATGTCGCGGGCCATGGGCAGATTGGGGATTATCTTTTTCACATTTTCCAAGAACATCGGGCCGACCAGCGCGGTTGGGCTAAGGTGCTGTGGGATATGTCTGCGGTGGCCTGGTTGATAGATTCCTCCTGGGTGCTGACTAATCTGGTGGCAAGCCCGCTTGTATCTGATGATCTTAAATGGAGTGCTGATGCCCAAAGGCATCTCATCCGTTCGGCCTATTTCGTGGACCGCAATGGTGTATTCCTCGATTTCTTTAATAAACTCGCTCGCCCAATATAGATCCTCATGCCAATCGATACCGCTAAACTGGACGAGTTCTTTCCCCGTTACGAAGAACATAACCCGCTCGTGCCGGTATGGTGTCTGACACCGGGCCTCGAGCGGTGTATGCACCGGTTTTTTGATACCTCAGCAATCAGTCCGTCAGGGCGGTTTTTGGCAACCCTGCAGTTTCCCTTTGAAGACCGGAAACCAGATGCTGGCGAAAAAGCCACCGTGCTTCTGGTTGACTTGCTGACGGGGGAAAACCGGGTCGTCGCTGAAACAGCCGGCTGGGAGCCGCAAATGGGTGCCAACATTAACTGGGGCGCGACTGACGACCAGCTTTTCTTTAACGATGTCGACACGGAAACCTGGATTCCCTTTTCGTGGAAATACAGCGCGGTCACTGGTGAAAAACAGAGAATGCAGGGTGCAGTTTACCATGCTTCGGCCGATGGGAAATGGCTGATTTCCGCCAACCTGGGGCGCCATGCGCAGAACACAGATGGGATACGGGGTAATTCTGCCGGACGGAAAAGTGAGGCGCAACATCGGGCCCGCGGAAGATGACGGCTTTTACCTGACCAGCACCGAGAGTGGTGAGTGCCATTTATTTCTTCCCTTCAGGGAATTGATTTATCAGGCAAACCCGGCACCGCGTTTTGAAGATCCTGATAAATTAGAGATCTATGGCTTTCACTCCAAGTTCAATGCCCAATGCACGCGTGTTTTGATGAGCCTGCGGGCTTTTCCAGCACAGGAATATGTCATGTGGAATGCCTTTAGTGATCCCAACGTGGAGGTCAGTTTTGCCTGGATGACTGCGAACCTTGAAAGAACGGAGATTCACTGTGCGGCTGGCCCGGAAGTTTATGCGCCGGGCGGGCATCATGGCACCTGGCACCCGGATGGCTGGCGAATCACTTCCAACCTGAAAATGCATCACGAAGGAATGCGCTTTTATTGCTTCAATTGTGACGGTTCAGAACGGCAGCCTTTGCTCAAGAACGTTTTGGGCTCGGGACATCCCTCCGTGCATGCGGACGGGAAATTCATCATTACAGACAGCTATTTAGGTGAACGGGTGGCCTTTGGTGATGGCACGGTTCCGTTGAGATGGGTGAACCTTGAGAACGGCGACGAAAAGTGCGCCATCCGTATCAACACAAGTCAGCCTTGCCCTGACAATACACTGCGCGTCGACCCGCATCCGGCATGGGATCGCAGCAATCGGTTCGTGGTTTTCAACGGTTACGTTGACGGTAGCCGTCGGGTTTTTCTGGCGGACATGGCATCACTTTTTGATTGAGTTACACGGCGTTTACTTATTCATAAAGGTATGACAAACAGTTCCCCATACTTTGGTTCCATGGTTTCCGTTTTGCTCGCCCTGATCCTGTGCACTGGCTTGGTCCAGGCTCGCTCTTGGACTGATTCGCGTGGCAACACCCTTGAGGCTGACTATGTCTCCTTCGATCCGGAGCGCGAAGAAGTTGTTCTGCAGGGTAAGGATGGTGCCAAGAAAACCTTCAGTTTGCGAACGCTGGCAGAGGAAGACCAAAAGGCAATCAAGGAGCTTTGGGCAGAAAGCCTTGAAAAATATGCGATTGTCGGTTCAGTCGAGATTGTTTTCCCATCCCATATGAAGCTGAAAATCAGCCCGAAAACAACGGTTGTCGTTGGAATGTATGATCCCGGAACCAAAACCTTGCTCACCAAGTCAGAAGAGCAACCACTGGAGATAACCTTTCCTGAGAAGCACGGGCCCGCGAAAGCTGAGATTTCCTTTGAAAAGGTCGCGCTCGATCCGGAGCGCCCGCTTCAGGTCCAAATCAGTATGACAGCTTCTGCAGAAGAAGGCGAAGAAAAGGTCTATCCACTGACAAAGGTCGAGAACGTTCTACGCCTCAACGAAAAAGGAGAGATTGATTTGGGAAGCGTCAGATTCCGTCTCAACCGTTCAGACTTCAGATAATGCTTCGGAACATTTCTAGCTTTGCCCTGTGGATGTGGTTTAGTCAATTGGGTTGTAAAATTCGCCTGATTTAAATGAGGTCCCACCTATGAAATCAATTCATAGCTTAGCACGCTCAGACAATAGATCGCTGCGGTTTCTGAACGAAGAATGATCGGACCGAGGGTGACCGGATCGTAGCCTGCCTCGCGGGTAGATTGATATTCAGCGGGTGAAAAATCACCCTCTGGCCCGATGAGAATGAGCACGCGTCGCGGGTTGAATCCACGATCTTGGCGGAACGAAGCGATCACATCGCGAAGTGAGCGGGCGCTTTCTTCGAGCGAGCCAATCAGCATGAGATCATAGCGCAGAGGATCATCCGTCGTAGAACGGTGAATTAGCTTGAGAAAGGTAGTCAGTTCGACCGGAAGATGCACTTCCGGGATATAATTCTGGCCGCACTGCTTGGCCGCGTCAGTGCAGATGATCTGCCATTTTTCCCGCTTTTTCTGTGCGTCTTCGCCAGGGTTTCCTGGCTTCACGACGGTTCGTTCTGTGATAAGCGGAAAGACCTCTGACGCACCCAGCTCAGTGGCCTTTTGAGAAATTAGTTCGAATTGTTTTCCCTTGGGTATGGCCTGGGCCAAGGCCAGATGAACGGCCAGTGGAGCGGATCTGCGCGTCTCACCTAGACTTAAAAATACGTGATTTCGGTCGATCTGCGTAATCGTAGCGATGGCTTCCCGGCCAGCACCATCGAAGACCTTGATTTCGTCACTCGCTTTATGGCGCATGACATGAGCGCAATGATGGTGCTCACGGCCATGAAGTCGAGGCTGTGCATCCTTCCACTGTGAGGTTTCGAGAAAAAAACGATCCATTTCCTCGATTGATTGTTCGAATGGAATTGCTTCAGTCTCCGCTAAAGAAGCGTTTTGCCTTTTTGAAGAAACCTTCCTGCAGAGGCTGATTTTCTTCGCCCATCAGTTCGGCAAACTCCTGCAGTTTTTTCTTTTGATCGCCGTTCAGTTTGCTGGGCACCTCAACCTTTACGCGGATATAAAGATCTCCGTGCCTGGTTGTTTCGAGATCAGGCATGCCTTTGCCTTTCAGGCGAAAGACCGCTTCATTCTGCGTGGCGGCGGGAATTTTCAGTTTCGCTTTGCCACCTAGGGTCGGAACAACCACCTCTCCTCCGAGCGCTGCCGTGGTGAAAGGAATCGGCATTTCGCAGAACAGATTTTCTTCCTCGCGCTCAAACACATCGTGTTTCTCGACAATGATGACGACGTACAAATCACCCGGCGGGCCCCCACGGATTCCCGCTTCGCCCTGTCCGGAGGAGCGGAGGCGTGACCCGGTTTCTACCCCGGCAGGAATCTTGAGCTTCACCTTAGATTTTTTTTCAACTCGCCCGTCGCCGTCACATTTCCGGCAGGGATTCGAAACGATCTGCCCTTCACCCCGGCAGTTCGGGCAGGTGGATGCGACCTGAAAAAGACCGCGGGAACTGATGACTTGGCCGTTTCCTCCGCAGGTCGGACAGGCGCGCAAGCCGCCATCCCCCTCATGTCCCACGCCTTCACAGCGGTCGCAGGGATCGAGTTTGGTGATCTCGATTTCCTTCTGCACGCCGCTGGCCGCTTCCTCCAGAGTGATTTCCAGATCGTACCGGAGATCACTACCGCTGTGGCGTGTGCCCCGGCGCTGACGAACGCCGGCACCACCAAAGAACGCATCAAAAACACCCCCGCCAAACTCACCGCCGAAGACCTCGCGGAAAATGTCGAAGGGGTCATGGCCGCCCATTCCGCCTCGCCCTACACCTCCGCCCTGGGCAAAGGCGGCATGCCCGTAGCGATCGTAGGCCGCGCGTTTGTCTGTGTCACTGAGCACGTCGTAGGCCTCGCTGACCTCCTTAAAGCGGTCTTCCGCCTCAGGGTCATCCGGATTTTTGTCCGGATGAAACTTCACCGCCAGCTTGCGGTAAGCTTTTTTGATCTGCTCCCCGCTGGCGTTGCGGTCGAGCTCCAGGACTTCATAGTAGTCACGCTTGGTGGCCATGCACGGTTAGAGGAAAAAGGCAGCTGAAGGGATGTGAAGTGGCTGGGCGGCGGGGCGATCAACAAATCAGCCGCAGGGTGGACAGTAGGCCGAAAGCAAGGCCTTGGCAAATGGCGCGGAGTCCAGGTCAGGTCTCCTGAAGCCCTTTACTTACCGCAACATTGGCGGGGCGGAGGAGCCGGTCTCTCAGTTTATAGCCTTTGCGCATCTGGCGGGTGATCTTGCCTTCCGGAACGGTCGGATGGGGTTCGTGAGCCATTGCTTCGTGGACACGCGGGTCGAAGTCATCTCCCGGATTTGCTTCTACCCGAGTTACCCCCTGACTGTTCAGGAGCTCTGCCAGGCGATTCTGTACCATAGACATCCCGTGGACAATGGTTTGCAGATCCAGGGTTTCTTCCGCTGCGGCCAGACCAAGTTCAAAGTTATCGATAACCGGTAGCAGCTCTTCAATGAGGGCGCTGTTGGCATAGGTGCGCAGATCCTCTTTTTCACGGGCCACGCGCTTGCGATAGTTGTCAAGGTCCGCCTGCGCCCGCAGGGCGAGGTCACGGTAGCGGTCCACTTCCTCCCGGAGCTGCTCCACCTCATTCAGGGGTTCCGCGGACGATGGGTCATCGCTCTCCTGAGGTGCTTTTTCTCCTCCCAGGCCCTGATCGGGAGGGGGAGTCTGAGCAGGCACTGGCTCGCCGGTCAAAGGATCGGTCAGCGGGGGTGCTTCAGGTTGCTGGTTTTCGTCGTTCGGAGTGTTGCTCATTTTGGAAGTGGAAACGGTGACTAAAGCCTGCGGACGGCGATGAGAGTGATGTCATCACTCTGGGGCTGGTCACCCACGAACTGGCGGACGTCATCAGCCAGGCCCTTGATGATTGCCGGAGCCCCATCGGGCGCGCAGTGTTGGACACGCTGCATCATTTTGGCCGAGCCGTATTCCGTCCCGATGTCATTGACTGCCTCAGTCACACCATCTGTGTAGAGGACCACGCAATCATTGGGCTTCATTTCTAGGCGGAAATCGGAGTTGATCCTATTGAACACTGTGCCCCTGTCAATTCCCACGGCCATCCCGGGCGGATTCACTTTCTGCACAACCTTATCTTCTGAGCGGTAAAGCAGGGGCGGATCATGGCCTGCCCGCGCCAGGGTGATGCAGGAGTTATCTGGGTCCAGAATCAGGTAAGCCATGCTGATGAACATGTCTTCCTTGATGTCAGGAAAAAGCTGCCGGTTAACTTCCTTCAGGACGGCGGATGCGGAGCGGTTGCCTGTCGCGTGACTTCGCAGGACACTGCGGCACATCGCCATAATCAGGGAGGCGGGAACGCCTTTCCCGCTGACATCTGCGATCGCAATGCCATAGAGGCCATCGTCATTGACCGGGATATAGTCGTAGTAATCACCGCTCACATAACGCGCCGGCAGATTGAGGCCTGCCACTTCAAACCCTCGCACCTTGGGAGCCGCGGAGGGCAGAAGGATCCGCTGGATGTCACTGGCAATGCGCAGATCCGTATCAATGCGGCGCTTCTCGCTGGCTTCTGAGTAGACGTTCGCGTTGAAGAGCGCAAAGGCGCTTTGCTCTGCAATGGCGCGAAGCACTTCCACATCGTCCGCGCTGAAACGCAGGCGTTCGTCGCTATTGAGCAGGGCCAGGATGCCCATCCAATTTCCCGCATAGTGGAGAGGGACGAGCAGAGCGGACCGCACCGGGGTGGGGTTTTCCTGCAGAGCCTGGAGCAGGAAGGCGTTTTCGCCCTCCGGCCATTTCAGATTGAGGATTTCCCGTTTTTTCCAGGCTTGGCCCACCGGTCCTTCTCCTTCTTCCAGCGCATGAAGCCGGATGTAACTCTCCACCGCGAGCGGTGTGCTCTCAGTTTGGGCACGGATATGCGGGGGGATGGGAATGACGGCCGGACAGCCAGGCGAGATGTAATTGGCAACCAGCTTCCCTGAGTTCTTGTCTGCCAGATAGATCGCACCACCCTGCGCTTCCACGATGCGCATAGTCCCGTCGACAATCAGCTTATGAAGTTGCGGTGTTCGGATATTGTCCGTGAAAGCCTCGCCAAGGCCATGGAGAAAGTCGAAGACCTCATGTTCTTCATCCGCGATTTCTTTGCGGGCGCGCTTCAGTTCTTCGATGACGACCCTTTGCCGGAGAAAGATGACAGTCAGCAGCAGGCAAAGCCCAAGGAGAGTATAGAACCCGACGATGTAAGTTTCTTCACTCACGCCAGACTAGTGGGAAGGGTGATGCTGCGTGGTGGTCCATGCCATATCCATACCTTACAATCGGTAGCCGCAACCACTCGGGGTGACAAGCCGCTGCGCATCGCGGAGCGGGATTTCGTGCTTCATTTCACCCTTCTGCGTTCTTGCCAAGGTCCTGGCGCAGGAAATCCAGCACATCTTTGAACTTGGCAGCATTTTCTGCGCTGATGTCGGAGAGAGCGAGATGCGCCTCATACATAAGCTTTGCTTGGGCTCTCCTATCCAAGGCCTCGGGTGATTCCTGACCTGCGCTGGCTGCCGCTGACTCGGCTTCCATATTTTCGGGATCTTTGTAGATGCTGAGGTCTTCCTGGACGTCGAAGAGCTGGTCGAGGCCAAGGTTTGAGAGCAATTCCCGAGTGTGTGGGTTCAGGTGGATGACATGTATCCCTCCCTGGCCCAGTTGGAAAAGGCGCTGAGCAATCCCGGTCAGCGTTCCCATAAAGGTTGAATCCATGGAAGAACACTCTTCCAAATCAATGACGAACTCCCGGGAACCGCGGTTGATCAGCTCAAAGGCCAGAGTCTTGAGACGACTGGCATTTTCAAACGAACCTTTGCCCAGGACCTTTATCCAGACAACTTTGCCGGCGGCGCCGACCGTTATGGGATCTCCACTCAAGTTCGCCCACAACTAAACACACGTTTACATTTTGGCCAACCGCCAAAACGGTCACCGCCACAGATAGGAAGTCTGCATCGCGACGATTTTTTCGTCTTCGATCAGCAGGCATCGCCAACTCGTCACCCGACCGCCTTCACGGAAATCATCGCCGGTTACCTCGAAGTCAGAGATCACTTTGCCTTCCACTCCCACATACGTGAGCTCCTTAGCCTGAACGAAGTCACCGTAGTTTTCCTGACGGTATTCCAGCCGCACGGTCAGGTCAGCCGGGCGCTTGGCCTTCCACCAGAAGGTGTAGTAGTTGCCATAGCGTTGCTCACGCTCCAGACGGGTCACGGCACCTCGAAAGACCTGGGCGTAGCGAAAGGAGATCATCTGTTCCGCGGTCTCCGGAGACTGTGTCTCACTGTCCACAAAGAAAAGCTTCTGCTTCAGGAACTTAAATTCGTCAGACAGGGCCAGCGGCAGCGGTTCCGGCTCCGGGACGGAGCGGGCCTCAACCGGCTGCTCTTTCGCGAGCGCAGTGACCGGTATTAAAATCCCCAACGTAAGAATCGCGGGGAACAACAGGACGGTAAGCAGGGCAAGTCGTGGCGTCATCTTGCGCACCTATATGGAGCGCTGAAAAGGGCGTGTCAATCAATCCTGCGAATGGATGCCCGGAATCCCTGCATAGCCAATGAACCGGCCGGACCCTCCGCTGGGATGGCGGAAATTGAAGGCGCTCACACCATTGCGCGATTTACCGTTGTAGCTTCGGCCGTTGCTGGCTCCGGTCATCACATCTTTCCCCGTTTCCTTATCTTGGCCGCAATAGATCATCACATGGGTGACGGGGGGGTCACGATCCACTTCGTAGGTGTTGATCCAGAACATGAGCATGCCGGGTTTGAGCTCGGCGAATTCAAAGGTATCGCGGCTGTTGCCGTTTACCGCGCGGAAATGGCCATTCTTCCAGGCCCAACGATAGATGTGGTCACTTTGACGAGGGACATCCTTCACTCCCACCTCTCGAAGCAGGTAATAAATCGTCCCGGAGCAGTCCATCCCGCCTTCGGACGGTTTGGCGGAGGCGTATTGATAGTCCAGGCCCAACTCGGTGAGCTCCATCGCCTCCTTGAGCAGCGCCTGAACCTTTGACGGCTGCTTGTCGAAATTCGCCAGCTGCCCGGTCTTCAATACTGCAACCTGCCCGCTTTCAATCAGCTTGGGGACTTCCGGTTCGGCAGGCTTGGCTTCTGCTGTAACATCCTCAAATGCAGCAGGATCCGTGGAGGCGATTTCCTCAGGACTGGCAGCGTCCGGATTGTCCTCAGGTTCGGACTTCGTCAAGCCTGTGAGAGCAAGGAAAAGAAAGGGGGCGATGAGTGCTTTGGTGGGAAACATGAGAGCTGGGTAATGTCTTCCAGCCCGCCACGGCTAGGGCGAAGCGTCTGCGGTTGCCGGAGAGAGCTCAGTCCGTTCGTTGGGATCGATCTGGCCCAGCATGGCCGCGAAAATGTCCGCCTGCGCGTCGAGCAGGATCTGGTTGTGGTCACCGTCAGGGATGACCGTGATTTCAACGCGCTGATCGTCCAGCGCGTGCAGTGCGCGGCCCATTTTCACCGGAATGACAAAGTCCGCATCACCGTGCAATATATGGACGTCCGGAGCGTTCTCTTTATTCGCCAGAACAGTCTGGAGGCTCGTCACATTGTCATAGCGATGGCGCAGGGTTCCCTTCAGCAGGCCAAATCCGCGCTCGGCCACCATATCCTCCATGGAGGTAAAGGGTGCAATGCAGACCACGCGATTGATCCTGACCCCCTCCGGCGGACTGGCCGCAAACTGAAGAACGGCAGCGCTCCCCAAAGAATGGCCTAAAAGGGAGATGCGTGACTTGGTCACCTCTACCGGCCAGTCTTTGGCAGTGATCAGTGCGTCGAGCGCCGCGCCCGTGCTCTCCAGAACGGTGCTCGGGTCCGGTTTACCTTCAGATAGTCCATAGCTGGGATAGTCCACCCACAAAAAACCGGCCCGCTTATCCGGGTAACCCTCAAGAACCCTTTGCCACTGGAGGGCGACAGAGCCATTGCCGTTGTGGCAGATCCAAAGGGTCTGTGGAAGGGCTTGCGAGTTGTTTTCGTTTGGGTAGTAGAAGGCGACCTGCTTTCCCTGAGACGTTTCAAAGGGAATTTCCTCCACCCCAGCGCTCCGGGCGAGATTCAGGTAATCATCTGAATAGTCGCTGGGCAGGTAGATCATCTTCTCCTGAAGAGCCACGAGACCGGCACATCCGGCGGCGATGGTAACGGCAAGGGCAAGCAGGAGGAGCAACATGCGGCGAGAAATAATCATGGGAGCGTTCGACTCAATGAAGTGGTATGGCGTAAAAGATTACGGACACGGCCTGACTTAGGTCTCTGCCGCGGCAGATTCTGTTCAGATTACGGTCCGGTCGGCAGGACTCTCCACTTGCCCGAAGGATTTCATCTGCTTGCTTCTTCCACGGGTCGAACCCTTCTTTGGAGACATTCACGCCACCATGCAAAACCGTCCGCAACCCAGAATCACCACGGCGATCATCGGGATCACGATCGGGGTCTTTCTGGTCCAGTTTTTCGTGCTGGGGCTTCCTATGCCAGAAGTCCTGAGCGACCCAGGGAAAGCCTTCACGCAACGCTTCTACGGTATCTTGATGTTGAACGCGGGCTTCTTTGAAGGCTTTTTCTGGCAGCCGGTGACCCACATGTTCCTGCACGCGAACATTCTCCATCTGCTCATGAACATGGTCGGGCTCTTCATTTTTGGCCCTCACACGGAAGAGCGGATTGGAAAGACTCGGACCGTTCTTGTCTATTTTCTGGGTGGTATTCTAGGGGGACTTGCTCAAATCATTCTTGCTCCCGCTCATGGTCTCCTGGGGGCCTCCGGCGGAGTCTTTGCCGTGGCGCTGGCCTTTCTGGCCTGTCAGCCGGACCGGCGCCTGGATATCCTTATCTTTTTCATTCAACCCGCCCGGATTAAGGCCCGCACTCTTGCATTTGCCTTTCTTGGCAGTTCCGCGTTTCTTGCCGTGACCGGTATCTTTGCTGGCATTGGTCATGTCGCTCACCTTGTGGGAGGACTGACCGGCTGGTTGTTTGTTCGTCAATTGATGGTGCGGAAAGCGCGCCATTTCTACGAACACCACCGAGGGCGCGCTCTTGGAGGATATCAGCCTCAGGCAAAGGGAAAAATCATTGAGATCACCCCAATGCACGATACACGCTCTGAGGGAGAGGCTCGAATGGTCAATGGCCATGCCTCAAATGGAACTCAGACTGCGGTGGCCAGACAGCCGCGCTCGGAAGGCAATGGACGCACCGCAGGCAAGAGAGACGCTGAACTGGAGGCGGTCCTCAATAAAGTGCTGGCCCACGGTCTGCAGAGCTTAACCCCTGACGAACGCGCGATACTGGAGCGTAACGCTTCCAGAACCCTCTGAGTGTGGATGAGGCGTAAAAGGTTCTGGCTCGCGCTGAGCCCAATCTACTTAAGCCTGCTGATCCTGGCGTCTTGGGTTGGTATTAAAGTCGCCCATTGGCAGGTCCCTCCCGGATCGGTGGAGAATGAGCTCCGTCCCTGGCCGGTGGGAACTCAATTCGAAGGAAGCGATTTGAAAAGCGCGGCCCCGGTGAGTGTTCGTGATCGACAGATATTCTTTGCCGAGGACCCCTATGCCTTGCGGGATGCCCACTTTATCCGCGCGGTCGGCGGAGACCTTCAGCCGTTCTTTGAAAGGAAAGGGGTGCAGATCTTTGAGGACAGAGATGCGGTCATTGAGCTGATCGGCTATGATGCCGATCTGGTGCGTATCGCCCTCCAGAAGTCCGGAGGCGGGCCGAGGATTGAAGGCTACATCCTTGTTGAAACGCTTCCAACACGCTGATCCTCATCGGCTAACGCCGGTGACAATTTCCTTACAAAAGGAAAGTGAATGCCAGCAGGTGAAGGGCGTCAGTATACAGAACCGCGCGACATTCTGGTGACAAAGTTGCGGTTAAAGAAACCCTGAACCCTCCGCAGACGATTATGGACATGATGACGACCAGAAGTGAGTTGATCCTTGATCTCGACGGAGTGGCGACCCGGGGTGAATTCCACGAGCGAGTGGCTAGCGTTTTGCTCTTTCCAAGGGACTATGAGCATAATCTGGACGCCTTCTGGTATTGCCTGACGGAGATTCTTTCTCCGGTCCATGTTGTTATTCGCGGTCACTATGATCTGCCGGAATGTCTTCGCAACTATGTCTCGCGATACATGGATGTCCTGCTTGAGCACCAGGCGGAGACGGGCGGGAGCTTTTCCGTGAAGATAGAAAGCCCTGTTCTTGCGCTTGCGAGTTGACGAATCAGAAGATCGACCACCAGATATAGGTGCTCATTTGCTTGGGGCAGGTTAAAAAAACACTGCATATTGTGGCCTCAGCGATTGACGGTTGCAGCTCTCCATTTTTGGCGCGATGCTGAACCTGCGTTGAAAGGTATTTTTGTCCATAGTTCAAACCGTCTTGAGAACCTGGCGGACCTTCTTGCCAAACAGCTGGCTGAGGCGCCAAGGGCGCCACTTGAGCCCTTACGGGTGATTGTCCAGAGCCAGGGGATGGGACGGTGGCTGCAAATGCGGCTGGCCGACCGGATGGGTATCTGTGCCGCCGTCGAGTTCCCCTTCCCGCGGCGGTTTATCGAGGAGAAGCTCTACGGAGCAAGGCGTTTGACCAGCCCGATTAACGATCCGGAAGTGCTGAGCTGGCGGCTGATGAAATTACTTTTAGGGATTGCCAGAGAATTACGAGGCGATGAGCAACACTCTGAAATTCGACGTGCTCTTGCCGGGTTTTTTGACGGAGGGAGTGGAAATGCCTGTGGCGATGTTGCTCAGCTCAAACTTTATCGGTTTGCCCGGGCGCTGGCGGCGGCATTTGATGAATACCTCATTTACCGTCCCGAGCTGATTTTGCGGTGGGAGGAAACAGGTGAAGCGACTGCAACTCGAGCCAAGCACAGCCTGGAAGATTGGCAGCGCTTAATTTGGACGGAGATCACGGATGCCGGGGGTGAGGGCCACTTTGCGCAGTGTCTTCGGGAACTATGGTCCTCGCCGGGCTTAGCGAATTTAGATAATTACTCGGCGATCCATGTTTTTGGCGTGGCCACACTTCCACCGGCTTATCTAAGGATTTTCGAAAAGCTGTCACAACGGCAGGAGGTCCATTTTTTTCAGTTTCAGCCGAGCCAGCAATACTGGGGAGATTTATTATCACGGCGCGAAGTTCGGCAGATGGAAAGAAAGCACCTGACTGACTTTACCAACCTATTTTCTGGAGGCGAGGATGCCGGCTACCCCGATGCATCCCCGTCTGCCGGTCATCCTCTGCTGGCATCGTGGGGACAGCTCGGCCGAAATCACCTTGAGGAACTTTTTGAGCTGCCAGTGGCTGGCGGAGAGGAGCATTTTGAGTCCCCTGGGCAAAACGGGGAGAGCGCTCTGACCCTTCATCGGCTGCAGCAGGAAGTACTGGAGCTGGATAGTTCATCCGCCGAAACCTCCCGGGAGTATCCCGCCGATGGCTCTCTGCAGATTCACTGTTGCCACAACCGGCTTCGGGAAATGGAAGTTTTGCGGGATTTTCTTCTAGGTCTCTTTTCGCAAGAGGAACTCAGGCTGCAACCACGCGACATTGTTGTCATGGCGCCGGAAATCGAAAATTACGTACCCTACATTCGAGCGGTCTTTGATGCGGCGGAAACGAAGGCGCAGGAGATTCCATACACCATTGCAGACCGGCACCCCTTAGGTCAGTGCGGCCCGGTCCAGGTACTGCGTCAGCTGATGGATTTACCGGAGAACCGCCTTGCGGCCACGGAGCTGCTGGACATCCTCAGCCATCCCGTCGTCCTCTCCGGCCTGCATCTGGACGATGCCCAGACGGAGCAATTTCTGAGAGTGCTGGCATCGGCACGTCCACGCTGGGGAGAAAATGGGGCGCACCGTGCGGACCTCGGCTTACCGGGCACAGAACAGCATTCCTGGCGCCACGCGCTGGACCGTCTGCACCTTGCCTTCGCCGCGGGGGGAATGGACCGGCTGATCGCGGAGAATCCGGAGGATGAGAGCAACTGGGATGACGGTCAGGCAACCTCTTTTGAGGGAGTCGCACCAAGCGCCGGGCTGCCTTCAGACTTATGGCAAGGCGCTGGGCGATTTGAAGAGCTGATGGCTTCGATTTTCGCGTTGCGTAAATCATTTTCTGAAGAAAGACCAGTCGAAGACTGGGTCCATCTTCTTCAGGATTTTGCAGAGCGCCATCTGAACCCATCTGATTGCTCACCTTCGGATCAAATAAGGCTCCGGGAGGCTCTGAACGGCTTGCGATCAGCGGCAGACAAGGCGGGCTTTGGCGCGCCTGTCTCTCTTCAAGTCATTCGAGATGCGTTCGATGCTCAGCTGGAGGGCTTTGAGCATCCTCACGGATTACTCGGAGGCGGGATCACATTTTGCGCACTGAAACCCATGCGAAGCATCCCTTTTCAGGTGGTCTGGATTGCAGGGTTGGACCAGGAAGCCTTCCCAAGACGCTGTCACAGACCTGGGTTTGATCTCATGGCGGTGTCACCTCGCCGGGGCGACCGGGATGTGCGGCAAGATGACCGTTATCTATTCCTGGAGTCTTTGCTTTCGGCGAGACAGGCTTTTTGTCTAAGTTATTCAGGGAAGGATTCCTCGACCGGGTCGGAGCGGCCTCCGTCCATGCTGGTCAGTGAATTGCTGGATTATTTGGGCGAATCCTCGGCGGAATTTGTTCGGGATCACCGTTTGCACGCGTTTCACCCGCGGTATTTTGCAACCGGCAAAGATGCGGTTGAGCCAGAGCCAACGAGTTTCTCAAAATTAAATCTGGAGGTCGCCCGATCTCGAGACGCCTCTAAGAGAACGGTGTGGTTGCCCTTTGTTCCAGGCAAGCTGGCGGCGCGAGACTTTGCCGAGCGGCCAGAGGAGGTTGCGCTGGATGAGTTACGGGAATTTCTCCTTAACCCAGCGAGGGCGTTGCTGCGGAAGCGGCTGCGGATTTCTTTAGAGAATCTGGAGGAAGATTTCAGTGATCGTGAGCCGTTCGAAATCGCTCCGCTTGATAAGTATGCCATTCGCTGGCGACTGGTGCAGGCCGGTCTGAGTGGACATGGGCTTGAGGGGGTTTACGCATGGGCGGCAGCCTGCGGACTTCTTCCCCATGGCGAAGCGGGCCGATCCGCTTTGGCCGCAATGCATCGGCAAACACAGAATTTTATCGAGAACGTCCGCCTAGAGAAAGCTGCGCGTGTTCCATTGCCGTCACGGCCATTCAGTCTTACGACCGGCGACATCAGAATAAACGGCACAGTGAATCATTTAACGGAGCAGGGAATTTTTCGCTATCGACCCTCCCAAGCGAAAGCACGTGACCGGGTGGGTGCGTGGCTGCACCATCTGGCGCTTTGCCAGATTCCAGTCGATGAAACTCACGAGGTGAAGCGGGCATCACTGATCCTGCTGGAGGGAAGGGGAAATGGCCGCGCCAAAGTCGAGCGCATGGTCTGGCCGGAGCTGTCTGCCGCGGAAGCGGCATCATTTCTGCGGGACCTTCTGGGACTTTATCGGGAGGGCTGGGAGCGGCCTCTCCCACTTTTCCCAGAGAGTTCATGGGCTTTTGCGGAGGCGCGTCATGCCGAGAAGCAGATGGAAGATCAGGAGCAGTCACGAAAGCGGCGATCCCCGTATCAGGTCGCCGCGGACAAGTGGTACGGGACGGGCTACTTTCAGCCGAACGCACCCGCTCCTGAGGTGGAGGATCCGTATTTGCAGCATTGTTTCGGCCGCCAGCCTGATTTTAAAGGTGAGTTCGAGGAGCTGGCCATGCGTGTCTATGAGCCGATGCTACGCTTCAGAGCGAATTAAGCGGCTGGCTTCATCCATCCCGTTGTCCACTTGCCGATCGACCGGAACTGCTGAGTTTCCAGACCGCACTCGTGGGCCCCTGCTTGGATCTCTGGCCAATAGGGAGTCAGGATCCCGGACAATATAATGTGGCCATTTCTTCGAACGGCCTTCACGAGTTTTTCCATGTATTCGAGAAGCACGTCGCCGTAAACATTTGCAGTCAGAACGTCTGCTTCGCCGGGTGAAGGGTTCCAGTCGGCAAGATCCATCTGCGTAAATCGTGGGATTCGAGCCTCATTTAAAACCGCGTTCCCCTCAGCGATACGCACTGCGTCGGGCAATAAATCAAATCCATGAATCTGCGAGGCGCCGAGTTTTTCCGCCGCGATGCTCAGGATACCCGTTCCGCAGCCCACATCCAGATGACTCCAGCCTGCAGACATCTGCCGGGAGACATCTGCCAAAAATCGAAGGCAAGTCAGTGTGGTGGCATGTTCTCCGGTCCCAAAAGCCATGCCAAGTGGAATGATAATCAGTTCACGATTTGGATGTTTTTCGCGAGCACGCCCGAGGGCAGCTTCACTGTTCACGACCAGTAACCGGTCGCGAACCTTCAAAGGCTCCTGATCGTCTGGAGCGGCCTTGAACCACGCGTCATCTGCAAGGGGCTTAATCGTACCACCAAATTGTTTCTGCAGGCTCTCCGCTTCTTCTTGTTCGAGATCATAGATTTCCAACCTGAGGGTTTTTTCCGCAGACGGAATCTTTACCACCGCGAGCCGCTCGTCCCCGAACGCCGACAAGCGGTTGAGCCAGAATTCTTCCCGATGTGCCCCTATGCGCTTTTGCCAGACGAGCATTGGCAATTCATTGATCAGTCATGAAAGCCTCCTTCGGCGGTGGCCTGAAGAAGGTCCTGAGCTTCCTGTTTTGTGCGCGTTTGCCAGCCGGACCATGGCCGATTCATGTCTGCGATGATTTGATCAAAAGAGTCAGCGGGACAGGTCATCACATATCGAATCTGATAGGGCTTGTTCGCGATATTAATGAAACCCATGGCGCGAACCATTTCCAGGCCGTTCTGCGTGAAGGTAATTCGCATGCTTTCGCTTGTATAATTTATAAAGGTGATGAAACGGCCCATTCTGATGATTTTCCCTTTGTTTTCCGCTTCCCTGGGCAGGGACTGAACAAGAATCCTGGCGTAATATTTAAGATTCTCTTCGCCCTGGAAGTCAGGAAACGCTTCGCCAGCTTCTGGATAAACTTTGCGCAGAACCACGTCTGCCCTTTCAATTCCAGGGTAGAGGGTAATTTCCCCTTCTGAGCCGCCCTGGTGGTTCCAGCCATCCGGCATCCGAAAAACGTAAAAGAGGTTTCCACCCGCAGGAAAATGCAGGTCGAAGTTTTCCCCAATGGTCGTTTTCCACCGAAAATCCTGCGCTTGGAAACTGATATCAGCTTCTTCCTGATCTTGCCCTGGTGTCTGACTGATTACGGCGGCAGAAAGCACGACCAAGGCGAGGAAGTTGATCAGGATGAAAAGGAAAATCTGTGGGAGCGTAAAAGCGTATTTCATAGACGCTTGTGACAATAAATATTCATGGATTGCGTGTCAAAAAACAAAAACCTGATCACCTCTAAAAAGGCGATCAGGTTTCTGATCAGAATTTGCACGGTTGGGATGACCCTATTCCGGTTCGCTCTGCGCGTTAAGGGCGGCCAAGGGAACTGGGGGCTCGGCGCTTATCCAGTAGCGGCCCCTGGTGTATTCAATCGCGTCGAGAGATCCGGGAGGAGGATTGCGGATGAAAGACTGCTGGAAGCCCCAATGGCGGTTTGGCGGATCGTAAGCCGGACAGCAATCATAGGCCGCTCTGATATAGTCGCTTTGCCAAAGCTGGATGAAAGCTCCGCGAATAGTCGCTTCCTTATTTTTCCACGATTCAAGGAATCGCGGAAAATTATGCAGCCCTCCCGTGTCAGTTTCAAATTCATTGGTGAAACGGTCACCCATCACCATCGCGAGGTTGAAGGTGGTATTAGAAGCTTTGCGATTGCTGGTAGAATTTGAAGAGTTGTCGTCCTCCCAGTTGTTGGAGAGCAAACGAATGGTGTCCGCAATCAGGGCAGACGGATGATCTTCCGGACGGTAGTCCAGGCTTTTGTCGTAGGGCACGTCACCGTCTTCTGGAAATTTAGTCGTTTTTCTGTTGGTATCAACAGAACTACCCTGACTGCCGGTATTATAGTCACCTTGGACATATGCCAGAAGATCCGTTGCGACAGTCAATCCGCCTTCGGGTAACTGTGCCCCATTAAAGAGTCTAAGACCTTTATTGACGGTATTGTTCGCTGGATCGCTGGAGGGATCAGTGATGTAAAGAACAGGGCCATCTCCGCCTTTGGGAGGGGTGACGGTTTCACCATTTTGTTTGTAGACGACATCTCCAGAAGCCCAAGAGTCCATAATCTCTTTCAGAACCTCCATGTCTACATCAATGACGTCCATCGTGCCGCTGTTCGGGTTACCTTGCATTTCCATCCATTGATCATAAAGGGCCTCACTATTCAAACTGATGGCACCCTCATCAGCAGTTCCGTCAGGCCCGTCGGTGTCAATGAGTGCTTTGGCTAATTCCGTCACGTCATGCACCCCAGACCCAGGCACACCCCCATCATAAGAGGTAGCCGGGACCTCCTCTTTATTTGATATCGCGTCAATCGCAGCCTGCTTTTGAGCGTTGCTTGAACCCGGGGGAACGCTAGGAATTGCAAGATTGAGGTCCTTCCAGTAGATATTCACGTTTCCTTCCAGGACTATTTCTACATCGCCGCTCACTGGATTGGTTTGGATCGCATTCTCGCTGTCGATTTCGATGACTAGATTCGCCTGATTGTAAAAGCGCTTTTGAGCAATGAAAAGTGAATCGTTACTGTTCGGGTCAGGTTTCTCAATGATTTCCCGATAGCCACCGTTTACATTCGGATCAGACGATTCCTGCCAGTCAATCACGCCGTTATTATCATTATCCTCCCAAAATTGTTTGTAGTCAGAATCATTTGGATCAAAAAGACGCAGCTCTTCCTGCAACTGGATATGACCGTAGTCATCGTCGAACCTGACATCTCCGCCCTGACTTAGGCCGAACAATCCATCCACCTGTTCATCTTCAAAGAAACCACGAATCTCATCTTCATTACCAGCGTCAATCATCGCCTCAAGACCGTCCCGGATGACGTCGTCAGAAAGAGCATCACCGTTACCGTCAACTTTGGGAGGGTTGTTGACCGGGGTCGAGACGTTCGCCCCAAGGACGGTCTCGTTGACGGCCATGGCGATAATCTTTTTGTTGCTGTGTAGCCGTCCATCCAGATACATCGGCGGGCCGGCATGGAGTGTGAGGGTGTGATCGAAAAAGGCCAAATACTGGAAGAGCGGAATGTCACTTCTGGAGAAGACTCGATTGACGGTCATGTCCATTTCGGGACCAAGGAATGCGCTGTCCGACGAAGCCGTTGCGGAAGCGAGGTAAGTCACAGAGCGCTTGTAGATCCGGCGGCTTGTATCGAATCGGCTTAGAGCCAGACCGATCTCATCGGCTTCAATGATCCGCCCAACACCATCAACCCGGTAAATATTGACGTTTTCCGGCTCAAGCTTGACCACGTCGTTGAGATCCCAATCTGGAGCTTTGGCTTTATCGTCCCAATCTTCCGTCAGGTCGTCTTGGGTGGGAAGAGAAGAGCTGTCCTTTACGCGTTCCCGCCAGCGACCCCACGCGCGTTCAGCGCCTGCATCTGCCGTGGCAATCACTTCCAAGAGGGTTTCCTGGCGGTTTTCACTGAAAACGCTCGCTTTGGTCAGCTCATTGAGTGTCGCGATCCAAATACTGACAACCGCGATAACAATGAGGGCGATGATAAAGGCTGAACCTTTCCGGGAATGATGATTACTGCGATGGTGAGGTTTCATGGGACATACTAAGTTGAAAAAAGGATATTTTTTGTAGCTGGGCGAAGCGGAAAATGGAGAACGAAGCCTTTAAACCTTTTCTGGTGGGCAAGAAGGAAGAATTAGAGCGAGTCACTTTTCAGCACCAGCCTCCGGTTATCGAGAGCGGAAGCGCGATAGAATTGAAACGTCACATCGTCCTCGGTCGCCCGCCGGACATTCCTGTATTCCACCGATTCAACCGCGAGATTGATTCGAACATGATTTGAAGTGCCGACGCTTCGAAAAAAGGGTAAATAGCCGTCAATCTGCGCCGTATCACCGGTTGTAGGGGAACTGAGCCTAGGATGATTTGAGTCGACCACCAAAGCTGGTTGGGAGACATATTGCCGGGCATCTTCAATGCGCTGCGTCAAAAGTTTGCGGTCTTCCCCTTCGATGTTCTGGTAGTCGTCAGGCAACTGTAATTCGATAGCAGAACCCACCTGACTGCTAGCGTTTGCTTCGCGCAAAGTTACTTCAAGATTCTCGAAACGAATAAGACCATCCCGCTCACTTCCCTGAAGGTTTTCTACAATGACAAACGCGTCATAGCGAAGAACGTAGACCGCGACAGGCTCTGTGATGTCGCGACTGTCATAAAGGGCGGGCGGCGGGTCTATATCGTCTCCTGCAGTCTCACCATCATAGCCTTCTGATGTCGTGATATCCCACTGCCCTGTTCCTTCTACTACACTGGCAATCGGCACCTCACTGCCGGCGTCCCAGAAGATTTTCAGATAGTGGCCTGGCAAAATCTCCTGGTTTTCTGCGCTGACGATTACAGTGTCAGTAGTAAGTCCAGGTTCTTTCTCTGCAATCTCGACCTTGAAGAAGGTATCTCCGTCACCCTTAGTATCGGGTTGACCATCCTTGCCTAAAACCAAGGCGAGCGGTCCGGCCGTGACCACGCAATAGGCGAGAGCTTCAGATGGAGCGTCGCGCTGTCTATACAATTTTTTAGTCCCAACATCAATCCGCATTGGCTCGGCGTATTGACTGGGAGTCTGAAAAAGGGCAAGGGAGAGTTCATCATAGATTTTTCGGATATCATGTCCGGTGGTGGTGAGGCTGCTCCCGTTAACAAACAACAGTTTGGTCGCCGCAAAGATCCCAAAGATAGCGGCAAGAGTAATCGTCAATACGGACACACTGATCATCACTTCGATGACCGTGAATGCCGAACTTGGGCGTTGCGTTGATGAGAGGATGGTCATGTTCGGAGCAGATCGCATCACAGTCCTTTCGCCTTGATTGAAGTGGTTTCCATGGTAACCGCCAAGTCATTCATGGTGTAGGTTACCTGGACATAGACTTGCACGGTATCAATGCCATCCGGATCTTCCCGGCTCCCCACGAGAACCGTCGCGGGTAGATCAACCGGGTTCCCATCACGGTCAAAGTAATACAAACGCACCGGGTTATTCACTCTGATTTCAGGCGGGGCAGCGGGATCCGTAACGTCAAACTCGCTGGGGACATTGTCAAAAAGAGCTCTGGGAGTGCTGTCTGACCAGTGGGTCTGCAGAGTTTCATTCAGGGTCTGAGACAGGATGGTGCGAGCCTGGGTGAGTGCGCGAGTGCGGGCCGCCAAGGTGTTGGTCATGCTCATCGCGGAGATTGCTCCTGCCGCGAAGAGGGTGATGAGCGCCCCGGCAATGAGAATCTCAATGAGGGTGAAACCTCTCGCTTGCCCGGCGTTGGGTGTTTGACCTTGCTGATCCTGACAGAAATGAGCTTTCATGGAACGGTTTCGAAGAGGAGGCGATCAAGGACTGATCTCTAAACGCTTCTGGAGTTCCGCCGTGTGCCCGATTCTGAAAATTATGGAAAGTTAGCCTAATTCTTCAGGCGGCGCAACTCCTTATCCTGACAATATCGCATGTCATCAGCAGGAAGCAAACATCTTCAGGTGACGGTTTTGTGTCAACCGAACCGCCAGCCTGCGCTCATCCGGCCCTGACCAGCCTGCGTAGCTGTTCTGTATGTCTGAGAACACGGATCAATCACACGCGGCCAAACGCATTTTCATCACCGGGGCAAGCAGCGGCATTGGGCGATGCACCGCTGCTAAGCTGGCCTCGCACGGCCATCATCTTTACCTGACGGGCCGTGATGAGGAGCGCCTCAAGGCTGCCGCCGCGGAGTGCAAGGAAGGGGGAGCAGCCTCGGTTGACTTTTCTACGGGAGATGTGACGAGCCTTGCTTCCATGCAACAGGTCACGAAAGCAGCGGTCGAAACGATGGGAGGCATCGAAGTGGTGATTCATTGTGCCGGCATCGGATTCATCCAGCGCTTTGAAGAAACCTCAGACGCTGACTTTCTGCGCGTGAGCAACACAAACCAGCGCGGGACCTTCTTTGTGGCAAAAGCGACCTGTCCTCTCATGGCCGAGCAGAAGAAAGGCCTCTTTATCACCCTGCCGGGTATTCTGGGCAAGGCCGGGATGAAAGGAGCCGCGGCCTACGCGGCCAGCAAATGGGCCGTCGCCGGGCTGGTCAAATGCCTGGCGGCGGAGTATGCCCACAAAAAACTGCGCTTTTGCCTGCTTTACCTGGGTGGGGTCGACTCGCCGTTCTGGGATGATCTGGGCATGAAGGTGTCTCGGGAGCACATGATTCCGGTGGACACTGCCGCCAGCCTCGTCGTCCAGGCCGTGCAGGCGCCGGACCACCTTGTGCTCAATGAGATCGTCATGCAGCCGGAGAGCCATCAGCTTGTCTCTTAGACGCGATGTCTGTGGCTAAGTTGTCAAAAGCAGGCAGTTGCTGGATCGAATCGGGCGGGATAGGCTACGTGACGCGCTGCATCCGGCTGACTGTTGTGAGTTTTTTTGCGCCTGGCTCCGGCTGTCACTGGCCCAAGCATCCGAAATCCCAGGATGTGATCAAGAACCTCGTGCTGCCGTCCGCATTGCGAATGAGGCTGCGGTCTATGTAACGATTGATATTGGAGATAAGCGGGCGCCCTCACGGCGTTAAATTCCATTCTCGACTATTTGGGCGTTGAGTTGGCATTCAGCAAAAAGAGAGTGCTCCCTCTCACCTCTCGAGTGAACTTTATCCCGTTTAGATAAATAGATTGGTCCCGGCTTTGGCGGAGGCGCCCATAAAGTCAGCCACGCCTCCGAGTTCGAGGCCATCGATGAGCTCTTCTTCACGGATACCCATGGCTTCCATGGACATCGTGCAGGCGACCATGCGTACGCCGGCTTGCTGAGCTTCGGCCATGAGCCCGGGCAGGTTAGGCAGATTCTTGGATTTCATCCGGTCTACCATCATGGCTCGTCCCATCCCACCGAAATTCATGTTGGACAGCGGCAGCTTACCCAAGCCGCGGGGCAACATGGCGCCGAACATCCTGTCCATCGCCGTCTTACCTTTTATGGACATGGATTGCTCTTTACGCAGCACATTCAGGCCCCAAAAGGTGAAGAACATGGTGACCTTTCCGCCCATAGCCGCAGCCCCGTTGGCGATGACCAGAGCGGCGAGGGCTTTGTCCATTTCCTGCGAGAAAACCACCAGGGTGGTGTCCGGGTTGGCCGTGGCCGGGGTTGAGTCGTTGCCGGACTGGACAGATTGAGTGACTCGCGTTTTCTGAAGGCTGGCGTGGATCAGCCCTTTCTCTTTTCGAATGGCCGGTTCCGGGTAGCCCGCGCTCTCCGCGAACGCGCGAATATCCGCCGTGAATCCTGGATCTGAAGCGGTCACCTGGAGAGTTTGGCCCTCGGCGAGACCATCGATGGCTTCACGCACCCTCAGAAGCGGACCTGGGCATGCCATGCCGGAACAATCGAGTTTTATGGATTCAGCGGAGATGACTGGGGACATGGGGTTGGCGGTATGCATGGTTTCAGGAGCAGGAGACGGGGTTGAAGGTTTAGAAGGGAAGTGGTCGGACGGCTGGGCGTCGGGCGAAGTTGAGCCATTACTGGAAGTTCGTAGCAGGTCCGTGTGAATGTGCAGGCCACCCATCAGACCATGGGCTTGATAGCCGTGCTGACGAAGGATGCGGGAAGCAAAGTAGCTCATTTTGCCGCGTGCGCAGACCGTGGTGACGGGCTGGTCTTTGTCGATCTCATCAAGGCGCTCACGAATCTCAGTAAGCGGGATGTTACGGGCGGCAGAGATTGGATGCACTTCCGCCATGGCGGCTGGACGCACATCAATAAGCTGGGTATCCTGCGGAGCTGCATTAAGCGTCAGAGAGAGGCCATCGCGCTTGTTTTGAGCGGCAAAACCCGCCGTGTTGAGAACGTCACGCGCACTGCCAAAGGGCGGTGCGTAGGCCAATTCCAAGTGGACGAGGTCGTCAATGGTAAGCCTGCCAGCGATGGCAGTAGCCAGGACATCGAGGCGCTTGTCCACGCCATCAGGGCCGTAGACCTGTCCGCCCAGGAGCCGGCCAGTTTCCTTTTCCCAAAGAACTTTGACCGTGACGAGGGTGGCTCCCGGGTAGTAACCCGCGTGGTTAAAGTCGGTAACCGTGACAGTATCATAGGCCTTTTCCGCCTGCTGAAGACGTCGCTCCGTCCAGCCTGTCACCCCGGCGGCCATGTCAAAAACCCGGACGATCGCCGTTCCAATCGAGCCTGGATACGGGTTCGGGGCAGGCAGATTTTCGTCACGGCTCATGAAGATATGATCAGCCGCTGTCCGGCCTTGACGGTTGGCTGGGCCGCCGAGTTGCAGCACCATCCGGCTGCCTTCCACGACGCGGTCGGCTGTTTCGACCGCGTCACCCGCCGCATAGATGTCTGGATCGCTCGTCTGCTGGAACTCATTGACAACCATCGCTCCGCGCTGGCCCAGCTCCAGGCCTGCTTCAGAGGCCAGTTGATTCTCCGGTTTCACTCCGATGGACAGGATCACCAGGTCAGTCTCCACCGTTGCGCCTGAGTTCAGCTCAGCTGTGAGAAAGGATTCACTGGAATGGAAACCTTTGATACCATCACCAAGCCGTAATTCTACGCCGTTTTCGCGAAGCTCGTTCTCGATCGGCTTGACCATTTCGGCGTCTAACTGGGGGAGAACCTGCCCGACCAGTTCCACAAGAGTGACTTGTTTACCAAGGCGCTGTAATTGCTCCGCCATCTCGAGGCCAATGAAGCCTGCCCCTACGATGAGCACGCGTCTGGCCGCTTCGGCTTTTTCCCGGATGCGGTCCATGTCCTGTAAATTGCGAAGGGTTAAGATGCGGGGGTCTTCAATTCCGGGGAGAGGAGGCCGAAGCGGGGAAGCACCAGGTGAAAGGATCAGCTTGTCATAGGGCAGATCCGCTTCTTCTCCGGTCTGCACATTGCGCACGCGCAGTGTCTTGGCTTCACGATTGATCGAGATGGCCTCAGTGCGCGTCTTCACCTCGACGTTGAGAAGCTGAGCCAGGGACTGAGGCGTCTGGACGGCAAGACGGTCCCGGTCAGTGATTTCACCGCCGATGAAGTAGGGCAGGCCGCAGTTGGCGAATGAAACGTCAGGTCCGCGTTCCACGATGGTAATCTGAGCGCTTTCAGCCAGGCGACGGGCGCGTGCCGCGGCAGAAGCGCCACCGGCTACTCCGCCGATAATGACAAGACGCAGAGGGTGGGAAGGAGCCGGAGAAATAGATGGGGAAGAGGTCGTGGGATGAGTGGCGACTGAGTTCATGGGACGAGGTCAGGAACAGATGTGGACATGAATGGGATGGATGGATTCGGGGGAGCAATTGCGTGGCGGTGAGTGCCGCAAAGATGAAAGGCCCTTGCGCCACCAAACAAATAAGCATATGATTATATGATTGCAAGCGCTCACTCCAGCTTTTTGTTACTTTCCGGTTCTTATCCCATCGTTGACTGCCCGTTCCCGTGGGTTCGCTTTCTAATCACGAATTTCCCTTCGGTTTAGTAGGGAATCTGCTAAGTTTGACCAATCAACGCCTTATGCCCGTCGCTTCATTTCATAAGGACCTCGCCCCGGTGCCCTCACCTGAGCCTGCCGCTGACCCGGTCAATCGCGGCAATGGCATGTCTGAGGGCGCGTTAGGGATCGTAGCCCGCCGTTTCAAAGTTCTTGGTGAACCGATGCGGCTGCGGATTCTTCAGCTGCTCAAGAGCGGCGAGCAAAGTGTCACACAGCTGGTTGAAGTGCTGGGCACGACACAGGCTAACGTCTCGCGGCACTTGTCTGTGCTGAGCGCACATTCCATGGTGGACCGGAGAAGAGATGGATCCTTTGTCTATTACTTCATCTCTGACCAGGTGATCTTTGAGCTTTGTGAACTGATGTGCTCGAGCTTGCGGGAGGATTACGTGAGCAAAGGCAAGGCACTGGGCTGATTACGGCGCTTTAGGCTTGGCGGCGGGAGATTCTTCAGGTGATGAATTATCCCCACGATGATGAGCCCTCGTGAACGCGTCATGGCCGTCCTGAACGGCGAGGAACCCGATCGCTGTCCGGTGGATTACTGGGCGACCGGTGAGGTTACGAAGTCGCTCTATGAACACACTGGAGCAGCCGATGAACTGGATCTATACCGACGGCTGGCCGTTGATAAGTTGGTGATCGTCAATGTGAATTATCCGAAGGTTGAACCTGGGCCGGAGGATGAACCCAGGAATATGTGGGGAGTTCCGCTCAGGGGGATTCAGGCCGGGGACGCGTATTACAGTGAGTTTGCGCACGCTCCGATGCAGGATTTCGAGGAGATTTCTGAGCTAGAGGACTACCCGTATTGGCCGGACCCAAATAACTATCTCTATGACGAAGCCGTCCAGAAATCCCGCGTCACTCATGAAGATTTTGCCGTGCTTGGCTCCTGGGTTTCATTCTTTGAGATTTATTGTCAGCTTCGCGGGCTGGAACAAGGCTTGATGGATCTGATTGAAGATCCGGACTTTGTCGAGGCAGCACTGGACAAGATCGAATCCATCCAGACCCGGATGATGGAGGAATACTTCCGCCGGGGAACGGGGCGGTTGATCTGGTATTCGTAAGTGACGACATGGCCGGTCAGACCAGTCTGCTGATGTCCGTGGAGATGTGGCGGCGTCATCTGGCGCCACGCCTGCGCCGCTGGTGCGAGATGATTCACCGGCATGGACTGAGAGTTTTCTATCATACGGACGGCGCAGCGGGAGATCTGATTGGACCACTCACTGATTGCGGGATTGACGTGCTCAACCCTATCCAACATGCCTGTCCCGGGATGGATTGTGAAAGATTGAAGGGTGAGTTTGGGGACCGCCTGATCTTTCACGGGGGTGTGGATAATCAACAGGTTCTACCGTTTGGGTCTCCAGAGGACGTGCGCAAGGAAGTGCGTCACCTCAAGAGAACGCTTGGCGCGAACCGCAAAGGCTTCATCTGCGCAACCTGCCATAACGCTCAGCCGGGCACCACCGTGGAGAATATGTTGGCGATGATCGATGAGGCCAAGAAGCCCTGGTAATTTTTTCTCGCCGCCCATGCGTTCTTCCCGTACGCTCAACTTGCGCTTGCTTCTCTTCACCCCTTAGCAACTGATTACATGACTTTAGAAAGCATCCTAATCTTCCTCCTCGTCGGCGCGATTGCGGGCTGGCTCGCCGGTTTGATCGTCAAGGGCCGCGGCTTTGGTCTTCTGGGCAACATCGTCATTGGGATCCTGGGTGCTTTTCTTGGCACCTTCCTGTTTGGTCTGCTTGGAATCGCCTTCTTTGGATTTATCGGTACCATCGTTGGCGCCACTCTCGGCGCGATTATCCTTTTGGTGATTATCGGTGCCATTAAGAAGGCCTGAACAGCGAAATAGGGTTGTCCCACGTCAGAAGCTGTTGAGACTGCAAGGGTATGAGCACTGCGCTACACCCTACTCAAGTCCTTCTGCACAGCCCACAAGCTCTGCGTATCGCCTACACGGTGGATTTATCCGAGCTGGAGCTCTGGTGGTCACCGAAAGCTGGCGAATCGTTTGACTATCTCGACCGGAACTTTTCCAGCCGTGACGATCATCTTTGCATCTTCGACAGAATCACATTTCCCGAACTGAATATCGAGCGGTTCGCCGGGTGTGACTATGATCCATATGACAGCACGGTTCGCTATACCGGTCTGCAGTTCAGCTTGCGGCCGCTGGTCAATGCTCCCGCCCTTCTGATTTCCGCGGATCGCCCTTTGACGATTGATTTCAAGAGTGAACGAGAAGATGAATCACTTTTGCGCGATGAACAAACCTTTGCCTTGGGTCACGTAGAAGCCGGGCAACGATTTGAGTTCGTCGCAACGCTGGGCTCTGGGGAAGGGAGCTTCCAGCATCAGCGTCTGATCGAGAGCGGGCGCTCGATTTATAGCCGGGCCAAGCTGGGACCCGGGCAGCCGCTGGTTATCGCGGTTGACCTCTCCGGAAGAAACGCCGTCAAGCTGGGGCATAACATCGCACGCGACGCGTCCCGGTCCATTGCTGTCTCCCTTGAAGTAATGCACTCAGAATTACGACCCGGAAAATGGTTCTGTGAAAATCAGGCAATGAACCGGTTACAGGAAATCACCATGGCGGGCCTGCATTCCTGCATTGATAATTCCGGCGCAATCCGTGCCTCGATCAAGGCGGTGTATTACCTGATCTGGGTGCGGGATGGGGCGTTTTGCTTTTGTTATCAGGCGCACGCGGGATGGCCCCACCGGTTCCAGGAATGGTGCCGGTTCATGCTCGAAAATCCAACAGAGGTCAATGAACCAGGGCACCCGCGAAAGATGTTTGCCCAACTGGTGAGCAAGCGCTTTGGAAAACTGGAAGAAGATGGAATATATTATGCGATCTGGTCTGTCTTTACTTATTGGACGCAGACCGGTGACCGGCAGTTTGTAGAAGGTGGGTGGCGTGACCTGTTGTGCTCATGCATGGATGAGATTGAGAACTATGGCTGGGACGAAGCAAGGGGCCTGTTCGGTGGACATTTCACGGATGAAAGTCCGTCCGTGGGTGCACGGGATTGCTATTATGATCATGCCGTCGGAAAACCCGGAGGTGAAGGTGGAGTACATCTGGATGGTAAACCGGTGAAGCTTTTCTACGATGTCTATTACAACATCCTGATGCATGCCAGCTGGAGTATGCTGGCCATCATATGCGAAGGAGAAAAGGCAAACGGCTACCAGGCAAAGGCGGACAAGCTTTCAGTTGAATTAGCAAAATTCTTTGAGGAGCTGAATGAAGACGGTTTGCCGATCTATAGCCACCTGCTTTTTGCGGATGGGACCTGGGGAATCGCGCCGCCGTTTGTGCCGTCAAAGAGCGTTTATTCCTGGGCGCTAACCCTGCCAAGCTTCGCGCGGATTCCGAAGGTTGACCGCTTGCGCCAGAACCTCCTGAAGAAAATGATGGAAGAACCAGATGGCCACTGGATCAATGGCATCGCTTCAGCCATTGCGGCTATTGATACGTGGAATTACGATGAGAGCATGCTGGTTGTCGCACTGGAAAAAGTATGCGATCAAAGCATGCAGGCAGGGACTTACTTTCCAATGGCAGGGGCGATGCCAGAAAAATTTAACGCGCCCATGGGAAATCTGCATCACGACATTCGGCCGCAGGCATTTGCGCAAAGTTCGTGGCTGGCCGCCTGCGCTAACCTGGGTGTACGGCGACTCCATTATGGACTGGCTGTCCGGCCAACCCGTTATCTGAAGAATCTGCAAGACTATCAGTGGCAGGGCCGGTCGATCGATTTTCATTTTGGAGCAGAGGGCATTGAATCACATGCCAATCTTGGGCTTGAAATAAACGGCCAGCCCGTTTGCTACACCCTGCAATTACCCGAAGAAAATCTGGACGAGGCAAAGAATGCGATCCGGTTCGCCCTCGGTAAAGCAGGACCGCTCCTGGTCAGGTCAAGCGTGAGGTTGAATCGGGTTGAAGAACAGGAAGGGATAGTGCGTTATCATATCACTTCATGGGGGCCATGCGAGATGGTTTTTGACGATGCGCCACAGATCGTTAGCCTAACCGCGAATCAAGGAGAATCCATCAAGCCGGATTCGGAAGTCGCGGAGGAGCTGCATTTTCTCTATTTTCGCTGCCGAGGAGATGCGGTGCTGGAATTGCGGGTTTGAGGCAGCGGATCATTCCCTCTTGCCATTATGAAAAGACTGAAGGTTGGCGTCACCGGAACCGGTGGATTTGCGCCAAATTTCATCCCATTGCTGCAGGCACATCCCTGGGTTGAAGAAGTGTGTATTGTGGAAATCCGCGAGGGGCGCCGCAAGGAGGTGCAGGAACAATTCAAGATTGCGGGGGCGTTCGGGGATCACGATGCAATGTGTGCCAGTAACGTGGATGCCGTGTTGATTTTTGTAGATCGCTCCCGGCATTTTCCTTTCGCCAAGCAAGCGCTGCAGTCGGGCAAGCATGTTTACACCGCGGTGCCGATGGCCAATACGGTGGAGGAAATTGGCGAGCTGGTAGAGCTGGTCAGAAAAACCGGGTTGACCTATGTCATGGGTGAAACCAGCACGTATTACCCGGCATTCTTGTATTGCCAAAAAAGGTTTCGTGCCGGGGACTTTGGACGCTTCGTTTATGGGGAAGGCGAATACTATCATGACATGGCCTGCCCGGGCTCAGCGTTTTATGAGATTTACAAAAATGCCCACGGTGATGAATGGCGGAAGTTCGCGGGATTTCCCCCTATGCTTTATCCTACCCATTCCGTGGCCATGGTATTGGGGGTGACGGGCGCGCATATGACCCACGTATCCTGCGTTGGGCTTAATGATGAAAAACACGAGGATGAATGCTGGGGACCGGGAAAGAATTTCTGGGATAATCCATACAGCAGTCAATGTGGACTTTTTCAGACAAGTGATGGGGGGATAGCACGGATAAATGAGTTTCGGCGGATCGGGATGACGCACAGCAATCACGTGCGGCTAAGTATTTTTGGAACGGAAGCCTCCTTCGAGGAGCAGTCAGGTGATCACCGGGGAATGTTCAGTTGGGTCACTCTGGATAGTAAAAAAGAAGATCCAACCGCGCAGTTGCATTGTCCACCCGCGCAGGAAAGCGGAGGAGCTGAGACTGAGTATCTGGGCGTGGCAAAGATTCATCCGACGGAACGATTGCCTGAAGCCTACCGAGGAAAGCGCAACGCGCACTTCGGCTCTCACCAGTTCCTTATGGATGATTTTATCAAAGGGTGCGTGCGAGGAAAAATCCCTCCGAATAATGTCTGGGAGGCGGCCCGATATAATATACCGGGACTAATCGCGCATGAATCTTGCATGAAAGAAGGAGAGCGGCTTTCCATTCCTGATTTTGGTGAAGCCCCGGTGGATAATCGCCTGGACGTAAGTGAGAAAGCGGAGTGAGAGAAACGAAGATGATTGCAGCAATGAATCTGGCCTGCGTGCTCCAAGGTAAGTCGATGGAGGAGTCACTTCCGCTTTGCCGGGAAACCGGCTTTGACGCAGTTGGGGTTTGGTTTGAACCGGTCCGGCAACTTGGAGTGTCTAACGCCGTGAAATTGATTTCAGACGAAGGTTTAAAAGTAAGTTCGCTGTGCCCGAGTGGATCGTTTGGTGATCACGGAGAGCACGGCTTTGCAGAAGCGGTCGAACATACCAAGCAGGCAATTGAGATGGCGAAGGAATTGAAGTCCGAGTGCCTTTGCCTGCTTCCGGGTTCCTATCCGCGCGATCAAACAGATCTCCAATTGGCTCGGGATTTTGCCCGACGTGGACTTGATGAAATAGTTCCCTACGCACAGGCCGCGGGCGTGACCATTGCGATTGAACCGCTGCACCCCATGTATGCAGACGGGTTTTCCGTAGTCGCTACCGTAGCCGAAGCCCGGCAATGGTGCCGGGATTATGGCTTGAAGTTATTCATCGATACTTACCACGTTTGGTGGGACCACACGTTGCCCGAGGTATTGGCGGATGCTGGTGGAGAAATAGGCGGCTTTCACGTGAATGACTGGAGAAGGGATACAGAGAATTTAGTAAGCGATCGCGCGATTCCCGGAGAAGGCGTCATTGATCTGCCGCGCCTGTTTGAACTAGTCCGAAGAACCGGCTACGAAGGTGCGGCGGAGATTGAGATATTCTCCAAACGCCATTCCAATGATGACGCGCAGGATTTTCTCAGGCGCTGCCGGGAAAGCCTGCGGCCATTCGGCGTGTAAAGCCCGCTAGCGGCTTAACCTCGTCATTGCTCGATTGGGTTTATGTGGCTATCCTGAAAGGGATGGAACCGGAACTATTCAGCTCCGCAGAGATGGAGAGCGCTGTGACAGATAAGGCTGCGCTCGAATTTCAGCCGCTCGCCGCGCGATTGAGGCCTCTTACACTCGATGAGATGTCAGGGCAATCCCATATTCTGGGAGAAGGTAAATTACTTCGGCGCATGATCGAGGCGGACCGGATCAGCAGTATTATCCTTTACGGGCCGCCGGGCACAGGAAAAACGAGCCTGGCACATGTCATCGCCAACTCTACCTCGGCGCGATTTGTGCGCCTGAGCGGAATTGAATCGAATGTCGCGGAGATGCGCAAGGTAATCTCGACGGCCATTGAGCACCTGGAAAAAGTACAGAGGAAGACCATCCTGTTTGTCGATGAAATCCATCGGTTCAGCAAGAATCAGCAGGACATCTTATTGCCGGAGGTAGAGAGCGGGCGGGTGCGCTTTGTCGGTGCCACCACGCATAATCCGTTTTTTTATGTAAACAGTCCGCTCGTTTCGCGCTCGCAGATATTTCAATTGGAGCCGCTAAAGGAGAATGAGATCATCCAATTATTGCAGCGGGCCCTCCGAAGTGAAGAAAAGGGGTTGGGGAAATATCGAATACACGCCGATGAAGAGGCATTAACTCATCTCGCAAAGATCTCCGACGGAGATGCCAGGCGTGCCCTGAACGCGCTGGAGATTGGGATTCTTTCGACACAGCAGCGAAACTCAGCACATCCGGAAGAAGTGATTCATTTCACGCTCGCGGCAGCGGAAGAGAGTATTCAGAAAAAAGCGGTTGTCTACGATGCAAATGACGATCAGCATTATGATACCGCCAGTGCCTTTATCAAGAGCATTCGCGGATCCGATCCTGACGCGGCGATTTATTGGCTGGCCAAAATGTTGCATGCCGGTGAAGATCCGCGCTTTATCGCCCGGCGGTTGGTTATTGCGGCCAGTGAGGATATTGGGATGGCTGATCCGCGAGCGTTGCTGATCGCCGTTGCAACTCAGCAGGCGGTGGAATTTGTCGGTTTGCCAGAGGCGAGAATCAATTTAGCCCAAGCTGTTGTGCATTTGGCGACCGCGCCGAAGAGTAACCGTGCCTATGCGGCCTTAAGCGCGGCTTTGGCTGATATAGAAAAAGGCAGAACGCTGGCCGTGCCTGTTCACCTGAGAGAATCGCATTATGGCGGAGCCAAGCAACTGGGGCATGGCGAAGACTATCGATATAGCCATGACTATGAAGGTGCCTATGTGCCGCAGGCGTATCTGGACGAAGGGCGCTGCTACTACGAGCCGAGCGATCAGGGAGATGAGCGGCAGGTCAGAGAACGGCTGAGCCACTGGCGGGCGCTTTTTCAGCAGTCGCAGAGAGAGGGTGCAGGGAAGGATAAATAGTGGTGAAGGTAATATAGAGTCTACGAATCGCGACGGGAAACCTCATTTAGGTAATGGTGACCTTTTCGGCCACTGGATCGCTGTGATGCTGGGCGTATTTATGTAGTAGTCGCCTCATGTTGCCGAGCAAGTTTGTATTCTCAGAGGTTGGCGACAGCGCAAGATTGCTCAATTCTCCTGGGTCTTTGCGCAAATCAAATAGCTCCCATTGTTCTTCTGGATCACTATTCTCATAATAATAAATGAGCTTCGCATCGCGGGTTCGAATGCCGCAGTGACTGGGCACATCATAATCCCCATAGTAATGATAATAATGTGCGTCTCGCCAATCGGTTGGAGTTTTTGAGGTGAAAAGCGGCGTGATGCTCTGCCCCTGGAAAGATGGATTGTCCGCGGGTGCGGAGGCGAGATCACAAAACGTCGGCGCAAAGTCTAAGAGAGAGATAAAGTCATCACAGACTCTGCCCGATTGGATAAATCCCGGAAGCCGCATGAGTAAGGGCAGGCGCAAACTGTCCTCATACATCCACATTTTATTATACAACCCATGATCGCCTAGAAAATATCCGTTGTCTGAGGTATACACTACAAGGGTATTATCGCTCAGACCGGTTTGGTCTAAATAATCCAAAACCCGCCCGACAGAGTCATCCAGTGCGGCAACTAATCTGAGATATCCTTTAAACACAGTTTGGTAAGCGAACCGGCGGAAAGCATGTTTGTCGTGACGAGAAGGGATAGCGCAATCGCCCAATTCGTCCCCCGCAAGATCACCCTCCACCATGTTTTCCAGTTTAGACCAGCGTGCCTGACTGCGTTGTAGAACGAGCCGGGAGGAGTAATCATCCTGAAATGTTTCTGGCTCAGGCAGGTCGTCACGATAAAGCGCTCTGTATTTCTCAGGATAATAATAAGGCTGATGCGGTGCTTTGTGGTGAAGCATTAAACAAAACGGATTAGCTGAGTTATCTCCCGTTAAGGAATTCAGCCATTCCAATCCGATATCTGTGATGACATCGGTTAGATAACCCGGCCGCTCAGTACCTCCAGCGTCGCCATCATACCATTCGCTACCCGTTCTTTGAAAGGACAATTCCAAAACCGGCCGTGGCCGGGAATAACGTTGTAATAATCGAACCCCGTTGGTTGAGTCGCAAGATGCCATTTACCGACAATCGCGGTCCGATAACCGGTTGATTGAAGGATCTTCGGGAAAGTTGGTTGCGTTCCGTCAAAGCGGTCGCCATTCCGGTAAAAGCCATGTTGGTGACAATACTTTCCAGTTAACAAAGAAGCCCGGCTCGGGGCACAGAGAGAGACCGTATCATAACAATGAGTGAACCGCATACCTTCCTGCGCAAGAATATCCAAATGTGGCGTCTGATTGATCCTGCTGCCGTAGCAGCCGAGCGCGTGCGGCGCATGATCATCTGCCATGATAAACAGAATGTTAGGGCGTGACATCGTTGAGGAATTCGCAGGCTGGTCAGTCTTTGGCACTCTCGCGAAAAAACAGAGCACACAGTTGGTTTAAAGTGAAATCTCGCTGAGCGCGCCGCTGCATCTTTTTACCATTTGTTATCAACTACAGGTCCACTGCACAACGGAATCCAATCGTGGCGCAGCGATCCCAACCGTCGCAGAGCAGAATGTGTTTGGCGCCCCAGTCTGCCGGTTGAGCGCCAGTGTCAAACAGCCAATGACTATTTTTGACTTCGTAGAATGAGCCCCCTTTAAGAATCTGGTAGCGGGTATGTCCATCTGTACGTTCACTTTCCGTCATGTCCCACGTGTTTCCGGATAAATCCCAGATTCCGTCCGGGGTCCTGCCATTTGGAAATGCATCGACCGAGGTGGTGCCTTCGCTACCACTGTTTCCCCGATTGGAATCCCATTCGGTGCCTCCCCATGGCCAGATTCGTTTTTCCAGACCTTGCGCCGCTAATTGCCACTCTTCTTCCCGCGGCAGCTTTTTCCCGGCCCACGCGGCATACGCCCGTGCGTCCTCCAGTGAAACGTAGGTCACCGGATGACGCTCCTTTCCGGTGGGAGGATGTCTATCCGTCCAATGTTTTAGAAAATTGCGCTGATCAGCGGGCTGATAATTGCTTGCCTGGAGGAACTCCGCGAACTGCATATTGGTGACGGGCTGGGCATCAAGGGCAACATTCTCAATCTTTACCCAGCGCGAGTAAGGTAATGTTTTCTCGAAGCCATCGTATACATGTTTTTCGTCGACCGCCCCTGCAATGTAGCCACATTCCCGCATGCGATAACGCGTCACCATCCATCCTTCATAGTTTGGCAGCGCGATCATATTCTCCGGCACGCTCGATTTCCGGGCTGTCGCTTGCACCGGTCGAAGGCGGTGAACTAAAGTGGTCTTGCGATGCTCGCCTTCCCACGGGGCAGCACTGAAATCTGCTTCGGCCATACGCGAACGTTGCGCCGCCAGAAATGCTGAGAACTCAGACGTTACTTCGCGGACTGCGACAATTCCTGCAATGCCCTCGCGCTCGATGGTCCCGCCCACCTTCACCAGATTCTCGTCGGCAATTTCCTCCAATATCGGGAACTCCTCGCCTGAAATTATGTCAAAATAACGGCAGCCGTGATAGAACGGTAACTTCAGCGCGTCGCGCTCGATGGCATGGTTGCGGCGGTTAACGATCGTCCAAAGAATTTGATCATTGAGGCGCCATTCACTCACAAACATGTGCGGATACTTCCCGCCTCCAAGATGCGGACGCCATTCGCCAAGCTGAAAAAAGGCACCGTATCGCCGCAATGCGGGCAACATCAGCCGCAGCCAGGTTTTGTAGCGGGGGCTATATTCTGCCCAGTAGCCGAAAACATTTTCCCAGATAACCTGTCCTGCACCATTCATCCAGCCGCGTTGGATTTCCTGAATCGGATCATAGAAATACCGTCGTGTTTCATAGACGATGCTGCGCTGATTCAACCACCGGTTGCGGTGCACTCCGGGAGCCGCGCTGTCATCGCAGAATTGTTGCCAGGATCCGATCTCATCGCCGAAGGGTTCGGTGCGCGCCGGCGCCTCGGAGATGAATACTCGTTCGCGTCCTACACTTTCCTCCAACATCTGGCGGAAGTCTTCCTCGGGTCCTGCAGAGCAATCTAAATAAATTCCATCGAGATCACAGAACTTTACCAGGTCCACAAAAGCTTCCTCCATAGTGGCAAAGCCTTCGGGCGTTCCGAGCACCCAGGGTTTGTGATCAATAAGGACGCGCACCCCTCTCGCATGAAATCTAGCGACCGCCGCACGCAGTGCATCGCGGCCTCCGGGCAGTTCATCGTAATAGGCTAATTGATGGCGCGTATCCACACCGCTGAGCGGGTAATTGCACCAAAGCACGACCATGTCGTATCCACCGAACTCGCGCTCCGCACGATCTAAAAGTGAGTCGACCTTCCACTGACCCGTATCATGATCGATCAACTCATGGTCCCAGAGCATGATGAATCCTTGGGCGTAGCAGCTTGCGGCCCAGCTTTGCGCATCCAGATCAATTTTGATTGGTCCTAACTGAGGGAGGACGTCTTGCCGGTATTTAACCAACTGTTCCCGCCAGACCGGCCAGTCATCAGGGTTTTCCGGGGCGGGAATAAAAGCGCGCTTGATCTCCAGCGCATCAGTCGCAACTACTTGTTCCATGGGATTCGAATTCGATCGGAGGCATTCTTGACAATGGAGAACCTTTGCACTCGGAATATTTAGCTGTCACGCAAGAATTCTAGTCTCGTTTGTCGAAATACCTTACCGCGTGGGTAGTGCTAATCCGCCAGATCAAGGGGTGGATCATTGAAATCCCCGGGATTGACAATCTCACCCTGAAAATGGGCGCGAAACTCAAAAAGATCGCGTCTCCGGTCCCGAACCGGTGTGACTGAACCTTCCGCCCGGGCCCGGAAGAGATCATCCATCGGAAGGTCGGTCACGAGCATCGTCTCAACGTTGGAATCTGCCTGAGCAACAATTCCGTCCCGCGGAAAAAAATGATCGGAAGGCGAATAGGTACCTGCCTGACCATAGTGAATATCGACTGCCGGAACACCAGGCAGATTTCCGATCAATCCGGAAGTAACCACGTAGATCTGATTCTCTACCGCCCGCGCCTGGGCGCAATAGCGAACGCGAAGGTGACCATGCCGGTCATCTGTACAGTAGGGGACAAAAATGATATCCGCTCCGCTGTCCGCCAGCCAGCGGGCAGCTTCCGGAAACTCTATATCATAGCAGATCAAAATGGCAACCCTCGCTTTGGGCGTATGAAAGACGCGAAGGGATGATCCTCCGCTGATCCCCCATGCGGACTTTTCCGAGGGTGTGATATGCAGTTTGGGCTGCATGTGGTAGCTGCCGTCAGGAAGGAAGAGTAAACCTTGATTGCGTATTTCTTCACTCCCGTCCGAAGCCATCACCGGGTGACTGCCTCCCACAATATGAATGTCATATTTACTGGCCGCTTCACTGAGCAAAGTAAGCACTTGAGGAGTGTATTCCTGCAGCTTTCGGATGCCTTCCTGTGATGTTTCGGTCTTTAGAAAGGACAACAATTGGAGAGTAAAAAACTCCGGAAACACTACGAAGTCCGCCCGATATTCGGTGCTGGCATTCTCCACAAAATAGTCAACCTGATCGGCGAAATCCTCGAAACTTGACACCCGGCGCATGCTGTACTGCACGCAGGCTACTCGAACTTTGAGTTCGGTTTCACTGGCGGACTGATAATCCGGATTGATCCACTCAATCAGGCAGGCATTGTTCAGCGTTTCCGGATCCCGCACGTAATTGCGGATGACTCCACGGGCGTGGAAACCTTCGGAAAATTGAAAACTCAGAACACGGTCATTCACCGCTCCACTTTCCACTCTGGTCACATATTCCTCCGGTGTAATGCTACCCGCATGGTGGCGGTACCCTATCATCCGCCCCCCCGCCAGAATTCTCTTCGCGTTGAGCATTCTGCACAACCTCCGGCGTCCTTCATAGAGCGCCCGGCCGACGCCACGTCCCTGCCATGCAGGATGGACATAAACATCCGCCGCGTAAAGTGTATCGCCCAGCGGATCATGATTATAAAAATAGCCCCCGTCCGTGATACCAGCGTAGGTATGGGGCCGTAGCGGGTCCCGACCCATGTTGACGCGCAGAGTAGCCGCCGCACCGATGACCGCTTCGGGGTCTCCCTCATCCTCCAGGCGCTCCGCCACCAGTTGGCCCTGGGGAAAAAGTTGCTGATGGCTGCGCAGGTGGCCCTCCCGCCAGACGATGTTTTCCTCCGTCGGATCCGGAAAACACTCCCGGTTCATCCAGACCAGGCGTGGGATATCGTCCGGCCGCGCTGGTCGCACGAGCACCTCCTCTCCGCCTTTGATGGGCCACTTGAACGGCTGCATAAGCGCCTAAAGGGCCAGCGGATGCCGTGTGCTGCAAGGGATTGTTCGCGCTTGACCTCACTGCGAAAGTTTTTTATCCAAGATTTATGTTTGGATACCGGTCAATTGTCCGCTTCTCCCTGCCTGTTTTGATGTTTTTTGCGGCAGAATGGAGGGCCCCGAACATGGCCAAAGCCGATGAGTTCGCCAAGGCGCTCGACACAAAGGCCATCATGAAACCATTTTTGGAATTTGGCCGGAACTCAATTCATACCTGGAAGGCGAAAAACGGCACAACTCTCCGGGCCCAGTTTCTCAATATCAATGCAGCTGGTGATGAAGTGCTTCTGGAGGAACAGAATTTTTTTTCTAGTAGATGGTATCGCATCTCCATGCTGTCTGAGGAGGATTAGCTTATTCTCCAGATGTGGAAAGCGATCAGCCAAGAGCGTGAGACTATAAAGCCCGCCATGAGCGGGATGGAGGATCCACGTCGGACCGAAAATAACTATATGCCGGTTTTGCTCGAGCCAGTCAGCAGGCCGTACGCTCAGGGCGTAAATGTTTCGATTGCCCGGCCGGTGATGACCAGCAGAGGTGCCTCCGAGGAGCTGATTGATGGCATCGTAGGCCAGATTTGTGTCCTTGACCCGGAAATCATCATCGCTTGGCGATTTCGAGACAATATCGAAGCCTTGGCCGGTATGACGTCAATGCCGCCACCCGCGGATATAGACAACAGTGAGGTCGAACAGCGTGCAGCCAATAAGGCGCCGGAAATAGAGTATCGTGAGGTTTCCAGCCGTGTCCGCCGCAGCTCCCGCAGCGGGTGCGGGGGCGGTGGGTGTCGGTGATGAGCGGGTGCGTTTATTCCTGCGCTTCCATCTGATGGAATGCAGCCCAGGCAATTTCCAGGCTTTCTATAACCGCATCTGATATCCGCCCGATTTCGGCCGTGGGTGCCTGCAGATCAGGCACCATGACAATGGTCATCCCGGCTGCTTTCGCAGCACGAACCCCGGCATGCGAATCTTCAAAAGCCAGACACTCCGCCGGAGGGGCGTCCAGTCTCATCGCGGCCTCCAGATAGATGTCCGGCTCGGGTTTTCCGCGTGCGATTTCGTCGCCTGCCACGATGGTATTGAAATGATCCCAGATTCCTGCTGATTTCAGGCAAAGCTCCGCTTTTTTTCGGCCCGTTGAAGTGGCGACCGCCCGAAGAATTTTCTTCTCCTGCAGCAGCGTCAAAAGCTCGCGCACCCCAGCCTTGGTCGGGAGGGGCATGGACTCGGTCTGCGCCATGAGGTCATGCCCGATCGAGTCCCACATTTCCGCCACAGGATAGTCCTCGCCGAGCCATTCGTGAAGGAGTGCGTGGCCATCCGTCCGGTTGCGTCCCAGAAGCTGGGCATACTTATCGTTGGAGATTTCCGGCAGAGGACGATCTTCGGGGCTGAAAAGATGCAGCCGTTCCATAAAGAGCTGGCGCACGATCCGCTCCGTATCCAGCAATAGACCGTCCATGTCCAGAATGACCGCGGCAGGCTGCCGGGTCAGTCGCAGAATCGGGGAATAAAGGCTGAAGCTGGCTTCCGGGTCTGCCATGTGCTTTCTTTGGAATAGGGAAACCCTCCAAGATGGTCATGAAGTAATCAAGAAGACTCACGAGATCCTGAAAGTTCGTGTGCCATTATCAATCCTCACGGGACAGAAAATTCTGGTGCACTCTACCGACCCAGGAAACATGAGGAATCACGCATGAGCAAAGTCTTTGACGCCATTATTGTTGGGGCTGGACCGGCGGGTGGAGCGGCGAGCCTGGCCCTGTCCCGGGCAGGCTGGCGCGTCGCTGTGATAGAGAAAGCTGCTTTTCCCCGCCGAAAGGTCTGTGGAGAATTCCTGTCCGCAACCAACCGCCGAATACTGGATCAGCTGGGACTGTTGGAGGAGTTTGACGCCATGGCGGGTCCTCCGATCACCGAGACCGCGGTTTTCTACCGTAATCATGCCTTTCGTGCGCCGATGCCCCCGGTCCAAGCTGGCGTAAACGGCGTCTACGGTCGCGCGCTTACCCGTCAACGTCTCGATCCCTGGCTGCTGGACCACGCGGCAAAAGCCGGTGCCACGGTCTTTCACCCCGCTCAGGCCCTCGAACACCGGAGGTTTGGAGAGACGGGCCATGAGATTAACGTCCGCCTGAAGGATGCTTCGACCGTTAATCTGCGGGCCAGTCTCCTTATCGCTGCCCACGGTTCATGGGAGAAGTCGAAGCTTCCCAGCTTTCCTCACCCTCAGCCGCCAAGACCACGCGATTTCCTGGGCTTTAAGGCGCATTTCCGCCATAGCCAATTACCGCCAGAGCTGATGCCCATGCTTGCATTTCCGGGCGGCTACGGCGGCCTTGTCTCGCTGGATCAAGCCGGTGGGCTCAGTCTTTCCTGCTGTGTCCGGCGTGATTACCTGGAAAGAATCCGGCGGGACTTCCCGCAGTTGAACGCCGGCGAGTCCGTTGTTGCCCATATTCGCCGCTCTTGTCGCTACGCGGACGCGGCCCTTCATCAGACAGAGCAGGATGGTAAGGTGCTGGCCGCGGGCCCTATTCGCCCGGGTTTGCGGCGAGGATACGTAGAAGCAGACGGCATCTTCCGTACTGGTAACGCCATCGGTGAGGCCCATCCCATCATTGCGGAAGGGATCAGCATGGCCCTTCAGGGCGGCTGGCTGATTGCTTCCATTCTGGCCGAACGTATCGGTCAACCCGCCCAGGTCCGCGCTATTGATCTGCTCAATGCTGGTGATGACTACACTCTCGCCTGGCGGAAAAGTTTTGCGCCTCGTATCCGCTCCGCTGGCCTCTTTGCGGAGCTCGCTCATCGGCCTTCCGTAGCCCGGTTCGCCTCGTGGTTGCTGGCTATGGCACCTTCGCAGTTCGTAGGGTGGGGCGCCAGTCTCAGCGGAAAGCATACCGAAGTGAAGTTGCTTACCGCTTCGAGCGCGTGACTGGCCCTTGCCATTTGGTGCTGGTGAGGCAGGTTTGTCCGCTCATGGGATCGACTTCATCCAGCGGTGACCGCGGCAAAAAGAAGAGCTCTCGGCCTCCGGGAGGATCGAATCCACGGCGGGAAGGCCGCGAAGCCGCAGTAAAATTTCTTTTTGCTGCAGACCTCAACGCGGTCAGTAAAGGTACTGAGCAGCAGACGGTGGATGCCTTTTGGGCCCTGAATCCCACGGAAAAACGCGCTCGTCGCTTTGCCACACCTCTCATGCTCGGAGTCATGGCGCACCTTAAGGATCTGGATGCGATCATTCGCCGCCATGTCCTCAATTATGAACTGGAACGTCTTTCGACGGTCGATCGCAACGTCCTGCGCCTCGCTCTTTATGAGATGCACCATTGCATGGAGATTCCGCCCGTTGTCTCAATCAACGAAGCGATTGAAATAGCTCGCCGCTTTGGAACTGAGGCCAGCGCGGAGTTCGTCAACGGTGTGTTGGATCAGGCAAAAAATGAACTGGACCGCCCCCTGCGCACCGCGTTCAAATCAGAGAGATCGTCTGAAACCGGGCCGTGCGACGATCCATCTCCATCCTGATTTATCCCATGAGCCGTCCCAATCTAATACTCATTACAACTGATCAGCAGCGTTTTGATACGATTCATCATGCCGGGAACAAAACCATCTTTACGCCGCACCTGAATTGGTTGATGGCGGAGGGAATTAATTTCCGCCGCTGCTATACAGATAGTCCTACCTGCGTCGCGGCCCGCGCGACGATCATGACCGGGCGTCATGGTTTTACCAATAAGCTGACCACAAACGCGGGCGATCCCAAGCCCATGGCGGTAAACCCGACTCTGCCGGGAATCCTCACTGCGAATGGTTATCAGACGCGTGCCGTCGGCAAAATGCACTTCAGTCCCGTCCGTGCAAATTATGGCTTCGAGCATATGGAGATTCTCCCGGACTATATACGCACGATGAAGCGCTACAATCTCGGGATGCCCAAGGATCATGGGGTAGGAGAAAACGAGATGGAGCCGGTTTTCTCAACCGTTGACGAAAGCAACAGCATCACTCGATGGACAGTTGAGCGATCCGTTGATTTCCTGGAAACACGCGATGACACCCGGCCCTTTTTCCTGTGGACCAGTTTTTCGAAGCCCCATCCACCCTTTGATTGTGACAGAAAGTATTGGGACCTTTATGATGGCGCTGATTTCGATGTTCCTGTCTATGGAAATTGGTCCGAAAAAGCCGAACATGTCCCGGATTCGTTGCGGGAAATCACGCGGGTTCTCAATAACGTCGACCGTTTTTCTCCCTCCCAACTTCGCAATATAAAGCGCGCCTATTATGCGTGTATCTCGCAGATCGACTATAATCTGGGGTATCTCTTTGGACGGCTACGCGAAATGGAATTGCTGGAAAATACCTGGATTATTTTTACCTCGGATCACGGCGAAATTCTCGGGGACCATTGGCTTGCCGCGAAGGGCATCCACTTGGAGGGATCAAATCATGTTCCGATGCTTATCCGGCCGCCCAAGAAAGACTGGCACGCGAGCGGAGATCACCATGGAGAGAGCTGTGACGAAATTGTTTGTCTCGCCGATATTTTGCCGACATTTCTAGGCGCAGCCGGAGTGCACCCTCCCATGGAGCTGCGCGATGATGGAATGGACCTCATGGCAGTCTATCGCGGGGAGCGAAAACGCGAATACCTTTTTGGGCAATGTGGTGAAGCTTTTATGCTCCTTGAAGGAAGTTGGAAATATCACTTTATGGCCAAGGGCGGTGACGAACTGCTATTCAATCTGGAAAATGACCCCATGGAGCAGCGAGATCTAATCCGCACAGGTGAAGCGCCGGACCAACTCGAAAAAATGCGCCGTGCCATGGCTGATTTTCTCACCCAGCATCTACCCGAAGCGGTCCGTGAAGGCCGTCCTGTTGCCTCCCAACCAGCCCGCACGGAAAAAGAAGTAAATGCTCAACGTTGGCCCGGTTTTCATTCCCGCGAGGTCGTGGCCGATGTCCTACACTAGGGCCTTATGAAATTTCTTCGCAACATCATCAATCAGATCGCCGGGAAACCGGTCGACTGGGACGAACTCGAAGAAGAGCTTTTTCGCGCAGACCTTGGTCTGCCCATGACTCAGAGAATAATCGATAAGCTGCGCCTCCGCGGCTATCGGGTCACGGCCGATGAAGTCGAGCAGGAGACTCGCCGGGAGATCGTAGCTGTGCTGCCGCCCAAGCCACAACCGATCCAGCCGCTGGTAGATGGCCGGCCCAAGGTCGTGCTTATGGTCGGCGTCAATGGCACGGGCAAGACCACTTCCAGTGCCAAACTTTGCCGTTTGCTGCAGGAACGCGGTTATTCCTCCATCATGGTGGCGGGTGATACTTTTCGCGCGGCGGCTATTGAGCAATTAGAACTTTGGGGAGAAAGCCTCGGGGTTGAAGTGGTGAAAGGCAAGTATGGCGCGGATCCCGCCGCTCTCTGCTATGACGCCTGGCAGAAGGCGAAAAAGAATAGCATTGATTTTGTGATTTGTGACACCGCTGGCCGTCTGCACACGAAGCACAATCTCATGGAAGAGCTTTCCAAGGTGCGGCGGGTTCTGCAGAAGAATGATGAAAGCGCCCCGCATGAAGTGTTCCTCGTCGTCGATGCCAGCACAGGCGGAAATGCTGTTGTCCAGACCAGAGAATTCAACAAACACATGGAACTCACTGGTCTGGTTGTCACCAAGATCGATGGCTCCGGCAAAGGAGGCGTCGTCGTGGCCATTCAGCATGAACTTAAGGTGCCCTGCCGCTTTGTTGGCACCGGAGAAAAAGCCGAGGATTTCATGGAATTTGATCCCGAATGGTTTGCCGCCGAGATGGTTTGATTTGACACAACACGGAGACTGGACGAAATGAAAGGCAGGTTCATTCTGATAATATAACTTAAGGGCGTCCTTGATCAGGAGTCGTACTACCGTTCGTTTGTCCATCTAACCTCTGTCCTCGTATGAAGCTTACAAAGTTTATAGCGGTGCCGTGCGCCGCGATCTTTTTGGCAACCGTCAATTTCGCCGATGCGCAGCAAGCTGTGACCAGTCTGGTCCTCGTCAATTCTTCGAGTGACCAGGACATTCAAACCATCACAGAAGGATCGACGATCGATATCCGGGATCTGCCAAACGGAAACAGCAATCTCAATGTGCGCGCGGAAACCAATCCTGCTACGGTGGGCAGCGTTCTTTTCAGTGGAACGATCGCTTCAAGGACCGAGAGCGCTGCTCCCTACACGCTTTTTGGAGATTCCGATGGTAATTATAATGACGGCACCATTCCGTTGGGCAGCCACTCCATCATCGCCACTCCCTACACCAGTAGTGGTGCAAATGGAACCGCGGGCACTTCGCTCACGGTAAACTTCACTTTGGTTGATGGTAATGGTGGCGGAGGCGAACCAGATCCAGATCCAGATCCTGCCCCGGGTGATCCTGAGCCATCGGCCGCGCTCAACACCACCTCTGCGGGGATTTATGGTGAGCTCAAAAAGTGGCACCGTGTGACCATTGCGTTTGAGGGGCCAAACTCCGGTGAGGACCAAACTCCTAATCCCTTCACAAATTACCGCCTCAACGTTACTTTCTCTCATCCCGAAAGCGGAAAGACCTACCTTGTCCCGGGCTACTATGCTGCCGATGGAAATGCCGGTGATACCGGAGCGACCGATGGAAATATCTGGCGGGTCCATTTTGCTCCGGATGAAGAGGGTCTCTGGAATTACTCGGTTTCGTTCCGTGAAGGTGATAATATCCATGCCAGCTCCGATCCGGATGCTGGGACACCAGTAAGCTTCGATGGAGGAACAGGCTCTTTTCAGATTGAGCCGACCGACAAACGGGGGCGGGATTTTCGCGGTAAGGGAAGACTCAGCTACGTGGGTAATAAATATCTGCAATTTGAAGAAACTGGTGACTACTTCCTTAAGGTCGGAGCGGATGCGCCCGAGAACTTTCTTGCTTACGAAGATTTCGATGGGCCGTTCAAGACGGATGGTCAAAAGGATAATCTGGTAAAAAACTGGGACGCGCATGAGCAGGATTGGAAAGAAGGTGATCCCACTTGGGGCGGTGACGGACGCGGCAAAGGAATCATCGGTGCGATCAATTATCTCGCATCTGAACAGATGAATGTTTTCTCATTCATCCCCATGAATATCGCCGGAGATGATCGGAACGTTTTTCCTTACCTGAATTACAACGAGCGGATGCGTATGGATTGTTCACGGCTTGATCAGTGGGAAGTTGTGTTTGCGCATGGAACCGCCCTGGGCATGTATCTCCACTTCAAGACCCAGGAGACAGAGAACGAAACACTCCTCGACAATGGAGATCTGGGCGTTGAGCGGAAACTCTACTATCGTGAATTAATCGCGCGTTATTCCCATCATCTCGCGCTCAACTGGAATCTCGGGGAGGAAAATGGGACCCAGCCCAAACCAATTGACCAGACGACGGAGCAGCGCCAGGCGATGGCTCAATATTTCCATGATCATGATCCCTACAATCACCTCATTGTGATTCATAACGGAAGAGATCCCAATGATCTCTTGGGAGACAAATCAGAACTAACTGGCTTTTCCTTACAGACAAATAATCCGGCTTTCATCAACGTCCATAAACGGGTGCTCCAATGGGTTAATAAATCTCGGGACGCTGATAAACTCTGGGTCGTCGCTACAGACGAACCGGGTGATGCAAGTAAAGCACTTGCCCCAGATCCGCCTTACATAGACCAGAATAATCAAAGCTTGATTGACGAAGTAAATCTGTCTCAGGAAAATGCCCGCAAAAATGCACTCTACGGCACACTTTTCGCCGGTGGCGCCGGGGTAGAATGGTATTTCGGGTATCAGTATCCGCAGTCAGATCTCTCCTGCCAGGATTGGCGCAGCCGCGACCGCTTCTGGGACGTTTGCCGTATCGCGCTTCATTTTTTCCGCGATCACCTGCCTTTTTACGGCATGCGCAATAGCAATGAACTGGTCGGAAACAATGATGACTCAAATACTACCTATTGCTTTGCCCGTGAGGATGAAGTCTATGCCGTCTATTTTCATAATGCGAGCGTGAATATTGATTTGAATCTGACGGATGCCACGGGTGAGTTTGAAGTGAGATGGTTTGATCCGCGCAATGGAGGTTTTCTCCAGTCAGGAAGTGTGACCTCGGTTTCGGGTGGGGGGAGTGTCAGCCTCGGGAATCCGCCCGCTGATGCTGATCAAGATTGGATTGCTCTTGTCCGCCGTCCACCAAACTATAAAGTCCTCTATCTGTACGGCTATGTTACTAAGGAAGGGGTCTTTTATCCGGATGGAAATATTCCGGAGGACGCACCGCCGCCTTTTCATCAGATGCGCCTTTATGTCGATGGAATTCCGGGTGCACTTGATTTCACCCAATTCCGTGAAGCGCTTGAAGAGGTTGGTTTCGACTTGGAAGAGCGCTATGATGCTTCCGTCGATTTAGCAGATCCGGACTTTCTCGATGACTACAAGGTGATTATTCTTGGCTCCAACCAGCATCGCTTCACCCAGGCGGAAGCAGATGCCGTGGCGGAGTGGGTGAAGCAGGGCGGAGGGCTTGTGGCCTGGAGTGACAGTGCCATGGGGGGATTATTTAGTGAGCCGAATGTGGGCATTGGAAATACCAAAGGACTCGACAGTAACAATGATCTCACTGCTCAGTTCGGGATGGAATTTCTGCCCGACCGCGGTGGTGGTGTATTCACGGTCAGTGCATGGGATGAGGCCCATTTTATAAATGATTATCAGGTCATCAGTGACGCAGGTCAGGATATTGGCGTCGAATTTGAGGGTGAGGGCGTCAGTCCCATTATTGTTACTGAGCCGGCCATCCGTTTGGCTTCTGTCCCGAAAGGCGCTACTACGCCGCAGGAAGCAGCCGTCTGCTATGCGGAGATTGGTCGCGGTCGAGTTCTTGGCACTTTCGATCGCAACACCTTTTGGAATACCGGTGGCCCCGGCACGGACATAACCAAGAAAGATAATCGTGAATTTACTCAGCGTATCATTTTGTGGGTAGCGGGTTTTGGCGGGAATAGTCAGGTCCTGACCGCGCTCCACGATGAGATTTCCTCCGCCTTTCCGGAGATTTATGGTAATCCGGATTTTCTCGAATTCTGGGATCCGCTCGGCAATGGCGATGGCGATATCTGGAATCATCTCACTGAATGGGTCCTAGGCTTAAACCTCGGCGAGACCGAACCCTCAAGCATTATTCGGATTGATACACAGACCGGCAGTGGCAATCCCTTTCGTCTCCGCTACCAGCAAGCAGATTCTCATCCTGGTGCGTCTCTGTCTTTTGAGACCAGTGAAACTTTAACCCCAGGCGACTGGCTGATTCTTGATGAATCTCCGGTCTCCGATGGAATCGGCGATGGTTTCTCCTATCTTTCGCTGCCCATGCCCAACCCGATCGGCGAGGGTGGTTTCGTTGGCGCTCGCATGAACGTGTCCTACCACGTCGAGTGAAGGACTCACAAAAAAAGAGCGCTTGGAGGGGGAGCTCCAAGCGCTCAGCACGCGTTTCATGTGGCGCGAATTTTTTTCCGTTCTTCCGGCAGCGACAATGCTCGCGTAGCTTAGCGATTCTCCGCGTCGCTCTGGATGTGATCGATATTTTGAACGGCGTTGTAGTCTACCGTGGTGCCGGCTTTGAAATTGGTGGTCATCGCTTCCGGGTCGCCGAAGCCGGTTTCACGCAAGCGCAGGCGAGCCAGCCACTTCACGTGATCAATATCATCGAAGTAGCGCCGGTCATAACCGAAATTGATGTCATACTTATAATCCGTCCACGGGTTGCGGATGTGCATGCGTGCACCCACATCCGTGCCGGGGAAAGAGAAAAGACGATTGCCATCAGCCGAATACTGGATGCTTTGGAAGTGCAGGATCTCCGTGGCCAGGTTGTATTGGCTGTAAACCGTGCCGCTGAACGTGCCCAGTCCATCTGCGTAAAACACGATCTGAGCACCCTTTTTCACGACCCAGGGACCATACTCCCAGTTGCGTTTCAGAAGAAAGGTCTTGGAGGTCGCGGGAATGGTTTTATCCGGGCTGTCAATGATCAGCTCCGGTTGAGCGGTGTAGAGCGGGGTGATGTAGGTCGTCGTGCAACCCGCAAATAGAACGGCCACACTTGCGGCAGCCAAGGCGAATAGGATCGGGCGAAGCTTCATAGGAAAAGTGCGAATGAAACGGTTGGATAAAGGCGAGTCGAAGTTCTGGAGATAAATGGGATGCGGAAAGTCTAAAAGTCTTAGAGAAATCCGGGCAGGGCCAGATCACACCGGGTAAGCCACCCCTCCTCCTAACGGCATTTTCCACCAGCCCCGTTCGCGCGGCGCGCGCCGGAAACTTCGTGGTAAGCGGCTTAGCCGAAGCACCACCGTTTTAGCCTACCGCCTGGCATGGAGCCAAGCGAAAGATTGGAAAAAATAGCGGAAACACGGATTGACCGCGACCTTTTGGCCCTGCAACTGCGCAAGCTATCGCTAAGAATGGCGCTGAAGGCGCAAAAAAACGTCAACTCTTTGCTTTTTGCCCTTGCCTGCCGCTGAATTGCGATCATTGTCGATTCGTTGCGCATCCATTGGCGAAGTCACAACGAACCGTCTGATGACACCGCAACCAATCGTTAATCACTGTAACTACAGCAAACTGACTCATTATCACCATGGATACTGCATCTGCTACCGCAACAATGAAAGCCTGCCAGGCATGTCTTTACTGGGACTCCTCCGCGGGGACGGGCAAAGGTTTCTGCCGCCGCAACGCTCCTCAAAGCATCGTCTTTAAAGTTGACGATGAAGTGAAATTCGAAACCCGCTTCCCCGAGACCGCCGCCAACGACTGGTGCGGCGAGTTCACTCCGGCCAAGTAACCACTGGCTCCGCTACGGACGCCGTAAACAGTGGCGCATATCTTTGACTGCAAAGCCCCTGCTGGTTGATCTGATCAACCGGCAGGGGCTTTCTCTTAGATTCTGTATCTTGAATCGCGATAGTTAATGACCAGATGCGCCGGTGGAGAGGGCTAGACAAGACCCGCATCGCACCGGCACGCGCGCACAATCGTGGATCTCCAGCCTGGACCAAGGCACCCGGGTGGGGGGGCGCCATCACCCTCTGGCCCTCAGCGCTTGCGTCGCGCGAGGAATCCAAGAGCGGCCATGGCTGCTAGAGTTCCGGCACCCGGCTCCGGAATCCGTGCCGGGTCAAAGTTATCGAAGGCTACTCCAACACCCGATAGTTTGGTGCCGGTAAACTCGATAACCACTTCATCGATCAGGCGAAGATCCGGTGAAGCGAATGCAACAGTAAACGGCAGTCCATCCAAAGAAGTGAGTCCTGACACAAAGACCTCTGGTGTTGCCACCGTGCCAAGCAACTCTGTGCCACTGAAAAAGCTCACGGTATACTGTTCTGACCTCCCGCTCGATGATCCATCGATATCCCAGAGCTGGAAGGACAACTGGTCTGTTCCTGTTCCGTTCACCCATTCGAGAGTAAGCGTCAGATCACTGGATAGAGCGGGCTCATTCCGCAGGAAAAACTCATCAAGCCCGGTGCCGGTGAAGCCATTTCGCGGCGTGTCTACGGTATCGCTAGCCGGATCGCCGTCATTACCGGTTACAAACCCAAATGGCGAATTGTCTGTTTCTTCTTGAGTGGAGCCTATTCGGGTTTCCGTAGGGGTTGCATCCTCAATCGTGGGAGTGCCACTGGCGAAGCTGAAAACGATATCCGACCCCTGGGAGCGAAAGATCGCTCCATCAATGCCAAAATTGTCACTGAAAGGCGTTCCGCTAACGGAGGTATTCTCAAAGTCGATCGGTCCGTCACCGAAGTCGTAAATGCTTGGTGGTTGTGCCTGCGCAGCGGATGGCAGGAGTGCATACAGCAGACCCAAGCCTGCGAGCAGGCCGCAAAGTTTCGTCGTGGTCATAGCTGTGAGAGTCGGAATTCGAAGCGAACGATACAGCGCCTGACGGGCTGCTTTATCGCGAAGCCCAGTTTCGCTTCGGCCTTCAACCACGGTTGTAGGGCGTTATCCAGGAAATGTCAATATTGTCCCCAAAGTTAGTTAAGGGGAAAAACATGACCCGGATGCGCCTCAACCCTCCGCAGCCTGGCTCTTCAGGCGCTGCTGGATGGCAAGAAACTCCCGGTTCTCTGGTTCAAGGGCTTTAGCCAGTGCGATACTTTCCAGGGCCTCATCCAGTCGTCCAAGTTTCTCCATGGCCAGAGCGAAAGTAACCCATGGTTGGGGCGTGCGGAGAAGCTCTCCGGCCATGCCCATTTTCATTTTTCCACCCAGTTCACGGCCTTCGAGCAGCAGGCTCAGTAAACGTGTGGCCATGGCGCGCTCTGCGTACTCATCGCCTGTCATGGTGGAGGATGAATTAACTCCACGGGCCATTGGTTCAGCCAAAAACCATGCAAACCAGCCCGTCATCGTGCCGGCCAGACCTGCCGTGTCTGCTTCACCTCCGGTCAGCCGCGCCAGCTGGCTCTGCAACTCCTGGCGGGCTTCGTACAGCGCAGGTTCCTGCAAAAGCTTGCCCTCCGCTTCGATGGATTCGTCTCCCGCGCTTCCTGCTGATCCTGCCGCGACCTGCGCCAGCTTTGGCAACCAGGATGGTGCGCCCTCTACGGGCCAGAGCGCCTCATGCAGGCGCGCGACACCATCTTCAGAGGCGGTCAGCAGCCATTGGCCATCCTGACTGAAGCGCACATCGGTGACTCTCCCTTCGTGCTCAAGTGCTTCACCCATCTGCATTCCATATTTTGTATCCCAGACAAAGACACGGCCATCCATCGTCGTGGTCGCCAGACGTGAGCCAGAGGGATCAAAGACTGCGGATACGAGCTTCGCCGGATGGACCAGCTGTTGGGTTTCCGCACCCCCATCATTGCGCCAGAGCCGGGCCACATTCCCTACCAGAGTAGCCAGTAGTTCACCCCGCCCGTCGTAAGCGGACCCAGCCAGAATCCCGTCAACTTCTACCTGACTGCTGAACCTTCGCAGGACGGTATCTACGACCTTTACATCATCGGTCCCCTGAGGATTAAGCACCCTCTTCCCGGCTGCTTGAACTCGCAGGGCAAACGGATTGCCTGCCAGGTCCGTGAGTTCTGCCAAGAGTTCCTGGCCGTCGCTGTTTCGATCCGGCAGAAAATGTTGGAGCACCAGTTCGGCACCCTGATCCGCTTCAAGATCGTTCAGCTCCCATACATTCACCATGAGCGGTGAGATGAGGGCCAGATAGCGCCCGTCCACACTGAAGACCATCCGGTCAAAATCCATATTGCCGGGGAATCTCAACTGCTCGGGTAATCTCTCCTGCAGTTGATCTACCACCACACGCTGGACGGGCCGCAGGGGGCGGCGGGGAGGATCATCCGGTCCTTGTCCTGTCCTGCGACGGGGCCGCGTCGCTTCGTCGGCATCGTCTTCCTCTGTTGCATTCGTGGTTGGCAGGAGGGTTTGCATGGGAGCAGGAGATTCCAGCTCAACCAAACGCCGGCCCTCCGGGTAACTGATGACATAGGAAGTCAGTGAGTTCTTGAGAGAGACCACTACAAACTCGTTCTCCGGATCAAAAGCCATGGCACTGATGCCAGCGCTGCCCTGAAGAAGCTCGGTCAACTCTTCTTCACCGGCCCAGCGCAGGATGCGCCCGTCTTCGGTGCCGGCAAGGAGGGCCTGACCACTCGCGTCAAACTGCGCATGCAGAATTTCGCTTCCCACGGGTTTGCTTACCGCCAGCCGTTTTCCGCTGCGTGTATCCCACACCATCATGGCTCCATCCTGACTCGTGGTCATCACCCTGGAGCCGTCTGCACTGAAGGTCGCCTTCTCCAGCCCCCGGCCGTGCGGCAAAATGACTGCGGTCCCCCGGCTTGGAATGGCTCTCCACGCTGTGACATAATTGCGGTTTCCATTCAGCGTTACGGCAACACTGGACGATGGGGTCAGCTGGGGTTGAACCGCGGTGCTGACCGATAGAGGGAAACGAACGCAGCTTTCACGGCGGACGGAGTCAAAGCGGCAAACTCCCTCCTCCGGCGAGATATATAGAAATGCATCACCCAGATTAGGCGTACCAATCGTTCCCGGATCTGTCTTGTGCGGGCTGCCAATGCGTTCACCCGTCGCCACACTCCACAGATAGATCATGCCCTCCTGATCGATCCCCAAGGCAACCGAACCATCCGCCGTGAAGCCGGCATTCTCCAGTCCTCCGGGCACGGGAGACTCATCAAAGAATCTACCGGAGCGGGCATCACCCGTTGCGGTCTTGCCATGATTCAGAATGAAGAAACGATTTCCGTCCCGGGAGAAACCCGCTGCCGGACTCAGAAGGAGATCGGAGGAAGATTCCGCGGACTGAAGGGGTAGTTGCCAGCCCGCGGATTCACTGTTCAGCGGGAAAAAAGCGCTGCTCGAGAGCGAGGTAGTCAGAAAAGCATTGCCACTGGGATGAAAGGCAAGGTTTGAAGGCACCTCATTGGATGAAGCTTCGCCCAGAGAACGTTCCCACACCACTTCGCGTCTGGACAGATCCACGACCTGGATCTCAGCCGAACCGGTCTCTCTCCTTTTCGCCAAAAGCACAAGGCGCTGCCCGTCGTCACTGAAATCCACAATCTGCTCCAGTGCCCGGGCGCGAATGTCCGCGTCAAGCACCGTGATCTGACCTGACACTACTTCCTCAGCTCTTGCTGCGGCGATCGCCGCTTTAGCAGACTCACTGAGATAAAGACGGCCAGCCTGAAACTGTCGATCTTCGTCCGGACTCCAAATGACGACATCCAGGTTTTCTTCCAACACCATCGCCACGTGTTTCCCCGCCGGGCTGATGATGACCTGAGCGATCTTCTGCGGCGCGGTGGCGCCCCCGACCTTCTCGCCACTGGCCGAGTCGTACACAAAGACTTCGTTGTCTTCTGTCACGGTCAGGAAACGTTGCCCGTCGTCGCTCATCGCGACCTTGATCACCGGATGAGTATGTTCCAGGGGTGGATAGAGCGGCTTGGCCCAACTGATCTCCGTGAGCAGACGGAGGGCTCTCGCGGCTGCGGCGGAATCCCCAGGATTTTCTTCCAGGTAAGTTCCCAATTGTGCCAGCGCTTCTGCGTTCCGGCCTTCGTCGAGCAGATTCATCGCCTTGAGCAGTCCCGGTGGCACATTCTGCAGACCCGCCCTCTGAGCCAATTCCTCCGCTGCCTGGGTGATCTGTTCAGTCCGGGTGGACTCCTCCGCCAGTTTTTGTTCAAGCTGATCCTGCTCCTGGACCGCGGCCATAACCTGACGACGCGCTTCCTGGAGCTGATCGTAATTTCGCCGTGCGATGAAGGCCTTGTACTCCGCATCTTCCCGAGCCGCCTCAGCCTTTTTCCGTTCCTCCTCCGCAATTTCCTTTTCCTGTAATGCGGCCATGCGAGCCTCATCCGCCGCCTTCTCCTGGCGCTTGGCTTCTTCCAGGGCCAGCTGCGTTTGCACCCAAAGAGTTGTCGAAATGACACTCGAAGCGACGAGCAGCAGTATAATGCTGGCCGCCAAAGCGGTGACCGCCTTGTTCCGGCGGCACCAGCGCAGGCCATGCGTTATGGGGCCGATCGGTTTGGCCTTGATGGGCCGGTCTTCAATCACCCGGTCGAGCTCTTCCGCCAATTCTTCGCCACTTCCATAGCGGCGCGCAGGATCTTTCTCCAGACACTTCAGGCAGACCGTATTCAGGTCATCCGGGATGGAAGGGTTTGCGCGCTTTGGCGGAATGGGTTCAGCATTGACCACCATTTCCAGGGTCTTGGCCACCGTCCCTGCCATCATCGGCGGGCGTATGGTCAGCACCTCATAAAGAATGGCGCCCAGGCCGTAGACATCGCTGCGGGGGCTGACCAGATGATGAAAACCCTGCGCCTGCTCCGGCGGCATATAGCTCGGGCTGCCAATCGCATTGGTGCTCAGGGTGAATTCGCTTTCATCCTCCATTTTGCGGGCAAGGCCGAAGTCCAGAATGCGGGGTTCATCAAATTCATCGACCAGCACGTTCTGCGGCTTGAGATCCCGGTGCAGCACCCCCTTGCTGTGTGCGTAGTCCACGGCGGCCGCCACTTTGCGCATGTAGCGCGCGGCGGTTTGCCAGGGCAGGGGCATGTCCGCGACCATTTCTGCGAGGTTCCGCCCTTGCACATAGTCCATCACGTAATAGGCGTGGCCGTCGATTTCTCCGACAGAGTAGATCGTGACGATGTTTGGGTGCTGCAGCTCAGCCGCCACCTCGGCTTCCCGTTTGAAGCGGCCCATGCTCTCGCGGGAGGCAAATTGACCGCTGAGAATCATCTTGAGGGCAACGACCCGGTTCAGAGAGATCTGCCGCGCTTTGTAAACCACACCCATCGATCCCCGCCCGATTTCCTTGAGCAGCTCGAAGTCTCCGATAAATCGGATGTTCTCCGGGATCCCATCACCGTCCGGCACTTCATGCACGGTCACGTTTTCTGGCGGTCTGGGGGGAGTGCGGTCAGAAGGTTCTTTTGGCACGGCTCAGGGGCGTTAGTTAAAGGCTTTTGAGAAAGAAAGGAATCGACGCGAGAGGAGGGTGACACCGGGAGGGCGGCAGATCCACGAGTGGAATGATCAGGTTTCCATGGTCAGCCACTCACGGACGGTATAGGCTGCCAAACCGCCAAGCCAGCCGCGGCAAGCCCTGCCAATAGAAAGTCGACGTGGAAAACGTTCATATCAATCAATCAAATTGGCGAAAAAGAGCTCCTCGGGGCGTGCTGCTGACCGGTTATGATCTGTTAACCCCGCGGCGGACCCAGTGACGCGTCCGTGAATCATTCCCATACCCAAACCAGATGCTTGAGATCCCTCCGCGGGAATCCATTCCCATGAATTTTTCTTAAGCCATGGCCAAGGCGAAATCCAGCAGCAGCAAAAAGAAAGCATCAAGTTCCCAAGGCAAGACAAGCACCGCGACGTCCGCTCCGCCCAAGGAAATCCTGCGCAACAAGCGTGCCCTGAGGGACTATCACGTTGAGGAAAAATACGAAGCAGGGCTGGTGTTGAAGGGCACGGAGGTAAAAAGCCTGAGAAATGGTAAGGCAAATTTCGTGGACAGCTACGCCGAGATAAAGCACGGGGAGGCTTGGCTATATGGCTTGGACATCCAACCCTATGAACATGCCAGCCATGAAAATCACGAACCGCGCGCCCGCCGGAAGTTGCTCTTGCACCAGCGCGAGATCGAAGAGCTGGCCGATCATGCCAACCGCAAGGGCAACACCCTGGTTGCTCTCAAGCTTTACTGGAAAAACGGAAAGGTGAAGGCAGAAATCGCCGCCGCGCGGGGTAAAGCTGCGCCGGACAAGAGGGAAGATTTGAAAGCCAAAGTCGCCAAACGCGAGACCGATCGCGCCATGGCCAATTTCAACCGTGGGCGAGGCTGATTTTACTCCTTCGTGTCTGGCATATTTGGCAATTTGAACTTTTCCTGCTGGGTTGACGGTTCCCTTTCAAAGTCTTCCCGGGAGATGATGTAGATGTCATCGAGAAAAAGCTGACCGCTGCCTGGCGGGAAAGTCAGGGTCAGGGTTGCGCTGCCCGTCATCCTCGCCGGCAGTTTGAGGGGGAGGAAAAATGGTGTCCATTCACCTCCTTGAGGCACCTCGAGCCACAGACTGTAACCGGCCAGATCACCTGCCCGCGCCTCCAGAGATCCATCTATTTTCGCGCTGCTCATTTCCTCGCTGACCAGCCGGGCGCGATAGAGAAGAATAAACTCGGTTACCCGGCTGGGAATCCGAAAACGCTGCTCGATTTCCTGAGCGCGGTTGCTTAGCTCAATTACCAGTGCGGGGTCAGAACCCGCGGCCCGGTCCGGCACGATCTCGCCTGTGTTACTCAGATAAACCACTTTACCGGCCCGGCCACGCCAGCCCGAGAGATCGCCCGAGGAGAAATCCCCATTCTTCAGAATATTCTGATCCGCGGCCGGTTGCGGCTGATCCGTAAACTGGGCGGCAAGCTTTGTTGAACCGAAGCCCAGCGTGATAAGGACAACGGGCAGAAAAAATAGTTGGCTGGGGCAGCGCATAGGAATGGTTAAAAACCAGGCTAAGTTTTTCCTAACCCTGCATGATCATGGCCGGGACGTCAACCTTGGCTCGACCCGAACGGCGAGTCTCCGCTTCGGCCTCCTCATGGGCCTGCTCCGCAATTTGCCGACGCTTTCGAAATTCAGTCCAGTCTAAATCTCTCTTGAGGATAAATCTGAGATAACCTGGACAGATAGTGGAGCCCACGATGAAATTCCAGCAAGCTCGTGCAAATCGATGAGGTAAATCGCGGGAAATCATGACATAAGCCTCATTAAATGTCATGTCACGAAATCCCTGTTCATCGAAATATCCCCGGTGAATCGAGTCATTGCCATGCCGCGGAGCAATATGATGGATAACCTGTAAGGCCGGATCATAGACTACGCGGTACCCCATCGCTTGGATATCGGCGCAAAGGGCCATCTCCCAGTGTACCTGTGCACCGTTTCCCCGCAATACCTGCTCGAAACCGGCCTCCCGGATAAGTTCGCCGCGCATCGCAAGATTGCATCCTTTGAGAATATCTACATCTCTTGGGCCGCCATGGCCGCGGTGGTGGTTTCCATACACCCGCCCAAAGCGGGTAATTATTCCTACATGTGCCGTCGTTTTTTCCCGGCGCCTCGGTCCCGGATGATCCTGTAAAAGGTCACGTCCACCGAGGATTCCCAGGTCTGGCATTTGCCTGAAGGTCTCTTCAGCCAGCTCAATCCAGTCCAGCAGAGGCTCTGCATCATCGTCAAACAGGCAAACAAGATCTCCCCGGCTTAAATCTGCCCCAGCCTGCATCGATCCGACCACCCCGCGGCCGGTGACTCTTGCCACGCACAGGGGCCACGGCCAATCATTCTCCTTTGCCGCAAGATATGCCCGCGTTTGCTGGTCCTCTTCGCGGACGCCGCAGATGACTTCGTCCGGCAACCGAGTCTGATGGCTCAGGGATGTCAGGACTTTTTGCAGGTGATCGACCCGTTTCCAGGTCGGAATGACTACGGAAATCGTTTTCATGAAGCGCTTTCTGCTGGGAGTATCCGCGCAGAACATAGCCACTTCCGTGCCAACCATTTCTCAACCTGCGCGGCCGCGAACCTATATCAGCCCGCCAAGGGTCACTTTTATTCCGCTCTCCGCACTTTCCACCGCTCCAAAAACCATCTCCAGACTTTTGATATTGTCCGTGCAAATTGTTTCCGGTACGCTCTTTTCTCCCAATCCTGCCTCGCGTTCCCGAACGCACTGGATAAATTCCCGAATCAAAGTGGCGTGACCTTCATTTTTTCCGGGAAATGTTTTGACCGGTATCGAGATGGAATCCGTCGCGCTCTGAAAGCCGCCGCGTTCCTTCACCGTTTGCAGAATAATGTCTCCCTGAAAATCAAAGGTCAGAGATCCCTCCGTGCCGATAATCCGCCAGAAACATTCCCAGCTGGTGCTGCAACCCTCCGCGCACCAGCTGCCGCGGTAACTGTAGACGATATCATTTGTCATCTCAAAAACGGCGATGGCTGATGCCCCGTGGGCATACCATGACCCCGGCGGATTCCATTCATGACAGTAGACGCTGAGCGGATCCGCCCCGGTGTATTGACGCGCGCTGTCAAAGGTATGGATGGCCATATCCAGTAGAAGCACGTGCTCCATTTCTTCACGAAATCCGCCAAAATGCGGTCCCACAAAAAAATCGCTGCAAATTGTGTGAATCTGCCCCAGTTGTCCGCCTGCGATCACCTCACAAAGAGTCTGCGCGGCGTCGAGATGACGGCGGTTCTGCATTACAGAATACAGTTTTCCCGTTCGCCGGGCAGTTTCGACACTGCGCCGTGCATTCTCCGGGGAATCCGCCAGAGGTTTTTCGCCAAAGACATGTGCGCCAGCCTCGAGCGATTTACAGGTCACCTCCGTGTGCGCCTTGGGAATGGTCACATCGAACACCACGTCCGGCTGTATTTCTGCGAGCGCCAGATCCAAATCTGTAAAAATAGGGAGATGCTCCAGACCTGCCGCTCCGGCCCGTTCCATCGCGGTATTTTTGTCCAGATCAATCAGCCCGGCCAGCTCGATCTCTGGTGTTTCCTGCGCCACCTGCAGCCAGCGTTTACTCATATTTCCACAGCCCACATGCAGAACCCGCGTGGGACTAAGCTGGGCGAGCGACCTGGATTGAAACTGGGTCTGTGAAGGCGTGGAAGCGGACGGCGGCGAAGCAGGAGAATCAGACATGGGACGGGCACCCTACTGGCCGACCGGTAAAAATAGCAATAATAATGCCGCCATTGGCAGAAGCGCCTCAGGGAGCGCTGTAACTGACCTCAAACTGGACGAAAGCTCTCTCAAAGCCGGTGCCGGGGACAAACTCGTAGACTACGTCATCGAATTCGCTGCCCGCAGAGGTCCGGCTGATCTCTCTCAATGTCCCTGCACTGACTGCGCCGAAGGAACCGTCGTCGAGAGTCGTTGAAAGGACGGGCGTGATTTCCAGGTCCGGGTCGTTCTTGCGCACCCGTGCAGTGATTCGGACTGTCCCGCCCGGGCTTGCTTCCGTTTGTGGAAGGGAATTTTCGGGAACCAGGCCGTTTATGGGGGAAAGCCCGAAGCCATACTCAACAATGTTTGGAAACCCATCGAGGTCAGAGTTGGCCAGCAATCCCCAGGTCGACTGCTCCAGCGTCGCATCTGCCAATTCCACGGGCGGGAAAAACTGATTCAGCCAGACCTGGAATGGGGTGCCTGTCACGGTAATCGTCGTATTTCCGGTCACGACGGGTTGTGGAGCGGGCGGGTCTTCCTGCTGCGAAGTGCTGACCCTTAACTCGCCTTGGAGGGTATCGGTTCCGACGAAATTCAGATTACTTGTGTAATTGATTCCGTTCGTCAGCACGCCATCAATCTCGGTTGTCGATCCGGTTAGGATTAATTCGGCCGTTTCCGCTCCGGAAATTGATGCCGGAAACGACCCGAGGCCTCCCCCCCAATCCGCGGGCGTCAGCGTCCCATTGTTCACCGTTAGAGTCAGATCGAACAGCGTTGTCGGCTCCCCGCCACTGGTGGTCAAAGTCGTAATGAGAAACGGTTCACCGCTCTGAGCTGTCACGTTTGCCGGCGTGCTGAGCGAAGCCGGCCCGGGATCGATCTGAGCGATCACGGATATATCGTCAAAAACATGTCCCTGTCCGCTGGCGCTGCCCGGTTCGAAAGCCTGGAACCGTACAAGTAAGGCATCTGGCGTAGTTACGGGCGCACCGCTCCCCGCGAGTGCATCGTCCAGATTAAAAGAAAACAGGCGCTGAGAGTTTGAGGAATTGCTGCCGGTCAGGCTGACCAGCCGGGTCCAGGTCGACCCTTCATCCGCGCTGACCGCCACCCCGTCAGAATTCTGCTGGCCGGTAAACGTCTCGCTCATGGCCTGATCGCTGTCGCTTCGCTCCCGCTGACTGAAACTGAGCGTTAACGAGGCTCCGGCCGGCCGGGTGATTTCGATATCGACCTGGTTGTACGCTTCGATCCCAAACACGCTCCGTCCCAGGTTAAGCTCGTTCGAGCCACCCGGTTCACCCGTGAAACTGATCCGGGCGCTCCCTCCCTGCACGGCTTTCCAGTCTGCGGGCACGGCAGCCAAATCAAAGTTCTCCTCGAGCGGTGGATCCTCCGCCTCATTGATCCCTAGAACCGCGCGGACTGCGTTCACCAGTCCTGCTCCTGTGAGATCGTCGAATCCCGGTGCGCCGGCGTCCGGGTTAGCGGAAGCGGTCAAGGCTGCGATCACCTGCTCACGGTTCAGGTTCGGGTCGGCTCCACGCACCAGCGCGGCTACGGCCGCGACATGCGGTGCGGCGGCTGAAGTGCCGAAAAAATTTGGAAAGCCATTTCCCTCTGCATCGGAACCAAAAAAGGTCGTGTCTGTTCCGTCGATTCCGGCCAGGTCCGGCTTGGCCCGAATCTCTGGTTCCGCCAGAGGCTGACCCGCCGGGGAGAAAAGAATCGTGACGGGCCCTGCCGAAGTAAAAGGCTCCGGGTTGAGTTGGTCAAAATACGGGATCGCCGCGATTCCCAGCGCCCCCTTCGCTCCCGGATGGCCGTTGATCGTGCTGCCGTCCCGGTCATACTCATAGACCAGCGGATTGCTGCCGTAGTTGATGTATTTGATTCGCGTTGGGATCGGCCCGCTGAAGCGCGTGATGACGATCTCCACCGTGCGCGGCACGGAAAAGTTATTCGTCAGCTGAATGGTTTCGAACGCCTCCTGAAACAGCGGATTGTCAAAGGTCGATGACGCCAGCACTCCGTTTGTCGTGGGATTAATCACAAACAGATCCAGATCTGAGGTGATTCCGTTTGCGGTGAAAAAAGGCTGATTCCACTGGAGGGCCAGGCGCAGTTGCTGCCCCGGCTGAAGAGTAACGGACTGTCGAGTATCGGACCCGCTGCCCGGATTGAGATCGATGAAGTCATTCGAGTAAACCGGATCGATCGCCAGGCCCGCGTCGACCAGCTCAAACCCTTCCGTGCCGCTGTTCCCCGCCGAACTCAGGTAAACCACGTCCTGCGCCGCGACGGCATCCACCGCTTGCGAAACGATACCGTCCTGATAGGCCGGCTCATCCAGGTAACCGATGTCATCAACGATAACCGTTGCACCTGCATCAGCCAGCGCCTGGATATTATTCGCAAAGCCTGTCTGCCCCGTGAACGCCGTCGCGTAGGCGAGGTCTGCCCCTGGGGCCAGATCGTGGATCAGCTGCAGCATGGCCCGCCCTTCATCCGATCCCGAGGCCAGATCCTGCAGCACCTCCACACCATCCGCAGGCAGGTCACCGCTCGCAATATCCCCCGCGGCGCCGCCGCGCGCATCAAAGGTATCACTCAGAACGCCGATCTTTACCCCCGTGCCGTCAAATCCCGGCTCCAGCACGCGGAGACGTTCGGCCTGCATCGCAAAATCTGCCTGAGAGGTAACCGTGCCTTTTCGCGTCACCGGTTCAATCACCGGGCGAATGCTGAGCAGCCCCGCTTCGCGCAGCGCTTCCATCGCTTTCAGTTGGGCGACCGGGACATCCGCTTCAAAAAATCCGATTCCGTTCATCTCATGGACCCGGCCGTGCACTCGGCAGGCCATCCCCTGGTAATCCATCAACCTGAGCAGTGCTTCACTGTCCGTCGCCCGCACCCGCACGGTGATCCAATCTTCTTCCTGCGGGGGCATGAGCATTCCAACCCGCGGCAGCAGCTCGACCTCCCCCGGCGAGGTCACCGGATCGTTCGCCGCTCCTTGCCCTGCTTCCCCCTGCTCAACCCGGCACGCATGCAGGGGCCCGGCCATGACCGTGCCTGCCTTTTTCCGTGCCTCTTTCAATGCCAGCAGCTCCTCAAAATCAGGATTGTTAAGCTCGGTCACCGCAAAGACAGAATTCACGGTCCAGCTCTGCCCGGTGCGAAGGCCGTCTGCGACGAGGCGGCCCCAGGAATCATTCGCCGCGCTTGCCCCTTGCGACAGTCCCGTGCCCAGAAGCACCACCACAAGGACAAAGCCTAACTGAAATCGTAACGGGAAAAAGAATCGAGATCGCATGGACCTTACTTTTTCGAGAGCGGGACGTAATGCCGCCACGGCTGATCCAAATGAAGAGTCATCCAAACCTGGAGATCTGACTTCGTTCGGGCCGGCGAATCCATCCACTATTATTATGTTGCGCCATTTGTGGGAGACTTTGTAAACGCGGTTAGGGAGATAGTCTTTCAGCAAAGCATGTTTGATACGAGCCTGCTCCCGATCTTGATAAAAGTCGTCTTTGGCTTCGGGCATTCCTACTTGACTTTGAGTTGGCATGGGAATTCATCCCAATACTCTCCATTTAGTTGTCTCCCAGAACGATGTTTTCCGATCGGAACTAAATAGTTTGTGGAATTATCGAACAGGAGTTTTTGAGCGGAAAGTTCAGGGAAACAATACTCAGGCGCCCAGTGCCCCCATTGTTTGAAATGAAATGGGATACGGAGAGCCATACACTGATCTCGAAGTGAGATAACCCAATCAGGATTCATCGGTCGAGATTTTGGTCCGCTTTCTCCACCCGCTATCACCCAGTCAATAGAAAAAAACTCGGGTTGATTGATCCAGAACGATAGGTCAATCTCTCCAAGGAGTGGCTCACAAGAAAGAAACCTAATTTTAGCAGGAATAGATAGTAGCGATGGTAATCGCTCATTTGCCGTTTCCTGATTCTCTACCGTTGTCCCGATCCAGATATTGTCTGGCCAGTCTTGGCGGTTGACACATCGTGAAATATTTTGTGGTCTTTTGGTAAGCAATAGCCAGTCTAGCCAAGGTGTATCCTCGATGACTTGCCACAGTTTTAAACGCCATCTATCTAAGTCTCTGCGTTGCTCAAAGACATCCGCCATGCTTGCGCAGAATACCCTTTTTCTTTGCTGTTTGGACTCGGCCTGTTGATTCCAACGATAAGGCTCGCGCCAGTGGGCCTCCGTAAAGAATCGCCTCGGCGATTTTTTGCCCCAAACCGCATGCCCTGTCCGTTTCGCCCAAGCCTCGGCATAACAGTTTTGGCACGCAGGACTGACCTTCTCGCAACCCCACCAAGGGTTGAAAGTATGATGTGTCCACTCGATCTTGCTGTTGGCACCCATAACTGTTCAATAGAACAGCTTAAGTCTGTTATCTTTCGACCTTGCGGTCAAGCTAAATCTTCACCCTTCCGCCATCACTCCCTGCCGGTAGGCCTCGATCAGCTTTTCCAATGCCGCAATGCGTTGACGGATCTTCGTGCCTTCCTCCGTATCACCTCGCAGGCGATGCGGATGAAACTCTCGCAGTCGCTGCACCGTCGGCACGATATCCGCATCATTTTCCAGCACATCACGAATGCTTTCGAAATGATGATGCTCCGCCAGACTAATATCTTCCGGCGACAGGACCAGAGTATATCCCCGGTCACCATAGGCTTCACTGAAAGCCCCATCAATCGTCACCGCATTACCGCCGTCCTTTACCGGCTTTTCGCCCTTTTCTACTTTTACCGGCACGTGACCGTTCACAATGAGCATATTCTCATCGGGTTTCACCCCAAAATCCGCACCGATACGACGGCAGAATTCCGCTTCGTGCACGAGTTGAAAATACGGATTCCGCGTTTCCACATGCGTTTCTTCTGCTTCGATAAAATAATTCTCAAATGTCGTCATCCGATCTTTGCCAAACAGCGGCGAGCACGGCCCGGACCACAGATAATAAAACCAGTCCAAGTCATCCTGGCGGGCCCGGTCTGCTCCTGCGCGATAGGCCCGGCGTATAATTGTGTCAAAGGCATCCATCATCGCCCGTCCCGCTACACGGTGCCCTTCGATTTCCAGGCTTAATGGTTCTCCCGCTTCGTCCACCGGGACACAGGCGTGAAAGATCGCCGTGCGATCCCGCACGGTATACATGCTGCCGCGGCTCACCACCCATTTCATATGCTGCCACAGGCGCGGGCTGGTGATGAAACTTTCCCTCAGCCGGTCCATGCACTCGCGCTCCTCCATCGTCAGCTCATAGGGATCAGCTTCCGGCGCAATGGTCGGTAGATAACGGTCACGCAATGGGTAACGGGTGCCGTCTACCTCAACCGTCCCTTCGCGGTGATCGATCCGGTGTAGCAGATTGCGATGTTCCAGCTCCCACTCCGGATGCCGACGCGTCGTCTCCCCGATCAGCTTCTGTTCCAGGATGGCGATCGCTTTCTGCATCCGCGCCACCAGCAGCGGATCCCGCATTCCCGGTTGTTTGCTGTAGAAAAGCTCCGCCGGATCGTCCGCGTAAACCTTGCGCGCCAGTTGCTCAAGCGGCAGCAGCAGCAGGCCGTAGCCTTCTTCCAGTTGGAAAAGCCGCCGGTAGCGCAGGCTGAAGCGCAGCACTGTGGCGATGAGCGCTTCCTGCCCCAGGCAGGCACCCATCCAGTCCACATCATGATTGCCCCACACGATCGACACATGCGGCTGCTGCTGCAGATAGTCGATCACCCGGTCCACCCGAGGGCCCCGATCTCCCAGATCACCCGCCACGATGAGTTCGCTGATTGCCAGATTTCTCACCAGCCGCGAGGCCGCCCGCACCGCGCTCAGGTCACGGCCATAAGCCGCCAGGGCGTCCAGCATTTCATTCAGATAATCGTGAACGCGCAGGGCGGAGCTGCCGCCCAGCAGTTCCATAAACAGCTCATGATAATCAGCCGGAATCCGTTCCTGGATTTCCCGCAGGCGATAGTTCCGCGACAGCATGCGAATGATTTCGAACTGGTGGCGCAAGGTTTCCCCGGTCCAGCGGCGGCGCCAATGATCATCTGCCAGCGGGCCATCCATCATCATATCAATGAATTCCTGAGGGTAATAAATCACGCTTAACAGGCGGCGCATTTCTCTCTCGCTCAGGCGGCCGCGGAAGACATTGTGCACCAGCGGCCGGATGCTGCCGGAGGCATTGTTGATCACATGCCGTAGTTTGCCCGCTTCCCCGTGCACATCACTGATCACGTGCACCACCCGCTTGGGCAGGCGCAGGGTCGCCTTCAGGCCTGCCACTTCGGCCAGTGCCGAGCCGAGGGTGGGATACTGTGCGGCCAGGGCTTCCAGTAGAGCGTGATTCTCTGGGTCAGCCGGGTTGGGCGCGGATGGTGGAGAGGCGGTGAAGGCGTCAGGCATGGATGGAAAGAGCGAGTTGGGAAACCCTGTCCTTATGCCTGACAATCCACCTGTCATTCAAGCCAGCACCTCAGTGCGGCCCGTCGGATGGCCTGAGCCTCAACCTGGGTTTAGTCCTGATAATCCTCCGGGATAAACTTCAGCAGTCCAGAGCTGTATTGATCCCCAAATGTCCGGTGCAGACTCAGCACCTGATAGACCGCGCTCAGCACTTGATCTTCTGTCAGGCTGCCCAGCGGATGCATGAAGGCAGCGTAAAGAATGTCTTCGCTGACGCAGTAGCGAGCATCCAGGGTGGTGTGGAAATTCGCCCACATCATCGCGTCGCGCTGGGCTGCGGTCACCTTCGTGTAGTGCCGGATCGGCGCGATGATCCGCATCCGGTCATGGGTCTCGTCATAGATGCACGTCATGCCGACCCCCTCCAACTCAAAGCGGATCTGGTGCCCCACCGGGTTCGGGCCATACTCGGCCACCTTTTCGATCACCTGACGCAATCTCTCCCCGGTCATCGGTTCGGGTGCATCGGTGGATGAGGATTCAATCGGAGCACTGTCTGCGGATGCGCAGTTGGCATCCAGCAGCGGCTCTCCATCCTCCAGAAAGTCTTGAGGCGGCAAACCTCCGGCGTGGCCTTGCAGGCAGGCAATCATGGTCTCGGCAGTATCGGGTTGCCGAAGAGGAGAGGGAGTGATCGAATGGCTGCCGTAGAAGCCCACCATCCTTGGAGGAAAGGCTTAGATTAAACTTCGGTTGGTGTCGACAGAAAACTCAACAAAATCATCGATAGCCCCATACCCTCATTCACACCACAAATTCCGTCTTCGCGATTCCCTGCATATATAACAGCGCCGTCAGGTCTCCGTGGCGGATATTGAATCGCGCAGCCTCTTCCACCTGCGGTTTTGCATAATAGGCCACGCCCAGGCCGCCCGCTTCACTCGCCCGCAGGATCATGCCCAGATCGTTCGCGCCGTCACCTACCGCGACTGCTGCGCTTACGGGCACGCCCTCTTCCCCGCACAGGCGGAGGAGCGTTTTCTCTTTGGTCGACTGATCCACGATCGGCTCCCGCACCTCCCCGGTGAACGTCCCGCTCGCTTCATCCAGCACCAGATCATTGGCAAGATCTTCATGAAATCCCAGCTCCTCCCGCACCGCGCTCGTAAACGGTTTGAACCCGCCGGAGACCAGCACGCAGCGCGCCCCCCAACTCCGCATCGTCGCGACCAGCTCGGCTGCCCCGGCCGAATACTCCAGCTCCGCCAGGGTCTCCGCGATCACCTCCGAGGGTAGCCTCGCCAGCAGTCCCACCCGTTCCCGCAGCGCCGCTTCAAAATCCAGCTCACCGCGCATCGCCCGCGCCGTAATGCCCGATATGCGCTCGCCCAGGCCCAGCCGGTCCGCCATTTCATCCAGCGTTTCCCCCGCCAGAATCGTGCTGTCCATGTCCGCCAGCAAAATCCGTTTCCGCCGGAAAACCCCGTCCTGCGCCGGATCACCCGGCAGGGCCTGCACCAGCACATCCAGCGGCACCTCATACTCCGGTTCATCCGCTTCCTCTTCGTTATCATCCTCCAGCTCTTCCTCGTCCGGCCACACCTCATAACTCAGCGCGTTCTCAATCACCGCCTGGATCCCCTCCAGTGGATCGTTCCCTTCTGACGCCGCATCCAAAGGCGGGTCGAACCGGAAGATCACCTCGCACGCTTCCTCCGGCGCCAGCCAGCGCCCCTCATACGGACGCTGCAACTCACTTCCATAGGCCTCCTCCACCGCCGCGATCGCTGCCGCCACCTGCGCCGTCGACAGGCCCGCACCCAGATCCTCCGCTTCCACCACCTCCGGCGATTCACTGATCAGCGTCACCACCACCCGCGATATTCTACCCCGGTCTGTCTCCAAAAAATCAGGCTGGCCCGTCATCTTGGCTAAGGCTTAGCGGGCCAGCGCTTTCCTGGCAAGAAAGCGCGGTTCAACCAGACCTGGTTTTCCGGGCCGTCGTAGGGGTATTGGCCGGTGAGAGTTAGGATCGGCCCCCATCTGTAAAAGCAATGCCACCATCTCTTTCAACTCCAAAACTGTTGCATCAATCAATGGAGTGCTACCAAGACGATTCACCACATTACAATCAACTCCTTTGCCACACAGCCAAGATACGGCTTCGGCATAATTCTCGATAGCGAGATAATGCAGTAGAGTTTCTCCATGAAGCCCCCGGAGCTCCGAGATTTCACCAAGATCAATCTTATCCCTACCCCGTTTTTCTACTATAGCTTTTTGACCGTCACCTCCGCCGCACTATTTCACCAGGAAGCGTCCTCATATCAGGAAATTGTCGACTACCCAAGTGTTCTTCAATCTTTTTCAGAAAGTCATTGCGATTAAGCCCTTCATAAACTTTGCCGGTCTTCACATCGACAACAAAAAATCCTTCTAAAGTCTCCTCGCCGGCAAACTGTCTGCTTCGTGTCTCGCCGAAAATAACATCCTTATCGGAACCAATTCTTACAATCGCAGGATCGATCACTATCCTATGGCCAGCTTTGCCGAACGGTATGCATAACATATAGGGGCCCCGTTCGTCGCCGTAAAAACGGTTGGGGGCGGCACTCCCTTGATTAAATAGTCTCCCGGTAATTCCGGTAATCTGGAGCAGCCTGATACGACACACATCAAGGCCAGAAGAAAAACGATTCTATGCGTGAGTCTAGAAGCTTCCATCTTCGTAGTAAAGGGCCTCCCAATGTGCTATAATGTCGTATTTATGCCCATCAACAAGATTCCCTTCATTAGGAAAACGCTTTCTGGTCCCCCCGCATTCTGGAGTGATCCGCTGAGGTCCCGGCCCCAGAGATAGGTCCTCTTCACCGCCTTGGAGTTCAGTCCGTCCAGTCGCGAATCGCATTCCAGCCGTCCATAAACATAATGCGTCTGCACACTGGGGGTGCTGCTGAACTCTGTTCCCGTCCAGCTATATTCCTCGCGCAGAAACCGGCGGCCACCCCACGATCTTGAAATCACATTTTGTGATCTCAAGCTGGCAAACTCCCTCTCGGTTAGCTCAAACATGAAATTGGCGGGGAACCGCTCAACATTACGGCTCACCGCCTGATTGAGCGCCCCGGTTGATTGACCGTAAAACCGCGCAAGGTCCCCATCCAGAATTACAAGCCCGTCGCGAATCTCTCGAATCGCGGAACTGATATCGCCGGGATCAGGCTTATCATCCATCTTTCCTTTTTACCGATTCGCGGATCGGAGACCAAGGAAAATGTGCACGAAAACCGTTCAAAAGAACACTTTTCTTCTTGCATACGCAGGAAACGTGGCTATGTTTATTGTATAAGGCAATGCGCGCGCCCGCCTTATCCCCGCTGTCGATCCCTATCCATCCGCCTTCGCCTCCATCCAGCCGCCAGTCTTCCCTGCACCTGCACCAGTGTGCTCTCCGCCCGCCGTTTCCAGCCCAGTCCAGTCCAGTCGCTCTCTCTGCTCTGCCATTCTTGCCCATCGTCCAGTTACCCTTCCCCTCCCTTTGCCACTCCCTCCACACGATGCGACACGAACGACAACCCGCTTCTATTTTACCGAACGTTCGGTAAAATGAGCCCCCTTTTCGCATGCCTCAGTCCCTCCCGAACCCCATCATTCCGTGCTCCAGCCGCTTGGCTGGCTTTCTCGAACCTTTTTTCTTCCTGCTTTGACCGATCGGTCTAATCATGCCTGCATCAGCTCGTCTTATAGTATCTGCCCTCCCCCCCGCACCACTGGGAGGCCGCCAAACCGCTTCGGATCCTTCACGAAATCTCGCTTTGCTCCAGGGCGCCGATTTCGCCCCGGCTGATCCGGTCAATCACCCATGGCAGCAGGGTGTTCTCCGCATCCTGAATGCGCTTGTAGAGGCTGTCCGCCGTATCATCCTCCAGGATGTTCACCTGCCGCTGCGCCAGAATGGGCCCCGTGTCCAGGCCTTCATCCACCAGATGAATCGTTGCGCCCGTCTGGCGTTCGCCGCCTTCCAGCGCCTGCTTCCAGGCTTCCAGACCAGGATACTTTGGCAGCAGACTGGGGTGAACATTGATAATCGCACAGGGAAAGGCCTCTAGCAGCGTTTCCTTCACCACCCGCATCCAGCCCGCCAATAGAACCAGCCGCACCTCCGCTTTCTGCAAATGCTCCACGATCTGCGCTTCCCTGTCCGGTTCCAGCTTCGTCATGAAGCGCCCGGGCGCCACATACTGAGCCGTAATCCCGTGCTCTTTGGCCAGTTGCAGGGCCCCCGAGTCCGGGCGGTCAGAAATGACCACGCGCACCTCCGCGAGGCATTCGTCCTGCTCAATGGCGGACAGCAGTGCCCTCAGATTGGTTCCCCGTCCAGACGCCAGCACTCCGATCGGCAACGGCCCGCCCTCCGGCTGAGCCAGCGCCGCCAGGCCCTTTTTCTCATCATCCCTCATCGCCCACCGCTACGCCGTGCTCCCCGCCACTTCAATCGCCATCTGCGTGCGCCGGGTAATCTCTTCCCATTGCTTCTCCTGGATGAGATGGGTCTCCACCATCCAGGACCCGCCCACCGCGGCCACCACTGGGATCTCCAGGTAGCCCAGCATATTGAGGTGGTTGATCCCGCCCGTCGGCAGAAATTTCACCCCCGTATGCAGGTAGGGACCGGACAGCGCCTTGAGAAAGGTTGCCCCGCCCGCTGCTTCCGCTGGGAAAAACTTCAGCACACTGCAACCCAGAGCCATCGCTTTCTCCACCTCACTGGGTGTGACCACGCCGGGAATGACGTGAATGCCCAGCGCGTGTGCCTTTTCAATCACATGCGGATTCGATCCCGGCGTCGCTGCGAATTTCGCTCCCGCTCCGATTGCTTTTTCCATCTGGTAAGGGCTCAGCACGGTGCCCGCTCCGACGAGCAGTTCCGGAAATCTATCCGTCATCCGCTTCAGCACTTCGGGCGCCGCCGGGGTGCGCAGCGTAATCTCTATCACGTTCAGGCCGCCCGCCAGGAGCGCCTCCGCCAGCGGCTCAGCCGCTTCCACATCATCCACCACCGTCACGGGGATGAGTTTCTGCTTGGTAATCTCTTTGATCATGGTTTTTCGAGGGGGGAAGGGGGAAGGAAAACGAGCCATCGCGCGGCGCTCTCGAAAACGTGCTCCGCGTCCGATTCTTGAATCATGAAACAACAGGACCCACGCTTCATACAAGCCACCTTTTCGTCAATCGCACGCCGCTACGACTTCATGAACCGGCTTCAGACCGGCGGGATGGACCGGGCCTGGCGGCGCAGAATGGTTCGGCTCGTGGCGGCCGGGAACCCCCGCGCGGTCCTGGACTTGGCCACCGGCAGCGGTGATGTCGCCTTGGAGCTGCAACGGCACATTCCCACCGCCGCGGTGACGGGGGTGGACTTCTGCCTGCCCATGCTGGAGATCGCCGCCGAAAAGGGAGTGAGACATCTCATCTGCGCGGATGGTCTGCGTCTGCCTTTTCAGGATGGGGTCTTTGACGCGGTCACCATTTCCTTCGGCCTGCGGAATATGGAATCCTACCCGGCTGGTCTTCGGGAAATGGCACGAGTTCTGCGCCCGGGCGGTTTGCTGGTTTTACTGGATGGCTCCGTGCCGCGGTCAGTCCTTTTGCCTTTCTACCGGTTGTATGTTCACGGAATCCTCCCAAAGATTGCAAAATGGGTAACTGGCAATGGGGACGCCTACCAATACCTGGGTGACTCGATCGCGAAATTTCCTCAGGGTGAAGACATGCTTAACCTATTGAAAAACAACGGCTTCCAAGCGGCGAAGGCGCAGCCGGTGGGGCTGGGAGCCGCCACGATTTACATGGCACAAAAGTAATCTCTTTGCAAAATGCACGAAAAGTGGAGGGGAATCGTCCAAAAAACCTTTGCAGAGTGCAGTACGGCGACATGATTTGATGATTGCATATAATTGCGGCGAATAGGTCAAATTCTCGGGGAAGCCCATAAATACTAGGTTCAGAAGAAAAATGATCCTTTTCGTGAATTTTTGCTTTCCCCTTGGCACGGCCAATGCTTTTTTTCTCTCAACAGCGTAAGTAACACACGGCGTCTTCCACGTTTTTCCTCCCTCAAATTTCCGCCGTGGTCCCGGAACCCCCCGGTCGCCTCTCTCGAGGTGGCCGGGGGCTCCAGGTTTCTAGGGCCGATGATTTTCCTGTATGCCCCCGGATTTTCGCGCTTGCGCCTTCCCAGCGGGCCCGCCAAAAGGAGCAGGAATCCACTCGCGGAAAAGTCGCGGGTCCATTTGCTGCTGCCATGAACAAATACATTGTCGAATTCATCGGGACATTTTTCCTCGCGCTCATCATCGGCTGCGCCGTTCTCTCCGGCCTGGCCGTCGCTCCGCTGGCCATCGGGACCGGGCTTATCGCCCTGGTCTACATGGGCGGCCATATCTCCGGCGCGCACTATAACCCGGGCGTGACCCTGGCGCTCTGGCTGCGCGGTAAGTGTGAGACCAAGGATGTTCTGCCCTACCTGATCGCGGAATTTGCCGGAGCTTGCGCTGCCGCGGCTTGCGCGATTTTCCTCTATGGCCAGGGCTCCCCAATGGAATTCAAGAGTATCCCGGCCGGGCTCGTAGCGGAGTTTCTCTTCACCTTCGCGCTGGTCTTCGTCATTCTCAATGTCGCGACCGCGCGCGGGATGGCGGGTAATCCGAATTACGGCATCGCCATCGGGCTGATCGTGATGGCGGGCGCATTCTGCGTTGGCACCGTTTCCGGCGCCGCCTTCAACCCGGCCGTGTCCCTCGCGCTGGGTATCATGTCCCTCGTCGCGTGGACGGATATCTGGATCCAGATCGTTGGCGCCCTCGCAGGAGCGGTCGCGGCGGTTTACGTGTTCAAACTCGTGCTGCCGGAAGACAATAAAAAGGGATGAGGAGCCGGGACATGGTTTGAAAATGCGATGATCGCAACGAGGCGTCACGGCCCCTTGTAGGGATCTTCAAAGCGGGTGTATTTATCGAGGAAGACCAGTTCGACTTCGCCGGTCGGCCCGTTTCTCTGTTTCGCAATGATGATTTCTGCTTTGGCTTCATCGCCGGTCGGTGTCGAGGGGGCGCCGCCCGTATCGTCATCTTTGCTTTCATTGGCGGCCCGATAATAGTCCGGCCGGACGAGGAGCATTACGACATCGGCGTCCTGCTCGATAGAGCCGGATTCACGCAGGTCACTGAGCATAGGCCGCCCGTCTTTACGACCTTCCGGATTCCGGTTGAGCTGGGCGAGGCAGAGGACGGGAATTTCCAGTTCTTTGGCGAGACCTTTCAGCCCGGCGGAAACATCGGTTATTTCCAGTTGCCGGCTTTCCTGGCGGCCCTGGGGTGAGCGGCAGAGCTGAAGATAGTCGACCACAATTAATTGAATATCGTGACTGGCCTTGAGACGGCGGGATTTTGCGCGGATCTGCTGGACGGTCAGGCCGCTGGTGTCATCGATAAACATGGGCGCATCACGAAATTCTCCGGCGACCCGGGTTAATTTATCCAGGTCCTGATTGGAAAGAAAACCGTCCCGGCTGCGTTGGAGTTTGATGCGGGCACGTGAAAAAAGGAGGCGCTGGACCAACTGCTGGGCGCTCATTTCCAGACTGAAAACGGCCACCGGCTGCGATTTATCAACCGCGACGTGTTCAGCGATGTTCATGGCGAGCGACGTTTTTCCCATACTGGGACGCGCGGCGAGAATGATAAGTTCGCTCTCGTGCATCCCATCAAGCATCTGGTCGAGCTCTTTGAAACCGGTAGGAACTCCGCCGATGCTCCCGCGATTGGTGTAGGTCAGCTCAATCTGGTCAATGGCTTGCATGACCAGCGTTTTCATGTCCTGAGATTTTTCCTGAAAACGGTTCTCGTTGACCGCGAAAATATCTTTCTCGATGGAATCGAGGAGTTTATCGATCTCATCCTGCTCACCGTGGCAACGCTGGATACCGCGCTCACAAACGCCGATCATCTGGCGAAGGAGATATTTTTCGCGAACGATAGTGAGGTAAGTACTCAGGTTCGCCGCGGAGGGCACGAAGGTGTAAAGATGGGTAATATAGGGAGCGCCACCGATTGCCTCCAGGGTGCCCTGATCATTGAGATTCTGGACGATGGTGATGGTATCAATGGCCTGACCGCTGTCCGCCATTTTAAGCATGAGAGCATAAATGGTCTGATGGGCCCGGCGGTAGAAAAACTCCGGGGCCAGTTTATCACCGCACTCCATGAGGCCGCCTTCCGGGTCCTGCAGAATACTGCCTAGAACCCCCATTTCCGCATTGGCGCTGTAGGGCAGGGAAATGGGAGAAGTTCCTTTGTCCCCTTCCACGACCCGGAAGCTTGGCGGTGACGGCTGATCACGCGCCGATGAAGGAGGGGGATCGGTCGTGTTGTTGTTCTGGAATGGCGTTTTTGTGGAAGAGGAAGTTGAGGCGGCGGCTTTACCAGCAGGCATTTCCGTGCGTTGGCAGATATGAAGGAGTAATGAAGATAAAAACCTGGGCTGACCGATAAATATGAGAATAGAGGAAACCGGCCAGAACAGGGATGCGGACTTGATTTGCGGCAGTCGATTAATTCGATCGTAAACTGAATGAACGGACTATCCGAGCGGCGGGCAGGGAATGATTTCCCGGCCCGCTGCGCCGTAAAAGATGAGATAGAAATCAGTAACTGATGCTCAGTTAACTGCCCGGGGATGTGGCGGGACGATTCCTATGCTCCAAGGCCCGGCGGGTGTAAAGTTGAGATTGAAGGAGGGACCGGAGCGGGTGAATTACGCACAGGTTATCCACAGGCTGGACCGCCTTATTTCGAGGGGTGTAACCGCGAAAAAGAAAATCGCGGTGAATAACTGTGGACGGCCGTTAGGACTGTTCGGCGCCCGTATTTTCCGTCTCACCGGTGCCGGGGGATTCTGCGGCGGCGTTTTCTTCTTCAAGAGCGGCCTCAGCTTCCGCGACAGCTTTCTCGGCCCCGGCCGCGGCAGCCTTGGCATGAACGGTGAGATGAATGACCGCAGTGACCTCGGAGTGAATTCTGACGGGCACCTCAAAGTTACCCGTGTTTTTAATTGGGCGATCGAGCTCAAGCTGATGACGATCGAAAGGCAGCTCGGCGACGTGCTTGGACAGCTCGTCATAAATGTTTGAGGAAGTGATCGAACCAAAGGCCTTACCCTGTTCACCGGTGGCCAATTCCATGCTCAGGCTCATCGCGTTGATGCTTTCCGCCAGCGTTTCCGCGGCAGATTTTTCCGCGGCCTCTCGCTCGGCGCGCTTGCGTTTGAGGGCTTCCACCTGCTGCAGGGACCTGGGATTGAGCTCCATCGCTTTGCCCTGCGGGATGAGAAAATTCCGGGCATACCCGCGCTTCACCGCGACGACATCGGCTTCCGCGCCGAGGTTCGGGATATGTTCTTTGAGAAGGACTTTGGTCGAGCCGCGTGCCATGATGAGGGCTGGTTGAATGAATCAGTGAAGGGTGGAAAGTAAGTCCACAGAAAGGTGAAAAACAAGGCGCTCACCCGGCCGGAGCGACCGGGAGAGCAGGGAAGTTAGGGTGTCTTGACGGCTTGTCAAGAGCTGCCGGAGATCAGCTGAGCCGGAAAAGGATGAATTCGCTTTCCGCGTCAGCCGCGGTGACGGTAAAGTCCGGCAGTTCCGTGCAGGCTCCGTCACCAGCGTCAAGCACGGTCTCCCCCGAAATTTCCACGCGGCCCCGGATCAGCTGGAGCCAGGCGTAGGGATAGGGCGAACCACCGGGGACGAGAATGGATTTTCCGGGTTCGAGGTGGCCGAAATAGATCTGGGCATCCTGCCGGATTTCAGCGGAATCCTGAGCACCATCCGGTGAAGCCAGCAGGGCAAGGCCATTGGTCTGGCGGCGGCTGGCGGTATCAAAATCCCTGTAACGGGGTTCACCGCCTTTCTCGCGGGGTTGAATCCAGATTTGCAGGAAATGGACCTTCTCGTCCGGGGAGGGGTTAAACTCACTGTGCATGACGCCGTCACCTGCGCTCATGTATTGAAATTCACCGGCGCGAATAACGCGGCCATTGCCCATGCTGTCTTTGTGCTCGAGGGAACCTTCCACGACATAGGAAAGAATCTCCATGGAGCGATGGGGATGGGTGCCGAAACCCTGACCGGGCTCGACTTTATCTTCATTAATAACCCGCAGGGAGCGGTAACCCATATGCTCCGGATCATGATAGTTCCCGAAGGAGAAACTATGACGGCTGTCGAGCCAGCCGATGTTGGTTTTACCGCGCTCTTCAGATTTGCGAACGTTAATGGCAGAGTTCATGATGCTATCGGTTTCAGTCGAGTGGACGATTAATTTAACGCGGGTGAGAGGATTCAGGGAGCGCATTCTTCCCGAAGCAAAGCACAGCAATGAGGAAGAAATACCAGAGGGGGAAAAGGAAGGCATAGAGAGCGGCCGAGCTGAGTTCCAGCCAGGCCGGGGTGTGGTCCATAAGGCTCGCGAGTTGCACCTGGCCCGAAGTGAAAACGAGAAAGAGGGCGCAGGCAACAATCCAGCTGACCACCACAAAAAGAATAGCCAGAATGAGGGCGCTACCCCAGAGACCGATGGAGCCCGTCTGTTGACTCGTAGCGCGCCAACTTCGTCGAAGAGCGCGAAAACCCTTGACTGGCTCCTGGCCGGCAACAGAAATGAGGTCGGCGAGAATGAAGCGGAGAGTAAGATAAATTCCGATAAGAGCGATGCCGGCCGCGGCGAGAGCGATGATCATCAATTGAAGATAAGCCGGCCAAATCTGTTCCAGGGGAGGGTCCTTTTCGATAAATTCAAAATAGTCCAGCGCCTTGATCAAGACTGGGAGAAACGGCAAAAGAGTCGTGCCGGTGGCGATGAGGAAAAAGAGGGTGCGGGTGTAAATGAAGGCGAGGATAATCTGCCAGAAGGGACGCGTCTCACGAGGGGAACTGACGAGAGAAGAGCGCGCGGAAAAATAGACGAGGAAAGCCGCGGTCATTTCCCCAAGAATACCGAAGATCTCCGCGAGCGGATAAAAGCCGACGGACAAAGGTTCGCCCTGCCATTCCAGGGTCGGGATGGTGACACTTGAGGGTGCTTGGGCAGAAACCAGGCGAACGATCGCGGGCAGGAAAATGAGCCCGGCGGCGAGCAGGGTCACCGGAAAGAAGTGGCGGAGATAGAGAGAAAAGGAGCGTTTGAGAAGGTTCACGGGACCGGATTATGGACCGGTGTCGTGGCGGGAGCGAGCGCCGAGTCGTCCGGCAAAGGTTTTCGACGGGCCACGCACGGGGTGGAGCGGGGCGATGCGGCCCAGACCGAGAGGGGGCACATTATGATAGATGGTCTCATGGTGCGGGCCGGGAGGGATGACGTAAGTCTCATGCCAGATACCGACATCTCCGCTGAAGCCGATGAGCCGGTTGAAGCGGGCCCAGGCGGGGACGTGCCGGGAGTCTTTGTCATGGGCATAGGCGTGGAGGGTCTGCCAGTCCTCCCAGTACTGGATGGAGATGGTCTCGCGCCAGCCGGAGAAGACCTCGGCATGAAGAAAACCGGGCTGGGGGCGATCCCGCAGCTCACGGATCATGGGGCGCAGAAGGCGAACGATGGGCCACCAGCGATGAATCTTCCACGGGCGGTTGAGGCGGATACCCAGAATAAATATGACGAGGTTCTGGCCGTCGGGCAATGAGGCGCAAAGCCTCTGATGCTGGGGATCTGGCGGGGAAGACAAGGTCAGAAGGAAGGTGAGAGGAGGTGTGTTCCGGGAATTATGACTTGCCCAATCGGGCAACGGCACCCATGAGTAGGGAGTTCCACGGCATGTGGAACCTGCCATCGACCCCGGTTTGCTGGTGCGAGGCAGGTGTGTTGTGTTTGTTGCGCAGTGCATTTGTCGGCGCTGGCGGGCCGTTCCGCCAATGAAATTTGCTCAACTGGAGTAGGAGAACCGAAACCAGGAGCTTGCCGATCTTTATCCCTCATCAAATCGCCCGATTAAACGCGATACTCAGATCATGTGAAGACCAGCATGGTGTGAGGACAGGTGAGGTGGATCAAAATGTGGAAGTGGCCGATGACCCCGTGCTTCGTGTGCACGCAACGCCTGGGAAATTCTCTCCGCCCAGGTATTCCGCGGTCGGTGTTTCCTGCATCATTTGTTGTCCGTGGTCCGGGCTAAACGAGCAATGTTAGTTAGACCAAACCCTGATTCAAACCGGCTTAACTGCCCCAACCTAATCTCAAGATAACATGACTGAATTTGAAACAACTGAAGCCAGCTTCCAACGAACACAGGCCACCAATGGCGTGCAGGACTACGGTGATAATCCGATCGCGATTCGTAAGACCGATCAATACAAAGCAGAATATATTCACGAGTTCGTCGAAAAATGGGACGACCTGATTGATTGGAATGCACGGAAAGAAAGTGAAGGCACCTTCTTCATCGAGTTACTAAGGAAACACGGGAAGGAAAAAGTATTGGATGCGGCGTGCGGGACCGGATTTCATTCCGTCCGGCTGTGGGAAGAAGGCTTTGAGGTGGTCAGTGTTGATGGCAGCATGCAGATGCTGGGCAAGGCCTTTGAAAACGCTCACAAGCGGGACATCGTGTTGCGGACCGTGCATGCGGATTGGCGCTGGCTGAACCGTGACTTGCATGAAAAATTCGACGCGGTGATCTGTTTGGGAAATTCCTTTACGCACTTATTTAATGAGCGGGACCGCCGCAAAACACTGGCCGAATTTTACGCTGCTCTGCGTCACGATGGTATTTTAATCATCGACCAGAGGAACTATGACCGGATTCTGGACGAGGGATTCAGTTCCAAACATCAGTTTTACTATTGTGGAGAGAATGTGAAAGCGGAACCGGAGCACGTAGATGAAGGCCTGGCTCGCTTCCGATATGAATTCCCGGATGAAAGCGTTTATCACCTGAATATGTTCCCGCTGCGCCGTGATTATACGCGTAAGCTTCTCTTCGAGGTAGGCTTCCAGCAGGTCGAGACGGTGGCAGATTTTCATGAGACGCATCCGACGGAAGAACCGGACTTCCTGATCCATATTGCGCAGAAGAAATATCGCAATGAGGACCGCTGAAAGGGATTTCCCCCCAAGCAAGGCTGACCAATCACATTTCCATTTATCCCGATACCTAATATAAATAATGGCCGAAAATCCGAAGAGCGAGGCTGTCATGGAGACAGCCCGCAGCTACTACAACAGCGAAAGCGCCGATCAATTTTACTTCCTGATCTGGGGGGGTGAAGATATTCACATCGGTTTCTATGAAGGGCCGGATCACCCGATCAAGGACGCCAGCGAAGAAACGGTCCGGCAGATGATCAATACGCTGCCGCCGGAGCTTGGGCCCGAAACAAAGGTGCTGGACATCGGAGCGGGATATGGTGGCGCGGCCCGTCACATGGCCAAGGTGAAAGGCTGGAGCTGTGATTGTCTCAACCTGTCTGAAGTGCAGAATAAGAAAAACCGGGAGTTCACCGCGGAGCAGGGGCTGCAGGATAAGATCCGGGTTTATGATGGCACCTTCGAGGACCTGCCGTTTGAGGAAAACAGCTATGACGTGGTTTGGTCACAGGATGCGATTCTGCACAGCGGCGATCGTGAGAAAGTGCTGCGCGAAGTCGATCGCGTGTTGAAGCCGGGCGGATATGTCGTGATCACCGACCCGATGCAGAGCGATAACGCCTCCCCGGAAAATCTGCAGCCGGTCTATGATCGCATTCACCTTGCGAATCTGGGATCAGTTTCCTTTTACCGGGAAGAAGGCGCTAAACTGGGTTGGGAACTGTTAAACTGGCAGGATGAATCCCAACAGTTAGTCAATCACTACAGCCGGGTGCGGGCAGAGCTGGAGAAGCGTTATGACGAACTGGCCCCTCATTGTGGGACGGATTATCTGGACCGGATGAAAACGGGTCTGGGCCACTGGATTGAGGCAGGGAAAAGCGGCGACCTGCAGTGGGGCATTCTGCTCTTTAAGAAGACGGCATAATAGAGCCCTTGCACTAAGACAATTGAAGCATGGCAAGACCGAAATCTGTCACCGAACGGAAGGGCGAAAAGGTCAAGAAGATGGGTGGACTGCAGATCCACCCCACGGTCTTCTGGACCTCCGCGGGGATCATTATTTCCGCGGTTATTCTATCGATATTTCTCATCCACGGAAAAGATAATCCGTTTCAGCAGATTTTCGGCTGGGTGACAGCGAATACCGGGTGGTTCTTCATCACGGTAGCCAACCTGATCCTGGTCTTCATTCTCTTCCTGCTGTTCAGTAAATTTGGCCACATCCGGCTGGGTGGACCGGATGCAAAGCCGGAATTCAAGATATGGGGATGGTTTGCCATGCTCTTCAGCGCGGGGATGGGAATTGGGCTGCTGTTTTTCAGCGTAGCCGAACCAGTGAACCATCTGCATGCGCCACCGCGTCTGGCTGCAGAGGCATTATCGCCTGAGCTGAAAAACGCGATCAAAAGTGTCGAAGAGGAGCAGAACGGTGAAAGCAGCGAGTTTCTGCTTTCCGACCGCAAACGGGCAGAGCTGTCGATGGTGTTTACTTTCTTCCATTGGGGACTGCACGCGTGGGCGATTTACGCGCTGGTCGCTCTGTCTTTGGCTTACTTTGGATTTAATAAAGGATATCCTTTAACCATTCGGAGTGCGTTTTATCCAATCTTTGGTAAACGCGTGGATGGGTTACTGGGAGATGTCATCGATATTCTGGCGACGGTGGCGACCCTGTTTGGAGTGGCGACTTCCCTGGGGCTGGGGGTGCAACAGGTTTATGCCGGAATTGACAGCGTCGCGCCGATGCCCTTCGCGGAGGACAGCCAGTTTGGTGGAGTGGATTTGGCCCGGTGGGTGCAGGTTGGGCTGATTGCGGCGATCACGGCGGTGGCGACGATTTCCGTGGTGCGGGGTCTGGACAAGGGGATCCGCTTTTTAAGTGAATTTAATATGATTGTAGCGGCAGCGCTCCTGCTCTTCGTATTTATGGTAGGACCGAAGATTTTCCTGCTGGACTCCCTTGTGCAGAATATCGGGAATTATTTTCAGCACCTTTTTGAGATCAGTTTCTGGACAGAAGCGTACCGGGGAGAAGGTGCGGGATGGCAGCATAACTGGACGATCTTTTACTGGGCATGGTGGATCGCGTGGTCGCCCTTTGTCGGGATGTTTATTGCGCGGGTATCAAAAGGCCGAACCTTGCGGGTGTTTATCTTAGGGGTGTTGCTTGTCCCGACGGCGCTGACTTTTCTGTGGCTGACAGTTTTTGGAAACACCGCCATTTTTCAGGAGATTTTTGCGGAGGAGAAGACGGTTATTTCCACCTTTTTGGCCGAAGGAGCGGATTATGACCGGGAAATGCCGAAGGCGTTGTTCACGATGCTGCAATCCCTTCCGCTTGGGCTGATCACGTCAGTGATTGCGACCATTGTCATCATCACTTTCTTTGTCACGTCATCGGATTCGGGATCCCTTGTCATCGACATTATTACGGCCGGTGGCCATCCGGATCCGCCGGTCGGTCAGCGTATTTTCTGGGCGGTGCTGGAGGGGGTCGTCGCAGCATCCCTTCTGTTGGGTGGTGGGCTGAAAGCGTTGCAAACGGGCGCGATCTTATCCGGTCTGCCTTTTGCGGTTGTTTTGTTGATTATGTGCTACGGTTTATACAAGGGATTGCGAACCAGCGGCAAGGTTCCGCCACCGATCGAAACCGACACGCCCGGGGATGGCTCCGGTGAGCAGAAAAATCCGGAGGCAGAGGCGGAAGGAGAGAAAGAGGACAATTCGGGCGAAGCGGAAACCGCGGTGCCGGCGGGAGCAGCCACGGGGTCATCCAAATAGGTAATTATCGGGTCAGCGGAGAATTCTTCTGAGTCAGTTTGCCGCCAGCAATTTTTCGATCTCGCGAACGGCATTTTCCGTTCCCTTTTCCGCGCGGATTTTCTCACCGAGCGCTCGCGCCTTTTCGCGCATGGTCTGATCATGAAGCATCTGATCAATCGCAGCGGCTAACCGGTGAGCGGTGATTTTCTTCTGTTTGATAGGGGAGGGGCCTGCACCAGACTGAGCGACTTTCCGGCCCCAGAAAGGCTGATCGCCCAGGAACGGACAAATGAGAGTTGGCAGGCCTGCGCGCAGGCTTGATGCGGTGGTGCCGGCGCCACCGTGATGAATGGCGGCGGCCATTTTCGGGAAGAGCCAATGGTGTGGCGCTCCCTCAAGAATATGGATGAGCGGGTGAGAGTCACTTATTTCCAGCCCGCCCCAGCCGGTGGAAAGAAGGGCGCGACAGCCAACTTTTTCGACCGCTTCTACGAGAGCGCTTGCGATTTCCTTACCGCGACGGCCTGCCATGCTGCCAAAACCGGCATAAATCGGTGGAGGGCCATTTGAGAGAAACTTCTGAAGGTCTTGCGGAGGTGAATAATCCATGGATTCATCAAGAAACCAATAGCCGGTCGTGCGATAAAGATGGCTGGGCCAATCCGGGGGATCCGGCACCAGATGAGAACTGTAAGCGTGGAATTGTACTGTTGGCCGTCCATTGATAGGACGGAGAAAAAGATTTGTGAACCGCGGCGGGCGCTTCATACCAAGCCGGGCTCGGGCCCATTCCGTAACATAACCCTGAGCCAGCCCGGTGAGAATCTGCAGGGTCAGGGTGTAGCTGAATCGATTGAGTGGACCGCCGAGGTCTTTCGTAGTGAGAAACATCTGAGGAAATTCCCGTGTCGGAATGGCGGCGGGCATGGGCCAGACTGCGGCAGCGCGGATGTTCATTTTCTCCGCGACGAAAAATTGGCCGATGGTTTTGGGATGCACGAGCAGAAGATCCGGCTGGGTCCTGACAGCGGCTTCATAGCATTCGTCCATCACCTGTTTCTGGAGGGGTTTAATTTTCTTCGACATCTCGAGAAATAATTTCGCGGTGCCGATAAAGTTGCTGGCCTGGTCCATGATGCGGCGGCCGGCCTCACTGTGCACGAGTTCGATGAACTCGTTATTCATGTAATGGTAATCGAGACCATGAGCGGTGATCCAGTCCTCATAGCTGGAAGGGGCACAAAGATGAACTTCATGCCCGGCATTTATCAAGGCTTTGCCCAACGCGATAAAGGGCTGGATATCACCCCGGGTTCCCCAACTGGACATTAAGATCTTCATGAATTGACCGCTGAGGGGACAGACGGACGAGGGGGGAGCTTCGTTACAGCCCGGCAAACGTTTTGGCGAAAGCTAGGTTTCACGGAACTGCTGGATGAACATAACCATGAGGATGGCGACGCTGAGGGCAGAGGAGAAGCTCAACTGCAAAGCGGGACCGACGCCATGCGACCAGGTCAGGGCCAGGAGTGTGATAACGGTGATCAGACAGAAGCCACTGACAAAAATAGAGGTCTGACTGATGACCCCGCGTGTTTCAGCCGAACGTGTCTGGTAAGCGACTTCAAAGAAACGATAGGCGATAAGAATAAAGATAATGAAACTGAGAAAAGAACCATCATCTGCCGCGATACTATTCTCTACGGCGGGATAGATCTGGATCGTTAAGAGCGTATTATAGAATCCATGCGCGAGAACGACGACAAGAAAAGTGATGAGAAAGTCACTCACCCCGGTAGACGGATTTTTGAAGGCGCGAACGAGGCTCAGACCGGCCAACCCCGTAAGGGCGAGGTGAAGGAAGTTTGCGGTGACAAAACGGCCGATCCCTGCAATGCCCGCGGATCTTTCAAAGTATCCAACATTTTCCTCAATGGCAAACCCCAAGCCGACGCAGCAGGCGGTGGCAAGGGCGAGGCGTTCATTGTTTCTCGCCGGCCCCAGTAAAACGATAAGCAGGGGTGAGAAAAGGAGCAGTTTGGAAAATTCCTCACGCAAGCCGACCCCGGCGACAAAATATAGGAGAGTATCTGTAATGGAATCGGATCCGGGAGTGAGTCCCCAGGTGACTTCCTGCCAGACATCAATAACGAGGGTAACGGCGATACTGGCAAACCCCAGCGCCACAGCAGCAAGACACAACAGGACATGGCTTGGCTTGAAGGGGATTTGGCAAAGCCGAAGCACCAGAATAAACCAGACCGCGCCGGAGAAGAGGGCAAAGAGAATAAGGCCGAGGGGAGGATCCTGGTATTGGGCCGGAAAAATATTAAGAAGGATCTTCAGCCAATCTTCCTGATAAACCGCGATGTCCCGTCGTGTAATGGGCCGAAGCTGGCCGTTAATTTGAGGATTGTCCAAAAGCTGCCGCAGCTTCTCGTCCGCGCCCGCTTCAATAAAGGCAGTCGCGGCAGAGTCCGCGCTCGTGGCAGAGACCTCCGGGTAACTCTCTGCCTCCGCGGCAAAGTATTCGCCGGCCTTCTCAAAATCATAATAAGACCGGTGAATTGTCCCGGCCGCAAAATAGGCGAATCGAACGGGGGGAGATTCCTGCATCAACTCCTGAAGCGAATCATGAAGCCGAGGCTCGTCGGCCGCGTCAGTCTCATTGAGGCTGGCGAGAAGCGCTCGCACAACCTGAGCGCGATCCTCAGAGACAGGCGAATCTCTCAGGGGGACGGAAATGGCACCGCCCAGACTGTTCAATTGTTCCGGCGTGGCGGAGAGGTAGGCCTGACAAAGGACTTCGATGTAGAAATAGAAACTCTCATCGTCCGGGTTGGTGCGGTCAGAAAAATCCCGTCCATAGGGAAATGATGAACTATCGTTCAGGGCGTCAGAGTTTTCATTCTCCGGACTGTGAAGCCTTAAAAAATGCAGGCCGGCAGCAAGGGCCAGCCCGAGGGCAAGAATGATCGCGGCAAGCTTCCACAAAAAGGCCGGGTCCCGTGTCAGATAATAAAGATATTGATCGCGCTTCGTCACGGGCAGGAGGGGCACTTACGATTCCCCGAGTTAGTTAATGAAGGAGTCAGTTCGTTCGGTTTTTGAAGGAGGAGAATCTTGACCTTTGGGTGGCGGGCTTCAAGATGCGCAGCCATGATGGAACTACTGATTGCCCTGTTGATTGAGAATTGCGTGGTCCTGCCGGTGGCGGATGTGCAGGTGCCAGCCCAGCGGGATGGAATAATTGTGGAAATGCAGGTGGAAGAAGGCCAACGCGTTTCCAGAGACGAGACATTGGCGGTGATTGATGACCGGATATTGATGCTGGAAAGAGAACGAGCCATGGCTGAGCTCCGCTTTAGCGAGAGCATTCTGGAGGTCTACGAGCCGCTCAGGGCCTCGCTGAAAGAAAGAATCGCCGAGGTGCCGGATCAGGCCGACGGTCTGGACAGGATACTGGACGTGATCGGGGAGTGGGCGGCGGCCAATCGGGTTCGGCGCGAAGCCGCGGTAGAAATGATTGATCATCAGATAGCTACGCTTCGCATCGTCGCGCCGCGTGACGGGGTGCTTGCCGAGGTCCACAAGGAAGTGGGCGAATTCATTTTGCGGGGAGAATCCTTTTGCCGACTGATTGATGACTCTGAACTGATCGTGGAAGGTAAATTCAAGCCAGGCCATGACGAGGCTGGGACCAGTCCGCACGCCCTGCGGGAGCGTCTGGAAGGTGCAGGAGAAGCGTTCCGAGTAAAGCTGAGAAATGAAGAAGTAGCGGCGGAGTTTCACAGCATCAGTCCAGTGGCGGACGAGGAGGGAGACCTGACGGTGCGTGCGGTGATCGATAACGCGGAGGCGGGTTACCGCTACTATCCGGGCATGGAAGCGGAGATGGCCCTGCCTGAGCAATAAATCAGAAGGAGCCTCCACCCTCCGGTCAGCCATGGCGCCAGTCGATGACCGCGCCCCAGTAGTGGTCCCGGTCTTCGAGAAGTCCGTGATAAGTCTGCGGAGCTTCCTCCGGCCTGATGAGATGGCTGCGCAGGGGCGGTACGATCAGGCGTCCCTGCTGGATGAGCTCAAAGATCATGGCGTAGGCCCACTCGACGCTGCGCGGGGTTTCCCGGGTTGTCTTCGTCGGCAGACGCCACATATGAGCGCCGCGGATGATCAGGCCCTCTTCATGCACTTTTCTCAGAGCAGGGGTGATATTTGACTCAAAGTCCGCCCGCGGAGTGCCAAGCAGGATAACCTGCCCAAACCGGCGAGTGGCCAGCACGCAACTCTGAATAACCGCGGAATGGCCAACCGCGTCAACGGTGACGTGCGCACCCTGATCCGCGGTCAGATCCAGGATGGCCTGAACCTGTTCCGCTGAAGGAACAGTCAACGTCTCGCGAACACCGCACTTTCGCGCGAGTTCACCGCGGGCAGGTAAAGGATCCAGCCCGATCACACGGGCACCAGAGAGCTGGTAAAGCTGGGCCGCAAAATTTCCAATGAGCCCCAGACCGAAAACCGCCACGGTGTCGTGAAGCTGCCGTTCCGTCATCAGCGGTGCGCTGTAGGCGATCTGCGCGAGGCAGCCCATAACTGCGTCTTCGGCGGCAAGCTGCTCAGGAACGGGGAAAAGATGGCCCCACTGGTGACCCTGATCATGGCGGTAGCGCACATAGCGGGCATGTTTACCAGAAAGAAAAACGCGCTGACCTTCACGGAAATCCGAAATGGCCTCTCCAATTCTGAGCAGACGGCCGATGGAGGCATAGCCGGGGCGGAAAGGAAATTGAGAGGACTCCCGCTCGCCGGTCCCGGTGAAGAAGGAAAGCTCCGTCCCGGCGCTGATCAGCGTGACCTCCGTTTGCACAAGCACCTCTGACGGGGCGAGATTATCGTCGTTAATTGGCTCTTCAATCAGCTCGACCTGATTTTTCTGAGGGAAAACGATGCAACAATTCTGGTAAGTCATAACGGAAAATCAGACAAAGTTCTGGAGATAATAGCTCACGGCGAATCTCATGGAAGGGAAGGCGATATCGTCGAGATTCAAATCTTCCGGTGAAAGAAAAACCAGTTCATCAACCTCGCCGGGATCAATTTTAAAATTCACATCGTCAGGCGCCAGACATTCATAAAAAAAGTCAAGCACGAGATAGGTCACCTCTTTGTAACGATAGACGTTGGGCGAAGAGCAAATGTAGCGCGAGACCTCGCAGTCGATGCCGATTTCTTCTTTGACCTCACGTAAGCAGGCTTCTTCCGCCGTTTCCTCATAGTCGATGAACCCTCCCGGGAGACCCAATTTGCCCCGGTGCGGGTCCTTTGCTCGCCTGATGAAAAAGAGCTTGCCACGTTTGTCCTTCATGAGCGCACCGACGGCAACAGAAGGGTTGAAGAAAAGAGTGAACTCACAGTTGGCGCAGCGCAGGTAGGGACCATCGGCCGGTTTGCTGATCTGGTCTGAATCGCAGCGCGGACAAAACTGAAAATGGTCACGCGGCAAGCGGTCTTGATCCTCGAGGAGTTTGGACATAGTAACAGATCGTGTGCGGGGAAGAGCAAAGCGCCCCTGACGTGGCAGGTGGGAATGAAGAGCGAGTCTCCATTCGGGATTCGACCGGAGCCGCCTCGGCATGTCAAGAAGTCGCGTCCCGCGAGCGTATCAACGTGTAGCTTTGTTTTGAGCAGCCTGTCCCTGAAATCGCTAGTATGCGCATCCTGATCTTATTCGCCCATCCGGCCTACTCGTCTTCACGGTTGAACCGCAGTCTTGTGCGCGCCGCTTCGCGTGCGCCCGGAGTGCTGATTCATGATCTGTATGAGGTTTATCCGGATCTCCTGATTGATGTCCGGCATGAGCAGAAGTTGTTGCTGGAATATGATCTGATCATCATGCAACATCCATTTTACTGGTATAGTAGCCCTGCAATCTTAAAGGAATGGCAGGATCTCGTCCTGGAGCATGGGTTTGCCTATGGACGAGATGGGACCGCTCTCAAGGGAAAATATCTGATGCAGGCCATCACAACCGGCGGCGGGCCAGAGGCATACTGTAAATCAGGATATAACCAGTTTACCATCCGCGAGTTCTTGCGTCCCTTTGAGCAGACCGCGAATCTTTGCTACATGCACTATCTGCCACCGTTTGTGCTCCACGGAGCCTTTACTCTGGACGACTCCGATCTGGAGGAAGCGAGCGAAGGGTATCTCCAGCTTCTGCTTGCTCTCCACGACGGAAAGCTCAACCCAGCGGAGCTCGCGCAACTTGAACAAGCCAATCAATGGATATCGCAGTATTCAGCGGGTCAGCAAGCCTGACAATCTGATGACCGACTGATAACTTATGCATCACGAAGATCTATTTTTCAGCGCATTTGTTTATCTGCTGGCCGCGGTAATCAGCGTCCCTCTCGCGGCTCGCCTTGGTTTGGGATCCGTTCTGGGATATCTGATCGCTGGAGCCATTATCGGTCCATTCGTCCTCGGACTGGTGGGACAGAGGGAGGGCAGTGAAGTGATGCACTTTGCTGAATTTGGCGTGGTCATGATGCTTTTTATTGTTGGGCTGGAATTGCAACCTTCACGGCTGTGGAAATTGCGTGGAGATATCTTTGGACTGGGCGGATTGCAGGTATTGCTCACCACTGGGCTGATCGCGGGTATTGCCATGGCGGGAGGGCAAGCCTGGCAATATGCGCTGGTCATGGGGATGATCCTGTCGTTGTCATCTACCGCGATCGTCCTTCAATCACTCAACGAAAAAGGTCTGATCAATACCCATGGCGGGCAGTCCGCATTTTCGGTGCTCTTGTTTCAGGACATCGCCGTAATTCCTATTCTGGCGATTATTCCGATCATCGCGCAGACTCTTCCTATACCGGAAATCGCCGGGGAGACAGGGCCCATGCTGGAGCAGCATGACACATCGGCCCATGAAAACCATGACGGGCACACGGACGCTCACGGGCATGAGACTGATCCGAAACTTTCCGGATGGCAACAGGCTGTTCTTGTCCTTGGCGCAGTCGGAGCGATCATTGCCGGCGGACGTTTTCTGGTGCGGCCAGCCTTCCGATTGATCGCACTTAGCGGACAACATGAGGTATTTGTGCCGGCCGCCTTAGTCCTGGTCGTCGGAATAGCGCTTGCGATGAATGCGGTGGGACTCTCACCCGCACTGGGAACATTCTTGGCCGGAGTCGTCCTGGCAGACAACGAGTACCGGCATCAGATTGAGAGTGACATAGAACCGTTCAAGAGCCTGTTGCTCGGCGTGTTTTTCATCTCGGTGGGGGCCAGTATTGATTTTCAATTGATTCTCGATCAGCCCTTGCTGATCACGGCTCTGGTTCTGGGGTTGATTGCGATCAAAGCGGTTGTGCTTTTCATTTTGGCGGCATTCTATAAATTGGACCTTAACCAGCGGTTTCTTTTCTCGATGGCGCTGGCCCAGGGTGGAGAATTTGCTTTTGTTATTTTCATTTTTGCCGTGGGCGCAAACGCTCTGCCGGTGGAAACGACGGATCTTTTGATTGCGGCCGTGGCGCTCTCCATGGCGGTCACCCCGGTCCTGATGGTGCTGCATCAGAAGGTCATTCAGCCGCATTTACTGGCTGGGAAAGCGGCCAAGGAAAACCGTGCCGAAGATGAAATCAAAGATGGTGCCACGCCGGTGGTGATCGCCGGATATGGACGCTTCGGAAATGTTGTGGGGCGTCTGCTGAAAAGTGCTGGAGTGGAAGCGACCGTCCTGGACATGGATCCTGATCAGGTGGATATGCTTCGGCGGCTGGGGATGAAGCTTTACTTTGGCGATGCGGCCCGGGTCGACATGCTGCGAGCGGCGCGAGTCCAGGATGCCAAGGTTGTCGTGATCGCGCTGGATGATAGAGAACGCACCCTGCATCTGGTTGACTTGCTAAAGGAACACTTTCCTCACGTGAAGATCGTTGCACGTGCCTCCGACCGGGCTCATGCCTATGAATTGCTGCAAAGAGGGGTCGAGTATGTCCATCGTGAGACGACAGCGGCAGCCCTGGATACCGGAGTGGACGTTCTGCGCTGCCTGGGTATGCGGGCAAACCGTGCGGTGCGCATGGCGCAATCCTTCAAGAAGCGCGAGGATCACTCCGTTCGGAGGATTCATTCCTACTGGGGCGGAGATGAAAAGAAATACTATTCCCTCGCCAAACAATTACTGGATGAAATGGAGCGCATCCTCAAAGATGACGCTCAGGCAGGCTATCATCAGGGAGAGGACATCGCATGGGACACCAGCAGCCTGGCTGATGAAATAAAGGAATCTGATGAGCAGAAGGTTCTGCCCTTAAAAAGTGGAAAAACGGAAATCCCCTGTCCCCCAAAATAAGATGATTCGAAAAGCATTCAAAATGAAGGTCAACCCGGGCCAGCACGAGGAATACGAACAACGGCATAATCCGATCTGGCCGGAACTGGAACAATTACTTCGCGCCCAGGGCGTTCACAATTATTCCATCTTTCTGGACAAAGAAACTAATCTCCTTTTTGCCTACGCAGAAATCGAAAGCGAAGAGCGCTGGGCGGAAATAGCGCAGCATGATATCGTGAAAAAATGGTGGGATTCCATGGCTCCGCTCATGGAGACCAACCCGGATAACAGTCCCGTGGCGATCGATCTGCGGGAAGTTTTCCATATGGACTGACCTGTGACAGGTCAGACACTTAAAACTTCGTCATACCGGCAGGGGACCATCTGTTTTTCCGCAAAGAGTGCCTTAATTTCATCGTCCATGAAAGCGCGGCGTTCCCTTTCGCGCTCTTTAGCGAAACGGCCCTTCGGAATCTTTGCGCTGTGCAGGTTGTGCATCTCCTCATCATCGTAGCCGGGATGGCCGACCATGATGTAAGTCTTGCCAGGTTCGCATTTTGTGAGAGCGCTCTTGCTGTCTTCATAACTGTCACCCGTCTTTTCTTCCTCGCTTAGGGTCGGCAAACGCTCGACACCGGCAGACTTTGCGTCGCCCCAGATTAAACCTTCAGTTTTGGCGAAAGCCGCCAGCCGGTCGGCGTAATCCCGCACCCAGTAGATTCCCATATGGGCGTCAATATAGTCCACGCGACAGCCGGTTTGCCGCAGCCGTTCCAGTTGTGCGATGGCTTCCTTGATAATCAGGTCTGCGGAAATTGCATGCTCATGAAAGTAAAGGCCATCATAAGGGAATGCGCCATCGGGCCGGTTGCTCAATTCGGGAATGCCAGTCAATGGAAAGTAGGCTGGATAATCAAATTCTGAAGTAATAGCAAAGTGCAGACCGAGATTGATTCCCGGCAAATCTTTTAACACCTCGACGGCGTGTGCGAACTCTGGGGCAACCGGCATGATGCCCACGTTGAGGCAGAGGCCATTCTGCACCGTCTCACGAATCGCCAGATTGGCGCTCTGGGCGGAGCCAGCGTCATCCGCCCGGGTTATCACTCTAATTTGCGCCACGTCAGAAGAAGAGAGAGTCATGGGGAAAGTATGCGTTCAACCGGCTCCGAGGCAAGGGCGGCTTGAAAAAAATGCCGATTTCTATTGCCTCATCACGAAGCCGTCTCATGTAATTGTCCTTCGAAGCCCCAAGCTCACCACTCAGCCGTTATGAATCTGAATATCTCCAGCAGTCCCACCATCGTTCGTCCCCTCCTTTCGCTTGATCCCAGTGCGGACAGGGTCGGCGGGATTTTCCCGCTTTCCACTCTTAGTCTCAATCTTGCCGAAGCAGGTTCCGTCCTTGTGCAGGACGGGAAGGGACAACCATACTTCTCAGCCCCTTCCGTCGCCAAAGGGAAGCTGGAGTTCATGGTAGCTGGGGCGCTCGGCACCCATTCTGCGTTTTTGCTCGATCCGGCGACGGGTGCAATTCGTGCCAGCGTGTCGTTTATGGTCGATTGCCAAACACGAATCGAGGACGCCGACGGCCGCTCTCAGCAACTGCTGGAAAATCTGTATTGGACAATGGTGGGCTGGAGCGGAGAAGTGGGTCAGCGCCGCTGGGGCGGAAAGGTTTACCGCTTTTTCGTGACTTGGTTGCGTGACCACGTTCATACTCTCCGCGGGATGAAGTATTATTATCCGGAACTGAAAACCGGTATTGAGCTTTATGCCGATAGTCAGCGCGCGGATGGGATGATCTGGGATAACGTCAAGGGTGAGCGCAACGAGTATCCGAACATGTGGGAAAACCGGTTTCGCTACGGTGATTTTTACCGGGCCGTGCCGGAGGATAAATTTGAGTTCAAACGCATTCCGGTGGAGAACGATGTGGAATGGTTATTTCTGGAGGGCCTTTATCTGACCTGGAAAGCTACCGGGGATACAGATTGGATGATCTCCCTGCTGCCCAACGCGAAGGGCGCGGTCAACTACAGTTTCACAAACCCTTACCGGTGGAGTGAAAAGTACCAGCTCCTGAAGCGCGGCTACACCATTGATACATGGGATTTCCAGAGCAGCTTTGATACCCCGAATAGCGACGGTGATCCGATGGTCGTTTACCTGAACCGGAGTCAATTTGGTGTCATGCACGGTGACAACACCGGTATGGCGATGGGATTATTGCAACTGGCCGAGATGCTGGAGGTTGCCGGTCAGGAGGCCGAGGCAAAATACTATCGTGAGAAAGCGAATGGACTGATGGATCGGCTGAACAGGCTTTCGTGGAATGGAGATTTTTTCACTCACCACGTTCCGGAAAATCCGGATTATCCGCGTGATTTTGGTGTCGACACCGATAAGCAGATCAGCCTGAGTAATGCCTACGCGCTCAACCGGCCGATCAGTCACGAACAGGCCGCAGCCATTATTCGGTCTTACCAGAAAATTCGTGATGAATTACCGGAGGGCAGCCCAGGAGAATTCTATCAGATTTACCCGCCTTTCGAACGGGGCTTTGGTGGACACGGCCATAAATGGGAATATATGAACGGCGGTGTCACGACTCTTGTTGCCGGAGAACTGGCACGGGGAGCTTTTGAGCATGGCTTTGAAGAGTATGGCGTGGACATCCTCAATCGCATCATGGTGTGGGCCGAGGAATTTGATGGGTATCTGCCGTGCAGCTTGCGTGGCGCGGCCAAAATTGAGCCGGAACGGAATTTTGAGCCGCTTTCACTTTCATCTGTGGCAAATGCGGATGTGCGCGGCAACACGGTTAATGGCGTCCTGGGATGGACCGGGGAAGGTGATAATGATCTGCATGAATTTCCAGGTGGGCGACAGGTGTTTGAGAAAGTTCCGTTCGATGTCGTTGATCCGGAGGTCAATGGGCGCCGAATGATTTGTGTTCTTAGCAATAAACCGGGATTCGCCCGGGAAATCCGTTTGGCAGCGGGTGAGCGGAAGGCTGCCGCGGTCTACCTGTTGCAAGCAAAAGGGGGTGGTCCATATGCGGGCAGCATGACGCTGGAGTTCAGTGATGGCAGCTCCTTCACTGACGAAATCGGTCCCGGAAAAATTGGCGGCTGGTGGACGCCTACCGATCATATGAATAATCGAGGGGTGGGCTATCGGGTTGCCTGGCGCGGAAAGAATGCGCATTGCATCAATGTGGGCTGTTACATTTACGGAGTAAATAATCCTTCTCCGGACAAGAGCATTCGCAATATAGTTTTCCGCAGCGCGCTGGATGGCACAAACTGGATGGTCATGGGTGTGACCCTTTCAGATTGCCCCGTCTATTTCACGCCGCGGACGCGGGAAAGTTTCGGCATTCCGGATAACTGGGGCGCGGGTGAAGTGGCCAGTGCGCTCATCGAAGGTTTGGTGGGTGTACGCGATGAAGGCCCTTCAATGGACCCGGTTCGAATCGCTCCGCGCTGGACTGCGGCAAGAACGAATAAAGCACGTGCCTTTGTCAAAATCCCTGCGAGCAATTCCTACGCGGCTTATGATTATAGCTTTGACCCTGGGAGTGGTGTGATTGAGCTGCTGTTTACGGGTAGTGGACGGCATTTCATGATAGAACTGCTGCTTCCCGAAAGCCGGGCCGCACGGCGCCTTACGGTGAATGGTAAAGAGATGATTGTGCAGACCCGTCAAATTGAGCAGTCACGCTATGTGGTCCTCCATGTTAGTGAACCGGGATTACACAAAGTATCTGTCGAAACAGTCCGTGTCATGTCCGCAACGGCTTGAGCTCCAGAAATCTCTTCGCTACTCGAAAAGATCCATGACCAGCTGAAGCTTGGCTGTCGCCAGGGCAATAGCGGTATCGCACACGCCATAATACAGCCAGATCTCGTCTTGGTTTATTCCACGGAGTAGAGCGCCAGTGGGAAACACCACGGATGGAATATAAACACCGTGGTGTTCATAGTATTCCGTTGGTTCCAGGACCGGTTCCGAGTGACGCGCCCGCACTTTTCGTGGATTCTCCAGGTCAAGCAGGGCAATACCCGTTCGGTAAACAACCTGTTTAACGGAAGCATCTACCGTTTCGACACCATGATAGAAAATGAGCCAGCCCTGCGGCGTTTTCACAGGAGGGGTCGATCCGCCAATGCGATTTCCCTCCCACCAGAATCTGGATTGCATCAGCGGCTCCGGGTCGCTCCAGGAAATCAGGTCTGAGCTGTGACTGATCTGTATCCCGGGCTGTTCAGCATGGTTGGCGTGCGTCCCAACAAAAGCAGAGGGACGCCGCAGAGCGTAGTATCGTCCACCAATTTTCTCCGGGAATAAGATTACGTTGCGGTCGTCCATACCTTCCGGCGTAACCCAGCTATGGAATCTCCAATTTATTAAATCATCCGAAACCGCCAGCCCGCTGCGCGTTTGATTATCTTCATCACGCCCGCTGAACCCGGGATAATCGACCTGTTCGCTGTCAGGCACGCCAACACCGGTTGGAAAACTCGCCCAGGCATAGGGGCGGAAAGCAAAGCTCATATAATAGCGGCCATCATCCAGTCTTACAATGCGCGGGTCCTGTACGCTGCCATATTGGCTTCCTGCCATCTCTGGAGTGAAAACGGGCTCATTTTTAAGGTGCTCGAAATGAATTCCGTCTTCGCTGACCAATGCGCCAATGCAGCAATGAAAAGGCCGCAACCCTCCCGCCGTGCGTTCCAGCAGATAAACTCGTCCATCCGGACTTTCGATCACTCCCGGATTGAAGGTCACCGCGCGCCGCCAGGCAAATTTCCCGGGCCGCACGATTGGATTGGCGGGGTGACGCTGGAACAGCCGGTCTCGAAGCATTATCTACTCTACCCCTGATTCTTTCTCCCGAGCAAGCGGTCCTTCACTTCATCAGGTAAATCACTGCTTTCAATCCAGGCATCCGCCGCCCGTTTTTCTGTCCGCTGCCATTGCCGCACAACGTTTTCGGTCGTTTTTTCTCGAAGTTTTTTCTCATCGGGCAACGTGCTGGCCCAATCCAGAGCAGTTAGGGGGTCATAACGGGAAATGGATTGAGCAAAGGTCTGCGCGGCCCGATCCCTTACCGGTCCCGCTGGAAGAGAGTTGACATAAGTCCCCGCCGCATTGGGATCACGGTTTGCCCAGTTTCCAATCAGACTCCCCACCGCTCTTTCCTGGGCCGTCTCATTCTGCGCGCTAAGCCATCGAGCTGCATCGCCCGGGCTGTTGCGGGCCCAGCCAGAGACAATATTGCCGCTGTTCTGGATAATGAGATCTTCATCGCCAAGTGAAGAAAGCCAATTTGCTGTCTTGGCGGGATTGGCGTACGATTGCCGCTGGATAAATATACCCACGGCATGATTCCGCAATTGATTATCCGTGATGGTCAAGGCGTACCCCGTAGCTGCTTCGAAATCATTTTCGGCCCAAACACCGAGGGCGTTGCCGATGCTGTTTTGGAGCGCATGGCGATTTTCCTCAGTCACCGCCGGGATAAGATAACTCAGTGCTTTTTCTGGCTCAGCTCGTGCCCAGACATTCCCTAAATTGGCTAAAGCATTGGATTTTGCGTTCACGTCAAGCGTTTCAATCCACTCAAGCCCAGCTTCTGGATCGTTACGCGCAAATGCCTGCGCAATCTGCTGGGCAGCCTGTTGCTGAATAGCCCCGACCGGTAGAGAGTCATATAAACTCATGGCCTGCTCCAGATCGTTTTCCGCGCTCACTTCAATGACTCGGCGAATCGCCTGATCGCGTTCTGAAAGATTCTTGATTTCCGTGGCCCATTCCCAAGCTGCGTCGATGTCTTTCTCTGCGTAAATGCTGGAAATCTGCCACAGAATCTGAGCGCGGTTTCGTGTCGATGGCGGATCTTTGAAAAACGCTTCCGTGGCGGCTTCGGGATCGCGCTCGGTCCATTGCTGAAATAAATTCCGGTACGTCCAGTTATCGAATTCCATCTCCGGAAACCGTTGCATGACACTCCATACTTTCTCCGGATCATCATTTGCGACGTTCTGCAAAATATCCTCCAGCGCCGCCTGACGTTCGGGATCGGTCAATGACTGCGCGTAGGTCAACGCTCCCTCCGGGTCGGTTACGGCCCACCGGCTATAGATCTGATACCGGGTATTTTCCTTTGCCTGACCGTCGTCCAGGGCCGCGGCATAGGCTGCGGCCGCGGTTGGATTGGTCCGCGCCCAAATTCCCACCAGCTGGTTATAGTAGTCGTCTCCGCGCTCTCCGCCCTTTTCACTGAAACCCCGGACTCCGTCCACCAGTTTTGCCCATTGATCCGGACGGATGGAAGCGCTCAGCGCGACCAATCCTTGAAATTGATTCACAAAGTCTCTCTCCTCCGCCAAATCCTGCAGCCGTGAGAGCAGTTGATATTCACTCAGCGGTCCGGAGCCTTCGCCGAGTTGGTTTGTATACCCATCACCCTCCCGCCCGTCTTGACTCGTCGTTGAGCCCCATGTCGGACGTGAGGTGTTTCCGTTTTGCCCCAGCGTCCTTCCTGCCGCCTGTGATCCTTCGACGGGCAGGTGAACTTGACCTTCCGGTGAAGAATCTTCTTCTTCATTACGCTCCGTCAGCATAACGCCTGCCACGAAGCCGAGCAGCGGCCCGGTGATTATCACAATAATTAGAATCCAGGAGGGGATGGAAGATTTCATCGGCAGTATCCGAGGTTGAACGCGGCGAGTGTCCCGGCACCCGGGGTCGGCAAGCCAGCTACGGTCACCAATTCTTATCGCAACCAGCGGGCCTCTCCTTTTTCAGGCCTGGCGCATTTTTATTAGTCGCTCAAAAGGGACTCTTTCGTTTCCTTCGGAAGATTACTGCGGGTGATCCACTCGTTCGCTGAGTCCGGATCAGAACTCTGCCAACTTCTCGCTACACTGGAGAGAGCCTGATTCCGTGTGTTTTCGTCTGAGGAAATCGTCGCGGCCCAGTCGATCGCTAAGAGGGGATCATAGCGGACCAGATTTCGCGAAAAAGTCGCCACCGCCTGATCACGCATTTCACCCGCCGGCAAACTGTTCAGCCACTCCCCAGTCCCATTCGGGTCACGACTTGTCCACTGGTTGACGATCGCATTGACTGCATTCTGTCGGCCCTGATCTTCAGGAAGGCTTGAAGCCCAATCGGCGGCTTCCCGGGGATTGGTCTCCGACCATTCCCTGGCTACGGTGTCCGCATGATCCTTAAGCAGTTCCGGGTCGCGTAGGCTCTCCAGCCAGGCCGCCGCCTCTCGGCCATCTGCCCAAGCATCCTCTGAGTCGAGTAATGAACGCATCATGTTTTCTCGAGCCCCATCGTTGGGTGTTTGCAGCACGTATTGGGCGGCCTGTTCTCGATCCGACTTGGCCCACTGATAAATAACTTGAGATGAATTGTGATTGAACTCGTTGGGCCCTATTTGCTCGAGCCACTCAAGGGTCTCCAAAGGTTTATATTTTGCGGCTTCTCGTGAGATACTTCCAACGGCGTTGTCCCGTCCTTTTCCTAGTGGTAATTGTAAGGCCCAACTCATGCTGCCTTCCAGATCAGCCTCGGCGTAATTATGGGCAATTTGGGAATAGGCATTGATTTGATCCTCTCCAACAGGCATGTTTTCCACTAATTTTAGCGCCTTCTGATAGTCTTCACGGGCAATCTGTTGGATCACTCGCTGTTGCGCATAAGTTCGCTCTTTCGCCTCAAGACCCTGCGCCCACTCCCAAGCTTCATCTGGATATTTTCTGGAGAGCGAAGAGGCGATGCTCGAGATGAACGTTTTCCGGAAGCGATGGCTTATTTCTCCTTCCAGCGCCTCCGTGGCAATCGCCATCGCTTTTTCCTTATCAATATTGAATAATTGATAGAGAATACTGGATTTTGCGTTTAATATGTCTTCGGTCTCTTCCAGTTCTGAAGCCACTTTCCAGGCTTTCTCTGCGTTTTCATAAGAAATATTTCTTAAGATATTGGCGACCTGCTCGTCGCGCTCATTTCCCTCCAGGTTCGTTTGCGCGAATTCAAGTGCAGCATCTAAATCTTCACGAGCCCAGATAGCCATGGCGCGATTCAGCGCAGACTCCCTCATTTTCTGATCCTCCATTTCCATAACAGTAGAAAGCGCTCGGTGCGGATTTTCCTCTGCCATTTGACCGATCACAATTCCAAGGTATGACTGCTGCTGGTCCTCATCTTTTTCCTGATTGGCCAGTCGCAGGGCTGCATCAAAATCATCTTCTGCCAGAGCACTGAAGGCTCGATAACGGGCGTTTCGCTTGAGGGAGTGAATTTCGATAGATTCCGCATATCTGAGCAGGCCCAATGGGTCCTGCCGGGCCCAAAGATGAAAGGTCGTCCAATAAAAACTCCCATGATTAGAGTTTTCATCATCGTAGGTTTCGAGCAGGCTATTGAACAGGCCGGGCCAGTCTTCGGGACCGATCGATTTGCTCAGCACATAGAGATCTACATTCTTTTCCAGATAATCCGCTTCACTCCCGCGAATCTTTTCTAATTTGGCGAGCAAAGTCGCGCTGCCTTGCTCCTCCCCATCTTGCCCCTCGCCGTTTTCTCCCTCACCTGATGCTTCCGCCGCGCGCATTTCCAGCACCCGTTCCAGTCGTCCGCCCAGCGCTCCCGAGTCATTCGGGCGTTCCATGCCACGCTCATCCTCCCTCGGATCATTCTTTTTCGCTCCGCCCGCCCCTGGCGCGGTCAACTGTCCCGCTAAAAATCCCAACCCAAGCGCCATGACAATTGCGATAATTACCGGCCAAGCCGTGCCGGTCTTGTCGTGAGGACACGGGCGTGGACCACAGAGTAGCGCCTTTCCAGGCACACATTGTTTGGGGTTTTTCATGGGGCGGCGATTCGTTAAAAAAATACCACCCCCTTTAGACAACTCCTAAAGCGGGATGTTGCCGTGTTTTTTCGGCGGGCGGGTGACACGCTTGGAAAGCGAATTCTTTAAGGCCAGCGTGAGAGCTGCGCGGGTTTCGGACGGCCGGATGACATTGGTGATCATCGAGCGTGAGGCTGCCTGATAAGGGCTGGCGAATCGTTCCCGGTACTCATTGGCGAACTCCGCCGCGGCTGCCTTTGGATCCTCCGCCGCTTCGATCTGGCGGCGGTGCAAAATTTTCACCGCGCCTTCCGCGCCCATCACCGCGATCTCCGCCGTCGGCCACGCAAACACTGAATCCGCGCCGAGGTCCTGGCTGCACATGGCCAGATAAGCGCCTCCATAGGCTTTGCGCATGATGATTGTGATTTTTGGCACGCTGGCCGCGGAATAGGCAAAGAGCATTTTCGCTCCGTGGCGGATGATCCCGCCGCGTTCCTGCGCCAGACCGGGCAGAAAGCCTGGGACGTCGACCAGATTCACCAGCGGGATATTGAAGCAGTTACAGGTGCGGATGAAGCGCGCGGATTTATCTGAGGCATCGATGTCCAGGGTGCCCGCTTTGACCGCTGGCTGATTAGCGATGATCCCTACGACCAGACCCGCCACACGCGCGAATCCCGTCACGATATTGCGGGCCCAACTGCCCTGGATTTCGAAGAAATCACCATCATCAACCAGCCGCTCAATCACCTGATAGACATCCAGCGCTTCCTTCGGATTAGCCGGCACAAGATCGTTCATGGATGGATCTTCGCTCAGATCAAGGTTCGTCGCAGGCCGGTGCGGGGGATCTTCCACGTTGTTGGAGGGCAGGTAGCTCAGCAGCTTGGCCGTCAGCTCAAGCGCATGCGCGTCGTCTTCCGCGATGAGATGGATGTTGCCGCTCACGCTGCCATGGGCATCCGCCGTCGCGAATTGATCCAGTTGCGCATCCTCACCGGTCGCCGCCTTGATCACGGAGGGGCCGCAGATGAACATGTTGGCTGAGCCGCGCACCATGATGAGGAAGTCCATCAGCGCCGGTGAATAGGCCGCGCCGCCCGCACAGGGCCCGGCGATAATCGCGATCTGCGGCACCAGGCCGGAGGCGCTCACATTGCGAAAGAAGACCTGCCCGTAGCCGGAGAGGGAATCCACCCCTTCCTGAATGCGCGCGCCACCGGAATCGTTGATCCCCACGATCGGCATGCCCTTTTCCATCGCGTAATCCATCAGCTGACAGATTTTCTTGGCGTGTACCGCGCCCAGCGAACCGCCGCTGACCGTGAAGTCCTGGCTGAAGACCGCTACCGGCCGGTTATCAACGTAACCCGTCCCTGTGATGACCGCATCGGCCGGCAAAGCCTTCTTCTCCATCCCAAAGGACGTGCAGGAGTGCTGGGCGTGCATGCCGAACTCCTGGAATGTTTCCTCCGTGACCAGGTTCTCAATTCGTTCCCGGGCACTCATCAGGCCCTTTTCTGTGCGGTCTTTCAGCTTGTCCTCGCCGCCGGCTGCTTTTACTTCCGCCCGTTTGGCATCGAGCTTATCCAATAGTGCTTTCTCAATGGGCATAAATTACTCCGGTGGAATGGATTTCCTGGTTCGTTCGTTCGCTGTTAGTTAGTGGTCGTTGCTGATCGCTGGTTATTCGGCTCGGCCGGTTCGGGCCAGCTGAAAATGGCACTCCCGTGACGGTTCACGTCCCACGCCTTCGATCCGTAAGCGATCCCTAAAGACCTGCACGATGGCGTAGGAGGTTGTGTTGGGTGTTTCAAGCATCCCTTTCAGATTCAGGAAATGGATGCCGTCCTCAAGGCGGTAGTTTCCGTCATGAAAATGGCCGCTGAAATAGCCACGGGCGCAGTTGTGACGGCGCAGAACTTCCCGCACCGCCTCATGGTTGAGCAGGGTGCCTTCATTCAGAGGAGTGAGAGGAAAGTGACAGAAGAGCAGGCACGCCTCATCTTCTTTCCCAGCCGCGGCCAGCTCACCGTCCAGCCACATCAGCTGCTCGTCGCTCAGCCCGCCATTCCAGTAGTTTCCGTGGGGATGACCCTGCTTCTCCAGCTCAAAGCAGATCGCCTGGGCCTTTTCCCGTAGCGCCGGGTTGTGCGGGCTGGCATATTGACTCACCTCATTCCCGTCCAGAAAGATCAGCCGCCAGCCGGGTGCTGGCTGAAAGGAATAGTAGCCGCGCTCCAGGCCCAGGGTGGGAAGTAATCGCGGAATGTCCTCCGGTTGCACGGAATAGTCATGATTTCCCAACACATGGTAGAGCGGAGTCCCATTGAGCACGCTCAGCTCAGAGAGCACGGTGTGCAGGTTCGGGAAATCACGATCGATCAGATCCCCCAGCTGCACGACAAACTGCACCTGCCGCGGTCCTCGCCGCTGGAGATCCGCCAGGCAACTGCGCAGCTTGAAGAGGCTGTCCCGGAAGTATCGCGTGCCTTCCGGGTCCCGGTCCGCATACTGCACATCCGCGATCACCGCAAAGCTGAATAGCGGCAGGCAGCCATCGGCCGTTGTGCCAGCGGATTCGTCAACCTGGTAGGACGCGGACATCTGCCTCACGCTCTCGCTTTCTTGCTTTCTCAGGACTTCGGCGTGCAGAACTCTGTCAGAACGCCGTGGGTCGATTTCGGGTGAAGAAACGCCACCAGTTTGTTTGCCGCCCCTTCAAAGGGTTGCTCGTGAATCAGGCGAACTCCCGCCTGCGCCGCCTGCTTCAGTTGTCCTTCAATGTTGTCCGTCTTGAAGGCAATGTGGTGGATGCCCTCGCCGTTCTTCTCAAGGAACTTTGCGATTGGGCTTTCTTCGCTGGTCGGTTCCAGCAGCTCCAGATGAACGTCACCGACGTGGAAGAAGGCCGTTTTCACTTTTTGGCTTTCTACCTCTTCCATTTTTTCACAGTGCAGGCCCAAAGCCTTTTCCCAAAACGGGATGGCCTCTTCGAGGGATTTAACGGCGATGCCAAGGTGATCGATCTGTTGAATCATAAGATTGGACTTTTACACGAGTGACGGGTTGCGAACAAGGAGTTGACTCTGTCAGGGTGACGGTGGCTGACCCGGATGGGAAGCCTATTTGTAAAAAGTTGACTTTTATTAGCAAGTCTAATAAAAGCACTTTTTTCTGGATTTCTGCTCCTTCAACTGCCTATTTCACTGTCGATGACTGATCAGCAACTGCTTCGCGATCTTTTTCCTGTCCCTACCTATGAGCAATGGCGCTCCCTCGCTGAGGAGCAGCTGGAGGGTGCTCCCTTTGACAAGAAGCTCATCACCCGCACGCCGGAGGGCATCAATCTACAGCCTATCTACCGGTCCGCGGATCTGGAGGGCCTCACCCATCATCGTACCTTTCCCGGAACCGATGGCTACGTCCGCGGCACGACAGCTTCCGGCAAGACAGCCTGCTCCTGGGCTATTGCTCAAGAGATCCCGGAAAGCACGCCCGCGGAGTTCAACAAAGCTCTGCTGGATGGTCTGAACCGCGGTCAGAGCGCGGTCAACCTCACCCTCGACGTGGCCACGGCCCATGGCCGGGACGCTGATCAGGGCGAGACCGGCGAAGTCGGCGCTTGTGGGGTGTCCCTGAGTGTTCTCGGAGATTTCGACCAGGCGCTCGAAGGCGTGTTTCTCGACAAAATCCCTCTCTATGTGCAGAGCGGCATCTCCGCCTTGCCCATCGCTGCCTTCATCCAGGCGCTTTTGCACAAGCGACAACTGCGGGCGGAAACGATTCTGGGTGCGCTGGACTTTGATCCTTATGGCGCCCTTATCCGCGAGGGCCAATTGCCGATGGACTTGGATGCCGTCGGGCGGGAAATGCGTGTTCTGGTCAACGCTCTGGCCCACCGGGCCCCGAAACTGAAAGCTCTGACCGCCAGCGGTTTGCCTTATGCGGACGGCGGTGCTCACGCGGTGCAGGAATTGGCCTATGCTCTGGGCACGGCCGTTGACTATCTGCGCATCCTCACCCGGGGCGGGGTCGATGGTGAAACGGCCGCCGGTTCCATTCGTTTCAACCTCAGCGCAGGCCGGAATTTCTTCATCGAGCTGGCCAAGTTCCGTGCCTCCCGGCTGCTCTGGAGCCGGGTCATCAGGGAGAGCGGCGGAAGCGATGCCGCGGCCAGGATCGAGCTGCATGTGCGCACTGGTCTCTGGAATAAGACCGCCCTGGATCCCTACGTAAACCTGCTGCGCACCACCACTGAAGCGCTCAGCGCCGTCCTTGGCGGCTGTGACAGCCTCCACAGCGGGCCCTTTGATGAAGTCTTCCGTGTGCCGGATGGTTTCTCCCGCCGTATCGCCCGCAACACCCAGATCATGCTTGCCGAGGAATGTGATCTTCAGCCGGTGATCGATCCTGCAGGTGGTTCCTATGCCATCGAAAAATTAACCCATGAACTGGCCGAAGCCGCCTGGAAAGAGTTCCAGGAGGTCGAGCGCCTTGGCGGGATGGGGCAGGCCATTCTTCAGGGCTATCCGCAATCCAGGATCGCCGAAGTGCAGGCTGAGCGCCTCAAGCTTCTCGCCCAGCGCCGTGATGCTCAGGTGGGCGTTAACCTTTACGCAAACCCGACGGAAAAACCTCTCCCCGCGCGCATCCCGGACTATGCCGCCATCAAAGAGAATCGCGCCCGCGAGATCTCGGAGTATCGGGTTTCGGCTGACAGCGCCAGTGATGCGGTCATCATGCTTGACCTCCAAGGTATCGCGGATTCCGCCGAGTCTCTGCTTTTCGATCACATGGTGGAGGCGGCCTCCCATGGGGCGACCATCGGGGAAATCACCCGGTCACTCCGCGCTAACTACAGTGGCAAGCTGGAAGCCAAACCGATCTTTCTTTCCCGCGGCAGCGTGCCCTACGAAAGACTGCGCACCATGACGGATGATTACCGCGCCACTACCGGTCTTACCCTGCCCATTTATCTCGCTACTATCGGTCCGCTCTCCAGCCATAAAGTGCGAGCGGACTGGATTCGCGATTTCTTTACTCCGGGCGGTTTTGACCTCGTCTATCCGCAGGGTGCGGACTCCCCTGAAGCCGTTGCCCAGGGAATTCTCAGCAGCGGCGCGCGCATCGCCGTGATTTGCGGGGTGGACCCGGATTATCCCGCCTATGTTCCCGCCATCTGCCGTCAGGTTAAGGCAGCCCGGCCGGAAGTCTTTCTCTTGCTGGCCGGCCACCCCGGTGATCATGAGCAGCCCTTCCGTGACGCCGGGATGGATGATTTTGTTTATGTGCGCACGAATAATCTCGAATTCCTCCAAGCCTGCGCCACCCGCCTCGGGGTGAAACTCTGATCCGCCAGTCTGCCAGCATTTACCCCGCTTTCATTTTTATTCCGATTACCAGAAATGAATATTCCGAATTTCTCAGACATTCCGCTGCGCAATGATGAACATGGCGCGACCGGCGAGGAGGGTTTCCAGGTGTGGCAACTTGCCATGGAAAACGAAACCGGCCGTTCCGTAAATGATATCCGCTACGATACGCTTGAGAAAATACCGGTGAAACCGCTGTATACCGAACGCGATCTGGATGGGCTTGAGCACACGGAATATCTTGCCGGAATTCCACCCTTTCTCCGCGGACCTTATGCCACCATGTATGTCACCCGGCCCTGGACCGTCCGGCAGTATGCAGGTTTTTCAACCGCGGAAGAATCCAATGCTTTTTATCGACGTAACCTCGCCGCCGGTCAGAAAGGTCTCTCTGTCGCCTTCGATCTCGCCACCCATCGCGGTTATGATTCTGATCACCCGCGGGTCGTTGGAGATGTGGGTAAAGCCGGGGTCGCCATTGATTCCATTCTCGATATGGAAATTCTCTTTAAAGACATCCCGCTTAAAGATGTTTCGGTTTCCATGACCATGAATGGCGCGGTTATCCCGGTCATGGCCTTTTACATTGTCGCTGCTCTTGAGCAGGGCGCGGAACTGAAAGATCTCTCCGGCACCATTCAGAATGATATTCTGAAGGAATTCATGGTGCGAAATACTTATATTTATCCTCCCGCACCCAGTATGCGAATCATCGCGGATATTTTTGAATTTACCGCGCATCACATGCCGAAATTCAACAGTATTTCCATCTCCGGTTATCATATGCAGGAAGCCGGCGCGACGGCGGATCTGGAAATGGGTTACACCCTGGCGGATGGCCTCGAATACATTCGGGCGGGTATTCAGGCCGGTCTCACCGTCGACCAGTTTGCTCCGCGCCTCTCTTTTTTCTGGGCGATCGGAAAAAGCTTCTTCATGGAGATTGCCAAAATGCGGGCCGCACGCTGTTTGTGGGCAAAAATCGTGAAGGATTTCAATCCGCAGAAGGAAAAATCCATGGCCCTGCGGACCCATTCCCAAACCAGCGGCTGGAGTCTTACGGAGCAGGATCCGTATAATAATGTCGTGCGCACCTGCATCGAGGCTCTCGCGTCCGCCACCGGGCATACCCAAAGTCTTCACACCAACGCCCTCGACGAAGCTATCGCCCTGCCCACGGATTTTTCCGCGCGCATTGCCCGTAATACGCAATTATTTCTGCAGAGTGAAACCGGCATGTGCTCAATCGTCGATCCCTGGGGCGGCTCTTATTATGTCGAATCCCTTACCGGTGAATTGATTAAAAAAGCCTGGGCTCATATTCAGGAAGTCGAACAGGCGGGCGGTATGACCAAGGCCATTGAACAGGGCATTCCCAAACTTCGTATTGAAGAAGCCAGCGCCCGCCGTCAGGCTCGCATTGATTCCGGCGCGGAAACGATTGTCGGTCTCAATAAATTTCGCCTCGCTCAGGAAGAGCCGCTCGATATTCTGGACATCGACAATACCGCCGTTCGCGAAGCGCAGATTAACCGTCTCAAGCGCCTCAAAACGGAGCGTGATGATTCACAATGCCGCGCTGCGCTCGAGGCGATCACCCGGAGCGCAGAAACCGGCGAAGGCAATCTCCTGGCCCTCGCCATTGACGCAGCCAAAGCACGAGCTTCTCTTGGCGAAATCAGTGATGCCATGGAAAAAGTGTTTGGCCGTCATCAGGCTGTCATTCGCTCGGTTTCCGGGGTGTATGCACAGGAATTTGGAGGTGAAGGTGTGATGAAGGAAGTCAATGATATGGTGGCCGCCTTTGAGGCGGAGGAGGGCCGCCGCCCTCGCATCATGATTGCGAAAATGGGTCAGGACGGGCACGACCGCGGCGCCAAAGTGGTGGCTACCGCCTACGCGGACATGGGTTTTGATGTGGACATCGGGCCACTTTTTCAAACCCCGGAGGAAGCTGCCCGCCAGGCCGTGGAAAATGATGTCCATGTCGTTGCCATGAGCAGCCTGGCCGCCGGCCATAAAACCTTGCTCCCGGCCCTTGTCGAAGCGCTCAAAAGCCATGGGCGGGAGGATATTATCATCGTTTGCGGCGGCGTCATTCCAGCCCAGGATTATGAGTTCCTCCTCAATAACGGAGCGTCGGCGATTTTCGGGCCGGGCACGGTCATCCCGGAAAGCGCAAAGAAAATCCTCGAACTGCTTAACGCGCAGGCGGCTGCCTGATCATGCCGTCCAACCTTCGTAAACGACCCGGTTTTCGTCGACCCCTTTGCTGTTCAGGATTTCTTCCATGTCATCCACCATTTTCGGTGGACCACAGACATAGAAGTAACCGCTCCAATCTGTCACCAGATCATCGAGCATCTTGCTGTCGATTTCCCCATGAACGGCCCCGTCGACATGATCCTGGGAATACACTAAGTCGAGTTTGTCCGTCAGCGAGCCGAATTCCGCAATGAGAAAACCGTCTTTTTCCTCGTGATTGGAGAATATCAGGTGATTTCCCTTTTCTCCGTCTTTCTTGGCTTTGCGTAAAATCGAGATAAAGGGCGTCACTCCGGCGCCCCCGGCAATGAACGTTCCGGGTCCCTGATAGGTGATCGCGCCAAAGGGATCATCCAGCAGCAGGGTATCTCCTGCCTGCTGGTCATCCAGTTCATCCGTCACCCCGTTGTGCTCCGGATAAATTTTGATAACGAACTCCAGATTTTCATCTTCCGGCAGGGAGGTGAATGTAAACGGCCGCTTCTCGTCCCGCTTCCCATCTTCATCCAGGGCCATCGTCGTGGCTTGGCCGGGCTGGAAGGTCAACCCCTTTGGCCGCTCCGTCACGATCCGGCGGACATTGTGATTTAGTGCTTCTTTTTGCAGGATTTTTACTTTATGCACTTCACTCAGGCAACGTGCCGAGTTTGCTGAATGGATGGGTTTTCTCCCGCGCACCACCGCGGAGCGCTCCAGATGGGGCCGAGAATGGGGGAAGGCTTGTCACCGTGAACAATCTACACTTAGGATCTCCCGGAAGCCGCCCCTCACGGCATTGATTTCGGGTCAACCGGTGCACGGCGCTGCTTGCCTGATCTTCTTCTTTCCTTTTCACCACCATGGACCACCTGTCACCTCTCGCCTACCTCGCGGCTGGGATTGCCCTGGCCGTTGCCCTCTTTCTCGGGGCACGAGCGCTCTTGAAACAGAAGGCGCGAAAAAAGAAAACCGTCGAAATGTACGGCCGCGTCAGCCGCCTCCTTCAACGGATCTATGACCAGATGAAAAACGGCAAAGTCCTCGATGAAATCGAGCTCAGCCGCCGGGTCGAACAGCTCAAAAGCTACGAGGCAGCCAATCGTAAGCTTTTCTTCCGTGATGACGCTCAGACGATCCGCGAGTTTCTCGTCGCAACCAGCAACCTCCACGCCCTCATCCTCGCCAGTCGGCAGCACTCTTCGCTCATCGATGATTTTTCGGATACCCGGGCCTTTCCGGAGATGTCCGTCGAGGCGGGAGGTGAGTTTGACTCCGCCGCAACCCGGCTGTCCGCGCTCAAGGAGCGCTTCTTTGGCATCGCCCGCAAGCACGGAGTGAAGCCGAAGGAACTGGTCCCGGCAGACTGACAGACGTTTAGGCCGCCAACCAGTCGTTCCTCATTATCCTAACGCAACAGAGCAACTGCTCCTTGTTCTCCAACCGGTTGGCTGATGGAATCCTGCAATGTCGAGCCCAGCTTCTATTTCGTCGTCTTTGCCCCTTCCCACCTCCCGCACCTCTTTCTGCGGTATTCAAGTCGATCCGCCTTCCTTACGCGACCAGGACTACGGGGAGGTCCTCGACCGCGTTCAATCGCTTACTCCGCTCAATGCCATCCTGCTTTTTCACGGAAATCAGGTGCGTTTCAGCCCGGATCATCACGGTGGCACTCCCTTTCGCCAGCCTCAGCGCAATCTCGGCCCGAATGGTGAGGATATTCTTGATCGTCTCGAGAAAGCCGGTGAGCCCCGGAATGTCGGACTCTATGTCGGTATTGGTGAAGAAAAGTGGGGCTATCACGCAGATTATCCCGGCTACAGCGCGATCGCCATTGTCGATTGTTACGGGCGGACCGGCCGTCTTTCCTGCGTAAACCACCCCGTGTGGCGTGCCTTTCAGCTCGCGTGTATCGAGGACATGGTGCGGGAGCATCCCTTCCTCGCCGGGCTCATGTTCATGCATGAACGCAATTGTGCCCTTTCCACCGTCTTCAATCCCGCGCAATGGCAGGCGGGGCGCAACCCGTGGTGTTTCTGTCCGCATTGCCGCGCGCTCGGGGCAGAAAAAGGGATCGACGCCCAGCGCGCCAGAATGGGCTATCAGCACCTCCTTGAGCTTTTCGAGCCCGGACGGGATAAGCCGGTCGACGGATATTTTCTCAGCTTCTGGCGTGCCCTCCTGGAGTATCCGGAGATTCTCGCCTGGGAGAAACTTATGTATGACAGCCTGCATGATTACCGGGCAGCCGTGGCAGGCACGGCGCGCATGGTCAAGCAGGAGATTGAGATCGGCTTCCACTTCCAGAATGCCACCAGCACCTATGACTTTTTCTGGCGTGCCGGTGACAATATCAAACGCGTCGTGGAGTATGCGGACTGGGTGAAGCCTTGCGTCTATCCCGCCGTGTCCGGCTTACGTTATCATCGTGGTTTCCGCGCTTTTCACAGTAACCTGCTCGCGGACATGCCGGAGGATGTCGCCCATGCTTTTCTGGCCAGCGTCTTCACCCGGGACCGCTCGATCGGCGCCGATATGCTTTCCAAGGAATACAAACATGACGCCTCGGACGAAGCTCAGGGCACCTTCCCCATGGAGTGGGTCCGTCTCGAAGTTGAGCGCCTCGTCAAAACCAGCTCCAAACCCGTCTACGCCGGCCTCGGCATAGGGGTTCCCGGTGGTGAAAAAGTCGAAACGCCCGAGTACATCGCTGAATGTACTCAGGCCTGCTATGATGGCGGCGCCCACGGTATGCTCCTCTCCCGTCACCTCAGTGAAATGCGCCCGGAGCTCCTTCAGGCCGCCGGCCACGTCATCCGTCAACGGCAGTTCAGCGGTGCCCCGGTCTAGTTTCGCCCTTCGCTGAATCCGGGCTGACAGATTTTTGCCTCATTCGTATCGCATGCCCGGTAAAAGCAATTATCGCGACTGCGACATAGCAAAAAATTAGCCCTCCGATCAATCCAACGACGGCCCCGGTTAGGCCAAATCGATGGTATCCCAAAAAGGCCGTACTAAGCGCCACGACCAGCGCCACGGTGTAAAAAAGCATGTCCGTCTTAGCCATGCCCATGCTCCTTACTCCACTGGCGGCAGCGTCCGCCCGCCCCGGCACCATTTCAGGTATTTGAGGGCATATACCTGGCCGGTTATCTCCAGGTCATCCCGGTAAACCGGGTCATGCCAGCCTTCGATGTCGATCGACCCGCTGAAGCCGTGCCGCCGCAGCTCACTGATGATGTCCACCCAGTTGCTGTCCCCAAACCCCGGCGTGCGATGGAAAATTCCCTGTTCCTTGCCCGCAAAGCCATGCGTCTTGATCACATCCCACATCACCGTCGCGTCCTTGCCGTGCACATGGAAAATCTTCGGCGTCCATTTGCGGAGCTGTGGCATGGGTTCGATCAGCTGCGTCATCTGATGGCAGGGCTCCCATTCCAGGCCGATATTCTCCATGGGCAGCGCGTCAAACATCAGCTCCCATGCGTCCGGATTAAAGGCGATATTGAAGTCGCCCCGTTGCCAGTCCCCGCCCATCGGGCAGTTTTCAAAGGCAAGCTTCACTCCTTTGTCCGCCGCCCTCCGGCCCAGATCGCCAAAGACCTCTTTATACCGGTCGATGCTCTCCGGCACCGGCTTATCCCGCAGCCGCCCCGCAAATCCAGCCACGATATTCGTCCCGAATAAATGGGCATGATCAATGCACTGCCGGAAACCCTCCCGCGTCAACTCGTCCTCCTCCAGGTGATCCAGCGGATTACCAAAAATCCCCAGGCTGCTGATCACAATCCCTGTATCTGCCAGCACCCCGCGCACTCGGTCTGCCAGCTCTTTCAGGTCCAGCCCTTCCGGAATGCGTCTCCAGAATGTCAGTTGAAAGCTTTCGAACCGGTAAGGCAGGATCTGCGGGATGTATTCCGGCGCTTTCGCTGCCGGCACCAGCGTCCCGATGCGGATCGCTTCCTTGCTCAGGTCCGCCGGGGTAATGTCAGGGTTGGCCGTCGGGATTTCAGGGGCAATCATGCCGACACCATAAAGCGGCCCCGCCCAGCCTACGCAAGCCTCATCGCAGACCCTTTCCCGTTCGTTGACAATCTTACACCCGGACGTTCCGGACGCCCCGGACGTGTCGCGTTCCTCCTGATCCTGTGCGATAGTGTTGTAGATGGGCCTCGATCACCACCATGCCACTTCCACTCCCAACGCACCCGTCTTCCCGCCAGCCGCTGCCGCCAATCCACCCCGCTCCTTCGCTCGCCCCGTCCACCCGAGCCTCCACCTCCTCCGCTTCCTTTCTTCCCATTTTACCTCTCGGTCTAACCTTCCTGAAGTTCATCATCGTTGATAATGAACACCTTCCAACTTGCCGCTTAAGGGTTTTCCATTTTACCGAACGTTTGGTAAAATGACCTGAGCCTCGCCCTCAGCTTCCAGTATTGCCTTTCCCGGCCTCCCCTGTGATAGTCACCCCACACAAACAACTCAATATCCCCTCCCTTTTATCTGTTCACCCGGCCACGGTTCATTCGTAAAATTCTAGCCATGAGCGATTCCACCTCCGCTTCCACTGACAAAATTGCCCAATACGCCCATCCTGACGCCCTCGTCACCACGGACTGGGTTGCGGAACATCTCCACGATCCCTCCGTCTGCGTCATCGAAAGCAATGAGGACATCCTTCTCTATGACACCGGCCATATCCCCGGTGCCGTGCATGTGGATTGGCGCTCCGATCTTCAGGCTGATGAAGTTCGTGATTACATTGATCCCGAGCGCTTCGCTGCCCTCTGCCGCCGCCTCGGGATCACCCCGCAGACCACTTGCGTCTTCTACGGGGACAAGAACAACTGGTGGGCCTGCTACGCTCTCTGGGTCTTCCAGCTCTTCGGCCACACCAGCGCCAGGGTGATGGATGGCGGTCGTGCAAAG
>CAZUPP010000008.1:0-8924 GCA_964622095.1 uncultured Verrucomicrobiales bacterium
AGAAAGGCAGAGAGGACGAGATCACTACGCAATATCGCCCGGGATCAAAGAAAACGCGACACGTCCGGGGCGTTCGGGGCGTCCGGAGCGAAAAAAGGGTAAAAAAGAAAGGGGCCGGCCGGCGAGGTTTTCACCCTGCTACGAGACCCTCAGCCTCAGAGGGCAGCCATGACGCGCTGGGTGATCTGTTTGACGAGCTGCTCCAGCTCAGCGTTGGTGAGCTGGCTGAGATCGCCGGAGGCCGAGGCGCCGGAACCGTGGCCGTGCATCGTTTGGCCATGGGAATTGACGGCCGGGCTGGCGCAGGCCTGGGGGCGGTTTTTGATCGTGGCCCAGGGATCTGTCTCACAGACCGCACCGGCGGTGGCGGGGGCCGTGGGTGGTCCGGACGGTTGAGGGCTGAGGGCGTTGAGCCGGTGATCAGGCAGGCCGAGACCCTGCTTCATTTCGAGCAGCTTCTGCACTTCATCACAGGGAATGACGCCGTGGGCGCCGGGGATGTGGCTGGCGATAACGAGGGTGCGGCAGTAGGCATCGGTGATCTCCATTTTAAAATGGGCATCCTCGACGCTGCTCCCCCAGCAGATGACCCCGTGGTTCCCCATGAGGATGGATTGATGCTGGGGGCTGAGCGGTCCGATGACGTCTGCCATGCTGGGACTGCCCGGGGTGCGATAGGGAGCGATGGGCGCGCGCCCGACGAAGACCTCCATCTCCGGGATGAGCGAGCTGGGCGGTTCGACCCCGGCAATGGCGAAGGCGGTGGCATGAACGGGATGTGCATGGACAACGGCGGCGGCCTCCGCGACATTCCGGTAGATGGCCATGTGGGTGGTGATCTCACTGGTGCGTTTCCAGGTGCCGGCGAGCTGGTTGCCATCGATATCCACCAGACAGATCATCTCTGGCTTAAGGAAACCCTTGCTCACGCCGGTAGGGGTGCAGAGAAAAACGTCTTCGAGGCGCGCACTGATATTGCCGCCATTGCCATCGACATATTCGCGCGCCCAGAGGCGGCGTCCGATGTCGCAGATCTGCTCCTTAATCGCCTGAGCTTCCGGAGTGTGGAAGAGGCGTTCCCATTTCCCTTTGCTGCCGCTGCCGCTGGAGGAGGCTTTCCGCGCGGCCGGACGCGCAGCATTGCCGCCGGGCTTTTTCGCGCCGCTGCTACCCGTTTTTGTCGTGGTACTCATGGTGGCGTTGCCAGGCTTGCGGGTGGAGGTGTGGGGATGAAAATTATCTGCGCTGGTGTTCTGGCCCTTGGTGAATTTCAGCTTCACCCCTGCGGCCGAAAAAACATCGCGAGCACCCGGGGTGACCTGCACCTTGCGGTTGAAGACAAATTCCGTCTCACCGGTCTCGACAAAGGCTTCGGCATCTTTCGCGGAGAAAACTCTCATGGGCAGGTGGTTCAGGCAGAAATAAGAGCGCAGAGGCGGACCTCAGTTATCGTCTGATTCTTGTTCAGCACGGATGCGCTCGGCAATCTTTTCGGCGATCACATCGGCGTTTGGTTCCTCTTCAGCCTTGGGCGCGGCGATATTATAGACCAGCCCCAGGATAACGACGGCCTGCACCGCGACGACGATGGCGAGGACGATGACGGGGATAAAGTAAGGCGGCTGAGCCGGGTCAATGGCGGCGTCTTCGTCGTCCTGAGCGGAAGCAGATGAGTGCGGCAGGGCCATTCAGAAAAAGGAAATCACGGCACGCGATAGATTTCACCGGTGTAGGGTGAGCTGATTTCCTCACCGCTGACCTTGTCCCCGGCATCAATGACCTGGCTGGCCGGTTGGCCGGGCTCCACGTAGAGGCCGGGGCGGTCCGTCGGGATGAGGAAAGGAATGTTGCGGGTGGCCGGGCCGCTGCTGGCGGCATCATCATCGTCTTCCGGGCTCTGATTGAGTTCATCAATGAGACCGGAACCGCCGGGATCGGGGCTGGTGTTGAACTGAGTGCCGCTTTCCTGGCTGGGAGCGATCGCGACGTCCCGGGTGCGGGTGACGACTTTGCCGCGCTGAAGGTTGGCGCACGAGGTGGCAAGAAGGGCGAGAACGAGCGCGAAGATGAGAGATAAGGTAGCTTTCATGATGTGGATTTAACCAAAAACAGGCTGGCGTGGAAGCAAACTCTTTAACGGGACTTAACCATCAATCCGTTGAGGAGGGGAGGGTGGATCACTTGGGGCGGGTTGATAATAAATCTCATCAGCCAGGATGGAAGCATAGGCATCCAGCGGAGTGGGATTTTCGAAGGGCATGGCGGCTTCCCGGCCTTCACTCACCCCGATGTTCTGGCCGAGATCCGCGCCGAGCTCATCAAAAACCACGATGCTGGGATCCCATTTTTCATGGCCCCGGCAGGTGTCGGCATTCCATGGACTGACGAGGAGAAAGCGGCCGCAGCAAACGCTGGGGTGGCGAACGCTCAAAGTGACTTTCCCGGCAACGGTGGCGAGTCTCATGATGATCAAAAGTTCCAGTCAGGCGGCGTTGAGATCTTGCTCTGGATCGACAATGCCCAGAACGGTCCAGCGCGCAGGGCTGAGATGATCTGCGGTCAGTTCACGGGCGTGCTGCCCGTCATTGGAGATGAGCACGCGCTGATGCATGGCGGCGCCGAGGGGATCCAGACAGACCTGCGGCGGTCCGTCATCGGCGCCATCGACATCGACTGGCTGAGCGATGAGCAGCCGCCAGCCTTCGTAGCTGGGATGTTTGGTGGTGGAGGTGACATGCCCCCGGATGATGGCCATTTTCATGAAGACAACGGAATCGATCAGTAAAGATTGAGCTGCTCAACCATGGTGCAGCGGCGGCTCTTGGCAAAGGTCATGGGCGTGGTGGGCCCTTCACCGGTGGGCGTGGCGATGCTGTAGCTGAGAAATCCTTCGCCGCCGAGGCCCAGGCCGGTCATGCAGGGGCCGTTTTTGATGAAAAGGGTGGTGTCCGCGCGTTGCATGAACTTCGACAGGTTATCGATGTCCCGGCTGTGCATGACGGCGGTGTGTTTGTAGCCGTGCTCAGCCTCAATGGCCGCCTCGATGGCGGCGTCCACATCCGGCACCCGCACAATGGGGATGAAAGTCGTCATCTGCTCCTCCTGCACGAAGGGATGCTGCCCGTCCGTTTCGCCGAAGAGCAGCTCCGTTTTGGCAGGGACACCGAGCCCGATGAGCTCAGCCAGCACGGTGGCATCCTTGCCGATAACCTCGCGATTGAGCTGATAGGGATGCTCCGGTTTTCCAGTTTCTTTGAAGGCGATCCCGGTCAGGGCATCAATCTGGCTGGAGTCCAGGCGATAAGCGCCGGCTGCGCTGAGAGCGTCCATGAGCTGATCAGCCACCTTGGCCACGACGAAGACCTCTTTTTCCCCAATGCAGAGCAGGTTATTGTCATAGGCAGCCCCACTGATAATGGAGCGGGCGGCGCGCTGCAGACAGGCCGTTTCATCCACGACGACGGGAGGGTTTCCCGGGCCCGCGACAACCGCGCGCTTATTGGCCTTCATGGCAGCGGCAGCCAGAGCGGGGCCGCCGGTGACACAGAGCAGGCGGACGCGGGAGTCATCGATAAGTGCGTTATAGCTGTCGAGGGTCGGCTGGCGGACGGTGGTGAGCAGATTGCTGATACCGGTCTGCCGGTAGATGGCCTGGTTCATCTCCTGCACCGCGACGGCGGCACAATAGCAGGCGGCGGGGTGCGTGTTGAAGACCACGCTGTTGCCGGCGGCGATCATATTGATCGCATTGCCCATAAGGGTGGGGATGCTGTGGGTCGAAGGAGTTACCGCGCCGATCACGCCAAAGGGCGCAAAGTCAATGACGGTCAGGCCGAGATCGCCGCTGAAGACCTGACGCTGGAGCATCTCCACGCCGGGAATCAGCCTGCCGCAGATCTCGAGCTTCTCAATCTTATGATCCAGCCGCCCGATTTTGGTTTCCTCAAACTCGATGCGGCCCCATTCCGCCGCTTTTTCCACGGCCAGACGCCGGATTTCATCGATGGCTGCTTTCCGGCCGGAGACTCCTTTTTTCTGGAGTTGCCGAAAGGCGTCGTCCGCCGCGCCGATGGCATCACGGATGCAATCGTAAACACCGAGGGCGCCACCGGTTGCCTCGACCTGGGTTTCACCAGAGCGAAGCTGATGCAGGACCTGGGAAACTACGCGCGAGATGATTTCTTCGTTCATGGCTGGGACGGCGAGGATTGACTTCAACTGGCCTGATAAAGGGCATGCTTCCGGGCGACCGTCACATTGTCCACAATCCCGATGACCATGGCGTCCACGGGCAGATTCCTGTCGCTGCTGCCGAGCCGGGCGGAACTGCCCTGCACGACCAGAACGACTTCTCCTTGGCCAGCGCCCAGATCATCGAAGGCGGCGAGGGTGGTCTTGCCCTCGCGCAGTTCTTTCTGGTCCGGGGAATCAATCACCAGTGGGCGCACGAGCAGAATCTTTCGGCCCGAGATCTTCTCGTGCTTCTTGGTTGCAACAATGCTGCCTTCAACGCGGGCCAGGATCATATCACGTGGCAGTGATTAGCGCTTGGCCGTGGCGGCTGGAGCGGTCGCGGAATCACCCGCGGCGGGCAGAACCACGCTCACATCGTCATGCGGCCGCGCGATGACATCGACCGAGACGATTTCTCCGAGGCTTTCGGCGGCGGCACGGCCTGCTTCCGTCGCCGCTTTGACGGCGGCAACGTCACCGGTCACGACGGCGGTGACGAGCCCGGAGCCGACCTGGACCATCGGTCCGGAGAGTTCCACGTTCGCGGCTTTGAGCATCGCATCAGTCGCTTCGACCAGCGCGACGAGCCCACGGGTTTCGATCATTCCAATTGCTTTCTGAGCCATAAACAGGACGGGATTAGCGAATTCTTAACGATGGAAAATTGGGAGAACCAGAAGGAGATCAGTTCTTACCAAGCTGGCTGAAGTCAACGACGCGGTCGCCGACGACGCCCATCTCTTTGTCGGTTGCTTCGCCCAAAAACTTTATCGTGCCAAGGATATTGAGCAGCTCCGGCTGCTTTTCCGGGAGGGCTTCTGAAGTGGTGGCAAGGTTGACGAAGTAGACCACGCCGTCACCGAGGGCTGCCACGGTGAAGAGATTATTCTGATCAGACTTCGACATGTAAATGCGCGCCGGCAGTCCGCTGATGGTTGTTTCCTTGGCTTCTCCACGGTCTTCAAATCCACGAGCGGCGAAAAGGTCAAACTCCACCTCGTCAAAAATCTGCTCTTTCAGCTCCGGATCGGTCTTTAATCTTTCGAAATCATAATCCGTCTTGAAAGTGGAGTTGACCTGAATGAGCCACTCTTCCTCCTGCTGCAGAAACATGTAGGTTGGTGGTAAACCGGGGGCTTTGCGGACCCCGCTGACCCAGGCGTTCGGATCATCAAAAGTGATTTCGAAGCCGGCTTTCTGGGGATTGAAGTCCGCCGCGGTAGGCAGTTCAGCACTGTCACCTGCCGCATCCGCGGGGTTCTCATCGGCGGCCTCCTGGGCCAAAGAAATCCCGGTAGTAGAGCAAGCCGCGAGCACAAATGCCATGCGCAGCATGTGGAGAAGGCGATGTTTGATGGACATGATTCCGGTGATCAAAGGGTGATTGGCGTGTGTAGCGGCTAGACAAGGCCATCACGGGAAAGAAGCTCCCAGGCATTCCGGGCGATGATGAGTTCTTCATTCGTCGGAATGACCCGCACCTCAACCCGGGAATCCGCAGTGGAGATGAGGGCTTCCTGCCCGCATACCTCGGCATTGCGTGCCTCATCCAGGCGCAGGCCGAGGTAATCGAAATTCTGACAGATTGACGAGCGCAAATCCGGATTGTTTTCACCGATGCCGGCGGTAAAGACGAGGACATCAAGACCGTTCATCATGGCCGCGAACCGTCCGAGATACCCGCGGATACTGTTGACGAAGACCTCCAGAGCGACCCGGGCGTTGTCATCACCGCTTTCGGCCGCCGTTTTCAGATCGCGAATGTCACCGGTCTCCGTGCCGGCCATGCCTTTCAGGCCGGATTCCCTGGCAAGGACGCGACGGGCTTCCTCAACTCCGAGTTCCTGCGCCATGTAAAGCACGGCAAAGGGATCAAGATCGCCCGTCCGGTTATTGTGCGGCAGGCCGCTTTGAGGTGTGACACCCCAGCTTGAATCGATCGTGAGGCCGTCCTTCACCGCGGCCATGGAAGAGCTGCCGCCGAGGTGACAACTGACCAGCTTCGCGTTTTTTGTCCCGCGCAACTCTGCGACGCGCTCCGTAATGAAGCGGTGACTGGCCCCGTGAAAGCCCTGCCGGCGAATGCCATATCGGCTTTCCCATTCCAGCGGAACGGGCAGCCGGTAACGGGACGGGGGGAAATGATCATAGAAGGCGGTCTCAAAAGTGCCGACGCATGGGAGCTTTGGGTAGAGCTGATTAAAGGCACGGACCGCTCCGATATAAGGGGGATTATGCGCCGGGCTGAGAGGGGTGTAGGCCTCCATGGCGGCGAGGACGGAGTCATCCATGAACTGCGTGCCGGAGACGTCCCGGGCAAAAACCGGCTTGAAGCCAATGGCGGCGCACTCGCCCATCGTGCCCAGACCGGCGTCACTGAGCTTTCGCTCGACGAAGGCGATGGCGGCGGCGTAGTCCGCAAAATGTTCCTCACCTGTAAGAGGTGCGTTGTCGCCGATCTCCAGCTTGTAGGGTGAGGCGCCATCCATGCCGATGCGCTCGACGCCGCCTCGCGCGAGGACGTTTTCGTCCGGCATCTGAAAGAGCCGGAACTTAAAGGAAGTGCTCCCGATGTTCGCGACGAGGATTTGGCCGCCCGGCATAGCGAAGCGTAAGGGTCAATCGTCCAGGATGAATGGGTGGGATCCGGGCAGGTTCGGCTGCCGGATCGAACTTCAATTGCCCAAAAAGCGGCCGAGAATCTTCAGATCCTCATGGGGACGCGGGATAACATGGACGGCGATCACCTCGCCGATGGAAGAGGCAGCGGTGGCACCCGCTTCAACGGCGGCTTTCACCGCGGCGACATCGCCTTTTACAAAGGTGGCAACATAGCCCGAACCGACTTTTTCCCAGCCGAGCAACTCAACCGTTGCGGCTTTGAGCATGGCGTCGGTCGCCTCCATCTGCGCGACGAGCCCCTGCGTTTCAATCATTCCAATTGCTTGACCAGCCATAGATAGTGTCTCTGGAGAAAATTACTTGGTGTAGAACTCGACAAGGCCCTCATGCGGACGGGCAATGACATGAGCGGCGATGAGATCGCCCACCCGGGAAGCTGCGTCACGGCCAGCATCGACTGCGGCCCGGACACTGCCGACATCTCCGCGAACCAGGGTGGTGACGAATCCGCCTCCGATCTGGACTTTTTTGACGAGGGTGACATTGGCGGCTTTCACCATCGCGTCACTGGCTTCAACGAGGCCAACGTAGCCTTTGGTCTCTAACATGCCGACTGCTTCATTCATGGGCTGCTGCAACTAATCGCGGGTTTCTCGGTTTGGGAAGATGGGAAAATGGAATGCCTGAGGTCTGGACTAGCGGATCAGCTCCACGCCACTGGCCTTCTCCAGATTGCACGCGTTTGCTTCGTCCGTGTCAATATGGACTTCCAGCTTAAATGAAGGGTCCACCCGGACAAGAAGATCGTCGAAGATGGTGGTGCAGGCCTCGCTGTGGACTTTCAGCTTCATAACGTCGAGGTGTTTGACCCCGTAGAACGCTGCGTCAGAAGGGCTCATGTGGACATGGCGCGCGGCGCGAATGACGCCATGAGGCATCTGAATGGAACCGTTCGGCCCCATAATGAGACAGCCGGGTGTATCCTCGATCTTTCCGGAAAGGCGGACGGGCGCCTCAATGCCGAGCTGCACGGCATCGGTCAAGGCCAGCTCGACCTGAGTGAGGTTGCGCGTTGGGCCCAGGATGCGCAGTTTTTCGATGATGCGCCGGCGCGGGCCGATGAGAGTGACGGTTTCTTTGGCGGCAAACTGGCCTTCCTGGTAGAGCCAGCGGTGCACCTCAAGCTCGTGGCCCGGGCCGAAGAGGATCTCCAGGTTTTCCTGGGTGATATGCATGTGCCGCGCGGAGCTGTTCACGACGAGTTGCGGCGCTTCGGTCTGGGTGCGCTTCCCGATCTGCTCAAAAACGATCTGGCGCACGAGCCGCTCGATTGCATCGGCAGTGGGTCTGGGCTTGGGAGTGGCCATGAATCGCCGTTTGTGTCCGCGAAAAGGCGGGGAGCGTCAACCAGAAAGCGTTCGCCGGGGCAGGGTGAGGCAACTTGTCGCAGGCGTTGGTTTACCTTGCCTTTGGATGGCCGAGTGTTCCAGTGCGGGACGATGCAATCACGGGTGGTCAGGGCGATGACGGCGTTCCTTCTGCTGATGTTCATCAGCGGCGCACCCTGGGGTATTCTGCAAGTGCTGGCCTGGAGCGGGATGATCATCTCCTACACCCAGGAGTCCGGTCTGGCCGAGGGGGTGAGCCAAACCTTCGATGGGCAGCACCCGTGTGAGCTTTGCCGGGCGCTGGAGGAAGTTCGTGTGCGGCAGGCGGAGACCAGCGAGGACGGCAACAAAGATAAGGAAGTCCCGCCCACGGAACTGCGTGAGCTAAAATATTTTGCGCGCCAGAAATGCCTTCGCTTTGAGCGGGAGGCAGACTGGCAATTGGCCATCGCGGTTTATCTGAAACCGCGCACGGCTGGTCTGGGGCCAGCCACGCCGCCGCCGCGAGCTGGGTGAAATTCAACACAGTTCTCATTACACTCTTTTAGTTTTCACCCGCGGTTCTGACGCCTCCGTTTCGAGGCGACGGCACGGTCTACGCACGGTGTTGGCCGCACATTCTTTACATCAACCAATGATTTCTAATTTCTTATTTTCTACGAAGAACTCTATTCTCTCATT
>CAZUPP010000008.1:9024-122587 GCA_964622095.1 uncultured Verrucomicrobiales bacterium
TCTTTGGGCGTTTACCATCCTGATCCTGGCGGCAACGCAGGACGCCAGGGCACATTCAGCGGAACCGGAAATAGACCCGCCTTCTTCAGCGCTGGCGGAGGGAGCGATCGCGCATTCCGGAAAAAACTCGAAAGAAGTTCAACCGCCTGCACCTGAAGGGCAGGAATATCAGTGGCAATCCGCGCGGCCGGACGGTCATGCCCCGATCGGGGTGATGGGCGATCACATGCACCACGCGGGAGAACTGATGCTCTCCTACCGGTATATGGTCATGCGGATGGAGGGGATCCGGGATGGCGACAGCGAAATCAGCACGGCCGATGCGCTGGAAGATTTCATGGTCGCCCCGACTGATATGACGACGCACATGCACATGATCGGGGTGATGTATGCGCCGGCCAATTGGCTTACCTTCATGGGCATGGTGCCATTTATTTTTAAGGAAATGGATCATGTCACGCGCATGGGCACAAACTTCATGACCGATACCGAAGGGGTGGGTGACCTGCGTTTCTCTGCTCTGGTCAGGGTGCTCGAGCTGCCGCGGCATCGTGTTCACCTTAACCTGGGTATGAGTTTCCCGACCGGTTCCATCAATGAACGGGATGATACCCCCGCAGGAAATGACGTCATTCTGCCTTATCCCATGCAGATCGGCACCGGCACCTATGATTTATTGCCGGGAATTACCTACCTCGGACAAACGGAGCGTTTTTCCTGGGGAGCACAATTCAATGCACGGATTCCGCTGGGAGAAAACTATCGCGGATATAGTGTGGGAGAACGCTACGAAATTACCCCGTGGGCCGCAGTGAAGCTGACGGACTTCGCGAGTTTCTCCTTCCGCCTGAGCGGGGTTGCGGAAACGAACTACGACGGCGCTGATCCGGACCTCAATCCAAATCTCATTTTCACGGCGGACCCGAACCTGCGGGGAAGTGAGCGGATCAATGCCTCGATCGGCCTTAATCTGTTCATTCCGCAAGGGCCTTATGGTATCCGCGGCCAGCGACTCGCGGTCGAGGCTGGGCTGCCGGTCTATCAGAATGTCGATGGGCCGCAACTGGAAACGGACTGGTTTCTGACTGCGGGCTGGCAGTTTGCTTTTTAGTTCAGTAAAGACACCAGAACCCGTTTCTCACGAGAAGGCGCCCCTGACGCAAGAATGCCAGGGGCGCCTCTCCGTTTACAAAAACGATGGCCGCTCAAAAGGGCTGAACTTCAGCCTGCTCGAAATTTGCGCTGACATTTCCGGAAAGCTCCGCGTTATCTGGGTCAAGCGTCATGATGGGCGCGCCCTCACTCAGATCAAAATCGCTGAGGTCAATCCAGACTACATTCGGTTGGGTGGTAAGCTCAAAAAAGTAACGTTTCGCCCCCAGATTAATTACCGTCCGGTATTCCGTATTATAGATTCCAAATTCGCCGTAGGGTGCACCGAAAGGGACGGAGACGTTTCGCGCAATGGCTAGGACCGCCGCGACAGCTTCGCGCTCATTGGCTGGCTCCGGCAAGACGGCATGGTAGTAGGCGGCCCGTTGAAAGCGATCCACCGCGTTGACATTTCCGGGCAACGGAAGGTCGCGGCTGGGTTTCGAGAAGTCCTGTTTTTCCAGAAGAGCCAACTGCTGGTCGTAGGAGGGATCATTGGTCATGATGGTGTATTGGGGCCCGTGATGAATAACGGCTTCGCCGTTGATATATTCAATAATGGCGGAATCACCTGTCGCGTCCTCCAAAGCCAGGTGCACGGTGCATTTGTGACCGCGGGTTTCGACCATGACTAATTGAATATCCTCATGCAGCTCCAGCGCTTCTTTGACAGAAGCGGCATTGTCGAGGAGATACTGCGCCCACAACCCGGCCTGCAAACCCGGTTTGGAGTGATCGCGTTCCCCGAAGTCCGTTGATTTCAGGTAAAGCATATGAACCCCCAGGCCCTTTTCATTGAGGCCATCGGCTGATCCCATGCCATAAACCTGGGTGATCAGGCTGCCATATTTTGATTTCCATTTTACGGCATTCTCCGGAACAACCGTTTGGCCGCCGAGGACTCCTCCATCCCTCTCAAGTCCACGCGGGAAGACCGTCAGGATCGGATCAGTGCTTTCCGGCCAATCCATGGTCCGGCTGACCACTTTGGCAACGTCATTCGAATTCCAGAAAATACGTGAACACGCCTCGGCTGGCAGATGAGCAAAGCAGAGAAGCGCCATCGTGGCGGAGAAGATATGGCGAAAGTTGATTGTCATAGATTCCTAAAGAGGTGGGGAGAAGAGATCCGTTCAAAAATTTATCTCCGGTATTGATTAAAACCACCGGCGGGTTTGCGATTTGAATTGAAGATAGGTCGAGCCGAAAAGTTCAGTCAGCAGCTCTTCTTCACGGCAGACGATCCAGTTAATGGCCACGAAGAAAAGGGGAATAACGAGGGCGGGGCTGAGGGTTCCGAGGAGGAGCCAGAATCCCGCCAACAAGAGGGTCAGCCCGAGATACATGGGATTACGGCTAAACCTGTAAGGCCCATCCTGAAAGAATCTCTTTGGGACCGTGCCCGGCAGGATCGGGGTCTGCTGGAGAAAGAAGAGCGTGGCGGCCCAGAAAATGAGGGTAAGACCAGAGAGAATCAGCAGCACCCCAAGAAATTGCCCGGGATAAGGCACGATACGGGCGAGAGGCCACAGGATGTGCAGAAAGACCATGAACGCCACCGCGAGGATGAAGAGGCTGGAGGGCTGAACGGGAAAACGTGCCCGTACTTTTTTGTCTTCGGCCATGACAGACAGGGGTGAGGCGTTACGATACCATCAATCAACGGGTTCTCAGCCAACGTTCACTACTCTCAGAGGAATCTCCATGTTGATCAGCGAAGAGAAGAAACGTCATTTCATCGAGCACGGATATGTCATTCTGGAAAACGCTATTCCGCGAGAGCGGATTGAAGCGGTGCGGCGAGTCATCAATTACAAGCTTGGACAGGGTTTTGACCCGGAGCAGCGCGAGATTTTCGCAGCGCAGAGTTATTTCCCGGAGCTGCGCGAGGATGAGTTGATTAAAGGTCTGGTGACTGACACTGGTGTTTACCGGATGGCGGAGGAGATTACCTCTCCGGGGAGCCTGAGGCCGGTGCAGCGCGGGCAACTGGCGATTCGTTTCCCAAAGCTGGACGATAAAGTGAAGCAGCCGGGCGGGCATATTGACGGGACGCCTTCTCCGACCAACGGCGTGCCACCGGGGACGATCTACAGTTTCACCCTGCTGGTGGGCGTAGCCTTGAGTGATGTGCAGCGGGATTGGGCCGGAAATTTTTCCGTTTGGCCTGGCTCCCATCATCTCCTCGAAAAATGGTTTCAGGAGCATGACCTGCAGGAAATGGTCGATGGCGCACCGAAGCTGGACTACGGTGAACCGGTGCAACTTCACTGGCGCGCAGGTGATGTGGTCTTTGTCCATCACAAGACGCTTCATGCTGCGACGCTGAATAACTCGCCAGACATTCGCTATGCTCTTTTTTACCGGTTGCACCACGTCAACCACGAAGAACACCGTGAAGCGGCGGCGCGAGACATCTGGATGGAATTCCCGGGGCTGGCCGGTCTGACGGCTGAGGCTGTCTGATTCCTGCTTGCCCTCGGGCGGGGCTATAGCCAGTTTGGAGCCTTTCAACTGACCTCGTCTCGAACTGACTCCGATCCACGACCCTATGAGTGATCAAGCATCCCCTACCACGTCGATCGAATCTCACCTGCAGGAAGATCGCGTATTCCGGCCGAGCATGGACTTCGCCAATCAAGCGCATATTGGCAGCCTGGCTGAGTATGAACGGCTCTATGCGGAAAGCCTGGATGACCCTGAAAGTTTCTGGACACGCGTCACGGCGGAACTGCACTGGCATCAGCCCTGGACGAAACTGCTGGAATGGGAAGCGCCGAATGCGAAGTGGTTCCTGGGTGGTAAACTCAATGTCTGTGAGAACTGCGTGGACCGGCATGTGAAAAACGGCCGGGCGAACAAGGCGGCGATCATCTGGGAAGGGGAGAACTATGAACGGCGCATTCTGACCTTCCAACAGCTCCAGCGGGAGGTGTGCCGCTTTGCCAACGTGCTGAAGGCGCAGGGCCTGACTCCAGGTGACCGGGTGCTGGTATACATGCCGATGGTGCCGGAAGCTGCTATTGCCATGCTGGCGTGTGCGCGGCTGGGGCTGGTGCACAGTGTAGTGTTTGGGGGATTCAGCAGTGAAGCAATCAAGGACCGCCTGGCGGACAGCGGTGCGAAGCTGGTGATCACGGCGGACGGCGGCTACCGGCGGGGCAAGATCGTCGAGCTGAAGGCAAGCGTCGACAAGGCGCTGGAAGGAGACTCCGCCCAGGTGCAAAAGGTCATCGTCTATCAGCGCTGCGGGAATGAAGTAACGATGCAGCCGGGACGCGATCTCTGGTGGCACGAGGAGCGTGATCAGGCCGGAGCGGACTGTCCGGCCGAAGGCTTCGACAGCGAGCATCCGCTTTTTATTCTTTATACCAGCGGCTCAACCGGCAAGCCCAAGGGTATTCTGCACACGAGCGCGGGTTATCTGACGGGCACTTATCTCACCAGTAAGTATGTTTTCGATCTGAAAGAAAATGATATCTACTGGTGCACGGCGGATGTCGGCTGGATCACCGGGCACAGCTACATTGTCTACGGTCCGCTGGCCAATGGCACGACGTGCGTGATGTATGAAGGCGCACCGAATTGGCCGGCCGAGGATCGATTCTGGCAGATGGTCGAGGAATATGCGGTGACCATTCTTTACACGGCGCCGACGGCGATTCGTGCCTTTATTAAATGGGGTGATGAACACCCCCAGCGACATGATCTCAGCAGTCTGCGTCTGCTCGGCACGGTGGGTGAACCGATAAATCCGGAAGCCTGGATCTGGTATTATAAGGTGATCGGCGGGGAGCGCTGTCCGATTGTTGATACCTGGTGGCAGACGGAAACCGGGGCGATGATGATCACCCCGCTACCCGGTGCCAACCCGCTCAAGCCGGGCACCGCGACCCGTCCATTTTTCGGAATTGATGCGGCTATCGTTGACGACCAGGGAAATGAAGTAGGCGCAAATGAAGGCGGCAAATTGGTCGTGCGCCGCCCGTGGCCGAGTATGCTGCGCGGGATCTATGGTGACCCGGAACGTTTCAGACAGGTTTACTGGAGTGAATTCGAGGGAATCTACTTTACCGGAGATGGCGCTCGCCGGGACGCGGACGGGAATTTCTGGATTGTCGGACGGATTGATGACGTGCTGAACGTGGCAGGCCATCGTCTGGGCACGAGTGAGATCGAAAGTGCGCTGGTCAGTCATCCGAAAGTGGCGGAAGCGGCCGCCGTGGGCCGGCCAGATGAGATTAAAGGTCAGGGCGTGGTCGTTTTTGTGACCCTGCGCGGTGGAGTGGAAGCGGGAGAAGAACTACGCGCAGAACTGCGCAATTATGTGGGGGAGCAAATCGGCGCCATTGCCAAGCCGGACGAAGTCCGCTTTGCGGAGGCCTTGCCGAAAACCCGCAGCGGAAAAATCATGCGCCGCCTGCTTAAAGAAATTGCGGCGGGCAAGCATGAAGTATCCGGGGATACGACCACGCTGGAGGATTACACCGTTATCGCTCAATTAAGTAAGGGGGACTGAATTGATTGCTTTTCGCGATTTACTGAAATTATTGGGATTGGCCGGTTTCGCTTTATCGGCGTGGTCAGTTTTTGCACAGGAGGCACAAGAAAGCCCCACCACCACGGCGGAAGTTTCTTCCGCCTCCGTTCCAGAAATTAATCAGACCGGATTGGAAAGAATCCTGGATGATTTCAATGCCGCTCTGGATGCAGGTGATGGAGAAAAGGCCGCCTCCATGTTGTCCGCGGCGACGGTGGAATACTATGAAAAGCTGCTCGGTCTGGCGCTAACAGCTTCCGAGAAAGAAACCAAAGCGCTGGATTTCCTCGACAAAATGTTGGTTGTCCAGTTGAGGCACGCTTATCCGGCAGGGGAACTGCGATCCCTCCGCGGTTCAGAACTTTATGCCCGCCTCGTGGAGGATGGTTTTGTCGAAGGACGCATCGGGGCGGTGAAAAGAAATCGCGGAACGCCCGAAGAAAAACTCGAGCGAATGACCACCGGCGACGTGAAGGTAGATGGCGCGCGCGCGACGTTAAATTTTGTGGAGCTGGGACCAGATTTTCAGCTTGTTTTTCTTTATGAAGATCCGCCGGGGAAATGGTTGATCGATTTGCTCGCGATTCAAAAAATTACCAACGACCTGTTGGAAACGCAGTTGGATAAATCCGGGGTTTCCCCGGACAGCGCGGCCGTCGAGAGTATCGCCACCAAAACCGGAAAACAGGTGCGTGATACCATCTGGCAACCGCTCGTCTCAGAATGAGCTTGCCTCTGGGTCGACCGCGTAATCATCCGCACGCCCCCCGCGGATATTGGATGTGTCCGCTTTTTCTTCGGCCCGTTCGGCATCGGTCAGCGGCCGGGCTTCGGCAGTAATCTCTGAGGTAGAGGGCGACACCGGATCGCCCATATCTTCCTCAAAATCATCCAGATATCCTGCGGCGGCCGCTTCTTCGATTGAGCGAACGGCGGCAGCTGCCGGATCATCAATGCGCATTTCAGTCATTTCCTCGGAGATCCCGACTTTCACTTCATGCTCTTCTTCAATAATCGCGGATGACGAAGACACCTCAGCGGCGACTGGGGAGGTTCCACCTGATTGTGGCAGGGACGGCTCAATAATTTCGTCTTCGTCCGCTTCACTAATGACGCCGTCGCTGATTTCTTCGTCACTTAGCGGAAGCGGTTCATCCACTAAGATATCCGTCGCCTCGGCTGCGCTGCTGATTTCTTTTTCACCGCCCGTGTCTGCCTGCGGAAGAATGGGTGCCGGGATGGCAGAATCCTGAGACAGTCCGGCCGTCGCATTGGCGAGGGCTCTCGGCAAACCCTGGCTCAAGGCAGACTCGATATCCGCCTGCTCGGTCTGTGCCTGGCGCCTCTCCGCCGAGGCGGTCAGGTCATCGAAGCGGTCACCGGATTCTGCTCTTTCCCGCTCGTTTTCTGCCGCCGCCTGCGCGGTGTAGCCGTCACCGAATTTCGCCTCCATGGCCAACTGCCCCAGCGCGGTGACGATCGCTTTCTCGCTGCTGGTGGCGACAAAGGTCAGCGCATAACCTTTCTGGACCGTAACCAGATACGCCTGGTAAAGCTCATTTTCCCCGGCATTTAATTGATAAGCCGCCAGAGCGAAGCGCGCACCGAACCGGTATTTTTTTTCAATCTGCCCAAGCCGTTCATAGCTCAGCATACTGCCACGCAGTGCGTTATCGATTGTCTCCAGATATGCGACTTCTGTAGTGCCTGGACCAAGCCGTTCGGCCACCAGGATAAGGGCGGAGTTATCGGAAGCGCTCTCGTTGATCTTATCTTTTGAAACAAGCAACAGCGGATAGCGCCATTGCCGCTGAGGCGCGGAATTTTCCGGGTCATCAATCTCATCCAGCTCTGCGCCCTTCGCTTCCAGTTCGTCAAAGGCTCGCGCACTGGCAATGAGCCAACGATCCGGGATTTCCCAGACCATCTCAAAGAATTCATTCACATAGCGGTTACCCTGCACGGCGCCGGAGTCCGGCAGCATACCCTGCTCCCGCAGCTCAGCTTCTTCCATGCGGATTTCCAGGGCATGAATCTCATCCTCCGTGCGCGCGGTCAGAGGGCTGGCATCATTTGACCCTTCCTCTGTCTCCTGATCGGGCCGCACCGCCGAAGGCACGGAACCATTCTCCAGATCGGCAAAGATGCCCCGGGGCGGCTCCGTCTTCTGGGTTTGCTCGGTTTCTCCCGCAGCCTTTTCTTCAGATTTTTTCTGACACCCGCCAAGGGCGAGAATAGAAAGGGCGAGGAAAGGAAGAAGGAGTCGCAGTTGGTGGGGAACAGTCATGGTGTGATGGACAATGGCAAACTCTGCGCGGGAACGAACGCAGGTCAACGGACAAACGCGCGCACTGGCCCAGATCAGATGGTCATCGCCGCATAGCCACCGTCCACGATGATCTCCGCGCCGGTGATGAACCCCCCCGCCCGGTCACTGGCCAGCAGTAGCGTGGCGCCGATCAGCTCTGAAGATTCTCCAAAGCGTTTCATCGGCGTATGGCCCATGATCTGTTCCACCCGTTCCGGGGTAAGCACTTTTCGGTTCTGCTCGGCGGGAAAAAAACCGGGCACGATCGTGTTGACCCGGATCCCTCGAATGGCCCATTCCCGTGCCAGATTTTTGGAGAGATTGTGCACCGCGGCTTTGGTCATGGAGTAGGTAAAGACGCGCGAAAGCGGGATGACGCCGGACATGGAGCCGATATTGATAATCGAGGCAGGCTCACCGCGCTCGATAAAATAGCGGCCGAACACCTGGCAGGTGAGGAATACCGCTTTGCAGTTTACGTCCATGATCCGGTCATATTCTTCCTCTTGGACGTCGAGAAAGGGTGTGGGCGAATTGACCCCGGCACCGTTGACGAGGATGTCGACCTTACCGCTGCGCTCAATCACGGCATTGCGAACCGCTTCGATCGACTCGGCCCGGCCCACATCGCCGGTAATGAAGTAACCTGCGCCTCCCGCCGCCTGGATCGCGGCCAGCTTGGCCTCGGCCTTCTCCTTATTCCGGCCGATGATCGCCACCTCTGCGCCCGCCGCGGCAAGGCCCTCGGCCATCTTACCGCAGAGTTCTCCTGTCCCGCCGATGACCGCCGCGACTTTGCCCTGAAGTCCAAACAACGTGTTCAGGTAATCACTGGCGTGACCGCTGCTGCTGCCGTTACTACTGCTGATGCTGCTCATCGTGCACGCACCTTGGGCAATGGCGCGGCACGGCGCAACCTCATTTCAACCGTGCGGATCGCTCGAGGGCGGGGTATTGTTGCGAGGATATGGTGCAACTCAAAGACAATGGAGACAACGGTAGTGACCGGCAGGAAACACGCGCCCGCAATGTGCTGGGCGGCCCTCTGAAGTTATGCTCGGCTGCGCCGATGACTGGTTTTTTTCGCGATGGCTGCTGTCATACCGCGGCGAATGATCTGGGACTGCATGTGGTCTGTGCGGTGATGACAGAGAAGTTTCTCATCTTTACCCGGACCCAGGGCAATGACCTCAGCACTCCACGGCCGCAGTTCAATTTTCCCGGCCTGAAACCAGGCGATCGCTGGTGCCTCTGCGCCGGACGCTGGCAGGAGGCGCTTGAAGCAGGCATGGCACCACCGGTCGTGCTCCAAGCCTGCCATGAGCGCGCCCTCGAGGTTGTCTCTCTGGAAGACCTCACGGCTCACGCGGTGGAAGAGTAAATTGCGAGAAACTTTGCTCCGGCTATATTTTGATCAATGACCATCACGATTGAAACTCCTCCTCTGGAAAAACAACACGCGATTAATCTTGCCGCAATGGAACGTATGCTGGCTGACCCCAAGCTGCATGAATATCCAGGCAAGGTCGAAAGCGATCAATTTGGAAACATCATTACAATGGCTTCTGCGACAGCTGACCACCGCGATTTTCAAGGTGAGATTGTTTTCTTGTTACGAAGCCTACTTGGCAGAAAGTCTATGCCCGAATTACCCGTTTCGACTTCACTCGGCGTGAAACTTCCTGATGTGGTCTGGTGCTCTCCGGTAAGATATAAAGAATCTCTTGAAAAAGGCATTCTTCTCACCGCCCCTGAAATTTGTGTGGAAGTGCTCTCTCCCAGCAACACGCCAGAAGAATTGCGGATAAAAAGTGCTCTTTACTTCGAAGGGGGCGCGGAGGAAGTGTGGCAATGCGACGAAGACGGAAGGATGACTTTTTTTGCGCCAGGTAAGAGACCGGGCGCAGAGCCGGTGGTCCTGGAAAAATCAATTCGGTGCCCGGACTTTCCGGCGCGAATCGATCTGGACTAACGGTGAGGGTTTATTATGCCGATCAGAAAGTAATTGTCGCCTGCGGCCCGATCGGGTCACTGACGCGCTCTTCTTTCGGCTCAAGGTAACTGCCGGAGACTGAGCCTTGCCGGGCACGATAGTCCCTCACCCCATATTCCACCGGAGCACCAACCATATCTTCAATCGCTTCCTCTGTTGGCAAGGTTTCGCACCCTGCGAATACGGCGATGGTCAAAGGGATGAAGAGATAGAGAAAGAGCCGATACATTAAACTCTACTTGACGGTCAGCTCCTAAAAAGCATCAACATCCTCTCCGCCGCCAAGCCAGACGCGATCACGAAGGTCCGGAGATAGTTCACATTTCGTATTGCGGGCGGCCGGGTTTGGGCCAGTCAAGGTGGAAGAATTTTCCGCGGGGCTGGTCGACGCGTTCGTAGGTGTGTGCGCCGAAGTAATCGCGTTGGGCCTGGAGCAGATTGGCGGGGAGCCGTTCCGCGCGATAGCTGTCATAATAGTTCAGCGCACTGCTGAAGCACGGGGTGGGAATGCCGGCCTGGACGGCTGAGGCGACGACGCTGCGCCAGTTGGCCTGGCAACGATCGATTTCTTCCTTGAAATAAGGATCAAGCAACAGATTTGCGAGAGACGCGTCGCGCTCATAGGCTTCGGTGATTTTCTGGAGAAAACGCGCTCGGATAATGCAGCCGCCCCGCCAGATTTTTGCAATCGCTCCGAAATCCAGGGTCCAGTCATATTCTTTTTGTGCTTCGCGCATAAGCTGGAATCCCTGCGCATAGGAACAGATTTTCGAGCAATAAAGCGCATCGTGAATGGCCTGAATATAGGTTTCTTTGTTCGCTGGTTTTTCGCAGTCCGGGCAATTCAGGATTTTAGAAGCGGCCACACGTTCGTCTTTAATGGCGCTGATCGTGCGGGCAAAAACCGCTTCCGCCACCGTTTGCGCGGGCACGCCCATATCCAGCGCGCTGATCGAGGTCCATTTTCCGGTTCCCTTCTGTCCGGCTGTATCCAAAACAATATCGACAAAGGGCTGCCCGGTGACCGGATCTTTTTGCTTGAGGATATCGGCGGTGATTTCGATGAGAAAGCTGTCCAGCACGCCGGTGTTCCAATGGGCGAAAATATCAGACATTTCATCCGGGCTCAGGCCGAGCAGATCTTTCATGAGCATGTAGGCCTCACAAATCATCTGCATGTCACCATACTCGATCCCGTTGTGGACCATCTTTACATAGTGGCCGGCCCCGTTGGCGCCGATGTAAGTCGTGCAGGCTTCCCCGCCGGTCACTGGTTTTCCGGGCTCAGCGCCGAGTAGAGGTTTACCGGTTTCTGGATCGACCTTGGCGGCAATGGCTTCCCAGATGGGCCTGAGTTCTTCATACGCGCTCTCCTGGCCGCCCGGCATAAGGCTGGGGCCGAAACGAGCACCTTCTTCCCCGCCGGACACGCCGGAGCCCACAAAGCGGAAGCCTTTGTCATTCAGATCCTTTTCCCGCCGGATGGTATCATTCCAGTTTGCGTTGCCGCCATCGATGATGATGTCCCCCTGGTCGAGCAGCGGGATCAGCCCGTTGATCACCGCGTCCGTGCCGGCCCCGGCCTGGACCATGATGATGATCTTGCGCGGCTTTTTCAGCGAACGCACAAAATCACCCAATTCGGCTACGCCTACCAGTCCTCCAGGGGTATCCGGGTGCTCCGCGACGAACTCCTCCATCTTGGAGGTTGTCCGGTTGTAGACGCTGATGCGGAATCCGTGATCCGCGATGTTCAGGGCAAGATTCTGCCCCATGACGGCGAGGCCGATCAGACCGATGTCACTTTGCTCTTGGGTAACGCTCATACTGGGTGTGATTTGGCGGATTCTGCCGCGCTTGGAAAGGAAAGAGTTGGCCGCAGCTGGTGAATGAGTGACCAACGGAAATGATCGAGGGTTGGGGCTCCGTCTCATTCCCGAAAAGCGATCCTCTTTTCTGCGCAAAAGCTTTTCGGCAACTGCACCGCCCGGGAATGCGTTCACCCTTCAGCACTCCACTCTTACGCATATGATTGATACCGCAGACATTCTCATGCCCGGCGCAAAGGCTCCGGATTTCCGTGCCATGGCCGTCGGCGGTCCTTACGGGCACGACGGGAAGGAAGTTTCACTGAGCGACTTCGGCGGGAAATGCGTCGTCCTGTATTTCTACCCCAAGGACGACACCCCCGGCTGTACTACCCAGGCCTGCGCGCTGCGCGATGAGTGGAGCGATTTCGAAAAGCATGCCGCGATCTTTGGGGTAAGCATCGATGATGCGGCCAGCCACCGACAGTTTATCCAGAAGTATACCCTGCCTTTCCCGCTGCTCAGTGATCCGCAGAAGGAGATGGTCCAAGCCTACGGGGTGTGGGTGGAGAAAAACATGTATGGCAAGACTTTCATGGGCACGGAGCGGTCTACTTTTGTTATTGGGCCCGATGGCAATCTGCTGGAGATATTTCGCAAGGTCAGCCCGGCCCGGCATACCGGTCTGCTCCGTGAGGTGCTGGGGATCACCTGATCATCTCTCTTTCCAGGCGGAGCTGCGATCAAAGCCATGCTCCGTCAGCATGTCCTGCGCGATTTCTTTGAGCGGCAGGCTGGGGCTGCGTGAACTCATCATGCAGCAGCATTCCAGATAACCCAGGATATCATCGAAGTTCGCCCGCAAGCGCAGATCATCCAGCCAGCCTTCCACCGTCGCGATGGCTTCCAGCCACTGGCGGAGATCGAACGGGCTGTCATCCACCTTGGCCGCCAGCATCTGGTAGACATCCGGGGTGTTTGGGTGCTGGCGCGCATATGCTGCCATCGCTTCCATCAGATCGACGAGGTGATACTTCGGGCACTCCTCCACCAGCCGGGCAAATTCGGCTTCGCTCAGGTCTGCTTCGCGTGCCTTGACCTCGGCCCGCTCGAGATGATCCATCCACTCCTGGACTTCGTCTTCCCTTTCCGCCTTTTCCTCCGCAATTTGATGTAAATTCCATGCCATGGTTGGATTACGTAACGAATGGGCGCGAGTTGACAAGGGGCGCGATGATTCTATGCTCGCTTTATGAAGGTCTCGCGTGATTCCGCCATCGTCATCCTCGCCCTCACGTTCTCTGTGTTGATGGGGAATCTTCCGGCGTTTGCGGATGAAGCGGCCAACAACAACGCTGAGTCCAGCTCGAGCGCGCAGGTCGAGGCGGGGGAAGGGAATGTCCCGGAGTTCCAGCTCGAGCGCGCTTCGACCTTTGCTTACAGTGCTAAGCGCAGCCCCTTCTGGCCAATCGGCTGGGAGCCTGGGCAGGAAGAGGTTGAAGAGAAGAAGAAGAGCTTCACCCCTACGGATTACTTTGAAGTGAGCTCGGTTTTGCTGGGAGACACCCCGCTGGCCGTGGTGAAGACCAATGTGAAGCCGCGGGGTGGCCACTACACCATTGGCGAACGCGTTCCGTTTGATTTCGACGGTCAACGGCTTGAGGTCACCATGAAGAAAATTGTCGACGGCGGATGTCAGTTCCAGATCGGCCGCCAGACCTTCTGGATCCGGTTAAACCGCGGTGATGCGGGCGTCGGGCAACCCGAACCGGTGGAGTAGCAAGCCCGTCCCGGCTAGGAGCTTTCGCCCTGATCTTTATCGCTGTTTCCACGGCGGGCTTCCAGTTCCCGGCAGATCGCAGCGTGCTTATCCCGGGTGATGGGAAAACGCCAGGCGAGGATGGCGGCAATGACCAAGCAGACCATGGGGATGGGTCCCACGATGATGCGGATGGCCATGAGAGCACTTTCGGGCTGCTCCATGACCGGTGAGGGTGTCTCTCCCGGCGAAGGACGGACGAACCCCTGCATGTCGAGGATAACCCCTACGATATAGAGGGCTAAGGCGAGTCCGAGCTTCTGCAGAAGCACCATGAAGCCGAAGAAAACCCCTTCCCGCCGGTGGCCGGTTTCGTATTCATCGAACTCCACGATATCGGGAATCATCGACCATGGAATTAAATAGGCGACCGACACCCCAAGCCCGGCGGTGACCGCGAGAACGAAGACGACATTCCCCGCGTCTGATGGCAGAAAAAACAACCCGGTCTGCGCACCGATCCAGAAAACCGTTCCGATCCCGAAAACCGATCGTTTTCCGAGCTTCGAACTGAGCCACGCCCAGAAAGGCAGGACCAGCATAGCCGTCCCCTGCACCGCGAGGATGACCATGACAAAATAGCCCATGTCTTTCTTCAGCCAGTAAATGACGTAGAAATTAAGGACGGACGCCGTCAGCTGAACCGCCATCCAGGAAAATAAATAAAGGACGCAAACAATCACAAAAGGCCGGTTACAGAGGGCGATCTGGAACTGTCTCAAAAAAGGAATCGGCTTGTGATGCAGTTCCCGGTTTTCCAGCCTTTTTTCCCGTGCGCGAACCTGCGGGAATACCCCGATCACACACCAGGCCAGGAAAATGACGATCAGAGCGCCGCAAGCCATGCCAAGGACTGAATGGGCGGTGCGCTGATCACCCTCCCAAACATCAAAAATCAGTCCAGCCAACATGACACCGGCGATATTCGCGAAGAGCGAAAACCCGAAGCGGTATCCATTGAGCGTGGTACGTTCGTCATAATTTTCCGTAATCTCCGCGGTCAGCGTGGTGTAGGGAATCGTGACGATGGTGAATAAGGTCTGCATCAGAGTGCCAACCGCCAGATAGTAGATCAGCCGGACCGTTTCATTTTTCTGCGGGTCCGAGGCGAAATCAAAAACCTGCCATTGCAGAGCCACGATCACGGCCAGGGGTAAGGTGCCGAGCACCATATAGGGCAGGCGCCGTCCAAAGCGGGACTTTGTGCGGTCCGTCAGCCAGCCCATCGCAGGATCTGTCAGGGCGTCCCAGAGCTTGCTCACCATGAGAATCATGCCGGCCACACCGGGCGACAGTCCTGCCACGACAATGAGAAAGGGCAGGAGGAAAAAAATGATGAGCGCACCGGATAGGGCGGGTCCAAATTCCCCCGCGCCGAAAGCCAGTTTCGTGGCCAGTGAGACCCGGTCTTTCTTGAGGGAGTTCATGATTTCGGGGCGCTGCTGCTACTGTTGTTGCTGCCGCGGCGCCGCCTGCGGAAGGGGCGGGCGCTGGATTTACGGCAGCGCGTTTTCCGGGTGGCCTGGGGCTTTCGCATGACCGCCGTGTTAGAGTTGCTCTTGCCGGAGCGACCTTTCTTTGGCGAGATTTTCTTTTTCGGGGCCGGTTTCTTCGGCTTCTTTTTGGTGGCTGGGGTGCGCTTGGCTGCGACACCTGAGGCCGCTTTCGTCTCTCCATTGCCTTTGAGCGGCAGGGCGATCTGCGGCAGGCCCAGGTTAGGAGCACGCTGACAGATGATCCATGCGGTGATCACCCCGGAGAGAAGCCCAAAGAGATGGCCTTCCCACGAGATGTTATCCCGCTGAAAGGGCGAGAGCCCGGCCAGCATTCCCCAGTAGCTGAGGACAACAATGAGCCCGACGATGATGGCAGGCAGACTGCGTTCAAACCAGGCCTGGGCGACGAGGAAGCCGAAGTAACCGAAGACCAGGCCGCTGCAGCCGATGTGCAGGGTGTTCGGGTCAGCCAGGAAAAAGACCGCGGCTCCGCTGACCACCGTCGTGACCACGGTGGCAATGATCCAGCGCCAGGGATTGTGAAAGACGATCATCCCGCCCAGCACCAGCATGGGCAGAGTATTGCCGGCGAGGTGCCCAAAGCCGTCATGGAGGAACGGCATGAGCAGGATGCCGTAGAGGTGAGACCAGTCACGGGGCCGGATGCCATACTCATTCAGCGGCTGGGAGCCTTGCCCGAGAAAGAGATCCAGGGCCTCCAGCAGGTAAAGGACAGCCAGAAAGCCGGCCAGCAATTGTAAGCCTTCCCAACGGCCGAACCGCATGATGAAGAATGAAGAGATGTGGAAGCGAAATACCGGTGCCAAGTCAGGTTCGCGGCGGGCGGGCCTGCGCCGAGGAGAAACCGGGTAAAGAAGAGTAAAAAGGAGTCCTGGAACAGGACGGACCAGCCTTGCCCGGGCTGAGCCATTGCGCAAGAGCCGGAGTATGGGAAAATCTGGATTGCGATGGACAAGCCCAGACACATCCGGCATCCTTAGCCCCGCATGACAGCCCCACCAATTGCTAATGTCCGCGCCGTTACTCTCTCTGTCACCGCTCTCTCTGTTTTCTCTCTTGCTTCTGCCGTCGCAGAGAGTTTATCGCCGGGAGGCAGTCTGAAATCTGTCGCGGCCAAGACCGATCCGGTTGTTGCTCCAGTTGAAGAAGTCGCTCCGCCTGCGCTTGAGGTGAATCTGCGTTCCTTTTACACCTTCGAATCGGACTTTGAGGACCGTTTCGCCAATGACACTGCGATGAGCACCGTGAATCTGGAGGGGGAGATCATCGGCCGGGTGCCCCTCAATGATAATGGCTGGTATTTTACAGGGGGGCTCTTTTACGGAGCTCTCCTGAACTCCGATACCAGCGCACCGATCCCTTCTACCTTTCAGCGTGCCAATGGCGTTCTGGGCGTTGAGTGGTACAAGGGGAAAGCGCGTTTCCCGAAGTTCCTCATCACCACACGGCCGGGGTTCTTTTTTGAGACAGATATTGATGCCGGAGACTTTGATTTTCCGACCCTGGCTCTTTACGGCTTTGATATCACGGAAAGTCTCCGCCTCTATGTGGGTGGGCGGACTTCTATTCTGCGGGAGGCTCCTTTCATTCCGTTTGGCGGATTTCTTTGGGAGCCCGCGCCATGGTTCATCGTCCAGGCGGCCTATCCTCAAAGTGGAATCTTCATTTCGCCAAGCCGTAAGCTGACCCTCTTTGCCGGGGCAGAGGTAACCTTCCTCACCCTGCGGACGGACGATGGGGATGATCTTCCTCCCGGGCTGAATGATGCTCTGGTGGATTACGATGAGTTCCGGGCCGTAACCGGTTTTATCTACCGGCCCACAGATACGATGGATATCTCCGTTCGTGGCGGCTGGAGCATTCGACGCAGTTGGGATTATTACCGGGCGGAAGTTGGGTTGGAACAGGAAGGCGCTCCGACCGTGGCAGCCAGTCTCACGCTGAAATTCTGAGACGGAGGCACCTGCGGAACGATCAATTCTTGCCAGAGGCAGCCAACGGCGTTAACGACTCAACGCTCGATCAATCAATCAACGTCGTTCGTTCGTTCTCATGCGCGTCCTGCCCTGCCCTGTCACCGCTTTTACAGCCGGTCTTGTCCTCGGTTTCTGCCATTCCGCCACCGCTGGAGAATCCGCTGCTGAGACCTCTTCATGGCAAGGCGGCCAAGAGATCCGCCTGGATGCTCTGACCCTGGAAGACGCGCTTATCCTTGCCGTGCGGGAGAATTTTGCAATCCGCCGCGCCCGGGAGTCCATTAGCTTCCAGCGCGCCCGCGTGAGTGAAGCGCGTGGGCTGCTCCTGCCGCAGGTCACTGCGCAGGGATCAGCGTCAACCGTGGAGGAATCCCGGGTTGCCAACTTTGGGCCCCTGGTCACGCAGGATCTGGACGACTGGAGAGTAACGATGGAGGCCGCCCAGACCATCTTTGCCGGCGGTTCGAATTGGAACACGCTGAAACGCGAGCTGGAGCTGCTGGCTCAGAGCAGTGCTCAATTGCGCGCAGAAATGAACAACACCGTCTTCAATGTGAAGCAGCTCTTTTACGACGTCCTGCTCAACGAGACGCAGATCGTCGTGCAGGAGCAGCTCCTAGAGTTGAGGCAAAGCGAATTTCAGGACGCGGAAGACCGGCTCGATGCCGGGGTAGGTTCTAATTTTGAGGCGCTCCGAGCCAAGGTTGCCGTAGCCAACGCCAAGCCGGATCTGATCCGGGCGCGCAACAGCTACAAGGTTAATCTGGAGCGGCTGCGTGAAGCGATGGGGTTGCGCAATGTCGACACCAGCCGCATGCAATTGATTGGTGAGCTTCAGTTCGAAGCCTTCCCGATCAGTTCGGATGATGCCCTTGCTACCGCCTTTGGCAGCCGGCCGGAGCTAATCGCGTTTCAGGCCGCGGTCCAGGCGGGAGAACGCAATGTGAAGGTGGAGAAGGGTCAGCTCTTGCCACGGATTGAGATCTATGCAAACTACGGTTTTTTCCGCGCGCCAGAAGCGACGGAGGCCGATGTCCTGGATGGCTTCGAGATTGGCGTGCGCAGCACCTGGAACATCTGGTCAGGGGGCTCCCGGCGGGCGCGAGTCAGTCAGGCGAAAAGTGATGTGCGTGATCTCAAGCTGCAACTGGACGAGCTTCTGCTGAACATTGAGGTCGACGTGCGCGATGCCTGGCTTTCGCTGCAGGACGCGGTGGAGCTGGTCAAAGCTTCGGAAGAGGTAGTAGTGGAAGCCGAAGAGAGTCTGCGCCTTGCACAAGCCCGCTTTGATGTGGGGGCGTCGACCCAGTTGGATGTCCTGGACGCCCAGGTATCCCTGACTGAAGCACGCACCAACCGGATCCAGGCGCTGCGGGATTACAACGTGGCAGTGGCCTCTCTGCAGACACAGATGGGTGAATTCTCTCCGGAGATCATGACGATCCTGGAAGCGGCATTTCCCGCCACGGAACGGAACCTGCGCCGGCGCCGGGACAGCGCGGAATAGTTTGAGGTTGAGCGTTCTGCGGATTGACCTCGCTGCTAACCGCAGGCACTATGAAGGGGAACTCTTCCTGCATTTACCCTCATTATTGCCATGACCAGCTTCTTCGGAAAACTTGTCCTGACTTTCATCTATCTCATGACCACTTATTCCTCAGTCGTCATTTTTGAGTGGGGTCCGGAGCGGTTTATGGAAGGTTTTTTCCAGGAATACCGGAATTTCCTGCCTGGCAGTGGCGTTGACCCGGAGAACTTTGAGGAGGACGAAGATGAAGACACGCCGCTCTGAGTAGTCTTCTCTTCAAGATTCCGAATGCCGGATCGCCGCTCCCGCTTCCTCAGCTTTTTCTCGGAGATCGCGGATGGCATTCCGATAGTTCGACTTGCCGAAGATTGACGTCCCCGCGACAAAGACGTTGGCACCGTGAGCGGCAGATTCGGCCGCGGACTTTTCATTGATCCCGCCATCCACCTGGATGTGAAAGTCTTTACCCAGCCGGGCCCGGGCGTGCCGTGCCGCATCGATTTTGGGTAAGGCGCTGCTGATAAAACTCTGCCCCCCGAAGCCGGGATTTACGGTCATGACCAGGAGTAAATCGATCTCCGAGAGATACGGCATGACCATATCGAACTCTGTAGGAGGATTGAGCGCGAGCCCCGCGCCCTTCCCAGCCTGGCGGATTCGTTCGAGTGTCTCGCTTACTGCATGATCCGCTTCCACGTGAACGGTGATGCGGTCCGCCCCGGCGCCGATGAAGTCATCCAGATAGTCGTCTGGCTTCTGGATCATGAGGTGCACGTCCAGTGGAGCTTCGGTTTGCTGCCTGACAGCTGCCACCACGGCTGGGCCGAAACTGAGGTTTGGGACAAAATGCCCGTCCATCACGTCCAGGTGCAGCCAATCTCCGCCTGCGCTGACGGCGCTGCGGGCTTCTTCTCCAATCCGCGAGAAATCACAGGCTAAGATAGAGGGCGCGATAACAATCGAATTCATAGGGTGATTCAGTGAGCAAGAGAGGAGTGCCAACGGAGCCTGAGGCTAGCAGGGGCAAAACTCACGCCAAGCGAAAGGTCATGCTTTTTTACTGATGATATCTCAAAGGGGCATTGCCATGGCATGTCGGATTGCGCTGAATGGTCAGATTCCCAAGACCCGAATCCCACCTTTCCAAGATGCTCTTAAGCCTTTCCCATTTCCAAGATTTGCTTAAAAAAGCCATCCGCGTCCGCCACGCGCTGGGTTATGACACGTCTGCCCTGGAAGAGGGGGCCGAGAGGGCGGCGGCGAGAGGTTATGACGCTCTCGTTGCCGTCGCCCATGAGCTGTTGAATCGCCCGAAGCGCGAAGATTTCCCATACATTGAACCGACCGAAATCACGGCCATTCAAGCGGAGTGCGACCCCGCACGTGAGAAGGGGTTGATCGCTCGCATTGACCGGCAAGAGGCAGCCGGACGGGTGAGCGCGGGATTTCTTGGTTCGATTTGCGGGTGTCAGCTTGGCAAACCGCTGGAGTTTTCGCCCACCTTGGCGGAACTGCGCGAGGGCTTTGAAGCGGCCGGCGAATGGCCTATCCGTGATTACGTGCCCTTGGCAGTGCTGGAGAGCATTGGCAAGCGGCATGAATCCGCCCCGGAAACGACCCGGGCAAACCTGCGCTACGCGGCGCCGGACGATGACATCAATTACACGCTGCTCGGAATGCTGGTGCTTGAGGAGCATGGCCTCGACTTCAGTCAGGCTCAACTCAAGCGGCTTTGGCTGCGGCATCTGCCGATCCCTTCGACTTGGGCTTCCGAGCGCTCGCGGATGGCCGCGGCTTCCGTGCAGTTCGCGGCAGACAGTAAGGACGAGAGCGTCGAACCGATAACCGAGTTGCTGGTATTGGGAGACTGCTGGTGCGGAGCGCAAATCCGCGCGGACGCCTATGGATATGTGGCGCCGGGCAACCCGGAGCTGGCCGCGGCTCTGGCCTGGCGGGATGCCTCTATCACGCATATCGGTATTGGCGGCTACGCCACAATGTGGACGGCGGCAGCGATCGCGATTGCCTGCGTTATTCGCGATCCGCTCGAAGTCATCCGGCGGGCGAACCAGTATGTGCCGGGGCAGTCGCGCTTTGCGGAGGTCGCGAGGCATTGCCTGGGGCTGGTAGAATCTGCCCGGGACTGGATGGATGGCTACGAAAAGATCCATGCCGCTTACAGGCAATACGGGCACTGCATGGTTCTGCAGGAGACGGGCACCCTTATGAACACCTTGCGCTTTGCCCAAGACGTGGGGGACGGCATCTGTCTCCAGGTAATGCAGGGAAATGACACCGACAGCTATGGCGCAACGGCCGGAGCCATGTTGGGTTGCCTTTTCGGCCCGGGCCATCTGGAAGAGCGCTGGCTGGCACCAATAAATGACACCATCCATACGACTCTGGCTGATCTTCATGAGCAACGCCTCAGCGCCCTTGCCCGCAGGATCGCGAAGTTGCCGGAGTTGAGTCTGAGCGCTCAACCACCAGGTTAGTTTTCATTTTCACTACGCCTCATAAGAAAACGGACCGCCGACCAGAGTCCGGCGAACTTGTAGCGGTCGTCGATATATTTTTCGATGACGTAAAAGGCGAAGTAATAAGCGCGGCAAAAGCCAAAAATGGTGGCGGTCAGTAAACCGGCGGTAATCCAGCCGGGATAGAGCAGGAGGAGAAGAGCGGCCGCGAAGAGCCCGCAGAAAAGCATGAGGATGCCTTTGAGAATGAGAAGGCGCGGGCTTGTGATATCGTCGGTGAGGCGCATAACGTAAGTTTTAATGAGGTGATCTATCTGGACAACAATTCGACCACCGCCGTTGCGCCGGAAGTTGCTGAAGCGATGGAGCCGTATCTGGCGGATGGACGTTACGGGAACCCATCCAGTCCCTACCGCTTCGGCCAGGAAGCAGCCGCGGCGCTGACGCAGGCGCGCCAGCAAGTGGCGAGGCTGATCGGGGCGAATCCGGAGATGGAGCGTGAGGTGATTTTCACCAGTTGCGCGAGCGAGTCGATCACCAGCGTTTTCCGCTCGGCGGTTCGTCTGTTCCCGGAGCGCAAACGCCTTGTGGTCAGCGCGGTGGAGCACGCCATCACGCTCAATCTCTGTGAAGAGCTGGAAACGGAACTGGATTATCGGGTCACCCGGGTGCCGGTGGATGGCAGCGGGCACCTCGACATCGAGGCTCTGGAGACAGCGCTGAATGATAAAGATGACCCGCCCGCTCTGGCATCTATCATGTGGGCGAACAATGAGACGGGCGTTATCTTTCCGGTGCAGCGGATTTCCGAGCTTTGCCGGGGGGCGGGGGTGCCCCTGCACTGCGATGCCGTGCAGGCCGTGGGTAAATTGCCAGTTAACGTGAGTGCTCTCCCGGGAATCAGCTACCTATCGCTGAGCGGACATAAAATGCATGCTCCAAAGGGAATTGGAGCTCTCTATATCAGCCGCCGCAGCCGCTATAAACCCCTCTTACCCGGCAGCCAGCAGAGCAACCGCCGGGCAGGCACAGAAAACATGGCGTCCATCGTGGGATTTGGAAAAGCGGCGGAAATGGCGGTGGACGGGTTGAAGAGCGGAAAAATGGAGCGAGTGGCAGAGCTTCGTGACGAACTGGAGAAAGGAATTCTACAGAATATCAGGGACACCGAGATCATTGGAGGAGCGAAGGGGGCAGAACGGATTCCCAATACAGCCAAGGTATTGATCTATGGCGCTGAGGCGGAGGGTCTGCTCATGATGCTGGATCAGGCCGGAATCAACGTCTCAACGGGATCGGCCTGCACGACGGGATCGCTGGGGCCTTCGCATGTTCTGACGGCGATGGGACTAAGCGAAAAGGAAGCAAAAAGCTGCCTGCGCTTGAGCCTGAGCCGGTTTACGACACGCGAAGAAATCTATGAAGTGCTGGAAATACTTCCCGGGCTAGTCGAGCGAATGCGCGCTCTTTTTGCGGGAGCGGCAAAGTGAGGGCCTGCCGTAGAAATTATTCCCGGCGGAATACCCCGCATAAGGTTCGCTCATGGGAACATGAAGAGCGATTGCCCATCCTGTTGTGAAAACTACCGGGCGTTACAGCCGCTGGTAAGACACTGGCGGATTTTTGCCATCACCGGTCTGGTCGTGATTTTGACTGGCTTTTTCTTTGCTCAAGCCTCCCCGGGGACGGAAATCAATTCCCGTCAGGTGGAAAAGGAGGTGGAGAAAGTATTGCAACTGACTTTCCGCAATCCCGGCGTGCGTGCGGATGCGATTGACTGGATTCAGGATAATCACCGCCCGGAAATGGCTGGTATGCTTCTGCAGGCCTACCGGTTTACAGACACGCCCACCCGAGATGCCATCGCCGCTATTCTCACCAAGTCAGCCGGGAAAACCTATGGAGATTCCTGGGCGGACTGGATGCAATGGCTCTGGACGGAAGAACCGGCCCAGCATCCACATATGGCGGAGTTCATGGGACGTCTGCATGAACCGATCGATAAAAGGTTCACAGATTATTTTGATGATAATCCTCCCAGTCGAATTCGGTTGGATGAAATTGTCTGGGGCGGCGTCCAGCAGGATGGAATTCCGCCCTTGCGCCGGCCGAAGATGATCAGTGTGCAGGAGGCCGATGAGTGGCTGGAGCACGATCACGTGGTTTTCGGGATCGAGGTAGAGGGCGATGTCCGCGCGTATCCGAAGCGCATTCTGGCCTGGCACGAAATGTTTGTCGACAAGGTGGGCGGAGAGAATGTTGCCGGAGTGTATTGTACTCTATGCGGATCCATGATCCTTTACAAAACGGAGGTAGATGGGCGTAAACACGAGGTCGGGACCAGTGGATTTTTGTACCGGTCCAATAAACTGATGTATGACAAACGCACTTCAACACTCTGGAATACCCTCACGGGTGAACCGGTGGTCGGACCTCTGGTAGGGAAGGGGATCGCACTGGAACGGTTAAGTGTTGTCACGACGAGCTGGGTTGAATGGCGGAGGCGACATCCCGAGACGCAGGTTCTTTCTCTCGAGACTGGCCACCAGCGAGACTATGGCGAAGGCGTGGCGTATCGCGACTACTTTGCAAACGATAGCCTGATGTTTCCCGTGCCGGATCGCGATCAACGTCTTAACAATAAATCAGAAGTTCTCGCGCTGCGTTTTCCGGATCAACCGAAGATAAGACCGATCGCGCATGCAAGCAGTTTTCTCCGCGGCAATCCGGTGTATCAGGGAAAAGCGGGTCGAGTCAATTATGTTATCCTCACGGACAAAAGCGGAGCAAGCAGGGTGTATGAAACGAAGGAAGAAAGATTCACTTCCTGGGATCAGGATCAAACGGCCAAGGACGAGAGCGGAACCATTTGGAAGGTTACCGAAGCGGGTTTAATCGGTCCGAATGATCAGAGGTTGCCCCGGCTACCGGCCCACCGCGCTTTCTGGTTCGGATGGCACGCGCAGTATCCGGAGACACATTTAGTGGGATCATAGTGGTTGTTTTGCGGAGGGGCGTGTTGCAAATAAAGTGGCGAGTGATGAAAAATGCATGTCTCTGGAAGAGTGCGTTCGGCACCGGGAAAAAGTCGGGCCGATTCTAAAGGAAATCGAGAAACGGGAACTGCAATCGCTGACTCTTGGGGAATCCCAACCGCGCGCCGCGGCCGGTTTATCATTTCATCCTGATCGCGTCTGGATTCCTCCGGAGCGAGTTATCAGCTTCTCGCTTCCGCTTGCGTCACGACCCGCTGAAAACCTCCGGTAGGTTCAGCGTGCGGCCGAATTTCCGGTTCTCGTTCTCCCGCTTCGCGCATGCGGCGTAGCAACCGTTCACGCATGATGGAACGGACTTCCGCGTGCGAATTCATCCTAATCAGGTTCGTCAATTCATAAGGATCAGCTTCCAGGTCATAAAGAAATGCTTCTTCATAAACGGGCGACCAATCCTGCGGAAATTTTCCATTCTCGTCGCTTGGCGCGGACACACTATATTTCCAGCGCTGGGTGCGCACGGCGCGGCCATTCTCCGCTTCGCTGATCTGCACGAAAATCTCTTCCGGCCAATCGGCTTCGTGACTACGGCGGCTGTCCAGCAGGGGAGTGATGGAGCGGCCCTGCATCTCTTCAGGAACGGGAATACCAGCGCCATCCAGCAAGGTAGGGGGAAGGTCGACCAGACTCACGAGATGATCCACCGTGCCGCCGCCGTTGAACCCCGGACCCATTATTGCGGTGGGGACGCGGATGGAACTCTCATGACAGGACCGTTTATATTCGCTATTTCGTGTCTTGAAATGGCACCCATGATCTGAGGTGAAAAGAATGATTGTATTGTCCTGCATATCCAGGCTCTTGAGGGCATCCATGAGCCGGCCGAGAGCCTCGTCCAGACGCTTAACCATACCATAGTAACCGCCGAGATGCTGCTGAGTTGAGCCGCTGAGCGCAGCCAGATCCGGTGGAACCCACCGGTTGGCATAACGTTCCCGGTAACCATCCGGCGGCGGATAATCGTCCAGATGATTCTGGTGGTGGGGTTCCAGATAAGAAATAAAGAGAAAAAAAGGATCATTCTGATGCCGATTTATATATTGGATGGCCGCATCCGTCTGGCCGTCCACTCGGTACCCTGGCATCTTAACGGGCTGTCCGTCATTGTCATGGAGGACGCAATCATAGTAATTCGAAGTGAATTCCAGGACATTGGACCCCAGCCAGAATTCATAACCGCCACGTTCTTCCTCGGGCACAATCGTATTTTCAGCCAGGTGCCATTTTCCAATGTAGCCAGTGGTGTATCCGGCTGACTTAAAATAATGTGCCAGCGTGCGGGAATCCCGCCGGAGCGGGATCCCATTGGTGTAGCAGCCGGTGGTGGTGGCATATTGGCCGGTCTGCAGGCAGGAGCGGGCGGGCCCGCAAACCGGCTGGCAGGTAAACATTCTTGAAAGATGGGTACCGCGTTGCGCCATCCGGTCAAAATTCGGCATCAAATCCAGCGGATTGCCGTGCAGCCCGGAGCAATCCCACCTCTGCTGGTCCGTGAAGAAGACGATGACGTTTGGCTTCATAAAGACCGATGCTAGATGGCCGCCCGAGCATAACGCAATCAGGAATTTTGAAGGTGGCAGGCGGTTGATTGAAATGCTATAGAAACCGCTATGACGGGGCAGTCGGCAGGTGAGGCGCAGACGAATCGGGGGTCGATACATGAGCAGATAACCGAGGCCACGCGGGAGCTGCATGATCAGGCGCACCGCCACCCCTTTATGATTGCTCTGACCGAGGGCGCTTTGGAGCCAGAGCTCTACGCGGCCTATTTGGCCCGTTTGGGAATTGTCTATCGCGCTCTGGACGACGCGGTACGCATCGCCTTGGACAATGGATCGCTTTTGCGTGCCTTGAAGCTGGACAGCCGGCTGGCGCGCAGTCAGGCGATCGCCAGTGATCTTCAACTTCTCGCCAACAGTCACGGCGCGGCGCTGAAGCTGATGGAGCGGGCCGCCCTTGAGTCGCGGGCTGCCCAAGATTACTCCAGGCAGATCACGAAACTAGCCGGGCAGGATGAATGGGAATGGCGGCTCGCGGCGCATGCCTATGTGCGCTATTTTGCGGAACTGGCTGGTGGCTCTGCATTGAAGATTATCGTCGAGCGTATTTATGGTCCACAATTCGGGAATGTCACCGCGGTTTACCGTTTCGCGGAGATCGAAGACAAGCTTACTTACCGCAGAGCATTTCGCGAGAAACTGGAGACCGCTGCCCGCGAAGCCGAATTACGCTTGAGCGCAGCCATGGTCGAGGAATCCCAGAAAGCCTTTGCCTTAAATTTACAATTGTTCGATGAAATGCATCAGGTGATGTTTGAAAGGGAAAGATGAACGGCAGGCGTTTCCGTCAACGTCTTGATGGTGGCCGTGCCCAGAAAACTCAGGCTCTGCCCGGGGAAACGAAGCGGTCCCCCAAAAAACTGCTTTTTGTTTTAGGTGGATTTCTCTTAAGCGGCGTGCTCAGTTCTTCCGTAATTACCTATGGAGCCTTAGTAAGGGCTGAGCCCGCGCTGGCTTCCATTTTTGTTTATCTGGCCGGATGGCTCATTCATTACGGTGCGCTATGGCAGTTACGGATTGTCAGACAAAGCCCGGATGCATCTGGAGGTGTCGAAACATCAGGCAAAAAAAGAACGTTCCGGTGGTGGATTATTCTTGAGGCTGCCGTGGTCCAGGTGGGGTCGATCCTGCTCATCGATCCACGGCTGTTCTTTGCCATTCTGCCTCTCTGGCTTTATCTTGGTATGAGCCTGGTTTTTCGTCCGAAAAGACCCGGCCTTTTTCTGGGATGGGGGGCGCTCTTTCTGCCGGCGATCGACTTAATGCTGCTTTTTCTGGAATGGTTGCCGGGCGAATCGTGGCGAGATTTTCCGTGGGCTGTGACTCCCTTTTTGCTCATGAGCCTGCTGTGCGGAGCGCTGGTTGAACTAAGTCGCGGGATGGGTTTGCCTCGAACTGGGAAGCGCCCCCCAGCCATCACTGGATTCGCCACCGTTTGGGGAGCGAGAAAAGCAGCGTGGGGATACTACGGGCTGCTTATCGCCACGGGACTTTTGATTCTCTATGTCGCCTGGCAAACGGACCTGGTCGAACTGGTCGCAGGAACGATTATTGTCTGGATGATTGGCGGCTGGTTTTTGGCCAAACGCTTCGCTCAATCACCTATTCCCAAGCTGACCGTGATTTTTCTTCCGTTCAGCGGAATTCTGGTTGCGATGGCCTATGCGCTGCTGGGATTCATTCCTTTCATTCTTGTTCTTATCGCGAGTTCTTCCGCACGATGAACAGAGTAAAATGAGTAATTTACTCCCTCGGGCTGCCTGCTACGGAAATCCCCAGTCCGCCATCAATACGAATGGCTTGGCCGGTCATAAAAGCAGACCGGCCGCTGCATAGATAGACGATTAATTCACCCACCTCCTCTGCTTTCGCGATGCGTTGCAGGACATGCATGCGCGCACTCTCTTGATAAAGCCCCTCTGCATCGCCGGCCTCCGTCCAGGCTTTCCATGCCATCGGCGTATCGACTGTGCCCGGGCAAACGGCGAGGGCGCGAACCTTTGGCCCAAAATCAATGGCCAGGCTGCGAGTAAAACCAAGCAGAGCGGATTTTGCGGTGGTGTAGTGCACCATATTTCCGCTCGAAACGAAGGATTGTGCGCTGGCCACGTTAATGATCACCGCGGCCTCACGCTGGATAAGATGAGGCAAGGCGTATTTTGCGCAGAGAAAATAACTCTTGAGATTCACGTTCATAATGCGATCCCAATCCTCCTCTGTGCAGGTCATGGCGTTGGCATAGTGAAGAATACCCACATTATTGACTAAGTAATCCAGACGGCCAAAGTGTGAGACAACCTGGGAAACCGCTTCTTCTACAGCCCCGCTTTGACTGACATCGACTGGGTAGAATGAGCAGGACTTTCTATATTTGCCGGCCGCCGCCGCCCCTGCTTCCTCGTCCAGATCAAAAATCGCCACCCGGGCGCCTTCACGAAGAAAAATCTCCGTTGCGGACAGCCCAATGCCCTTGGCTCCGCCCGTGACAATTGCGACTTCCCCTTCAGCAAAGTAAGCCATGGGCTCTACCAATCATGGATTGATCCATCGATCAACCGGGTGATGGGCAAATAAGCGGACTGATAGGGATGAGCAGAGGCGAGGTCTTCCCGGAAATCCACGCCCAGACCAGCCTGACTGCCACCCAGATGGAGATAGCCATCCTCGAAATAATATTCATGGGGGAAAATCTCATCGACAAGTGAAGGGTATCCCATGAATTCCTGAATACCGTAATTATGAATGGCCATGCCGAAGTGAAGGCACGCGGCCAGCGCCACCGGCGAAATATCCGAAGGGCCATGGCAGCCGGTCCTAACCTGATGAGCTTCGGCCAAATGGGCAATTTTCAGCATGGGAGTGATGCCGCCTCCGTGAGAAACAGTCATTCGGATATAGTCGATCCACCGGTTCTGGATCAGTTCCTGGGCGTCATAAATCGAGTTGAAAATCTCGCCCACCGCCAGCGGGATCGTGGTGTGATGCCGGATCTCGCGGAACGCTGCCGGATTTTCCGCCGGAGTCGCGTCCTCCAGCCAGAATAGATCGAAAGGCTCCAGATCCTGGCCCAACCGAGCAGCTTCCATGGGGGTCAACCGGTGATGAGCGTCATGCAGGATGATCGGTTCAGGGCCAATGGTTTCCCGCACCTGATGAAAAACTTCGGGGATATGATTGAGATATTTCCGAGTGTCCCAATCGCGTTCTTCCACCGGAAGGTTGCTGCGCTGTGCGGGCTCATATTGTCCGGAAGAAATACCATACATGAGCGGAATGCCGGGCACCCCCGTTTGCACGCGGATCGCCTGGTAACCCTGCGCGATCATTTTCTCTACGGCAGCGAGTACACCCTCCGTTTCCGGTGCACTGGCGTGTCCGTAGCAGAGAAGTTTTTGTCGGCTGCGACCACCGAGAAGATTGTAGACGGGCTGATTAAGCGCTTTTCCTTTGATATCCCAAAGGGCCATATCGATCGCGCCAAGGGCGGTCATGGTCACCGGTCCTTTTCGCCAATAGGCGCCCCGGTAGAAATACTGCCAGATATCTTCTGTATCAAACGGGTTGCGACCGGTCAGACAGGGAACCAGATGATCCTTCAGGTAAGACACGACGGCCAGTTCCCGGCCGTTCAGAGTCGCATCACCGAGTCCATAGATGCCTGCGTCCGTATGAACGCGCAGGGTCACATAATTGCGCACCGGAGAATTTACGAATACTTCCGCGTGCGTGATTTTCATAGCCGGAAAAAGCAAAAGGAATCAATTGGCTTAATCAGGCCCCGAAAAGCGCGCCGACCGGAATCACTCCCTCATTTATCAGCAGGACCACGATATAGGTTACGTAAATCACAAGCAGGGCAAACCCTTCCAGGCGGGTCAATTTGAATCCCGTCGACATCAGCGGTAACAATACGATGGACAGGCCGAGCATGGTGATCAGGTCGATCCATTGAATATCTACCGCCTGCAATGGAATAATTGTTCCAGAGACTCCCAGAATAAGAAGAATGTTTTGGATATTCGAGCCGATGATGTTGCCCACGGCAATGTCCGCTTTTTTCTCACGGGCTGCGACAAGGCACGTCGCTAACTCCGGCGCGCTTGTTCCTACCGCGATAATGGTCAGGCCAATCGCAGCTTCTGACATATTTGCGGCTTCCGCTACGGCCACAGCGCCGCGAATAAGAAGCTCGCCGCCACCCGCCAGGCAAATCCCCCCCAGCAGGATAAAAGCGAGGTCATGCCAGATTGTCTTGAGTGGTTCTTCTTCCGCTTCGAACAGATCTTCCTCCCCGGTCTTTTTGGCCAGGCGGAATAGGAAGTATGTGAAAATGATGAGGGTGATAAACAGTCCGAGAGCTTCATAGCGGCTGATCAGATTATCCCAAAGCATGAGGACCAGAGCCCCGCTCACCAGAAGCATGAAAGGCGTATCGAACTTAATCACGCGGCTTTGCACGGCCAACGGCATAACCAGCGCCGTAATCGCCAGGATAAGCCCGACATTGGCGATGTTTGAGCCAATGACATTTCCCAGGGCGATATCACCTTTTCCCTGGACGGCAGCGTTCAGGGCAATAACCAGCTCCGGCGCGCTCGTTCCAAAAGCGACAATCGTTAAACCCACTACAAGAGACGGAACGCCGAAGCGTAAGGCCAGGCTGGCCGCGCCCTTGACCAGAAGGTTGGCTCCGAAGACGAGGAAAAAGAGACCGCCCAGAACAAGAGAGAGATTAATCAGCAGATCCATAGAAACGTTTTGGAGTAGAGCACGAATGCGGGTCCATCGCACAGAGACCCCAAGTGGTTGAATGCCACACGGAGACCCGTCAAGTCTCGATAGAACCTGCCCCAAGGCCAGGCGGTGCCTCGCTCACTTGATCACGTCTTCGTCTTCGTCCTTCTTGCGCTTTTTCTTCAAGCCGCCAAGAAGCTTTTTGCCCCAGCCCGCATTTGCTTCTTCTTCCTCCTCCAGTTCCTTCAGGCTCTTTGGAGCTACGGGCCGGGGAGCCGCAAGGTTTGAGGTGACTGGCTTCACGGCCCGCGGTGCCTTGAATTCAGGTTTCGCGACGAAATGGGAGCTGGCGCTGGGTGGACGCTGCACATCCTGCTTCGGGACACGATCCTCCTCTGGCCCGTGATAGGCCTGAAGGATGTTACTGCTGGCGGCATGGGATTTATCTCCGCTTCGAGGTTCTTCCGAAGGACGCCGATTGCTGCTCCCAGGCTTGGTCTTCGCCAGATCCGCCAGCCGGCGTTCCGCGCGGGCCATGAGTTCACTGCTGGAAAGTGAGCTGGTCTGTTCTTCCTCCCCGTCCTGCGCGGTTTCTGCGTGCTTACCAGCACCATTCTTTGTCCCGCCCGGAACGGAGATTTCACTGATCTCTTCCGCGCGCGTACCTTTGGGCGCCATGGGAGGGGGTGGCATCTGTTCCGGCACTTTGGCGACCCGCAGCGCCTTCGGTGTGCCGCTGTCTGTGGTTGGAACAAAGGAAGGATCCTCCGCCGGATCATACCCATGATCTTCGCCGAGTGGCGTGAGAGAACTGCCAAAGCTGGGTTGATCCCTCTCATCAAACTCCGGCAGTGGCGCCACCGGGCCCATTTCTGTTTCTCTACCGGTCTCTTTATCCCGGGAAAGCTGCAGCGGCCTGGCGACGGCACTCATGATGCTCATCTGCATGCCTCTGCCTGAACCCCGAGGGGCCGCGGGGATCGAGACCGGATCAGGAGGTGGCGACGAAACTTTTGCGCCTGTTTCCAGCGGAGTTTCGGCTGGCGTTACTGATTTGGGTGTAGCCTCTGCTTCCGCTGGCGCCGGAGATCCAGCCACGTTGCTGGCAGTTGCTGCGCCCGTGTGCACCTTCGTTTCATTGGCAACGGCGTTTTCGCGTTCCTCGCGTTCGGCCAGACGGGCGGCCTCCTGGCTGCGCGCTTCCTGGACCGCGCGGGCGGCACGGGCAGCTACTTTCAGACAGAGATGACTGCGCGTTTCCTCATCCGAGACGAAATGGTAGCTGAGGAGAAGCGAGGGTTCCGTGACAGGGATGTGGGTTGCCCGGCTCTTCTCCAAAGTTGGCCCCAGCATTAACTCAGGTATCCCGAGGGCATCATTTCCATGAAGGAGCAACTCACGTAGGTTCGCGGTCGAGGTCAGTTCTTTCGGCAAGGACGAAATCTGATTGTCGCGCAGATCAAGCGTGGTGAGATTTGGCAGGGCTGCGATAAAGGCGGGAACAGTCGTGAGCTGATTCCCTTCCAGATAAATCTTTTGCAGCCGGTGAAGTCCAGCCGTGCCGTAGTCCGGGATTTCTCTAAGCTGGTTATGGTCCAGTCCCAGCATTTTCAGCGCACCCAGTTCAAGAAGAGCGGGAGCCAGTTCGCTGATTTGATTGTTGCCCAGCCAGAGGATCTCCAGAGACCTGAGCCGGGCCAGGGCGGGGGAAATGGCCGTCAATTGGTTTCCATCCAGATACAGCTCGCGGAGGCGCTCCAGATGGCGGACGGAATCCGGAACGGCCGCGAGTTGATTGTTACTCAGGTAAACTTCCTGGAGATAGGTGAGCTGGCCGAAACCCTCCGGGAGCTCTTTGATCTGGTTGTCTGACAGGTAGACCGCGGTGAGCTTTTTCAGCTCCAAGAGCCGGGGCGACAGTTGCTTTAGACCGCATTCTTTAGCGAAGAGCACGCTCAGGTGCGTCAGCTCAAAGAGTTCCTCTGGCAGCTCATCCAGCTCGAGCTTGCTCAGACTAAGGCTCGGCGCCTGCTCGCGGGCGGCGCGAGCAATTCTCTCTTGGGCTATCTGGAGAGGGTCAGACACGGGTAACGGTCTCTGCGGGAATTGTCTGGTCAGGACACAGGCTCTCTCGTCGCTGGAATGGCGATTCTCAATTGTGCATTGGCCAACCATCATGAGTCATACGAACGCCCGGAAAACCCGGCGGTTTTACCGAAGCAGGACGGATGCTAAGTGACCGGCAGACGAACAAAAAGCGGACGTAGGCTTGCGGCGCTGTATGTAGAGCAGCCACCCGGTTTGTGGTCCCGGTAAAGCGCTCTCAATGGTGAAAAAAGACTTCGAGCTCCGAGGTATCTCGCAGTCCACAACTTGAGGGGGATCTCCGCCCCGTTCCGGAAGGGAACTGTGACGGAAGATTACTTAAGTCTTAGCGTTATCAACGTGCGGCCGGAGCAGGAACTGGTCAAGGGGAAAGCCGTTCCTCACCATCTTCCGTGGCGTCCTCCGCCGGATCAACGTCATCCTTTGAACGAGCCGCTTGCGAGTAAAGCTCCGCCCAGCCGCTGCTGCCCAGCCGTTCGGCCCTCTCTTTTTCGCGGGCCTCGCGTTCTGCCGCACGTTTGGCGGCGAGAGTTTCCAGGTGTACTTTTTGATGAAAGCGAGCTCCCACAACCGCTCCGGCGAAAATCATGGCGATGACCGCACCTTTCGCGATTGCTGGGATTCTCGGCCTGAGCGCCGGGATCAGCAGAATGACGGCTAGCAGCGGAACGAGACCGATAAGGGCCATGCTGATGGTGGAAACCGAGCCCATCGTCATGGAGACCAGATTGTAGTTCAGCAATAGTGCGACGGCGGGAATGGAAGCGAGGGTGAGTAGCTTTTTGCCCCACGGGAACAACGTCGCCAGCGTGATGGTGCCAATGGCCAGACCGGTGGACAGGATAAAGAAATTCTGCGCCGTGGCGCCGGCCAGATAGTAGAGCACCAGAAAAGAAGTGGCCCAAGCGCCGAGCAGAACTCCGGAAAGAAAAGGCTGAAAGTGGCGGCAAAAGAGCTCGATGCACGCCATCAGGACCAGGCCATCGATCGTGGCAAGGGCGATCCACCTCAGAAGTTTGCCATTGTCCCACGGCGAAGTCGGAGCGGTGGCGATTTCTCTCAAGCTGACCCAGGCGACGAGGGCGAGCAACACCGCCCGCAGCACCCAGCCCACGACCATGCGCACGAGGCGGTTGGGCACTTCACAATTCAGGATGGCCACCAGAAGGGCGACAACACCGCCGATGAGGGCGGTGTGAGGTGCCCAATCACTCCCGGATTCTGGTATGAGCTGGAAATCCCGGCCCCGGATGGTGAGGTTGACGACCAGGGTGCCAGCGAAGGCGCCCAGCCCGATTCCCAGAGCGCCAGTCCCGGCCATGGCATGATCGGCCCACTTTTCGTGACGGTGCAGTTTCAGCGCCCAGGCGAGGAGCGCGACTGCTCCCGCCGTTAGAACGGCCGCTGCGAAAATGGGGATGAGTTGCTCAATGGTCATGGATCGCAGCTCTTACTACTGCACAGGGAAACGAAAAAGGCGGGTGCACGGGATTCGATTCATGTCGTCTGCCGCGCACCCGCCGAAACCTTTCGAGGGGCGATCCTGGATTACTGCTTGATTCCTTCAACCGCCACAATCATCTCAACTTCGTCTCCGATACCGTTGTTCTCGAGGAAGGCGGTCATGCCGAAGTCACTGCGCTTAAAGGCAAAAGTGGCCTCGCCACCGCGAATGTCAGCGCCCGCCGGGTTTTTCCCGGTGCCGATGTCCGTATAGGTCACGGTGATCGGCTTGGTCTCACCGAGCAGGGTGAGGTTGCCCTTGACTTCGTAGACCCCATCGCCCTTGGCCGACACCTCAGTGCTCTCGAAGGTCGCTTTCGGATGGACCTTCACATTGAAGAAGTCTTCGCCGCGCAAGTGGTTATCACGGTCTTCGTTGGCCGTATCAATACTTTCGGTCATGATCTCGAATTTTACCGAGCTCTTTGCCGGGTCGGCTTCATCGAAGGATATCGACCCGATGAATTCATTGAAGCGCCCATAGGTCTTGCCGACTCCTGCGTGCAGGACTTCGAAGACGATGTAAGAGTGCACGGGATCGACCTCGTAGGTCTGAGCCTGGGCGGCCGGAGAACCCGCCGTGAAAAAAACCGCACCGCTGATGAGTGCGCCTGCGAGGAGAGTTGAGAGCGTGTTTTTCATAATCTGTCAGTATCTAGTTAGAGGTGTTTGCAGAAAGCGGACGCAGGAGGCCCTGGGTGCGAAGATATTCCCGAGGGGAGAAAGCCCCGCCCCGCTGGGAGCGTAAGACAGTCGACCCGGAGGAACGTTGAGCCAGCAGCGGGCGATGTCCGGCGCAGCGTGACATTTTTGGCGCAAAGCGGGAATTCCGGGCTTGCACTTTCTGAGGAGGCCATGTTCGGTAGCGCCACTTAAGCCGCTCCAGGCGGTCTGCGCAGCTTCCCAGCGGGCTGAGGAGAAACCCTGGCGGCTTTGAAAAAGTCTCAGGCAGCCGCGATCAATCGCAGCCTGTGGCAACCCCGGCGAGACAGCGAACGTTGAACCGAGGGACGAACACGGAGATTCCCAGAGGTCTACAACTGATTGACGCTCAAGGCGCCTTGGCAGGCGGCGGCAGATGCTGATTGACTCTACCCGGCCTCGACAATTTCCATTGACTCTACTTTCAGGAAAAGTTCAGAAAAAAAGGCTATGAAGATTCTCTTACTCGGTGCCGGCGGCTTCATCGGAGCTCACCTGACCCAACGATTGATCGAAGACGGAGTTCACGAGATCACCGCCGTTGATATCGACGACGAGCGCCTGGAAGAGACCGGCTCGACCAGCCGGATCAACTATCTGCACCTAGACATCCGCACGGAGCAGGACCGGCTGGAGCAACTGGTGATCGACAACGATGTCACGGTGGATCTCGTCGCGCTGGCCAATCCGGCGCTCTACGTGGAAGATCCCGTGGGTGTTTTTGAGCTGAATTTCACCGAGAATCTGAAGATTGCCGATTATTGCGTGAAGCATAAGAAGCGTATCGTGCAGTTCTCCACCTGTGAGGTGTATGGAAAGACGGTAGCGAGTGTGCTCGGCAAAGATCCCGCAGAAATGCCCTTCCCATTTCATGAGGATACCACCCCGCTGATTATGGGGCCGGTGAACAATCATCGCTGGATTTACGCCTGCGCCAAGCAACTGCTGGAGCGCGTGCTGCATGCTTATGGGCTGCAGAAAGGCCTGAATTATACCATCATTCGCCCCTTCAACTTTATTGGACCGCGCATCGATTATCTTCCGAGCGAGAAAGAAGGGAACCCTCGCGTCTTCAGCCACTTCATGAATGCCCTGCTCTACGGCACGCCGATGAAGCTGGTCGATGGTGGGAAAAATTACCGGGCCTACACCTACATCGACGACGCGGTGGAATGCATTGTGCGCATTCTGGAGAACAAGGGCGGTGTCTGTGACCGTGAGATCTTCAACATTGGCTCGCCGGAAAATGAGATCACCATCCGGCAAATGGCCGAGATGATGCGTGAAATCTTCGACGCAGAGTTCCGTCAGCCGGGTGATCCACTGCCGGAGATCATCTCAGTGCCTTCCGAGGATTTTTACGGCAAAGGATACGAAGACTGCGACCGCCGCATCCCAGATGTGACGAAGGCCCGCACACTGCTTGGCTGGCAGCCTGATCACTCGATTCGCGATGTGTATTACAAGTCCATGAAATACTTCGTGGAGCGCCATCGTGCCCGTCAAGGACAGGCTGCTCAGGCGCAACCGGCGGCAGCTGCGGTCTAACCGCCTGGACCGGGGTTCAGAGATTTCTTGCTGGCCGCGCTGCGCCATGATGATAGCGTCTCCCCTTGGGGAATATGAAGGCGCTGATTCTGACGAATGAATATCCGCCAGACGTCTATGGCGGAGCCGGGGTGCACGTGGACTATTTGAGCCGTGAGCTGGCGAGGCTCATGGAAGTGGAAGTGCGTGCCTTTGGCAGCCAGAGCCACGCTGAATCAACGGAAGGCGGCAGCCTCACCGTGAGAGGTTTTCCTGTAGATAAATCTGTTTACGCCTGTGGCGATCATCTCAAGGGGATCTTCGCTGCCGCGGAGCGCGGAGTGGCTTGGAACGCGGCGGGCATTGAGGCGGACCTTGTCCATACGCACACCTGGTACTCCCAACTGGGCGGCCTGATGGCCAAGCATAACTACGGTCTGCCCCTTATCACCACCGTGCACAGCCTGGAACCTCTCCGTCCCTGGAAACGGGAGCAACTGGGCGGCGGGTATGATTGGACCCTTTGGATGGAGCGTCAGGCGATGGAGTCAGCCGACAGCGTCATCGCCGTTTCAGAAGGAACCCGGCATGATGTGCTGCTCTGTTACAAGGTGGAGTCAGAACGCGTGAAGATCATCTATAACGGTATTGACCCAGAAGAATACAAACCGGCTGCGGCCGATGACCATGACGCGCTCAAACGGCACGGCGTGGATCCTTCCCGGCCCTACCTGCTATTTGTCGGACGGATTACCCGGCAAAAGGGAATCGTTTATCTGGTTGAAGCGATCAAGTATATGGATCCTGGATTCCAGATCGTGCTGTGCGCGGGCGCACCGGACACCGCGGAGATTGCTACGGAAATGCGTGAGGCCGTCGAGCGGGTCTCCGCGCAGCGGCCGGATATCATCTGGATCGAAGAAATGCTGCCCCGGCCGGATATCATTCAATTCTACAGCCACGCCTCAGTCTTTTGCTGTCCGTCGATCTACGAGCCTTTCGGAATCATCAACCTCGAAGCCATGGCCTGTGAGACCGCCGTCGTCGCGGCGGCGGTGGGAGGAATGAAGGAAGTGGTGGTGGACGGGGAGACCGGCATTCTTGTCCCGCTCAATCAGATGCTTGAGAGTCCCTTTGAACCGGTAAACCCCGATCACTATGCCCAGGACCTGGCCCGCGCCGTGAACGAGCTGATGGGCAATCCGGAGCGCCGCCGTCAGATGGCCGAAGCAGGTCGCCGCCGGGCCGTAAACCATTTCAGTTGGGCGGAAATCGCCCGTCAGACGGCCGATCTCTATGCGCAGGTACTCGAGCGGCACCGGGCCAAGGCCAAAGGCTAGAGACCTCAATAGTCATGCGCTGCCGATGGCCTGCAGGATCGCTGCACGGCGCGCCTCATATTCCGCATCGGCGATGGCGGGCGCTGCTCCCTCAAGCGATACTGAGTCAGCTCTGACAGGCAGTTCTACCCAACTGCGGCATCCGCTGAACTCCGGGCCGTCCGGGACCACGAAAGCTTCGCTGAGGCGATAGACACGGACAATGGCGAGGCTGATCTGCTGGCCGCCCTTCCATGCGAAGCGCTCTCGGATGGTTTCCCTCTGCCAAAGGTGATACGGCTCAAGGGCAGCTACGCGCTCCCAATCCGTCAACACCTCGGAGAAGTCCACCCGTGCAAAGAGGCGGAGCCGGTAAGCGCCTTCTGGACCGGGCGAAGTGGCGTCCTCTGCCAGAGAAGGAAAATCTTCTGGCAGTCCACGCCGGGCATCCGGCATGCGCAGGGTATGCTCCGGCTGGTGATAGAGGGTTGGCAGCAGAAAAAAGCGTTCGTGCCCTTCAAAGCTGAAGCCCCCTCTCTTCTCTGCGATGCCGCCGCGGCGAAGAATGATGGTCTGTTCGCCACGCGCAAGGGCATCACAGACCTGAGCCCATTCTTTAAAGGCGTAAAGATTACTTTGTTTGAGGGTGGGTGTGCTGGTGCTGGAACTGCTTTCGGTCATGATCTGGATCGGTTCGATCAGCCAACGATTTCTTTCTCTTCTTCGATTGCCGTGACCGGTTTGGGCTTGCCATAAATGAACCAGAGATTGCGCAAATAGATGCTCCAGCCAAAGCCTTGGGCCAGGATGCTCACGGGATCTTTACGCCAGATGTAGTAAATGATGAGCATGGAAGCGCCCAGGAGGCTGAGCCACCAGAAAGCGGGTGGCACCACGCTGCTCCTGGCTTTTTCCGAGGCCAGCCACTGAATCACCATACGGCTCATGAAGACGGCCTGCGCGCCAAATCCAAAGGCGATCCAGCATAAGCTGGCCCAGCTCGTGATATCCAGGGCGTTAAAGAGGCCCCGCCAGCCTTCATTGTCCGCCTGCCTTTTCTGGACTTCCGCCAAAAACTCGTCCGCACGGTAGGTTTTCTGAAAGTCCGGCCGGTCATAGATGACAATGAGATCACCGTCCGGGCCCTCCTCGACTGGGATCATGGAGAGGCGATCGGAAAGGTTAAAGGGGGGAAACATCGCCTTTCCGGGCTGGGGCAGAATACCCGCGGAGATGAGCACCAACCAGGTCACCAAAGGAATAATAATCACCGCTGCTGCGCCGCCCAGCACCAGCAGCCTCCTGTTTTTCACGCGAATCATGGCGGAAAGAGGGATCACAGGGGATCAGGGAAAGCAAGCCCGCAACGCCGCATTTCCGCCGTATGAGCTTGCGCCCATGAAAAGTGGATGATTTTCTGACACTTAGAAGTACAGATTCCCCGAGTCTACCGTCACGACCATGGCTACTCCCAGAAAGAAAGCGCCTTCTCCATCGTCTTCCGCCAAGGGCGGCGGAGGGAAGAAAGACGCAGGCAAGGCCAGCCCGGCGAAATCCGCTTCGATCTCGACCTTTTCAGAAACGATGAAGGTGATTGCACCGGGCATCGCCGAGATCGTGAACGAGAAAGAGCTGGAAGAAAAGCTCAAGGAAGGACGTCCCCTCAGAATTAAATTGGGAGTCGACCCCACCGCGCCTGATATTCATCTCGGGCATACGGTGGTGCTGCAGAAATTGCGTCAGTTTCAGGACCTCGGACATGATGCAATTCTGATTATCGGTGATTTCACCGCGATGATAGGTGACCCCAGCGGACGCTCCGCCACACGTCCGCAGTTGACCCATGATCAGGTTCTGGAGAACGCCAAGACCTACCAGGAACAGGCTTTTAAGGTGCTGGACCCGGACCGGGTGAGAATTATTTTCAATGGGGACTGGTTTGAGATCATGCACCTGGAAGAGATTTTAAAGCTAACCAGTATGGTCACCATGCAGCAGATGCTGCAGCGTGAAGATTTCAAAGAGCGTCTCAACAAAGAGCAGCCCATCCGCGCTCACGAAATTCTTTATCCCATCATGCAAGGCTGGGACAGCGTCCGGATCAAGGCGGACGTCGAGCTGGGCGGCACGGACCAATTATTTAATATTATGGTCGGGCGAAATCTGCAGAAGGAGCAGAAAATGCCGCAGCAGGTCGGCATTACCCTGAATATCCTGGAAGGCACGGATGGGGTAAAAAAGATGAGCAAAAGCCTGGGGAATTACATTGGCGTGACCGAGCCGCCCAAAGAAATGTTTGGCAAAGTCATGAGCATTTCCGACGAATTAATGGTGCGGTACTATGCGCTGCTCCTCGGCGAAGTGCTTGATAAAAAAGCGCACCCCATGGAGGCCAAAAAAGAGTTGGCCCGGCGGTTGGTCGAGCGCTATCATTCTACCCAAGACGCCAAGGATTCAGTCGAAGACTGGAACACGCGATTCAGTAAAGGTGCTCTCGAAGAGGCAGATCTTCCGGAATTCAGTCTGCCTGATGCTTCTCCGGGAGATATTGTGTCGATTGTCGTGGCAGCCTACGAAGGTCTGGGGCAAACACGCTCCAAGAGTGAGGTTCGCCGTCTGCTTCAACAGGGCAGCGTTCAGCTCAATGGCGAAAAGCTGCAGGACCCCGCCGCCACACCTGACCTGAAAGCTGGCGATGTCCTGCGCCTCGACAAAAAGCGGGCGGTGCGAGTGGGCTAGGCGCCTTCAGTCTGCATCAGCCAGCCCGCGATATCTCCGCAAGCGCGATCGATCAGTTCTTCGCGATCATAGAAATTCGTCTGAAAATCCACGCCGTCTTCGTAAAAGAGGAAGCTTTTATCCGGGTGTGGGATCTGATCAAAAACGCGCCGTGCAGAGCCGGGATTCGTTGACTTATTGCCGTGAATAATCAGCGCTGGTTTACGAAGATTTTGTGCGTCTTCTGCAGAATCATAATTATAGATAAAATAATCACTCATCACGGCATAACGATTCTCCCATCGGCTTTTCTCCTCCCATGGGCTATACCAGGCATAGAGAGCAGGGTAAGGAAGGGCGGCATCCTGCCGCTTATCGTGAACGATGGGCAGATAATCCACTTCACCGGTTTCCTCGTACTTCTGTAAGGCCGCTTTGCCCTGGGCGATGCGCTGGGCTTTATAGCCCTTTTCCGCTTCCAAACTGACATCGTCAAAATAGAAACCGGACACCCCAATGAAGCGATCTACTGCGTGGCTCAGCCGGGCGGCCCGCAGAGAATAGGCGCCCCCTTTACAGATGCCCAGCAGGCTCACCGTGGAATCGTTCGGGAATTGGAGTGGCCCTCCTCCCTCCTTGATAAATTCCCCAAGCGCTATCAGATCCGCAGCCTTGTGTAATGGATTTTCAAATTGGCGAGGTTCACCGTCGCTTTCTCCAAAGTAACGATGATCAAAGGTGAGGCAGGTCATTCCGAGCGCAGACAGGCGGCGGGCGTATTGCCAGGGAGCCTGCTCCTGTACCATGCCAATCGCGCCTGTGATGGCGACGATCTGCTTGCTCTCCTGCGGATTACCAAAAACCAATCCGCGGCAAACGGTTGACTCACCCGCGGGAAATTCAAAGTGAACGGTCGTGGGAAGTTCCAGGGTTGTGTCGGTTGAGTGTGGCATAAATTGATGATATCTGTCGCGAAGTTAATCTTGGAGAGCGGATTTCCGCGCTCCACAACGTTCAGGAAACCGAGTATGTCCAGGGTTACAAATTTGTAACCTCGCCTCGAGCCAATCATCGCTTTATGTTTCGCAAGAAGACTTCGACGAACTTTCAGAACGAGCAGCGTCTCATTATTGAATGCCCCATGACCTACACTTTCACCCTGTTAGGGACCCGGTGGCGGCCCATAATTATGTGGAAGATAAATGAAGGCGCGGAGACCTTTTCGGCTTTGCAGCGCGAGATTCCTCTCATCAGCAAAAAGATGCTCTATGAAGACCTGGCGGCTCTGGTGAGACGAGCGCTGGTCGATAAGGGACCGGCGGAATCTCATTCAGGCAACTACCGTCTGACTCCATTGGGGGAGAGCCTTTTACCGGTGCTGGAGGCGGCATGGGCGTGGGGTCAGGATCATGCGGAGCAGGGAGAAAGAATCGCTGCGATGGATGCGGGAAAGGCTGGTTAAAGATCGTCTAGGACCGGACCGGCTTCGCTTGCAACCCGCCGAAGTCAGTGCGACAGATTCCGGCTATGGGCATCGGGATTGGTATCGATTTCGGCACCTCAAACAGCTCCGTAGCTGTGTATGACGGGGAACGACTGACTTTTATCCACCTGCGCGACAAGCTGGAGGAGCAGGAGGCTGAGGCGGAAGCGCTACAAAGTTCGCCAGCGGTCGGGGGAGATCCCGTGCAGGGAGAACTCTTTGCCGAAGGCCAGCCTGAGACCAAGGGCGACCCGGTGGAGAAGGACTATATACCGACCGCGCTCTATCTGGACCGGGAACATCAGCCGACCGTTGGCCAGGGTGCGATTGATCGTTATCTGCGCGACAATGCCGGGCGGCAGATCGAGCTGGGACGCGAAGAGCTGGGTGAGCTGGAAATGACGCTCTCCGTTGATCAGTTCGACGCGGTCAGTATGAAGGTGGAGACGCACGCTCTTACGGATGTCAATATGCCGGGGCGTTTATTTCGCGGGATCAAAACCTGGCTGGGAGATAAAGGACTCGAGCGGGTGCAGGTGTTTAATAAGAAATATAAATTGCTCGCGCTCCTTACCCCCATTCTGAAATTTCTCCGGGAGGAAGCGATGGAACGGCTGCAGAAGCCAGTCAGCTATGTGCACGTGGGCCGGCCGGTCAACTACAGCGGTGAGGGAGAGGACGCGAATGAAGTGGCGATGGAACGCTTTCAGGAGGCTTGTGCACTGGCCGGGCTGGAGGAAGCGGTTTATTATCCGGAGCCCGTGGCGGCAGCGCTGAGTTATTTGCGGCAAAGCGAAACGGACACAGTCGAAGCAGCGCCCCTTGAACAGAATATCTTGTGTTTCGATTTCGGCGGCGGAACTCTGGACTTATGTATTCTGCGATCCAAAGGAGCCCTTGATAATTTTGAGGTGGCAGCGACACACGGCACGCCATTGGGCGGCGATTCGATTGATAAGCTGGTTTATGCCGATTTAGTCTTCCCGGAGTTGGGGAAAGGCTGCGAGGTGAAGATGGGAACGGCGGCCGATGCGCCAATCGGGGAGTTTCGTTTCTATTTATTTCAGGAGGGGCTGCTCAATTGGCAGTTCACGCACACTTTGAATACGCCGGAATTACGATCGCATATCCGGATGGGTATTGATCTGGGCGGAGAGAATCAGGTTAAGCTTGACCGCCTGCGGCGTTTGATCACGCGTAATCTTTCCTATGATGTTTTCAGCGCGATTGAGCAGGCAAAAATGGATCTGAGCAGCCAGGAAAAAGCGTCCATCACAGTAAAGCCGCTCAAACTGAACGTGCCAATTACAAGAGCTTATTTCGAGAAACTGATGCAGGAACCGCTCCGGCGTGTCGGCCGAACCATTGACGAAACCTTGAGCCAGGCCGGAATGACCCGCGAAGATATCGATATCGTTGTGCGAACCGGCGGATCGTCGCGCATTCCTTGTGTTCAGAATCTGATGAAAGATTACTTTCCCGGCCGGGTGGTCGAGCACCGCACATACACTGGAATTTCCGCCGGATTGGCCATTGCCAATTGGAAGCAATTGAACTGGGAGCCTTGATCAATTCTCAAAAAAGGAGAGCTGCACATCCTGCGGCGCTTTATCTTCCACACGAGGTGACACCTTTTTCGTTCTTTGTTTCGGCATTTTGCCAGATTGTTCGCCGCCCATAGAAGCGGCTTGAGTATCGTCATCGAAGTCCAGGCCTGCGCCTGACTCCAGTCTCGCCAGGATATGTTTGGCTCGTGCAATGACGGAAGGCGGCAGCCCAGCTAGCTGCGCTACCTGAATGCCGTAGCTGCGGTCGGCCGCCCCTTCGACGATTTTTCGCAGAAAGATAATCTGATCATTCCATTCCCGCACCGCGACGTTAAGATTACACACGCCCGGGTATCTTGCCGCCAAGTGAGTCAGCTCATGGTAATGCGTGGCGAAAAGCGTACGCGCACCAATCTCCGTAAGCAAATGTTCGGCGACGCTCCACGCGATTGAAAGGCCATCATAGGTCGCGGTCCCCCGGCCGATTTCATCGAGAATAACGAGACTGTTCCCGGTGGCAGAATTGATGATATTCGCCGTTTCGTTCATTTCGACCATAAACGTGCTTTGACCGCGGCTGATATCATCACTCGCGCCGACCCGTGTGAAAATGCGATCCACCAAGCTTAAGCGGGCTTCCCGTGCCGGCACCCACGAGCCCATCTGGGCCATTATGGAAATGAGGGCCACCTGCCGGATAAAAGTACTTTTGCCCGCCATGTTTGGACCGGTAATAATGGACAGGCAACGGTCCTCGAGATTGAGATGCGCGTCGTTCGGAACAAATTTTTCTTCGACCAGATTCTGGTCAAGCACCGGATGGCGCCCGTCGACAATTTCTGTCACGCCACGGTCCGTGTCGAGTACCGGCCGGACATAACGATAGTGCCGCGCAATTTCGGCGAGGGAGGCCACGCAATCCAGCGTCGCAACGGCGTTGGCGAGGCTTTGCAGGTCATCCGTCCAGGTCAGAACGCGGTCACGCAGTTGGAGGAATAATTCATATTCAAGCTGCCGGGACTTTTCATCTGCGCCCAGGATCTTGCTTTCCATTTCCTTGAGCTCCGGCGTGATGAATCTCTCTGCGTTGGCCATCGTCTGCTTCCGGATATAATCATCCGGCACACTCTCCAGATTCGCCTTTGTGATCTCGATGTAATAACCGAATACTGAATTGAAGCGGACCTTCAGATTCTTGATTCCCGTGCGCTTGATTTCCTCAGCTTGAAGACGCGCAATCCAGTCTTTACCGTCTCGCGAACCCTGGCGAAAGCTGTCGAGCTCCGAGTGGTAGCCGTCTTTGAAAATGCCGCCTTCCTTGAGAGCGGCTGGCGGTTCCTCGGTCAGAGCGCTTTCCAGCAGCTCCACCAGTTCCGGCAGCAAGACCAGGCCGTCCAGCGTTTCCTGAGCTAACGGACTGGCGCTGTTCTTATCTTCTTCATCATCTACCAATCGCCGCAGCAAAACGGAAAGATGTTCCTGTAATTCCGGGATTTGCTCGAGACTGGTTTTCAAAGATTGCATGTCCCTCGCATTACCGGTGGACTGAGAAAGTCGCCCGATCGTTCGCTGAATATCGCGCACCGGCTTCAGGCTTTCGCGCATTTCGGCAAGGAGAAAAGGTTCCTCGAGCAGGTCGGCAATAAATTGTTGGCGATGCTGCAGCCGCTCAAGGTTTCGCAGTGGATGCAAAAGCCACTCACGCAGCAGTCGCCCGCCCATGGGTGTTACGGTCCGGTCGAGCGCTTTGAGGAGAGTATTATCTTTCGAGCCGCGGCTGGAAATAAGTTCCAGATTCGACTGCGTGACGGGATCAAGAATCAAATAATCCGTTCGGTGATAGCGCCGCAGACTGCGCACCGCGTCGAGCTTTCGCCGAAGCTGATTCTCAAGATAATGCAAGACCGCCCCGGCTGCCCCCACCGCGACCGGACAATCCCCGCAACCGAAACCATCCAGGCTCTGCACACGGAAATGATTCCGCAAAACATACTCCGCCTGATCGAAGAGAAAAGGATAAGCATCGTAAGCGAGGGATGCCGGAAGCTTCTCAAATAATTCAACCTGATCGTCCCGATAAATCAATTCAGTGGGAGCGAGACGGGATAACTCCTGCTCAAATTCCTCACGTGAATGAAGTTCAATGACTCGAAAATCCCCGGCCGATAGATCAATCACCGCGATGCCAAAGCTGGACTTTTCCGCATTGACCGCGGCGAGATAATTCGGCATCGAGCCTTCGAGCAGATTCAGGTCGTCAATTGTGCCTGCCGTCACGATCTGTGTCACCTCGCGCTCGACGATTTTTCCGGGCTGCGGTTCGCTGATCTGGTCACAGATCGCGACGCGCTTGTTGGCCTTGATTAATTTCGCGATGTAATTCTCCGCGGCATGATAAGGCACCCCGCACATGGGAGTGTTGTGTCGTTTTGTTAATGCGACATTAAGAATTCCCGCGGCTGTCTTGGCGTCATCGAAAAACAATTCATAAAAATCTCCCAGACGAAAAAACAGGAGAACATCCTCCGGTAACCGGCGTCGGATGCCCTGATACTGCTTCATCATGGGGGTGAGCTTTTCAGCGCTGGCCATAGAATCCGTAAGCATAGAGCAGGGCCGGACCTCGGCAACCCCTCACGTCAGAGATCGCAGAAGCGGCGGCATGTTGCGCCTGGATGGATGCCATGGCGGAACTAACGTTGCTGGATGGACGGCCCGTTTAGGCAGCCACCTCAGCCGCAATAATCTGGCTGCGAGCGCCGGTTTCAGCCAGGCGCTCCTGCGCCACCTGCAGGTAGGCCAGATCAATATCAAAGCCCACAAAGCGCTTCACCCCACAGTTCTGCGCCGCGACCGCTGAACTGCCCAGCCCCAGAAACGGGTCCAGCACCAGATCAGCGGGTTTGAGGCCATGGATGCGTAGACAATTCTCCGCCAGCCTCACCGGGAAAGTTGCCGGATGCGGGCGGTCCCGGTCGCGAACCTGGATTGTCTCGTAGGGCACGTACCAGGTATTGCCCCGGCAGCGTCTGTCCCGGCCACCGGTATGCGCCCAGCGCCTGATGTTACTCTTGTCTGCGTAAGTCACGCCCACGGCCAGCCGGTCCAGCGGGGTCCGCCCGGTCGTGGTCAGGTGGAAGACATACTCATGGCAGTCATTGACAAAGCGCTGGCTGTTTATCGGCTTGAAATGTCCCACGCTCAGTTCTTCGCCGTCGTCCGGCTGCTCGATGGTAATCGCCTTGATCCAGTGAAATGTGTTCTGCAGCACAAAGGGTCCGTCGCCCCCGGACAACCGTTGGACCACCTGAAGCGGCAGCAGTGGCTTGGACGGTGAACCCGCGACATTCAGAAAAAACGAACCGTTCTCACTGAGCACACGGGCGATCTCCGCGCCCCATTGCGTGGTCCACGCCAGATAATCCTCTTCACTCAGGCGGTCGCGATACTTGCTGTATGCGATGCCGAGGTTATAGGGCGGCGAGGTGATAACAGCTTCCACGCAACCATCCGGCAAGGCGGTCAAGCCCTCCAGGCAGTCGCAATGAAAAAGGCTGTAACCACCAGACCGCACGAGGTCACGCGACGATCTGGGCAGAGACATGCCAGCGAGTTTCTAAGGTGGTAGTGAAGGTGATGAGACAGGTCCTGCCACCGGACAGTTCCCCGTTGAGGCTCGGGAGAAGACTTCGGCAGGACCTAAGGCGAGGTCAGCTTAGCGCCCGAAATCATCAAGCCAACAAAATAATCAACTAAACCAAAATAAATTCCGCGTGTCTCACTCTGATGGGGAGCTGCTCGTCGCCATGCCTTCCAGCAAGTTTATCATCTTCGTGGCCATCCGCTGGCCCAGGGTCTCAGCGCTTTGGCCGTCATAGTGCCAGTGATCAAACTTTCTCAGGTCATCAGATGATGCGACCGCTGACAAGCTGATCCGGCCTGGCAGCATCGCCAGACCGTCGTTGATTGGGTTCTCGCCAGAAATCTCTCCTGCAACGAAAGCCACCTCTCCAAATTCTTCGCGAAAGGCCGCAATCATCCTCTCCAGGTTCGGCAGGTAATCCGCCTCCTTACCCTGAGCCAGATCTGTTTCACCTTGGATCCAAAGGATGCCGGACAGGGTGCCGCCGCTTTTCAGAGCTTCTTTGGTGCGCCGAACCGCTTCCTGAAAAAGTTGACCTTCCGGCTGCCATTCCGCGGCGCTGGTCCAGCCCTTGGCGTTGACCACCAGACCAATGGCGCGCTCCGGGAAGCCCTCGCGCATCCGCTTCGCGAACCCGAAGGCAGGGCTGATCCCCTGCAGACCGATGCCCTTTCGGACCGTGGAAAATTCGTTATACGGATGGCGGGCCGGCACCCACAGCCCATTCCCGTCCAGCAGCCACACACCATTCAGCTCGCCGGTGTCACTCTCTGCGGGCATGGCACGGCCTGCCATGTTGCTCTGGCCGATACAGAGAAACACCTTCAACTCGTCCTTTGGGGGTTGAGCCTGACCGTGGAGTGTCCAGCACACCAAGAAAAAGGTCACGGGCAGAATGAGTCGTGGCCATACCGGTCCCGTCGATTTCGTCTGGGGTGAGATTTGTTTGATCACAGTGGAGGAGTCGAGCATGCTCACCGGTGATGAAGTTTTACCCCTGCAGAATGATTATGGCATGGGGCATGGGGCATGGCCAGCATGATTCTTGGATTCTCTATGCTCTGCGGTTACGCTCAGAACAAGCCTTACGCATGGTTCGACGAAGGTGTCCATGTTCATACCATGGCGTGGTCTGCAGCTCAAAAGTCGCTCTATCGCCGGGCAGATCAAAGGGCGCTCCGGAAAATGAAACGAACTGGGAAATGTTTCAGGACGGATCGCATCCCGGCAGCACCGTCGTGGATATCCAGAGGGGGAAACATCTGATTTTTCTGCAAATGGGCGCCAGTTGCGCCAGCTTCGCCGGCACCTATATGATTGAGCGCTCCCTCCATACGGAAGCGGTCGGAAAATATCTGATCGAAAATTCGCCGGTCGACGTCTCCGGTATGCCGCCAGTGGACGACACGGATACTCTCGAGGAGCCGAAGGCTGAGACCCCGGATGAATGATCATCACCTTGAAAAGCACCCCTCAACGCAATAAAGCAGATCATGGCCTACGTGAGCATTCGCACCAACTGTTATGTAGATGAAAGTTATGTCGACAGCCTGCTTGTCGCGCTGTCGGATAAGGTCGCCCGGCGTCTGGGCAAAAGCGAGGATCAGGTCATGGTGGCGCTCCAGGACGGGGTCAAGATGGTGATGGGCGGCACCTATGATCCGGCCGCTCTCGTGGAAATCCGCAGCCTTGAGCTGGACAGTGAGGATACCACCCCGCTTGCGGTGGAGATCGCGGATTACATCGAGAAATACCTCACCATTCCCCATGCACGGTTGTACATCGGATTTGCAGGTGTGATGGAAAGCATGTGGGCCTGGCACGATGGCGAGTTCAGTGTGTGGTCCGCCCCGCGCAGACAGGCCACCTACGGGGACTATACAAGTGGTGAGAATTGATCAAACCACTTTCACCGGGCATTCCGGCAGGGCCTGAATAAAGGCGCGGCCGTAATTCTTTTTCACAATGCGGTTATCCAAGATCGCGACAATCCCATGATCTTTTTTCGAGCGGATCAGTCGCCCGACACCCTGACGCAGCTTGAGGATCGCTTCGGGCACGGAATAACTCATAAAGGAATCCCCGCCCTCCGCCTCGATCTTCTCCATGCGCGCGGCGATAATCGGATGATCAGGAACGGCAAAAGGCAGGCGTGTGATGATAATGCTGCGTAAGGCCTCACCGGGGACATCCACTCCGGACCAGAAACTGTCCGTGCCGAAAAGAACGCTGTCGTTGGATTTCTTGAATTGCTCCACCAGCCGGTGACGCGAGCCACCACCTGAGCTCTGGACGAGCAGCGGCCATTTTTGCCGTTTACAGTAATTTTCCAGGCGGGCCGCCATCGCCTGCATGAGCCGGTAACTGGTAAACAAAACAAAGGCACCCCCCGCCGTCTGATTTAAGAAATGGGTGATCCATTTTTCACAACCGTCTTCAAATTGAGGGCTGCGCGGGTCCGGCATACTTTTCACCAGGATCAATTCCATCTGGTTCTCATAATCAAACGGGCTGCCAATCTGTTCCTGGCGCACATTTGATGCGCCGACGCGATGGCAGAAATAATCCATTTCCTGCGGGCCTGCGGAAAGTGTTGCGCTCGTCAGCACCGCCCGCGCGCCGGAGAAAAATAATAGTTCCTGCAGGTGCTGATCTACCTGAATCGGAGTGGAATGCAGACGCAGGGACCGGCCCTCCTTGCCAAAGCGTTGGGCCCAGTAAACCAGGTCGGGCTCCTTTTGTTTCATGAAAATCGTGACCGCTTCCCGGATCGCTTCGATGCGGGACCGGGCATCGCGCAACTCAGCCTTAAGATTTTCATTGTCCATGTTGCGCGCGAGCGAATCCACCGTGCGCTGCAATTCCAGCAGAGGATCGGAAAGATCATCTTCCGTGAGTTCACGCTCCCGCACCCGGCATTCCCTGCCGTGGTCGCCGCGAGGGAAGGGGCAGGCCTCACGCACCCGCTCGAAAAAGCCATCGGACAGATCGAGGCAATCCACCGTTTTCTGAATCGCTTCACCGGATGGGAAAGTTCCGAGCAGCCCCTTGCGTGTGCGCGGATTCCATAGGCGTGAAAGCACGGCACGCACGTCATAGTCGGAAACCTGATAGCCCAGTTGTTGTGCGGCGATCGCTTCCACGGTGTGAGCTTCATCCAGCACCACGAAATCCCTGGGAAAAATGAAGCCCTGCTCCGCCCCCTCACCGGGACTTCCCTGCTGCTGTTCCCGCCCGGCCAGCAGCATAAAAAAAAGGGTGTGATTGAGCACGACAACACGAGCCTGCATCACCCGGCGTCTCGCGGTTTGATAGTGGCAACCGCTCCCGGGCGGGCACGAGCGCGTGGTGCAGATATTCGGTTCACTGCAGACCGCGGACCATACCCCGTGGCTTGGCTCAAATGGCAGGTCACTCAAAGTGCCGTCCTCCGTGGTCTGCGCCCAGTCCATGATCCTGTCCAGCTCCGCCGCACCGGCGCGCTCAAAGAGATCTCCCGCCTGCTCCAGGGCGCGCTTGAGCCGGGTGGTACAAAGATAATTCTGGCGGCCCTTCAGCAGAACGGCATCCACGCTTTTCCCCAGGAGCCGCTGCACCAGTGGCAGATCCTTGGTCATAAGCTGCTCCTGCAGATTGATCGTGTGCGTGGAGACAATCATTTTCCGGTCCGTTTCCAGGGCAAAAAGCAGTCCGGGCGCCAGATAGGCCAGGCTCTTGCCCACACCGGTGCCTGCCTCCACAATGAGCGGTTCCGCATCCTGCAGGCTGCGGGCGATCTCCAGGGCCATCCGCTGCTGCTGAGGTCTGAACTCATAATGCTCCGCCGCGGCCATCGGCCCTTTCGGAGAGAAGAACGTCTCCACCTCTTCCAGGTAATCATGAGCAAGAAATCCTGTCGGGAAGGGGTCGAGCATGGGGCGTCAGAGTGGTGCTTAAGATAGAGGAAGTTGAAGGAAGATACGCCGCAGCGCCGTCCTGTTTTGCGCACTCTGGAAAAACTTAGCCACTTGCCGTTCGGCGACAGCCGGGTTTCACGTCTAAAGAGCACCAGTTATTTGACAAAAGTCGGTGAGAATGCACTGAAAAGGCGCCCTTGGGGTCCTTGGCACGTTCGTTGCTTCAAACGCGGGCCCCAAATTGTGCGGGGAGCGAAATCTGTTCCTCAGACCTACTTAATAACCCGAAGGGAGAAACACCTAAATGAAATATAACACGGTTCGACAGGATGCCATCAAGGCGGTAGCCGCCCGGGGCATTACCGAGACCACCATCGACTATATCAATGAGCCTTCCAGCTCGGTCTTTGGCGAAAACGTTTTCAGCCTCGACCTGATGGAAGAGCGTCTGCCTAAGGACGTCTTCAAGAAGCTCAAGAAAACCATCGCGGATGGGGATAAACTGGACTTGGCCGTGGCTGATGCCGTGGCGATCGCGATGCGTGACTGGGCCTTGGAGCATGGCGCCACCCACTTTGCTCACGTTTTCCAGCCTCTGACTGGTTTCACCGCGGAAAAGCATGACGCTTTCATCAATCCGGACGGTCACGGCGGCGCGATTTGGGAATTCAGCGGTTCTGATCTGGTCCAGGGTGAGCCGGACGCCTCCAGCTTCCCCTCCGGTGGATTGCGACCCACCTTTGAAGCGCGTGGCTACACGGCCTGGGATGTTAGCAGCCCGGCTTATATTTACGAGAACCCCAACGGTGCCACCCTTTCCATCCCGACGGCCTTTGTCTCCTGGACCGGTGAAGCGCTCGATAAGAAAACGCCACTGTTGCGCTCTGATCAGGCTTTGGCCGCGCAGGCCGCCCGGGTTCTAAAGCTGTTCGGTCGGGATCCCGGCCGGATTACCTCCAGTGGAGGCCCGGAACAGGAATACTTCCTGATCGACAGCCACTTCTACTACGCCCGCCCGGACCTCGTTGCGTCTGGCCGCACCCTTTTCGGGGCGGAGCCAGCTAAGGGACAGGAGTTCAGTGATCACTACTTTGGCGCCATCGTGGAGCGGGTCAATGCCTGCATGTTTGAGACCGAACGCGAGCTCTATCGTCTCGGTATTCCGGTCAAGACTCGCCATAACGAGGTGGCCCCGTCTCAGTATGAGATTGCTCCGGTTTACGAAAGCGCCAACGTGGCAGCGGACCATCAGCAGCTGATCATGCTCATGCTGAAAAAGGTAGCCCGCAAGTATGGTCTGGTGGCCCTCCTTCATGAGAAGCCGTTCGCGGAATTGAACGGCTCAGGCAAGCACCTGAACTGGTCCCTGGGCGGCCCTAACGTTGGCAACCTGCTCGAGCCGGGTGCAACCCCGCACGACAACGCGCAGTTCCTCGTCTTCTGCGGTGCGGTGATCCGTGCGGTCTCCAAGCACGCCCGCCTCTTGCGCGCGGTTATCGCCCACGCTGGCAATGACCACCGTTTGGGTGCCAATGAGGCTCCACCCGCGATCATCTCGATCTTCCTCGGTGATCAGCTCTTTGACGTTTTCATGCAGATCAAGCAGGGCGGCGCGAAGAGTTCCAAGGAAAGCGGCTACCTCGAGGTTGGCGTGGACACCCTTCCTGTCCTCCCCCGTCACGCCGGAGACCGGAACCGGACCAGCCCATTCGCCTTCACCGGAAACAAGTTTGAGTTCCGTGCCGTTGGATCCAACCAATCCATCTCTCAACCGCTCACGGTGCTGAATACGATTATGGCGGAGAGCTTGGATTACATGGCGACGGAACTGGAGAATAAAACCGGCGGAGATCCCAGCCGTCTGAATGCCGCAGTTCAGGAAGTCCTGCAGAAGGTCATCACAGAGCACGAAACTGTTCTCTTCAACGGTGATAACTACTCGGAAGAATGGCACAAGGAAGCGGAGCGCCGTGGCTTGCCGAATCTGCGCACCACCCCCGAGGCTCTGCCGACGATCATCGATCCCGAAGTTATCGCGATGTTTGGCAAATATGACGTGATGAGCGAGACCGAGCTGAAGTTGCGCTACGAGGTTTTCGTGGAGCAATATGTCATGACCCTCAATGTCGAAGGCCGGATGGCTCTGGAAATCGCGCAGACTCAGATTCTGCCGACGGCCATTTCGTATGAGAAAGAACTCTGCGAAAGTGTCATCGCCATGAAAAACATTGGGCGTAACCCGAGCACTCCTCTGCTCGATCGAGTCAGTTCGCTCATCGCCGAATTGCAGAAGGGAATCGAGAAGCTGGAAAACGCCCTCGAAAATGCCCCTCAAGAAGGAGATGTTCTGCAGGCGGCAATCTATTATCGCGACAGCGTTCTCGCGTCGGCCAAGGAAGTGCGTGTTGCCGCGGACAAACTCGAGGCGATCTGCCCCGATGATATGTGGCCGCTGCCGACCTACCTGGAGATGCTGTTTATCAAGTAATTCCAGAATTCAGGCTCGCTAACGCCTTAAACAATCGTAACCTGCCATGGCCGAAAGGCTGTGGCAGGTTTTTTGTTGAAAGGCGGCTCCTTGCAACAAGTGGCAAGGTTCAGGGAACTTCTTTAGTCAGAAGGAATCTCCCGGTTAAAGAAAATCCCTGCTTATCCGGATCAGAACCGGCTCCCGTGATACTGACTGAATTAATTTCAAAAAGCTTTTCCCTTGATTCAAGCGCAGCGAGCGCGTTACCCATCGTCACAAAATTAACCGGTCCACTGTCAATTGACACCTTCACAGTGTTGAAGTCGTTTTCGAGCCCGGGCACATTGGCATCGCCCGTTTCCGAGATGGCGGTGGCTGGTTTCTCTACTCCCAGACTATTGAGTTGCCGGTTGATTCTCGGCGGCAGCCAGGTGATCGGGTCGCGCAGGGGCATTTCTTCCTCGTTGGTCAACGCGATATAATTTCGGCTTTTCTCCGCGGATTCCGCCGCCGCCTCGTTCGCGCTGCGGATCATTTGATTCGCGGTTTTGATGTTGCGCTGCATCAGTGCGATTTGCTGGTCCAGAGACTTCAATTCTTCCACCCGCGGCTTAACGAGCATCTGATGGATAAGATAAACCACCACCACGACGAGGATCACGCCGATTAACATGCGCTTCTGTTGCTCCGGCGTCAGCCGGTCGAGACTTATCTTCATAAGGTGAATGGGGAAAACTACAAAATGAACTTAGCCACCCGCCTGCGCTGTGGCTGGCGCTTCGCTGGCCAAGCCGTCCGCCGAGTCAGGTTTCTTGATCGCCACCATTTGAACTTCGAAATCCGTGAGGCCGTATTTCTCTCCCTCCAGGGAAACGGTGTTTTCTGCAGAGTAGAGCATCATGGGAAAATCTTTATTCACGTCAAAACCCAGGTCCTCCAGCCTGTTTTCAAACCTCTGGCTGAATTCGTCCGCCGTGTCATTGGCGTCTTTCTGATCCTTGCCTGCTGCACGTCCCCGGAAGGTCAGATTCAATATCTTCCCATCAGGCGTATAGGTGCCGTTGAGGGAAATAATCTGAACCTTGGGTGGAGTCGCCTGCGCCAGTTCAGATAAAATGGGTGACCAGTAAAACCGGCTATTCACCCAATTCACCAGTGCTTCCGCGGTGGCGCTCTGCGCGAGATCTTCTTCTTTCTGAACGGCCGCTTCTTTGGAGCGAGGTTCCAGCTCCCTCCATTTCCGGTTCAAGTCCTCAAAAACATTGCGCTGGCCCTGCACCTTCGCGCCCAGCAGCATCCACCACGCAATCATTCCCATGCAAATCACCAGGGCTAAAAGCAGGCCGATCTTAATCGGATCCAGTTTTCTTTCCAGATCCGCCTGCTGTTTGGGAAATAGTAGATTTACTTCGAGCGCCATATTGCCTCCGAAAAAAAGAAAACGATCGGTCAGTGAGAGCTGCCTGTGACTTGAAGTTGCTCCAGCGCGACCCCGGCGGCCACGGTGAGATTGATAAAGTCCGCCTGAAACGCTTCTTCCTGTCTCTTCGGTAGCTTTCTCTCACATAACTCCGGGGGAAGCGGATCCCATAGCTCACACGGGATATCTACAAAACCCACCAGAGCCTGCAGAAGTCCCTGGGACGCCGCCATGCCGCCGGAGATTAATACTTTGCTGATACTCTGGTCCTTGAGATTCTCGAAAAAACCGGCGGAATTCATGATCTCCCGGCTCAGGCCGGCAATATAGTTTTCTGCCCGCTGAACTACTTCACGGTCGTCATTCTGCAGGCTGCCGATCACCTCCTCCGCACTCATCCCACTGTCCGCAGCCAGATAACTGATCAGTCCCTGGCCGCCATACTCCACCTTGCGGACTACGAACAGCTCTCCAAATGCGCCAATAATCAGATTGGTTTCCAGATGTCCTATATCCACCAGCATAAAGGCGCTGTTGTAGAAGGTTTGCTTCTGGGCAAACTGAAAGGCGTTAAAGATAGACACCGGCGCGGCCTGAAGTGATTTTGGATTGATGCGCTCTTTCAGGGTCGCGTTCCAGACCATTTCCACCGTCGCCGCCGGCAGACCCGCCACCAGGTATTGCCGCTTGCGCTTGGTCCTCGAGCCGCTGGCGGATTCGGCCTCGGCCGCTTCGATCTTCGCGGGAGTCTCATTGAGCACGGTATCAAGGACGTAGCTGGTCACGTCCTGATCCAGGATGGCACTGCCGTTCATGCGCAGGGCATCACGTAGAATCGGTTTGGGCGTTTCGGATTGCTCGATGTTCTTGATGATCGCCTCAGGCTGCGTAATCGCCAAGCCGATCGTCTTGGAAGGAGCACCTACCCGTTTGATGGATTGCTTCAGGTAAAGAGAAAGCTCCTGCGCCGTGCGAATTTCACCGTCCACGAGCAGGTTGCTGTAACCGGTCACCGTCACACGATCCTTGCCTTTGCGCTGAAGGGAGATCGCCTTAATCGAATGATGACCGATATCAATGCCGGTCGCCGTGCTGGGAGCTTTTGCCATGACTGGTGAGAAAGAGGAAAGAAACTGATCTGTGGAGAACTGACCTGAAACTGGTCGAAAGCCGGAGACGGTGATTCAGGTGCCCGAATGACCCCGGACGATTGCTTCCGCTATCGCCCGCTTATATTTCACCTAGCTTAACCGAGTTCATTCGGGAAGCAAAGTCTTCACCATCGCGGACGCGATGGATCAAAGGTCGGAGGGGGGAGAGAAATGTCATCGTCAGCCATCGGCTGCGTCACACAAACATCTCCTGCTGCATATGTAGCCAGCGGTAGAGACGCAACTCGAACATTTGCGCAATGAGCGCGTCAACCGGGTCTGGCTGCATCAGCGTGGTACAGATGCTGACCAGAAAGATTCGGAGAAGCTCGGAAGGCAGCCAGGCCCGCTCTTCCGCGGTCAGGGGCAGGTGCGTGGTGTCGTTGTAATATTCCACCCAGCTCTGGATGTGGTGCCAGGCCAGTTGACCATAGTCCGTCAGTTGGCGCTGGTGCGTCGCGCTCAGGTATGTGATGGCGCTCTGCAGGGCGTAGGCGATGTCAAACAGGCGCTCGCGCTCTTGGAGAAAGTCATAATCCACCACCCCGGCAATCCCATCCCCGCGGTAGAGGATGTTCCAGAAATGGTAATCCCCATGCACGGTGAGCCACGGTAACTGACCAATCCTCTGATTGTAGCCGTCCACCAGCGGAAGAAGAGCCTCCTTGGCTTCCCGCACGATATCCAGCGCCTGCCTGGCATCTGCCCGGGACTCCGCCGCTTCCTCCAGATTCGCTTCTCCATCTTCGAGGAAGGTCAGGATGGAATCCGGCCCGATGTCATTTCGCAGCTCCGGATTCACCGGTGTGATGTTCATGGGGCGTTCACAGAGAATGCGGTGCAGATCACCCAAGGCTCCTGCCGCACTGTGCATGCGGGCCCAGTCACGATGCACCCCGGTATCATGTGGGATGTAGCGGTGGACCTCTACGATGCGCTCTCCCCATACCACACAGCCGGAGCCTTCTGGCGTGCGCATGACCTCCGGTACTGGGAAGCCGCCCACACGCAGATTGTCCATGGCGGCGTGGATATACTCCACACGCTCGGCGAACTCATCCCCATGGCGCGCTCGAAGCATAAACATCCCGCGACCGGTGCGGAACGGCTCGGTTGTGTTGCACTGGGTGTCGATCGGCTTATCCATCCGGGTGACCCGGCCCAGATCGAACTTGTCCACCAGGCTCTGCAGTTGGGACAAGCTGAGGTCCATTCGCGTCCGAGGCAGTTTGCCTGAGCGCGTGTTAACGGTGACCTGAACGGTGATCTTCTTCGGTGGTGAGGCGCCTAGGGCCATGGGTATACGCGTTGATGGGCCAGTTCTGCAGCCCGTGCACGTCGGATTGCTTGCTTGCAAGCGACAAGACGGGGTCAGACTCAGCCAGATAAACCTGCCATAGCGGGAAGGGAAAAATGGTGTCCGCTTCGGGGGCGCACGGTCACACCACGTGATTATCTAACCCGCTCCTGCTTGAGAATCAATCCATTCTGTGCGTCGTGCGCTCTCCTCTTGTCACCCGGAGAGCCTTTTGCCATCTTTGCTTCACGCAGGTCCTTCCCAGGACCGCTTTCGCGGCAAGTTCCCCCACCGATGCGGCCGGCCATCCTTCCCCACACCCCTGGATTTATTGTTGTCAATCGACTCATTGCCACCCGTATGAATTCGGAAAACCAGTTTCAGCAGTGGTTCCTGCTCAAAAAGAACGAATCTGAGCCGTTTGGTCCTTCCACCCTGGATCAGCTCCGCGCCTGGGCTGCGAGTGCAAAGATCTCGCCCATGGATATGGTGTCCAGTGATCAGGAGTCCTGGTTCCGCGCCCCTATGCTTCCAGAACTGGAGATGGACTGGCTCATTAAGATCTCCGCTGATCAATACTATGGGCCCACCACCCTGGGAGCGGTGAATGAGTTCCTGGAGGCAGGGGAGATCAATATCGACACCATGCTCATCAACTGTAAGTCTGGCCAGCAGCACTACATCGCGGACATGGATCTGGAGATCGTGGATCTCTCAGAAGAAGACTCTGGAGCGCCCGCCGCGGAAACTTCCATCGGGCTGAGCCCGGAAGAAAAGATTCGCGCTCTGGAAGAAACGCTGGAGGAGGAGCGCCGCACCCTGCGGACGCTTGAACAGCAGTTCCACCAGTTGAGCGTGTTGTATAAGCAGGAAACCGGAAAAGATCCCCGGATTTAGTTGGTTAGGACTATTGAGATCTCAGTTAGCCGAAGGAGACGAGAATGCGATTATTGTTTTCCATCCTTATCGTGTCAGGGCTGATCGCTCTGTTTCTTTATATCTGGAGTGTGATTGGTGCACCATGGCTGGAGGGTAATCTGGATGAGCCCAAAGAAATCACTCTCATGCTTATCTCCCTCGCGGTGATGGTGACAGTCTTCGTCATCCTCTTCACGTTTGTCATTCCAGATTTGGCGCAGGGTGTAGGTAACCTCTTTTACACGCCAGCACGCACCGAAGCGACGGAGAACAAGTATGCCACCGCTCTCAGCGCCCAGGCCCGAGGCGATTACGAAGAAGCGGTACAGGCCTACCTCGAGATCGCCCAGCAGGACCCGGAAGACATCCACGCCGTTTGTGAGGCGGCCAAAATCCGGGCCAACCGCCTGGACGATCCGGATTCTGCGATGGAATTGCTCAGCGAATACCTCGATGCGGGTCACGAGCCAGAAGCGGCCTCGCAACTGGCTTTCATGCTGGCGGATATCGCCAAGGAAGGTAAGCAGGACTATGACTATGCCGCCGTGGTCCTGCGGCAAGTCATCGAAACTATGCCCGCTACACCTCAAGCCCTGCATGCCGCCCAGGAAATCCGGCGTATGGAGCAAAAGGGGCAGATTGAACCTGCGGCCTGAATTACCGTTAACCCTGAGACCTCAGATGATCTTCAATCAGTTAGGCCGGACCGGCCTCAAAATCTCCGCCCTTTCCTACGGCACCTGGCAGACCTTCGGCGAAACCGTGGAGCTTCCGGAGGCTGATGCCATTGTCTCGAAAGCATGGGACCTGGGTATCCGCTGCTTCGATGGCGCCGAAGCTTATGCCTTGGGCAAGGCGGATGAAATGATGGGGAATGTCCTTAAGAACAAGAACTGGCTTCGCGAAGAATATGTTCTGACCGGCAAATGCATCCGCGGCGCGGATGGTCCTCAGCACCACGGCATCTCCCGGAAGCGGCTGGTTTCATGCTGTGAGCGTACCCTCAAAAAGTATCATACGGATTATCTGGACCTGTTTTTCTGCCACCGCCCGGATGGCGTGACCCCCCCGGAAGAGATCGTCATTACGATGAACGCCCTGATTCAGCAGGGCAAAATCCTTTACTGGGGGACAAGCGAATTTGAGCCCATGACCATCGAGCGGTTGTGGCAGTTTGCTGGCAGGCATGGCCTCGCCGGTCCCGTCGTTGAGCAGACCGGCTATAACCTGCTCAGCCGCGACCGGATGGAAAAGGATCTCCTCCCGCTCTTCGAAAAATGGGGCATGGGCACGACGGTTTACTCACCCATCGCCGTGGGGCAACTGAGCGGGAAATACAATAACGGCATCCCGGAAGGGACACGCCTGGCCGATCACGAATGGCTGAGGAACCAATTGACGCCGCAGCGGCTCCAGCAATTGCAGAATCTCCAAAGGGTGGCGGATGAAATGGGCCAGCCCATGGCAACCATGGCCCTGGCCTGGGTCCTGAAGAAGCCGAACGTTTCTACCGCGATCACTGGGGCGCGCCGGGCCGATCAAGTGGAACGTAATCTGGGCGCAATCGAACTGGCGGAGAAGCTTACGACGGAAGACCTCACAAGAATCGAGGCTGCACTCAACGTCGAAGCCGCCATTTAACCTGCCTCCAGCAGCCTGCAAAAGGTCATTGCGTCCCACTGCCCGCGCACGGCATGAGTTCCGAGATGCACATAGTTCAGGCGCGAGCCTGCCCGGGCAAGGATGAGCCGAGAGTAAGCGCCGAAAGGAGCGCCCATGCCCATCGCGGCCCAGATCAGTCCGCTTTCGCTGGCGGCCTCCGCAAAGCGGAGCAGCTCATTGAGTTCGCGAAGCGCCACGGTGGTGGTGGCGGCCTTGAAGATATCCACGGGCAGATCGCGGAGAGCGGTCCGGGCGCAATCCAGCAACCGGTCGCTGGCCGGTGTGCCCGTTAAATCATGCACAGAACACACGACGCGGATCCCCTGCGATCTCAGATCAGTTGCCAGTCCGGCAAACCTGGCCCCGACCTGCGGATCAATCAATGAAGCCAGCTCCATATCTGCCAGGCTGGCAAAAGGAGCGAAGCGGCAAAGAACCTCCACCCTCTGTAGGTCGCTCAGTCCGGCGGACGCGCCCCCTTCATCGGCCCGGCGGCAGGTAATGAGAAATCGTGGCGGTCCACCCGGTGAAAGCTCCTGGAGCAGATCCTCCACTTCATCCAGATCCGCCGCCAGGCAATCAAGGCGCAGCTCCAGGAGAGAACAGGCCCGGATCATGGGAGCATCCGGGGCCGAGACGAGAAGGTGCAGATTCTCGCGGGTGTGAATGACCCCGACGATTTCACCCTGACGGTTTTCCGCGCTACCTTCCATTTGCTGTGCGATACTCTTTAAAATTTATGCCACCCGGCCGGTAAGAAGAAGGTTCCGGGTGATATAAACAGGTTTCTTTTGACTCACTGCACCACCGCGGTCAGAACTCTCGCCGGTTTCCGCTGATTACATTTCTGGTCCCCATGCTTCGTCGAACGCGAGAGCTTAATCAACAACTCTACCAGCTCTTGGACGGCCTGCTTCTGGGGTTGGCCTTTTTCCTCGCGCATGCCGTCCGCTATTACCTGACACCTTACACGGAGCTTTTCACGGCACGCATCGCTCCGTTTCAGAGTTTCCTCTGGATCATCTTCATCATCGTTCCGTTCGGGCCTATTTTCCTGGAACTGCAGGGATTCTACCGGCAGCAACTGGGGCGCGGCCTGGAGCGTGCCATCTCCCAGATCATTATTGCCATGCTGGGTCTTGCCCTGGTGCTGGGCATCTGCATTCTGCTGCTTCGTTACCCGGCGCCGCCCCGTTCAGTATCCGTCTTTTTTGCTGGGGCTGCCGTCTTTCTGCTTCTGGCCAGGCATCTCTTTGCCCGCTGGCTTTACCGGCACCGCACCCGTAAAGAAGCCCTTCGCGAGACCATCGTGCTGGCCGGCACAGATGAGGACATCGCGTCCTTCGAGAACGAGATGGATTCAGAGTTCTATAGCCAATTCCGCGTGGTTGACCGGGTGGATATCCAACGCCAGCCCACCTCGGATCTGGTCGAGGTTCTCCACGAGTATTCCGTCAGCAAGGTCATCTTCGTCGCCGGTCACAGTTACCTCGGCAAAGTGGAGGAGGCCATCGGCGCCTGCGAGATCGAAGGGGTGGAGGTGTGGCTTCTGGCCAGCTTTATCACCACAAAGATCGCCCGGCCCCAGTTTGAGAGCCTCTTCGGCCACCCACTCATGGTCTTCCGGTCGACTCCGGAATCATCCTGGAGCTTGTGGATCAAGGAATTAATGGACCGGGTGGGATCGCTCGGGCTGATCATCGCGCTTTCGCCCCTGCTGATCACCGTTTCTATCCTCGTTCGGCTAACCTCGCCGGGCCCTGCGATTTTCAAGCAGAAGCGGGCTGGCCTGCACGGTCGCGCCTTCACCATGTTTAAATTCCGGTCGATGTATCAGGACGCAGAACAGCGGAAAGCGGAGCTGGACGCGCTCAACCAGATGAGTGGACCGGTCTTTAAAATGGAAAATGATCCCCGGATCACGGCCCTCGGCCGATTCATCCGGCGCACAAGCATTGATGAATTGCCGCAGCTTTTCAACGTGCTCCGGGGGGAAATGAGTCTGGTCGGGCCACGCCCGCTGCCGCTCTACGAAGTTGCGCAATTCGGAGACCGCGCGCAGCGGCGGCGTCTCAGTGTGAAGCCGGGTCTGACCTGTCTCTGGCAGATCAGTGGCCGCAATAAGGTGACGGACTTTGAGGAGTGGGTCCGGCTGGACCTCGAATACATCGATCGCTGGTCCCTCTGGCTGGACATCAAAATCCTCCTGCGCACGATTCCTGCTGTGCTCTTTGGATCAGGAGCCCGTTAACCTGAATCCACTGTTAAGCACTATCCTTCACCACCCGCGCGTGTTTCGCCCGTCCAGTCACCCGTCGATTTGTCCCAGACTGCCTCGCTTTGTATTGTGCTCCTGTTTCAGTCTGTGCTAGCCATGGCCCGCCTTTCGACCGACGCTGTTCTGGCCGCCGCGCCCTGCCCACGGCCAAACCATGTCTAATCTCATCCATCTGATGAATCCGGCTTCTTCTGACAGTTCAAAGCATGAAAAACCGGTCTCCGTTATCACCGGCGGAGCTGGTTTTCTGGGATCACATCTCAGTGAGCGGCTGCTCGAAGCCGGGCATCAGGTCATCGTTTTTGACAGCCTGCTCACCGGTAAGCTTTCCAACATCGAACATCTGGGTGACCGCCCGGATTTTCGTTACATTCGCTATAATGTGACGAACTACATCATGGTCTCCGGACCGGTTGATTACGTCTTTCACTTTGCTTCTCCGGCAAGCCCGGTGGACTACCTGGAGCATCCCATTCCGACCCTGAAAGTCGGCGGGCTCGGCACCCACAATGCCCTCGGCCTCGCCAAGGATAAGGGCGCCACCTTTCTTCTGGCCTCCACTTCAGAGGTTTACGGTGATCCGCTCGTCCACCCTCAGAAGGAAGACTACTGGGGCAATGTCAATCCGATCGGCCCTCGCGGAGTCTATGATGAGGCCAAGCGTTTCGCCGAAGCGATCACTATGGCCTACCACCGCTTTCATGGGGTGGATACCAAGATTGTCCGTATCTTTAACACCTACGGCCCGCGCATGCGCCTCCATGATGGGCGGGTCGTGCCCACCTTCATCGCCCAGGCTCTCAATGGTCAGCCCCTCAGTGTTTATGGAGATGGCAGCCAGACCCGCAGCTTCTGTTATGTCAGTGACCTGATCGAGGGGATTTTTCGCCTCGCCATGAGTGACTATCACGAGCCGGTAAACATCGGTAACCCCCATGAAATGACCATTCTTGAGTTTGCCAAGGCCATCATCCGCATCACCGGTCAGGACGTGCCGATCCAGTTCAAGCCGCTCCCGCAGGATGATCCCAAGATTCGTCAGCCGGATATCTCCCTGGCACGGCGTATCCTGAACTGGGATGTCCAGGTGGACTTTGAAACCGGTATCCGCCGGACGGTTGAATTCTTCAAATCCCGCCCGGAAGAGGTGCGGGCCTTTGCCGAAGCCAATCAGCTTAAGGCCAGCGCCTGAGGTCAGATCTGGCGGGCAGATCCAGGGCTCTCCGAAAAGCAGGAAAACTGAGCGGCGACTGAGCTGACATGTCTTTCTGTGTTAGAAAGACTTGTCCTCCCATGGCAGTCCGTTCACTGTTTTCCGCGTAGAAACTTTCGATCGCACAATTATGAAACCAAAGCTCTTCCCCACTGCTTACCTGCTAATCGGACTTGCCGCTTTCGGGCTGATCAATCTTACCACTCAGGCTCAAGCTCAGGCCCAGCAGCCAAGAATCGAGATCAAAGAGATCTCCGTTACCAACATCACTTCACCGGATTACACTTTCACCAAGTCCGAGGACTTTCGTTCCCGCGGGGGTGAATGGCTCCTGATCGAGGTGGAACTCGAGAACAAGGAGGAACTCGTGTCAGAGATTGCCGTGCGCTTCCACGTCGTGACCGAAAAAATGGCCAACCGCTCGGAAGGTCCTCAGTATTTTACGGGAGAGGTGACCTACATCAATCTGTTCAAGAACCGGTCTCTCTTCGGTTCTATGTATCTGCCTCCGAACTCTCTGAAGTTCGTCAATGAGGGCCGGGAAGTGAAGGCGAATGATGTGGCCGAAGTGGGCGTTGAGATTCTCTACCAGGGCGCGATTATTGCTCAGGCCAACATGAAGGACAACAATCGAGGGCCTTGGTGGCAATCCATGCAACCGCTTCAGGGGCACATGCTGAACAAAAACCAGACGCCGTTTGCGCCCCTCTATTGGGACCGCTATGAGCAGATCAAGGCGACGCCCTGAGTGATTGCTCGGGTTAGGGAGAACCGCCGTTCGCCGGAGGTTTTTCCGGCCAAGTGCAGAATTGATATTGCGCAGGAGCGGCACGCCTGCCACGGTTTGGGTCTTCCGGGGCTGAACAAGCGGAAGCAGGCTGATTCAGGGCCGATGCCTCCCCTCGCTCCGGAGATTTCTAGTGCTCGATCATTAACCTGTTTCCCTTTCAAGACCTTCCCAGATGGCAACCGGTAACGCGATTACCTGTATCAATCTCGGTACTCAGTCCCTAAACCTGGCTACCTTTGTGCCTACCGGTTCCGGCGGGCTGACGCTGACCGGATACCACTCCACCCAGTTGCTGGCGGATCCCAACGCGGAGACCAGCCACATCCCGCAATTGCGGCTGGGACTGCGTGACCTGGCGACCCAGAGCGGAACGAAAGGGCGGCCAGTAAACTATTGCCTGCGCGGGGAGGCGGTCTTCAGCCGGTTTGTCCGGCTGCCCCGGCTGGACAGCAGCAAGGTGCAGCAGATCGTCACCTTTGAAGCTCAGCAGAACATCCCTTTTCCCTTAAAGGAAGTGGTGTGGGACTACCAGCTCGTCCAGCGCGGGCAGGAAGCGGAGATGGAGGTGGTGCTGGTGGCGATCAAGAAAGATCTCCTCAATGACGTAAATGAAGCGGTCGAGGACGCCGGGCTGGAAACAGAACTGGTGGACATTGCGCCGATGGCCCTGCTCAACGCTTTCCGGTTCAACTACTATGACGTCGACCAATGCTCCCTGGTCATTGACGTTGGCGCGCGCTCGACCAACCTGGCCTTCAGCGAGCCCGGCCTCATCTGGCTGCGCAGCTTTCGCCTCGGAGGAAATGACATCACCCAGGCCGTTTCCCGTGAGTTCAAGGAAGATTTTGCCGCCGCGGAGGAACGCAAAAAACGGGACGGCTTCGTGCATCTCGGCGGTGCTTATGAAGAGCCGGAAGATCCGGAGATCGCTACCCTGGGCAAGGTTATCCGCAATGCGATGACCCGCTTTCACACAGAGATCTCCCGCTCCATCAATTTCTACCGGTCCCAGCAGAAAGGCTCCAAGCCGGAGCGCATTTACCTGGCAGGCAGCGGTTCAAGCCTGCCGTACATGACGGAGTTCTTTTCCGAAAAGTTCCAGGTCACCTGCGAATACTTCAATCCGCTGCGAAACGTGAAGCTGGGCAAGAACGTGCCTCAGGACGAACTGCTCGCGCAGCCCTACACCTTGGGAGAACTCGTCGGGGTAGCCCTGCGGCAGACCGGGCCGTGCCCGATGGAGATCAATCTTCAGCCGGACGCTGTCGCCGCTCGCAAGGAGCTGGGCTCCCGACGGCCCTTTTTCATCGCCGCCTCCATCTGCCTGCTGCTGGCCCTTGGCGGGTATTGGTTTTTCCTCACGCAGGGCAAGAAAAAAGCGGAAGCCGAACTGGCCGATCTTCAGCCCAAAGTTGCCGAATTCGAGCGCTATGCCCAGCAGATCCGCGGTGCCCAAAGTGAACTGGACCGTCTGGAAAGGTTGGCTGCCCCGTATCTCCGCGCCAGTGAGCAGCCCGGCTATTGGGCTCGTGTTTTTGAGGATCTCAATTCTCATCTGCCGGCTGAAGGCATCTGGCTGACCTCTGTCACTCCAGCACACGGAGAAAACCCCCTCTTGCCGGAAGACAACCAGGCGATCGCCAGCCTGTTGGAGGAAGAAAAGCCGGCATCCGCCCAGCCAGGGCGGCGCGGGGTAGAGTCAGAGGAAGAACAGGGGGTTTTTGTCGAGGCCCTGCTGGTAGAAGGGCTGGTTCTTGAAGGGTCCGAGCGCAAAGTGGACCTGGAGTTTTTGCCTGCCCTGCAGCGGGATTCAGAGATCTTCAATGTCACCAAGGAGGATGAGGATGAAATCATCGTCACCCCGGTGCAGCAGTCGCAAAAGCGGGACCGGTTCGCCATGCAGTTTCGGCTGCGTTTGCCGTTAAAGGATAAACTGCGCCTTGAATAGATTGTATTTCAGGTTGTTCACTCATGGATTGGATTAAACAGAACCCCTTTATTGCTGGCCTGGCCGGCGTCACCCTGGTGATCGCCGGGGTGCTCATCTTCCTGATCATGCAGGCGGGCGGAGCGCTTCAGGAGGCAGAATCCGAGTATGCCACCCAAAAGAACAATCATGACGGCCTGGTGACCGCGCGGATTTATCCCAGCAGGGACAGCGTGGAAGCACTCGAGGCGCAGCAGGACGAAGTGCGTGAACGCCTCCGTGAACTGCGTGAAGCCTTTTCCTCAAAGCAAGTTGCGCCTGAACCCCTCAGCCCGGCGGATCTGGTCAGCCTCATTGTGGATTCAGTCAATGCCACCTACAGTTTGGCCGCGGAACGCGGGGTCAACATGCCCGCGAGGGAGGAGTTTTTCCTTGGCTTTAACCGTTACGAAGAGTCGCCCCCGCGCTTGGAGGCCGTGGATGAGCTGAGCGTCCTGCTGCAAGTCATCAAGAGCGTCGCGGAGCTGCTCATGGAAGAACAGATTGATGAGCTGATTTCCATTTCCCGGGTTGAACTCGCGGTGGAGAACGGCGCTCCCGAGGAGGAGGAAGAAGAGCCGCAGGGAAGACGCGGCCGCGGCCGAAGGGCGCCTGTGGTAGAGAAGATGCCGGAGCAGTTGGAACGCTGGACCTTTATTGTGCGTTTCAAGTCCACCCAGGAAGCGCTGCAAAGGGTGATCAACAGCCTTCAGGCGATGGATCAACTTCTGGTCACTCAGCTGATTGCGGTCACCAATGAGAGCAAAGAAGGTCCTCTCCGGGAACAGACGGAGAGTGGCGAAGTCCGCTTTGGTGAGGACGGACTTCCCTTGCCGCCTGAGGAAGAAGATGCTGAGGAGGGCGAGCCTTCAGTCCGGGTGGTGCTGGGCCGTGAAAAAGTCGAGTCAGCTCTGCGCATTCAACTGATCCGCCTGGCACAGAGTGAAGAAGAATTCGAAGCCACCCTGGCCGGCACATCCCAGAAACCCCGGCGGTAACGCCATCTACGCCCTACCTTTGATCAGCGATGGACTGGATAAAGAAACGTTACGACCGCTTTACCCTTTTGCTGGCGGCCATCATCCTGCTGGCCATGGCAGCTTTTGTCTACCTGCGGACGGGATCCTTCGGACAACAGTTCGAGCTGCAGACGGGCAATCCTAACGCCCAGCCGCCAACGAAGGATACCGAGGCCCTGAACGCGGCGCTCAACCAACTGCAGCAGCCGACTCCCTGGGAAGCGCGTGAAGAGGCTGACCCCAGTCTGTTCCGGGCAAAAACTCACCTTGTTCTGCCGGATGAAAACAAGCTGGTGAAAGTCGATCCGGAATCGGATATCACGATTTATGATCCCATCACCCTGCGCTGGATTCTGAAATACGATCTGCCTCTGGAAGATGACAGGCTGCCGCGGATGGATCCGGATGACGATGATTTCACGAATCAGGAAGAATTCCTCGCGGAAACCGATCCAACCGATCCGGCAAGCCACCCGCCTTACACACGGCGGCTTTTTGTGAAGGAGGTCATTTCCAATCCGGATTTCTTTACCTTCGCGGCAAAACCGGCCGCGGACACTTTTCAGATCAACCGGGAAGGGCGCCGGTCTCAATTTGTTCAGACCGGCTCCATCATTGAGGGCAGCGCCTGGAAGCTGATCGAATATACTGAAAAGATGACGGAACGTCCGGGACGCGCTCCCCTCGATGAATCGGAGTTGACCCTGGAGAACACCGTGACCAGTGAGACCGCCACCCTGGTCAAAGGGAAGCGGACAAACCTGGGGGATTTCACAGTGGTGCTGGAATACCTTTGGAAAGGGGATCAGGAATTTCGGCTCAAAGAGGACGGCACCTTCAATCTGCCGCCGGATAACGACTCTTTCGTTGTTCAGGAAATCCAGCAAGATCCGCCGCTCGCCAAAGTTCAGCGTCAGGACGAATCCGGCAATCCCCAGGGCGAAGTGCTGAGCATTCGCGAACAGCAGCCGGGCGATATGCCTGAGCGTCTGAGCGGCAGTGCGGATGAAGGCGGCGAGGGCGAGTTCCCGGAAGGAGACGGAACCGCGGAGGGCTGAACGGACGCTGCTGCCTTCGGTTCCGCAAATTTCTGGCCGCAAACCTGAAAAAAGGCGGTCATCTACCTTGACACACCCAAAGAAAAATCTGACACCCTTTGATAAATGAGCGTTCAACGGAGGGAGAGTGCTCCCGACCCGCAGATCGCTGACCCCCACCAGGGCTGACCGAGACCCCGTTTTCCTGATTTTCATAAAAGAAGCTTCAGGAGCGGATGTCAGTTCCTGGCCGCAGAATGATTCCACTGGCTAAGGCTACCACCCTACCACATGACCCAGCACAAAACTATCCTTATCGTTTTACGGCACCTTCTCTTGGGTGTGCTCATCTTCACTGGGATTCTCCAAGCCTCAGCGGTTGATCCGCTCATCCAGCAGCTGGCTGAAAGAGAAATCCAGCGCCGTCAGCAGATGGCCGTTCTGGCCCAGGAAAATATGGCGGAAGGCGCCGAAGCCTACAACGAGGGTGACTATGAACGGGCCGTCGGGCTTTACCGGGGTGCGGTTGAAATGCTGCCGGATTCTGAGCGGACCGGAGCCCTGCGTGAACAGGCGATCAGCGACATGGTGGACAGCGTTCTCCAACTGACTGAACAGCGCATTGCGGAAGCGCGCTGGGCGGATGCGGAAACTCTGGTCGACTTTGCTCTGGAATTCCGTCCTGAAGATGAACGGGCGCTGTCCTTGAAAGACAAGCTGATCGACCCTGAGTATTTCCCCAAACAACGCACACCGCGCTATGTAGCCCAGGTGCAGGACGTGAAGCGTCTGCTGCAGGAAGGACGCGGTTTTTATCTCGACGGTCAATATGATCTCGCCATCAAGCGCTGTGATCAGGTGCTGAATATCGATCCTTATAACGCCGCGGCTTACCGCTTGAAGGAAGAGGTCTGGTCGACCATTCGCCGGGAAAATGTCCCGGCAGTTTACAATAACACCCGGGCCGAGCTGCTGAGTCAGGTGGGTATGGCTTGGGGCACACCGGTTAATGAGTACGGCGAGGTGCGCGGTTTTGGAGATGAAGGCCCGGGAGAGGAAATGGGTGAACGCGAGCGGATCAACCGACTACTCGATACGCTCATCGTTCCAACGGTGGAACTGAATGACGCCACCGTAGAGGAGGCCCTGGAGTTTCTTCGCTTCCAATCCATCCAGCTTGATCCGGACGGGCAGGGGATCGACTTCGTGTTGCGCCTCGATGAAGGCGGCTCGAGCGGTGGTGGAGCTCCTGCGCCGGCTGCAGATGAATCGATCGACTTCGATGACTTTGGTTCCTCAGATGACGCGGGTGCGGCTCCAGCTGCTTCCGGAGGGAGCGTTTCTGCTCTGCCTCGCATCGATCTGCGTCTGCGCAACGCCCCACTCCGTGAAGTGCTGCGATATGTCACGGAGATCGCCGGTCTGGAATTTATCGTGGAAGACTTCGCGGTTCTTATTGTACCGCAAGGCGCGGACACGGCGGCTCGCGGCCGTGTGATTACCAAGACCATTCGTGTCCCACCTGACTTCATCACGCGGGCAGTTGGCTCCGGCGGCGGCGGCGGTGACGCCAGCGGCGGCGGTGGTGGCGGATTTGGTTTCGGTGAGCCTTCCGGCGACGGGGGAAGCGAGCCTTCTCTGTCTGGCCCGTCTGCCACGGCGGAAGAAGCTTTACGCCAGCTGGGAATCAATCTGCCTCCTGCCGGTGGAGCAACTTTCGACCCCGGCACGGCCACCCTGACCGTTACCGCAACTTCTGCTCAGATCCGGCAAATTGAGGCGATCGCGCAGCAGATGCAAAGTCAGGTCGCCAAGCAGGTGAAGATCGAAGCGAAATTCCTTGAGGTGACGCAGGATAACTTTACCGAGCTTGGGTTTGACTGGCTCCTCGGCGCGGCCAACGTGCCCGGTAACAACGGTGTCTTCTTCTCCGGAGGTACGGAGGGCTTTACCAATCCGCCTCTGGATCAGTCCACTTTTCCCTTCAATGCTCCCGGTGCGGGGGCTCCGGTGGGAACCAACCCGGTCACAGGTGGTCTTCGCTCCGGAAATGTGGGTATCGCCAGCGACTCAATTGACTCGCTGCTTTTCCCCGCCCCAGCCCGTGACGGACTGCTGATCTCTCCGGGCATCTTCTCGGTGGCTGGTGTATTCACGGATCCCCAGTTTCAGGTGGTGGTTCGTGCCTTGGATCAGAAACGTGCGGTCGATCTGCTTTCCGCTCCATCGGTTACGACCAAGAGCGGTCAGCGAGCGGTTATTGAGGTTAACCGGGAATTCCGGTTTCCAGTCGAGTTCGACCCACCCCAGATTCCACAGGATTTCGGAAGTATTGGTGGAACAGCCCTTGTGCCTGGTACTCTGGGGACTCCTCCCAGTTCCTTCCCGGTCACCCCAACCACACCTGTCACCTTTGAGACGAAAAACACAGGGGTGACTTTGGAAGTCGATCCAACAGTCGGCGCTGATAATGTGACGATTGATCTCAATCTGATCCCGGAAGTCATCGAATTCGAGGGCTTCATCAACTACGGAAGTCCCATTCAGACCTTTTCCACGAATGCGATTGGCGTTGCCACGCCCATTGTTATCACTCCCAACGTGATCAACCAGCCGGTGTTCAGTGTGCGGCGGGTAAGCACAAACATCACGATCTGGGATGGTTCCACCGTGGTTCTTGGCGGATTGATGCGGGAAGATATCCAGAAGGTTGAAGACAAGGTCCCGTTCCTTGGAGATATCCCATTGGTTGGGCGCCTGTTTAAGTCCGAAGCTGAACAGCACGTGCAGCAAAATCTGGTCATCTTCGTGACGGCCACATTGATCGACCCAGCCGGAGTGCCGCTGCGCCAGTCTGAGAGGCTGCAAGAGGATCCGGTGGAAGAGCTCGGCATCCCCGATCCGATCAAGAAACGGGTGCCGGAGATTCCGGTCTTCAAGTAACCTCAGCCTTGGCGTCTTGTTCGAACTGGCATCTTGCTGGCGATAGGAATTACGGGAGGGGTGGCCTGTGGCAAAAGCTCGGCCACCCTTCATCTTTCTGAGTTGCTGGGTTGTCCCTCGGCGAACGCAGACGAAATCGTCGCGCGTCTGCTGGAAAACGATGCGCGCGTGCAGCAAGCGTTGACGGAGCGCTTCGGCCAATCTATCTTAACTGATGGACGTGTTGACCGGGATCAATTGCGGCAGCGCGTTTTCAGTTCTGAATTGGATCGCCGGGCCCTCGAAGAAATCCTCCATCCGCGCGTCAGAGATGACTGGCGTCAGCAGCTTTCCCGAGGCCGTCAGCGTAGGCTTTTCCATTACCTTGTTGAGATACCGTTACTCTTTGAGGTCGGTGCGGAGAAGGAATTGGATCTGACCGTAGCCATCGCCTGCAGTCGCGAAACGCAACTCAGCAGACTTTTGCAGCGCCCCTCCATGGATGAGAAAACCGCGTTGGGCATCATCGATGCTCAGCTCGACACAAGTGAAAAAGTAAATCGGGCTGATTTCGTCATCTGGAATGACGGCTCCCGGGAAGAGTTTTATGAGCAATGCCGCATTCTCAGCTTTGAGTTGCGGGTAAGGGCACAAAATAACCTGAGCTGAGAGAAGAGACGGGAACGACCACTCCCGCATCGCAGCCTGTGTTGCCATCGATTAGAAAACTGGATTTGGAATGAGTAAAACGGCAGAGAAAGACGCCGAATCTCCGGCGAAAAGCAGCACGCGAGGCCGCAAAAAGACAGCTTCCGCCGAGGAGATAGAAGCTCCGGAGCAGTCTGAGCTGGAACTGGAATCTGACGAGCAGCAGACGACAGCTGCGGAAGAGCCCGCCAAGCCCGCTCCGAAACGACGGGGACGGCCGCCTAAGAACAAGGCACCGGAGGAGACGACGGAGGGCGCGGTCACCGGTGAAGACGATGCACCCGCAAAAACCCGCAGGAAGTCCGTCAGCGATGTAGAGGAGGAGGACGGAGCCGGGAACCCCTCATCTCAAACCGAAGACGAGCAGGAAAGCGATGCCGGCACGGAAGAGGACGATGATGCAACAGAGACGGATCCGGCTGAGGTTCGGCATCAAGCCGAAGAAAAGGAGGAAGACCCTGAAAATGAGAATGAAAACGGGGAGGACTCAGAGCAGCCGAAGCGTGACGCCAAGCCGGTCCCGAAGCTTCTCCGCATCAATGATCTGATTTTCGACAAGCATGACGCGGTGCTCAAGCGACTGGACGAGATCGGCGTCCGGGTGAACCCCAACCGTTCCAAGCTGCAGTTGCTCGGCGAGTATGCACGGCGCTGCCTGCTGGGTGAAGGAGTGGTCGAAGTAACCGGAGTCTTTGACAGCCAGCATGATGGAAATGGCACCCTGAAGTTTGAGGAACTGAACTTCCTCACCACCGCGCTGGACGTCTACGTGGCGCAGAACTTTGTGCGTAACTACCGCCTGAAGACCGGTTTCCGCGTCAAAGGACGTCTGCGCATAGGCAAGAACGAAAAGGACAAGGGCCTTGTGCTGGATCAGATCCTGGAGATCGATGGCGTGAAGGCTGACGAGTGGGAGGAGCTCAAGGGGTTTGATTCCCTCACCCCGCTTTTCCCGAAAGAACGGCTCATGCTGGATACCGGAGAGGACGATTTGCTGACCGGGCGGGCCATTGACCTGATTTCACCTCTCGGCAAAGGACAGCGTGGGTTGATCGTCGCGCCACCGCGGGTGGGGAAAACCATCATGCTCAAGCAGATCGCCGGTTGCATTCGGAAGAATCATCCGCAGGTCGAGCTCATCATGCTTCTGGTCGATGAACGTCCGGAGGAGGTGACCGATATTAAGCAGGAAGTCGGCGGGGCGGTTTACAGCTCCACCTTCGATGAATCGTCCAACCGGCACATCCAGGTGGCAGAGCTGGTGCTCGAACGCGCCAAGCGTCTCGTCGAGCTGGGCCGGGATGTGGTCATCCTCCTCGACAGTCTGACCCGGCTGGCCCGCGGCTACAATAACCTGCAGGGCAGCAAAGGCCGCCTGCTCTCAGGCGGGGTGGACTCCAAGGCTCTGCAGAAGGCCGGAAAATTTTTCTCCGCCGCGCGAAACGCGGAGGAAGGCGGAAGCCTCACCTTGCTCGCCACCGTCCTGGTCGATACCGGCAGCAAACTGGATCAGCTCGTCTTTGAAGAGTTCAAAGGTAAGGGAAACATGGAGATCCATCTGGACCGCAATCTGGCCGAAAGGCGGGTTTATCCAGCGATTCATGTGGTTCAGTCCGGCACCCGTAAGGAAGATTTGCTCTATCACCCGGATGAAATCCAGCGTGTCCATCTCATGCGCCGCCAGCTTAACGCCCTCCCGCCCATCGAGGCGATGGAGGTATTGCTGCGAAACATTGCACGCACCAAAACCAATGCTGAACTCCTCATGTCCGGGCTGAAGTGACCGCGCCATGATCCCTTGAACAAGTCCGCCCCCAGCGATCCACCCCTTTCTGACCCCGCGAGCGCACCGCCTCCTGTCATCGCGGAGGCGGAAGAGCTGCGGCAGGCCTGTCGCGGCTTTGCCTCGTCATCGACCTGTCTGGCCCTGGATATTGAGGCGGATGGCATGCACTCCTACCGTGAAAAAGTTTGCCTCATCCAGGTCAGTGACGGGCAGGAATGTTGGCTGATTGATTCGCTTGCCCTGGACGCAGACGCCCTCGGACCCCTTTGGGAAGCGCTCGATGGTAAAGAGCTGATTCTTCATGATTGCGACTATGATCTGCGCATGCTGCGTGATCTGGCGGCGTTCCGGCCGGCCGCAGTATTTGACACAATGATCGCGGCGCGCCTGGCGGGGTGTGAAGGGATCGGGTTTGCCGCGCTCGTGGAAAGCTTTTTCGGTGTCGCCTTGCCCAAGACCAGCCAAAAGGCAGACTGGTCTCAGCGTCCCCTGCCGGAAAAGATGCTGGAGTATGCGCGCAATGATGTGCTGCATCTGCATCCGTTGAAAGAGAGGTTGTCTGCGCGGCTGCGCGAGCTCGGGCGCTGGGACTGGTATGAGCAATCCCTCGCGCGCTACGTGCAGGGCACCGAGGAAGGCCGGGCCGAAAACGACAACGCTTTCTGGCGGATCAACAACAAGCCGCGCTTCAGTGGGCGGGCTCTTGCCATGCTCTGGACCCTCTGGCTCTGGCGTGAGGACATGGCTCAGGCCGCCGATGTCCCTCCCTTCCGCATCATGCGCAGCAGTCAGATGGTCGATGCCGTGGAGGCGATCATGGAGAAGCGCAAACCGCGCACCTTTCTGCGGGACAAAGCCCAGCAGGCGGCTTTTGATGAAGCGGTGCAACGCGGCTGGGCTTTACCCAAAGACGATTGGCCCCGGCGCGAGATTAAACGGGGAATCCGCAAGACCGATGGCGAGGAAGCGCTCTTTGAGGAGCTGAAACAGCTGCGCAACGCGGCGGCGGAACGTCTTGGGCTGGACGCTGGTCTGGTCGCCTCGAACGCACGGTTGCAGGCGGCTGCGCGGCTCAACGGTGATCTGGAAGAAGAACTGCTGCCCTGGCAACGGGAGGTCCTTGGTATCGCCCGCCGGGATGACCTCGAGGCACTGCGTGCCGAAGTGGAGCACGCTTTGACCGAACGCAAGGCTGACAGCGGCGCAGCCGATCATGGCTGACTTTTTCTGCTGCTGATTGATTGACAAAAGGGCGACTTGGTGGTTTAACCTTTGACATGGATTCCTCCTACCCCCCAACTCCCTCTCGGGGCATGCCTGGCGGCCGTGCTGTTGATCAGCCTGGCGGGCGCCTCCACGCTGCATGCCCAAAAAACTACCGCCTGGACCGGCGCCATCAGCTCTGACTGGAGCGATGGCGGCAACTGGGACAACGGCGCTCCGGCCGCGGGCGACACCGTCATTCTGCGTGACAGCACCTTTGCCACCGTCACAAATAACCCGACGAACTATAATCTGGGTGACCAGAATTTCGCCAATATCACCATCGAGATACAAGATGGCAGCACGGGATTTACCGTGAGCGACGCCGGGACGAGCACGGTTACCTTGACCGCTACGAGTCCCGGAGACACCACCATCACAATTGTTCCGCCGAACACAACCAGTAATCAATCTGTAGCATATGTTTTCGATTTTGGTCTTGAGGTCGCGAATCAACAGACTTGGAATATCAGCAGGTCGCTAAGCAGTCAGAGAATTACACCGTCGGTGACGGTAAATGGAGTGTTGAGCGGCGCAGGGGATCTCTCATTTTCTCCGAGCTCGGCTCCCATAAACTTTGGCTCAGGGGCTCTGGCTCTGGCAAACACCGCCAACACCTTTACCGGAGTCTTACGAAATAACTCCATTAATAACCAACTGAATTTCGCTTCCATCGGTGACGGAGGGGAATTAATCAGCGGAAACAACAACGCACGTTTTTCTTATACTGGTCCCGCAGCAACGATCATGCGGGATTTCCGTGCCACCAACAACAACGGCGCGATCCAGAATGATGGTACGGGCATTTTGACGCTGAATGGTAACTTGATCCGCGCAACCAGCAACGAGCTGAGACTCAATGCGGATGACAATGACATTATTGTCACCGGAGGGCTATCTGATAGCGGCTCCCGAAGCGGTACTTCTTCATTCAACGCCACTGGAGGAAATCGGGTAGAGATTCAGGGTGCGATCACCACGATAAACCCCATTTATGTGGATGGTGGGAATACAGTGCTTGCCCTGACTGGAATGGCTTCAGCGGATACGGTCGAAGAGATCCGAATTAGCGGCAACTCGACCTTAGATGTCTCCGGAAAATCCAGCGACTTCGTTCTTCAATCAAATCAGGTGCTCGGAGGCGCGGGAAGGGTGGAAGGAACCGTAGTGACCACCGACACGACCAGCACGATTACCCCATCGTTTTCCAATGTAAGCAATGGAAGGGATGGCCGCCTCATGGAGGGGCCCAATTCCAATAACACGACGCAGTTTCCGGACTGGGGTCGCACCTTTACGATGGAAAATCTGGATGCGTCGAACGGTGTGGTTCTCATGATGGATCTCGGCACCAGTCAAAGCCAGCTGGATATCGAAGTTGAATTGATCGGCAGTGACAATCCGGGAGAGTTTCTTTTCGAGTTCTTCAACACAGACAACATCATGGAGAACGACGAGTTCCTCCTGATCGAGCAACTCGCTGGCGCCACCTTCACTGGGGTCGATGTAACAGATTTTGCCGCCGTGGCAGGTGTGCCCGTGGGACTGGAAGCCCAGTTTTTCATCAATGCCAGCGGGGTGAATGTCCGCTTTGTGCCAGAGCCCGGTGCGACGGTTCTGTTGGGTATGGCCATGGGCATGCTGATCTTCCGTCGCCATCGTCGTTTCCCTTGACACCGTTTGTCATCACCAGGGCTGTCTCTTGACGGTGGATAACTTCGATTCTAGCTTAACGGCCCCTCGAAGCGGGGGCCGTTTTTGTGTTCTGTTCGGCTGAGGAAGCAATCCGCTCCCTCTGCGGCCTGACTTGAGCCGGCCACCTTAAAGAACCGGAGGATCATCCTTATCATGCCAAAGAGTCTGTTTGAGAAAGTCTGGGAAGCTCACAAAGTGCGCACGCTGCCGAATGGTCAGACGCAGCTTCTCATTGGCACTCATCTGATTCACGAGGTGACCAGTCCCCAGGCCTTTGCCATGCTGCGTGAGCGCGGGTTGCCGGTGCGTTATCCCCACCGGACCTTTGCTACGGTGGATCACATCGTGCCGACCGATGAGTTTCAGGAGCCCTTTGCTGATCCGCTGGCCGATGCAATGATCAAGGAACTGCGGCGTAACTGTCAGGAGAATGGCATCAGCTTTTTTGATCTGGCCACCGGCAACCAGGGGATCGTGCATATCGTCGGACCAGAGCAGGGGATCACCCAGCCGGGGACGACGATTGCCTGTGGAGACTCTCACACCTCTACGCATGGTGCCTTTGGTGCGATCGCCTTCGGCATTGGCACAACTCAGGTGCGTGATGTGCTGGCAACCCAGACCCTCGCGCTTGATCCGCTGAAAGTGCGCCGGATCAATGTGGATGGCGAGTTGCGCCCGGGCGTCTATGCCAAGGACGTTATCCTGCACATCATCCGCACGCTGGGGGTGAAAGGCGGGATCGGCTTTGCCTATGAGTACGGAGGGGAAGTCTTTGACCGCTTCAGTATCGAGGAGCGCATGACAGTCTGTAATATGTCAATCGAAGGCGGCGCCCGGGCAGGTTACGTCAATCCGGACGAAAAGACCTTCGCGTATCTGAAGGGCCGTCCACACTGCCCGCAGGGAGCGGCTTGGGAGGGGGCCGTGGCACGCTGGCAGGGTTATGCCTCAGACCCCGGCTGTCATTATGATGACGTCGTGAATTTCCGGGCGGAAGAGATTGCGCCCACCGTGACGTGGGGGATCACCCCGGGCCAGGCAATTTCCATCGAGGAAAATGTGCCCCGCCCGGAGGATGTGCCGGAGAATGAGCGCGCCATCACGGAGGAAGCCCTCGCCCACATGAAGTTTCAGGGCGGTGAACCGATCAAGGGCACGCCCATCGACGTAGCCTTTATCGGGAGCTGCACGAATTCCCGTTATTCAGATCTCGTGGAGGTGGCACGCCATCTCCAGGGCCGAAAGGTGGCCCCGGGAGTAAAGGCGTTCATTGTGCCCGGTTCACAGCTGGTCTCCAAATTATGCGAGGCAGAAGGGATTCGCGAGGTGTTTGAGGAAGCGGGCTTCCAATGGCGCGGAGCGGGTTGTTCCATGTGTCTGGGGATGAATCCGGACCAACTGGTGGGGGATCAGGTCTGTGCCAGCTCCAGCAACCGGAATTTCAAAGGGCGGCAGGGCAGCCCCACGGGAAGAACGATCTTGATGAGCCCGGTCATGGTGGCGGCAGCGGCAGTACAGGGCCGTGTGGCGGATGCGCGTGAGGTATTTGAAAGTACAAAAAACCCCGCCGCCATCGCGGCTGCGGTCATTCGTTAGCGGAAAAAACGGAGTAATTAAGGAGTAAAAAAACATGGCTCTGGAAGAAATCAAAACGGTGACTGGACGCGGAGTGCCCATTCCTGGAGATGACATCGATACGGACAGGATTATCCCGGCGCGTTATATGAAGTGCGTCACCTTCGATGAGCTGGGTGAATTCCTATTTTATGATGCGCGGCGCAGCGGGGATGGAGAATTCAATCAGCATCCCTTAAATGATCCGCGTTTCCGCGGCGCCACGATCATGCTGGCGGGAAATAATTTCGGCTGCGGCAGTTCCCGCGAACACGCACCGCAAGCGATTTACCGGAACGGTTTCCGCGGCATTATCGCGGAGAGTTTCGCGGAAATATTTTTTGGAAATTCCACGACCCTGGGGATGCCCTGCGTGACGCTGGATCATGCGCATCTCCGGCAGTTAAGCCAGTTGGTGGACGCAGACCCGCAGACCCAAATCACGATTGACGTGGAAAACCGGCAGGTGCGCTGCGCGGGTCACAGTTATCCCGCCGAAATGCCGGAAAGTGCCCGGGCCGCTCTGATTTCCGGGCATTGGGATCCGATCGCCGATCTGCTCGAAGGCGATGCGGCCATCACCGAGCGCGTCAATCAATTAGCGTATTTATCGGCCGCCTGAAACGGCCGGAGAGCAAACGAAGACGCGCTTATTGGTTTTCCCAAATCGCGCGATTTTCTGCGACCCAATCTGCGGCGTCAGATTCTCCGTCGCGGATGAGCCGTTGAGCAGGATCCTCAGGTATCTCGCCCTCGACCTCCGCGGCGAAACGCCGGCACCAGTCGATCGCGGGGGGATGACCTAATTCAGCCGCGGCCAGGATAAGTGCGCGGCCTGCACCGTAATCCGGCTCCAGAATGGCGCCGCCGGTGGCAAAGCGCAAAACCCTTCCTTTGGCCCAGAGCGCATTGGGATCACGGGCCTCCACGCCTCTTTCCAAGGCCTGCCGGGCGGCGTCCAGATCGACCAGTTCATTGACGGAATAATGCGCGGTATAAAGATAATAGTAGGCTTCTTTCAGGCCCGCATCGATGGCGAGATTCAGTTGCCGGATAGCGTCCTGTTTATACTCCGTCGCCTGCGGGATGTTGCCGGCCCGCCCGGCGTCTTCCATTTGCCAGAGACGCGCTTTGGCAGCGAGGATCCGGCCGTCCTCCACCCCATTATTGGCAGACATCATGCCCATCATATAGGCCTCATCCATGTCCCGCTCGACTCCCTGCCCGGCAAAATAGGCATTGCCTAACTCATAGAAGGCGACCGGCTCCTCAGCCTGTGCCGCCTGATTGAGCTTTTGGAGGCCATCTTGAATATAGTCCGCGTCCTGATTGGCAACTCCATATTCAAGATTCATCTTGCCGAGACGCGCCAGACCAACACTGCTGCCGTATTTCGCCGCTTCCTGATAATGACTGTATTTCTCCTGCAGATTCGGCTCCGTCCTTGCGAGCATCAGAAATGGACGTGGATCATTCGTTACCGTTCCCATCCAGAGCAGCGGGTCCTGATAACTCTGAATCTGATCAGGATTGAGCGCCGTGATGAGATCGTAAATTCGGTCGATCTGCGGTTTGACCCGCTCATACCAATCCAGGTGAGCGTCCTGATAATTTTCAAGCAGGCGCGCAAAGGTCGTGAGCGCGCCTCCGTACTGATCCTGGTCGAGAGCGATCTCTGACGTCAGTTCGGCTTTAGCCAGATAGACCTCGGGCACCTGGTTACCAACCCGTTCGGAAAGGCCGTCAAGAATCCCAACCACTTCGCGGATATTTTTGACGCGCCGGTTTTCCTGAAATTGGCGCAGCAGAATATCAATGGTCTGCTCAAGTTCGGGCTTCAGATACTCAGAAAAATTAGTTTCATCAGCCTTGAAGGCTTCAAAATAAAGACGGAGCGCATCCCCCGGATTCGCTTCGCTGAGGTCGTCATCATTGTCGCCGGTCCGAAGTAATTCCGGGATTTGCGCCTTGGCGAGAACCGCGACCCTTTCGCGGGGAATTTCCCAGCCTGCCACGATCTGCAAATCCTGCACGAGAATCTCCCGGTCCACATCATCCCCCAGCGAGCCGTCCCGCATCTGTTCGTAAAGCCCTTCCACCGCCTGGGCCGCCTGCTGAACCACTTCCGCGCGCTTATCCTGGTAGAACGATTCCAGAGCCCGGCGCCGGTCCGCTGTCTGTTCGGCGCTGAGGTCAGCGATGGGCGTGCCCTCTTCGCCGTCACCCAAAGCGATCTCGGGATCAGTGAAACTGCGATCAGTCAGAACGGCCCAGTGCAGCAGGCCAGGCCAGTCTTCCGCCGTGGCAAAGCTGTTGCGTTCATCCTGCAGAGCCTCCCAGCGCTCTTCACCGATAAGCGAGGTGGGATCAATGAGACGCCCCTTAATGTAGTAACCGGCGGTGGCGGCAGCGATCCCCGCGAGGACAACCCCCGCAGCAATCATGACGGTGCGCCGCCGTTCATACCGGCGCAGTTCCTGGATGCGGGCGTCCAACTGATCCTTCAGTGACTCCAGCGAATGCTCATCATTTTCCAGTTGGCGAGAGAGCACCTGATCCAGATCTTTCCGGGCCAAAAGCATGCGGCGCTGCTGCCGCTCGCGTTTGCGGATAGCCTCTTCCACTTCCAGGAGACGAATGCGTTCCTCCTGTGCCCGTTGCGAACTCTCACGCGGAGCGATGGTATCGTCCGCTTCCGGAACGAAATCGACCTGCTGGATTAGTTTTTCCTGCTCGGAAAGAACCTGGGAGCGCTCCCTGGCCAGCTCCTCCTCAAGTTGGCGCATCTGGGCTTCGCGCTGAGCCTTTTCTTCTTCCAGCGCTTGGCGTTGGGCCTCAATGGCGGCCCGTTCTTCATCCAGGGTCTGGCGCTGGTCTTCCAGATTGGATTTCAGTTTGAGCAGCTTCTCCTGCTGCTCAAGCAGGGCCTGCTCCTGGATAAGCTGCTCACGCTGCGCCGCGAGAGACTGTCGCCGTCCTTCCGCCGGAACCTCGAGCCCGCCCATCGTCAGGGCGGAATCAACCGTGGCGTCCGTCGATAAATCGTCTCCGGAAGACAGCACCTGACTGCCCGAAGTGGCCGAAGCAATGGCAGATTCGGCGGAGGAGGCATCGATCGTCGCTTCGTGGCTTTCATCGAAAGACAAGGCCGCACTGGAGCCAGCATCTCCTGGCAAGGAGCCACTTAGATGGGTATCCGACCGCCAGGCATCAGCCATGATCGCGGGATGCACCTGAGTGCGGAAGCCGGTCGCCGTCCCGGCGCCGTCATCATCTCCACCCTCCCCGTAGTAGTAAGCGTGCTCTCCCGGAAGCGGAATGCCTTCGGCATAGCAAAGTGCGCTGAGAATCTGGTTACAGGTGTGCTCACGGCAGGCGGCAGGGTCGGAAATAAGGGCCTCAAGATAGGCATTGCCCTCGCCCTTCAAGGCAGAGAGGGGCCGGAAATGTCCGCTGCCGCCGGGCAGCCCGTCCGCCTTGCCACTGATGATCTGCTTGAGCAAAAAGCAAAAATGCAGGGGTAAGGAGAAACTCTCCGGCTGCTGCAAACTATCCGCAACGACGGTGAAGAGGTCCTGATCGAGAGCTTCCTGGCTGGGCGACATGCTGGCCAGGATGTCATCAGCGGAGATCAGGCTGATCTTGATCTTGTGCGGTGGCCATTCCCGGAGCGGACGCTTGAGTTGGGCGGCCACGTCCGGTTCCGCCTCAAAATGAATCATCACATCGCGGAGAGGCGGGCCGGTCTCATCGAGTCCTTCCGCCACAAGATGATCCATTCCCTCGGCAAGCGGTTGGAGCAGATGGCTCGCTTCCGGAAAGCTGAGGGCGGAGCGGGCCTGAAGCAGTTGCTGAATGGAAAAGCCATTGACCCATTCCTGGGCAAGGTAGGCTGGGAAGTGGTCCGGCCGGAAGGCGTAGATGCGGCGCAGGCTGGGGTGACGGAGGCTTTCCCGCTTACGGATGAGAGTTTCCAGACTTTGCCGGTCTTCATTGCCAAGCTGACCTTCCAGAATGATCAGAGAGACCTCGCGGTTGGCGGCGTGATCAAAGGCGCGGGCGGTCCGGCAAAATGAGCCGCCGGACATGCTGCTGCTCTCCGTCAATTCGAGCACATTGAAGCGCGCATCAATGAGTGAACCTTCACCGGAAAGCGGCACGCCGGTGCCGGCGGGCAGGCCGGTGTCATCGGAGTCCATGTCGCGTTCAGCCACCTTCGGCAGGAAGAACTCACCCACGTAGCCACGGTCTGGAGCGACTGCCGCCAGCGCCTGAAGCAACTCGTGCTGGAGCGCGGCGAAATTCTGGAAACGGTCATCGCGATCCTTGGCCAGGATGCGTCGCAGGATGGGAACGATAGATTTGGCATGGTCCTTGCCGATGGCCTCTTCGATCACAGACCAATCCGGATCGTCGCGGAGATGTGACTCGATGATCTGCTTGGCTTTACCGTGGAAAGTCGGTTTGCCGGTGAGCATGAACCAGAAAGTGACCCCGAGCGAATAGAGGTCTGAGCGGAAATCCAGCTCAGACTCGCGGAGCTGCTCCGGGCTGGAGTAGGCAAAGGTGCCGACAAACCCTTTCTCTTCGAGATCGCCCTCATCGATTCCACCGCCCGCGGAGAACTTGGCGAGGCCAAAGTCGATCACCTTGACCTCGGTTTCGAACTCGCTCTCGCGCACGAGCATGATGTTCGAGGGCTTAATGTCCCGGTGAATGAGAGACTTCTGGGTAGCGGCTTCGAGGGCGCGGGCGACACGTGAAGTGACGATAATGGCATCACGCAGGCTGAAGGGCCCGTGCCGGTTAACGTATTGCTGGACGGTGATGCCCCGGCAATACTCCATCACATAGTAGAAACCGCGCTCCGTCTCTCCAAGGTGGAAGACCCGCGCGATATTACTGTGGGACAGAAGGGCGGCCAGGCGGGCTTCCCGGGAGAACCGTTGCCGGGCGCGCTCAGAGTCACGGCCGCGCTTGATTACCTTCAGCGCCACGATGGAGCCTAGCGTCTCATTGATCGCCCGGTAGGTGGTGCCCATCGCGCCTTCACCCAGAATCTGCGGAAAACCATCCGGGCGGGTGAGAACCCGAAAATGGTCAAAACGAAGAGGGGAGGCAACCGTGGCGCTCATTTTCGACGGGTGTGAGGGCTTTAGCGGGAGAGCGAAAGGCAGGGAAACTCTATCTCAGCAGGACTCATTCGTGCGGTCGAGGGTTGAATCAAGTCATCATTCCTTTTCCGGTGTCGGCCCACTGATTTTCGTTGCCGGGCTGGTCCTTTTCTCAGATGGTTCGCGCCACGATGGACCTCATCAACGAACTGCCCGAGAAAAAAAGCCTTTCGGAGAGCCTGCGCGAAGCCCTGCAGGTGCCGGAGGGTGAAGAACTGACGATCGGGCGGATGGTGGATTCCGTGCAGGAAAAAGGCTTTGGTTTTCTGCTGCTCATTCTTTCCTTACCCAGTGCGCTGCCCATTCCCGCGCCCGGCTACAGCACCCCTTTCGGGATTGTCCTGGCTCTTCTGGGAATACAGATGATCGCGGGCCGATCGAAACCGTGGTTATGGGAAAAGGGCCGGAAAACCAGATTATCGCGGAAATTCGCCGAAGGCATGGTTGGAGCGGCGACGAAATTTCTGGGAGCAACGGAGAGATTCATTAAACCCCGTTTCTCATGGGTGGGCAGTGAATTCGGCCAGCGTATTCTAGGTATCCTGGTCGTCCTGATGGCGGGCCTGATGATCTTGCCCATTCCTTACACGAATACTTTTCCGGCCATGGTGATCTTTGCCATCGGGGTGGGCCTTTGCGAAGATGACGGGCTGGTCGCCGCTCTCGCATTTGTGATTGGAGCGGCCGCCATCGCACTCTATGCGTGGATTACCTATCTGCTCATTCGGTTTGGACCGGCCATTGTTGAGTCGACCATTGAAGGAATCAAAGAAACGATTAAGGGATGGTTCGGCGGCAGTGAGGCGCCTGCTCCTTCCGCCGAATAGATATCTGATGTGCGCCTGAATCTTGTCAGGCGGGAATTTTCTGATCATGGCTGAAGAGGACTCAAATATAGCAAAGCCGGGCGGCACGAGCGCCGGAAGCGACAACAGCAAAGAGAGTATTCCGCCCACGGCCGAGGCATCAGCTTCCTCCGCGCCTGAACCGCAGGAGAATCTATTCTGGAGCCTGATCCTCAACATCGCTATTCCTTCTGCGATTCTGATCCTTTTGCCGGAACGTCTGGGGGCAAATGGCCCGAAAATCGCCCTTTTACTGGGGCTTGCTTTTCCCATCAGTTACGGGATCTATCATTTTATAAGGGCAAAGAAGGTTAGTTTCTTCGCGGTCCTCGGGTTTGCGGCGGTGCTCCTCACCGGCGGGCTGGAATTATTTGAAGCGCCAGCCTTCTGGTTTGCCATTAAAGAGGCGGCCGTGCCCTTAATTATGGCCCTGGCGATTCTGTTCTCATTGAAGATTGGCAAACCGCTGGTGGAAGTGATGCTGCTTAGTCCGCGTATTATTGACCGGCCCCTCGTCGATGCGCGGCTGAAAGAAAAGGGTACGGAAAAAGAATTCCATAAACTACTCGTTGGCGCGACGTGGTGGCTGGCAGCCGCGATGGTACTGAGTTCGATTCTGAATTTTGTTCTCGCACGAATAATTATCAACAGCCCACCCAACACTCCGGAACGGGTAAAAGAACTGGGCCAGATGAATCTGTGGACGTGGCCCGTGATCACGATTCCGGTCACCGCCGTCATGCTGTGGGCGATGCTCCGCAGTCTGAATGGCATGAGTAAACTGACCGGGATGGAGCTGGACGATATCTTCCACCCTGACATCCGCGCCAAGGCCGATGCGGCGGAGGCGAAACGGGAAGAAAAGAAGCGTGCCAGGGAAGACGCGCAGGGCTGAGATCAGCGGAAACGCAAGAAGGGCCTGCCAACCGCAGAACGGATGACAGGCCCAAGGGCTATCAGTGAATTTCAGGTAAGTAGATTCCCGTCAGAGATCTGCAGGACTATTCATCGAGGGCGATGGATGACCAGGGATTCGGCCATAAATTCGCGACCCTCAAAGAGATCGGAATCGAATTCGCCACTCACCGTCACGGTATCGCCAATGTTGAGGGTAACCCCTTCGAGACTGATCGGATTGGTCTCCATGCGGTCACAATCGACTTCAATAGCGGATAAACCGGTGTTGAGGATAAACTCATCCGTTCCGGGAATTTCGGTGACGACACCCTGCAGAGTTGTTCGGCCGATGACAAGGGGCGTTTCGACTGAGACATAGAGGTCTTCTTCATCGGCAGCACTGGCAAAGTAATAGGTGCCAATGTTTTCCACATACACGCTGTATGCTTCGATCGTTCGCTGCTCAAAGGCGTCGTCGTCAATTCGTCCGGAAACGGAGACTTTATCCCCTTCGAGGAGTTTGTAGGCATCAGCATCGGAATCCCAATCATCCATTTCAACTGTGATGAGTTTAGGATCGCCCCCTTCCGTTTCGCCGTAATTCAAATCAAAGGTGGATGGGCTTACTTCCGTAACTTTACCGTCAACCGTTATCCAAGTGTCATCGGGCCGTTCCTGTGGATCAGCCGCCAGAGCGATTCCGGGGATCAGGGCCAGGGCAGTGATGAGACTATATATTCTAATCATAATATTTCAGATTTTTCATTCGAGGTTTCATTAGCTCGAGTCGAAGTCACCGTTAACCGGCGGCTTCTAACCAGAGTATCGTGTCGCACAAAGCGGCGGTTGCGCAATGAAAGGAAAAACCCGCAATTTATGATCCCTTCTAGGTCTGCTTATAAGTCGGTGGCATTAGCCAAGCTTATTATCTGATAATAGCTCAGGCCAGATCTGGGGTAGCGACTGAACGAACCACAACATAGACGATGAACGAAAAGCAGTTCGCGAGTGCAGGTTCTCAGTTTTCCCTCTTGCTTTTGAGGGGCGGCCTTCATATTCCGGCCTCTGCGACGCATGAATGTGAGCCGGGAGAAAAAGAACTACTGGGCCTTCCTGCTGGATGGCGGCTTCTACATCGGGGGAATGAGCTTTGTGAACACGCAAACGCTCCTGCCCGGGATTATTGCGGAGCAGGGCGGTCCGAGCTGGCTGGCGGCCATCGCACCGTTCTCCGTCTTGATGGCTTTTTGTATTGTGCCCATTTTTACGGCGGGGCTGGTAGACCGTTTGGAAAAGGTAAAATGGTTTGTCCTCCATGTGAGCACCTTTCAGCGGATGCCTTTTCTGATCGCGGCGCTTTTGCTGCTTATCCCGGGGTTTGGTGAAAAATATTTAATCTGGATCATCAGCGCCACGCCGCTTGCCTCCGGAATCATTGGAGGCGTTTGTATAGCGGCTTTCCAGCGGCTCTATATTCGTTGTGTCCCTACGCAGATGCGGGCCTCAAACATGGCCTTTCGTTTCATGATCGGTGGGCTGATGGGTGTTGCTGCGGGGGAAACCGCCAGATATCTCCTGGCCGAGTATACCGTCGCCGATGCACTTTCCATTCTTCACTTTATCGCCTTTGGCTGGGTGGTGCTCTCCTACGTGGCCCTCGCCTTTGCGGAGGAACCGGCTCCCACAGTCTCTGCTTCCAAAACTGATGCGGCAGGCCAAAACGCCCACGGTCCCTGGAAATCGATTCAGGATATCAGGATGATTTTCCTGCCCGGACCTCAGCGAAAAAGTGTGATCGCGTTCATTGTCACGCTTTTTTGTTTACATGGCTTTGCCATCGCCGTGCCAAAATTTTCCGCATTTCTGCAGCAAACGGCCGGGCAACCGGTAGATTTTCTAGGAACCCTGAGCACGTGGTCGATGGTCGGCAACGCCTTGGGCACCTTAAGTGCGGCATGGATTGGTGACCGGTTTGGCGGCAGGTTCACCTTGGCCCTCGGCGCTTTTGGTGTTTTTGTCACCCTGGCGATGACACCTTTTGTCGAGGGAGTGCCGGGAGTTTGCGCGATCTACGCTTTATTTTCCTTCAGCTTGCTTATGATGGTGGTTGGAAAGGACGCCCTCCAAATGGACTTAGTTCCGCAGGAGCGGGTGGCCCATTTTCTTTCGGCCTATCTTCTGTTCACATTTTTTGCGTTGCTCCTCACCACCCTCCTCCACTACGCGCTCTGGGAAGCTTTCCACAGCTTTAAGATTCTGGCTTGGACCGGGGCGGGATTCTCCATCGGCGCGATCGTGGCCGTGAGTTATGTTAAGGAGCCACGCCCGGATGTGGCTCAGATTTCTCTGGCGAAGGTGCGGCGCGGGATTCTGAGATACTTCAGGTAGAAAAAAGCAAGAGAGCGGCTGCGAGAAAGATCTCACAGCCGCCCCATGGAGGTAACGCTTTTCTGGAAACTGGTGAATTACTTGGCCGTGGCCGGTGCGGCGGTGTCCGGCTTTTTCGGCACGGAGCGTTCTTTTTCTTTTCCGGCTTCAGTTATTCCCTGGCCTTCCTTCTCCCGCACGTAGCTGCTTTCTTTCGGAAAGATCTTCCAGAATTTCCCTTCGTAAGCGGACCAGTTCTGCAGAATCTCGTTGGCTCGCTCACTTTCAGTGTGCTCAAGGTGCTGATAAATGAGGCCTTTCAGGTCGTTGATTTCTTCCTGATCACTGAGTCGCGCAATCTGGATCAATTCCGGGTTATACATGCGCGAGAACCGTTCGTCCGGTGACTCGTCGAGGACAAAGGCCTTCCCGCCCGTCATCCCGGCGCCGAAGTTTTTCCCGGTTTTACCCAGCACCACGATCGTTCCGCCGGTCATATATTCACAGCAGTGGTCACCGGCGCCTTCGACCACCGCGACCGCGCCGGAGTTACGCACGCCCAGTCTTTCGCCCGCTTTTCCAAGGACGAAAACCTGACCGCCCGTGGCCCCATACAGGACGGTGTTTCCGACGATAACCGTTTCGCTTGGGGTGAATTTGCGTTCTCGCGGCGGGACCACGACGATTTTGCCGCCGTCCATACCTTTGCCAACATAGTCATTGGCTTCCCCGGTCAGGTAGAGATTCACCCCATGGGTCAAGAAAGTGCCAAGGCTCTGTCCGGCGCTGCCGTCAAGGTGGAGTTTGATCGTATTGGCGGGCAGACCCTTTTGACCTTTCTGGTAACCGATTTCTCCCGACAATTTTGTGCCGATGGAGCGGTTCACATTGGTGATGTGGTAACTCAACTCAATGGGGCTTTCCACTGCGATGCTGTCCCCGATATCCTGCAGAATCCGGTTATCGAGCGGATCATCATCCATCAGTTCATTGCGTGGATGGGTGCAATACCTGATCTGATCACTGTCCTGCAGAAGAACGGAGTCAGACGCCTGATCATCCGGGCGGTCAGCGCGTGAACGCTCCTGCACCTGACCAATGGTCAACTCTTCCTTCACCACATCCTTAAGCAGGCCACTGAGATCCACGGTGTTTGACTTGGAGTGCCCCTCAATCTGCATCTGGCGCAGATATTCCGGACGGCCAATCAGTTCGTTCATCTCGCGCACCCCGAGGAAGGCCATGATCTCGCGCACTTCCTGCGCCACGCCGTTGAAGAAATGAATGACATTTTCCGGGGTGCCACGGAACTTCGCACGATACTTCGGATCCTGCGTGGCCACACCCACCGGGCAGTTATTCAGGTGGCACTGGCGCGCCATCACACAGAACATCGCGACCATCGCAGCGGAGCCGAAGTTATACTCTTCCGCGCCAAGAATCGCGGCCACCGCGATGTCACGGCCGGTGCGCAAGCCGCCATCCGTGCGGAGGGTGATCCGATTGCGCAGACCATTGATCATGAGAACCTGCTGGGTTTCGGCAAGACCCAGCTCCCAGGGGCACCCGGCGTGTTTGATGGAGGATAGGGGCGCCGCACCCGTCCCGCCATCGTGGCCGGAGATAAGGATGACATCCGCGTGGGCTTTGGCCACCCCAGCGGCAATCGTTCCCACGCCGGATTCCGCCACAAGCTTGACGCAGACCTTGGCGCGCGGGTTGACCTGCTTCAGGTCATAGATGAGCTGCGCAAGGTCTTCGATTGAGTAGATGTCGTGGTGAGGCGGCGGCGAGATCAGCCCGACACCCGGCACGGTGCAGCGGAGGCGCGCGATGAGCTCGTTCACCTTGAAGCCAGGCAGCTGACCGCCCTCACCGGGCTTGGCGCCTTGCGCCATCTTGATTTCGATTTCCCGCGCGCTGGCCAGGTAGGAGGCCTTTACCCCGAAACGGCCGGAGGCCACCTGCTTTATCGCGCTGTTGCGCCAGTCACCATTTTCTTCGCGGTGGAACCGGGCCGGATCTTCGCCGCCCTCGCCGCTGTTGCTTTTGCCGCCGATGCGGTTCATGGCGATCGCCAAGGTTTCATGGGCCTCCGGACTCAGCGCTCCAAGGGACATGGCCGCGGTGGTAAAGCGGCGGCGGATATCCTCAATGGGCTCGACTTCATCAATCGGAAGCGGTCCATGCTCGGACGGAACAAACTCCAGGAGGTCTCGCAAAGAAACCGGTTCCGTGTTGGTGATCGCTTCCTTGTAAGCCTCGTAGTCCTCCGGTTTGCCGGACTTCACGTAGGTGTGGAAGGTCTTAATGACGGCCGCGTTGTAGCCGTGCGTTTCGCCATTCCGGCGGAACTTGAAAAAGCCCGGATTATCCAGCTCTAGAGATTCCTTCCCATCGGGCACCGCCTGACCAAAGGCCTGCTGATGCCGGGTGAGCGTTTCCTCTCCGATCTCCTTGAACCCGGCCCCGCCGATCTGAGAGACCGTCTTGGCAAAGCATTTCTGAATGACTTCATCCGCCAGACCGATGGCCTCGAAGATTTCCGCCCCGCGATAGCTGTCGAGCACGGAGATGCCCATCTTTGACATGACCTTGAGCAGACCCTTTTCCACCGCTTGCCGGTAGTTGCGCAGCGCTTTCTGATAGTCCTCTTCGGTCGTCAGACCTTTATCCATCATCTCGCGGATGGTATCCACCGCCAGGTAAGGATAAACCGCCGAAGCGCCGTAACCCACGAGGCAGGCGATTTGCTGGACATCGCGGGCATCACCCGTTTCACATATGATGCTGGCCCGCATGCGCTTGCCTGTATTGATGAGGTGATGATGCACCGCACCGGTGGCCATGAGCATTGGAATGGGTGCGTGGGCGTGATCGATGCCCCTGTCTGAAAGCACGAGAATACGCGCCCCTTCATCAATGGCCGCTTCCGCGTCGCGGCAAAGCTTGTCAATCGCGGCCTCCAGTGCTTCCGGGGCAGATTCTGCCGGCCAGATGGCCTGCAGAGTGGCTGACTGATGCTGCCGCCCGAAGCCACCAATGAATTCCAGGTCGTTCTCAAAAAGCACGGGTGACTTGATCTCAATCAGATCGGCGTGCTCCGGAGTTTCGTCGAGGATATTGCGGCGCCAGCCCAGCATGGTCTGGAGAGACATGACGAGGCGCTCACGGATCGGATCGATCGGCGGATTCGTCACTTGAGCAAAGAGCTGCTTGAAATAGTGATAAAGGATCTTGGGCTGGCGTGAGAGCGGCGCGAGCGGGGTGTCATCCCCCATTGAGCCGGATGCTTCCATGCCATTCTCGATCATTGGCTTGATAACCAGCTTGAGCTCTTCACTGGTACAGCCAAAGGTGACCTGTTGCTGGCTCAGCGACATGATATCCAGGAGATCTTCCTTCAGTGCGGGCACATCCGTCACGTGCTCGGAAACACGCACGATATTCTGGCTGATCCACTCCTGGTAGGGCTGGCGCGCCGCCAGCCGCTCTTTGATCTGGCGGTCATGCAGCAATTCCTGGTTTACCGTATCCACGGCCAGCATTTCTCCTGGAGCGAGACGGCCTTTCTCGATCACCCCGGCATCGGACATGCGGATCAAGCCCGCCTCCGAGCCCACCACGACAAGGCCATCTTCGGCCACTTTATAGCGCGCGGGCCGGAGGCCGTTGCGATCGAGGCATGCGGCACAGATTTCGCCATCGGTGAAGGCCAGCGCGGCTGGTCCATCCCATGGTTCATTGAAGCAACGGTGAAACTCGAAGAACGCGGCCAGTTGATCATCCACATCAATGTCCGCGCGCCAGGCGGGCGGGACGAGCATGGTCATGGCGTGGAGAATATCGCGTCCAGAGAGATGAAGGATCTCCAGGGCTCGATCTAGGCTGGCGGAGTCTGAGCGGGCCGCGATTTTTGAGGTCTTCAGCCATTCAATGTCACCTTCCCAGCAATCAGAATAGAACTCCGCTTCCCGGGCGCGCATCCAGTTGCGGTTACCGCGCAGGGTATTGATCTCCCCGTTATGCGCCAGCATGCGGAAAGGTTGTGCCAGTGACCAGGTCGGAAAGGTATTCGTGCTGTAGCGCTGATGAAAAAGCGTGATGCTCGTCTCGAAGTCCGGATTCTGCAGGTCCTCATAGAATCCCTCCAGCCCCCGGCTGACGAGAAATGCTTTGTAGGCAATGGTCCGGCAGGACAGTGATGGGATGTAGACCTCTTCAACTCCGCCTTCCCAGACGCGATGCTCAATTTCTTTGCGGATGAGGAAGAGTTTGCGCTCGTAGGCGATCGCTTCCATCGGGCCTTTTTTCCCGATAAGGAAATGCTCGATGGTCGGCAGGGTTGTCCGAGCCTTAAAGCCCAGGACCTTGGGATTTACCGGCACCTGTCGCCATCCAAAGAAGTGCAGGCCGCGGTTACTCACCACCTCTTCCACGATCTGACGAACCCGCGAGCTCTTGTAATCATCGCGCGGCATGAAGATGACGCCTACGCCCAGATCCGCGTCGTCATAAAGTTTAGCGCCCAGTTTCTCGACTTCAGCCCGGAAAATCTTGTGCGGAATCTGGGTCACGACCCCAGCGCCATCACCCGTGATACGGTCGGCATCAATCGCTCCGCGATGCTGAAGATTGCATACGCCCTCAATCGCCTTGCGCAGGATGCGATGGCTTTTCTCACCGGTGTAGGAGGCAATGAACCCGACCCCGCAGGAATCGTGCTCGTGCTCTGGACGGTAAAGGCCGACCGGCCGGGCATTGTAGCGGCTTTGATTCGTCTTCATGTTTGCGATAGGTGGCAGCAGTGGTGTCTCCCGCAGCGCTCCCTCCATTTTCCCGGAACGAGTCATGCCGCAGGTGGACCTTTCTTAGATGGCCATGGTTACGAGTGCAACGGGGAACCAGGATGGATTCGCTGAGGCAAGCACTCCTGCGAACGAAGACACAATCATGAAAAGACAGAAAATCAATGGCAGTTGGCCGATTTTTGCATGATATGACGGTCAGGCTGTCCATTTTTTGTGCTTTTCGGTCCACTCTGTGGCAGAAATTTGCGCCTTATACTCCCCAAGTTGCCTTCTTTTCCCATGAACAAAACCCTCGACGAACAGGAAAAGCAGATCGTCGAACAGCTTATCCGTGATCCCCGTGCCACAGATAATGCCATTGCGGAGGTCTGCGGGCTGAATGTGCGGACCGTTCACCGGAAGCGGCGCCGCCTGGAACAGGAAGGATTGCTCACTTATCACGCCCAGATTGATCTCAGCAGCACCGGGACGGAGCAGTTTGCTACCCGACACCTTTTTGTTATTCAGTTCCGCATCGGGATCACCCTGAGCCAGTTGGTGGACGAAATCAAAGACGAGAGCAAAATGGACCCGCGGCTGGGCTCCCTGATCTATGACAGCCACGTCGCGGAGAGTAACGGCAAACTGGCTCTCCTCCTGCTCGTGGATGGGAAAAGCGCCACAGAGATCGTCCAACGCGTCCATGAGGAAATCATTCCCATGCTGCAGCGGGTGCACGGTGAGGACAGCATTCAGACAATCTCCAGCTACCGTGTGCTCTTGCCCGTCCGCCAGATGCGGAATTACATGCCCCTGGTTAATCTGAGCGAAGGGATTATCCGTGAGGACTGGCCGGGCGAATTTATCTACGTGGCGGAGTAGGCTATTTTACCTTTGATTCGCGATCGCCGCCAAAGGGAGCAGGATCGGCAAAGGAACGAAGATTGTCGATGTAAAGACTGTCGAGCACCTGTTTGATCTGAGGATCGGTCTCATACTGATCAGCGAGGTTGTTGAATTCATTCGGGTCCACTTCAAGATTGTAAAGCTCCCGTGCGCCGGGATCGCGATAGTAGATGGCGTGCCACTTCCCGGAATGCACGGAGGCATTGCCGTGACCATGATAGGTGACGGAACCCGGCCAAGATAACTCCGGATTACGCAGGAGCGGGACCAGCGAAAATCCATCAAGGTCACGCCGGGGCGGCAGGCCGGTCGCTTCGAGGAGCGTTGGGAAAATATCAACAAGATTAACGGCCACGCCACTGGTTGTGCCCGGCTCGGAAATTCCGGGCGCGCGGACAATAAAGGGCACCCGGGTGCCAACCCGCCAAAGGGTGAATTTTGACCAGTGATTCTTTTCGCCCAGATGCCAGCCGTGATCACTCCACAGAATCACCACGCCGTCTTCGGCGTAAGGACTGTTATCCCATGCCTCCATAATGCGTCCGACCACATCATCAACATAGGCCACGCATGCGAGGTAGGCCTGAATATTTTTCTTCCATAGATGATGTTCCATGACATGGTCATGATAGAGGCGCCCGTCCAGTTCCCCGTGACCTTTGGCAATGCGTTGTCCCAGTGCCGGGATATCGCTCAGATCATTTTCCTGGCTGGGCGGAAGAGAAATCGAGTCCAGCGGGAATTTCTCGAAATACTCGCGCGGCACATTGAAGGGGAGGTGAGGTTTAACAAGGCCGATGGAAAAGAAAACCGGACCTTTGGGAGCCGCCTTGATTTTTTCTATTGTATAATCGGCACGCCGCGTGTCCGGCATTTCTTCGAAGCTCACGTCGAGGGGCTTGCCAAGGGGATCGCCCGGTTTACCATAGTCCTTGTCAAAAGGTGGATTCCAGTACGCGTGCCAGTTCGGTGTTTTTCCCTGACCGTGATAGTTCTTCCCCGAGCCCGCCACATAATATCCCTGTTTCATAAATTCCTGGGTCAGGGTTATGTGATCATAATAGTCTTTCGGCCAGCCCTGTCCATTCTCGTAAATGCCCGTGGTCGATGGTCGAAGTCCGGAGAAAACGGCGACCCGGGAAGGATTGCAGGCGGGCGCCGCACAGTGGGCATTGGTGAATCGCATTCCGCTGGCCGCCAGGCGATCAATATGCGGCGTTTCGATTTTTGCAAAGGACTCCATGTAGCCGACCGTATCGCGAAGGTCATCGATCACGATCATAAGAACCGGGCGTTTGATGGGCTCCTTGGATGGCTGCGCGATGAGCGGAGTGATGGCAAAGTTCAGCAGGGTAAAAATCGAGAGGCAATAACGGAGAATCATTTTTCAGGAAAGGATGGATGAGGGTTTACAGGTCCTCGATTTCTCTGACCACAAGAATAACGGTGTGGTGAATGGTGCTGCTTTGTGCGTGATACATATAATCTTTGGTGAGCAACCCGTCGATAACGACCTGATCCCCCGTCTGGATTTCTCCCGGTAAGCGGTAATCCGTATAAAGGCCGTAAACATAGCTGGAAACAGGGCGCGTGTTATTTATCGTCGCCGAATTGGAAGGAAAGGCCGAAGGACCTTTCTTCAGATACTCCAGGGGCATTCGTGAATTCATCTCACGAAAAATGGGTCGCTCTACCTCGACCTCTGGCTCATCATCACGATAATTTTCGACCCGCTCGGGTAAGTCGTTGCCCGCCAATTTTTCGGGTTGAGCCAGAAAGATTGATGGGGGCAGCGTTGGCCAGCCGAATTCCTGCACCAGGGCAAAGACGCGTTGATTCTCCCGCGAATCCCGGTCAAGTCGCAGAGCTGCGATTCCTTCCGGAGTGATGATGAGCGTGCCCGTCAGCCTGGCGCCTTCCAGAGTCGTTTTTGGTGGGGGCGCCATTCGCCACAGGACACAGCCGCCGCACAAAAAAAGAGGAATAACGGCCAGCAGAAACAGAATCCTGTTCCTCAGAAGACAGATCAACGGGCGGGTCATGGTGCGACACTCATCGAGTTCACCTTGATGCCGGGGAGATACTCGATCGTTCTCGATGAAGCGTGGTAAGCGTAAACGCGCGAGAGTGTTCCAGATACGCTGACGCGCGTTCCGGCCGGATCGCGGACGGGAAAGGTAGGCGAAGCCGATTCCAGGTAAGTTGTGCGCAAGCCAGGATTCACCAGCTTTAACCGCTGCATCTCCCTGTCATATTCGGTTGGCACGTAGGTGACGCGGCCGGAATCCGACCGGGTCACAAAGCGAAGGCTGCCGGGCAGCGAGGAGGCTGAAACTTCAGATGATCTCACCAGGACCAATTGATCTCCCAGCTCCAAGCTGGTGATTTCACCTGCAGCCTGAAGGGATCTCTTCGTGGCCGGAGCATTCCGGTCCAGCACCAGGACCGGTTCACCATGGATGCCTCGATCAATCGTGCCGGTGAAAGTCACCTCTGCGCCATAGACAACATGACCCTCCCACCACTTCGTTGCGCATCCCGTTGCGCCGAAAATGGCGGCCATGGTTACGGTCAGGAAAATCGAACGCAAGTTGCTGTTGCTCAAACCACCAGCCCTTTCACGTCGTTGAGCTTGGCCCCATCCAGCTTCATTCCTTCCTGGACTGCTCCCGTCAGATCCGCCGCGATGAGATCGGCATTCGTGAAATCCGTGTTGGTTAGATTCGCACCCTTCAGAGAGGCGCCGGAGAGATCAGCGCCAGAAAGGTTCGCACCGGAAAGGAAGGCATTATCCATCGTGACGCCACCAAGGTCTGCCCCGCGCAGATCAGCGTCCTTTAAGTTAGTCCCCACATAGGTGGCCCCGCTGTTGTCCGTCTCGGCCAGGATTGCTCCCGTGAGGTTTGCGTTGGTCCAGTTTGTGCCAATAAAATGGGCCTTGCGGAAATTTGCGCCCGGGTAAGCCTGCCCGGAGAGATCCAGGCCGGACTCGCGGATCTGGGCACCTTCTGCGCCGTTGCTGTCCAGCCACTGCTGGTGCGCAGCCATTTCTTCAGGGGTGATTTCTGCCATATGCCTGGCAGTGTAAGCGCGAGGCGGGCCGGGAATCAAGCATCGTGAGCCTTTCTGTGGCATTGCATGAAAGAGGTTATGCGCGTTTAATTGCGTGAACCTTACGGCGTCTTTTGGTTACCTGCTCCAGCCCGTCCCTTCTTCTTCGCCTTGATGAAACGGCCGCCATCCATGCCTGATCCGCCGGGTTCACCGGCCAAGCCTCCACCGGTGATACATCCGGAGGTGCCCCCGTCCCGGTCCAACGCGGCTCCGATGCAGAGGCCGCCGTCAGCCCAGGGTCACTCGACCAACCGCATCGTTCCGCCGCAGAGCCAACCCTCACCTCAGGCCAAGCGCACCCGGCGGTTTATGACCACGCGAATCGCGCCGGCTTTGCCGCCCAAACTTTCCCCGCAGGCACTCGAACGGCGGACGGACCTCCGGCAAATGGCGGAGCAGATGGTGGCTTTTATCGACTCCGGCCAGTCCGTTTCCCCGGACAAATTGCGCAAGTTCGCCCAACGCCTCCTGGAAGGCGGATTGGGAGCACGTCCTCTCCGCTCAGGCCGGTCCGAGTCCACACCGGTCAACGGAGACACTGCCCCTTTGATGGGCGAGGAAACGGCCGACCTCCGGAACACGCGCTTCTGGCAGTTTTTTGAGCGCGCACCCCTCGGCATCTCGATCGTCAGCGAAGACGACATCATCCTGGAGGTGAACCGGCTTTTTGTCGATATGGTCGGCTACTCGCGAGACGAGCTCATCGGGCGCAGCTCCTACAAATTCATTCATCCGGATTTTCTCGAAAAAAAGAAGGATTGCATCCGGCGGCTGCTCAGCGGACGCATCGCGCAGTATCAGCTGGAAGAAAAGCGGGTGCGCAAAGATGGGAGCCAGTTCTGGACCCGGATGACCTCTACTCTCATTTTCGATCCACACTATGGCCAGCGTGTGCGGCTGAACATGATCGAGGATATTCAGGACCGCAAAGCGGCCGAGGAAGCGGTCCAGCGCGCGCAAAAGAAAGTCAATGAGATTACCTCCGCCATTCCCGGCGGGGTGTATGAATTTCGCCTCACGGAAGATGGCCACGGTGAGCTGCTTTTCGCCAGCCCGGGATACGGCAAGATTTTTGAAGCCCCCTCAAAGGACCTGATCGGAGACTTTTCCGTGGTGCAATCCTTTATGCATGATGAGGACTCTGTACGGATGATGTCTTCATTGAAGAAGTCCGCCCTGGAGTTGAAGCCGTGGTCATTTGAGTTCCGCATCTACACGGGGGCCAATCAGCAGAAATGGGTGCGGGCGGAGGCCACCCCGAGCCGTGAGCAGGACGGAAGCACTCTTTGGCGGGGACTGGTCACCGATGTGACGGAACGCAAGCAGATCGAGCGCGAGTTACTTCAGGCCAAGACCCAGGCGGAGAAAGCGACCCGCGCCAAGAGCGAGTTTCTCACCAACATCAGTCACGAGATCCGGACGCCGATGAACGCGATCCTTGGTTTCAGTGAGCTGCTTTCCGCGGAGATCAAGGACCCGATCCAGAACCAGTATCTGCAATCGATTCGTTCCGCCGGCACGACCCTGCTGGACCTCATCAATGACTTTCTCGACCTTTCCCGGATTGAAGCGGGCAAGGTCACCCTGCGCCCTGAGCCGGTGGTTCTCGCGGACGTCATTGAAGACATCCGCAGCATCTTCATGATTCGCACGGAGCAAAAAGGCCTTGAGTTCTGGATCGATGTGGACCCCCAACTGCCGCCCGTGCTGCTACTGGATGAAACGCGTCTCCGACAGATTCTTTTTAATCTGGTCGGCAACGCCGTGAAATTCACGAAGCAGGGCTACGTGCGCGTGAAGCTGTCCATCACCCGCGGCCCGGCCCCAGGCCCGGCCATGACCGGCTTGGAGATCGTGGTGGAGGATACGGGGATCGGCATTCCGCAGCATGAACAGACGCGCATTTTTGAGAGCTTTGAGCAGCGCCGCGGGCAAAGCAAAGAGTTCGGCGGCTCAGGTCTGGGCCTTGCGATTACCAAGAAGCTTGTCGAAGTCATGCAGGGCACCATCACCGTCAGCAGTGAAAAAGGTCAGGGCTCCATTTTCACGGTCACCCTCGGGCAAGTGCCTGTCGCGCAGTTGCCCCAGAGCATGCGCAAGCGGGAAGAGGGACCGCTCCGCTTCGAGCCGGCCACTCTGTTTATCATTGACCATGAAGATGATGCCCCGCGCCTGCTTGAGCGCTACCTGAACCAGACCGGCATCGCCGCGTGGCGCGCCGCCAATCACCGGCAGGCCGTCACTCTCGTGCGTTCCCGGCCCGCGGATATTGTTCTGATTGATCCCTACATGCCAGGGCTCGACACGGTCGGGCTGGTCGAAATGATTCGCGGTCTCGCCCCCAAAGGCATCGATCCGGCGGTCGTCCTCCTCGATGGCACTTCAGGCGGGATGGGGCACCAGCGCCTGAGGGAGCGGATCAGTCCCCAGGGCGTGCTGAGCAAGCCCCTCGACAAGCGCAGCTTTCAGCGGATCCTTCGTGCCCTGCTGGCGCATAAGATCAAAGAGACCGGCCCAGCCTCGCGCGGATCCACTTCCGGAGTGCCCTCCCTTGAGAGCAATGGAGAGGCCCAGAAACCCTCCTTTGCCTCCTGTCATGACCGGCATCTGCTCTCCCCGGCCGCCCTCACGCATCTGACCGTACTCAGTGACAATGATCACAAGCGCATCAGCCGCGTGCCGGACATTGAAGACATTCAGAATTTTGCCAGCGCCATTCATCACGTCGGCGAGGAAGAGGGTGTATGGTGCCTGCTTGATTATGCCGCGGAGCTGGAGGCGGCCTGCGGCTCCTTTGATGTCAACCGCATGAATCGGCTGATCGGGCGTTTTCCAGCCCTGATGGGGCACTTGCTTTCCAGCGCCAGATGACTGACCGCTTGATTTCCAGGAGGGCTCAGGCTGTTTAATGGAGCTTGCCGCGGAGAAAACAGTCTCGCACCCTGGGGGTGGTCCTGAATTGATTTCTTTTCATTCCAAAGAACGCGTATGAGTGATGTGACCAGTGATCCCGCGGAAGAGATGGCAGCAGGATCGTCTTCCGGATCTTCCCTTCCAGCCTTTGACGGGTCAGGAGAAGATGGTGGAAAATCGCAGGATCAGATTCTTGTCGTGGATGATGAGCCGCGCAATCTGCAACTGGTTGGATCATTACTGCGGCAGAACGGGTATCGCGTGCGCTTTGCCTCGAATGGCATGCAGGCCCTGGAGTCCGCCTTTGAGCGGCCGCCCGATCTCATCCTCATGGATATCATGATGCCCGGCATGGACGGGTATGATGTCTGTAAGGTGCTGCATCAGGATGACCGCACCCGGGAGGTCCCCATCGTTTTCCTCACCGCCAAAGCCCAAACGGAGGAAGTGGTTGGCGGATTTGAGGCAGGAGGAACGGATTATGTGACCAAGCCCTTTCGCGGCCGGGAACTCCTTGCGCGGCTCCGGACCCAGCTTGACCTGCGCCGGGCCCGCCAGGAACTCAAAGTGGCCAATGATCAGCTCAAGCGCGTGAATGAAGAGCTGAAGGAGGTTAATGAAAACCAGATGCGTTTTTTCTCCATGATCGCGCACGATCTGCGCAGCCCCTTCAATGGGCTGCGGATGTTTCCGCAGCTTCTGGCCACCCGCTTTGATTCCCTCTCGCGGGAAGAGATTATCAGCATCGCCCAGGATGTTGAGGACCAGGTTGATAATGTGCACCATTTTCTGGAGGAAATGCTGGAGTGGTGCCTTTACCAGCGAGGAGAAATCCAGGTCAACCGGACAGAATTTCGCCTCTATGATATCGTCCAGACGGTGGCGTTTGTCGCGGAGTCAACCGCGCGCGGGAAAGAAATCACGGTTAATCTGGATCTCAGTGAAGACGTGCTTGTATTTGGAGATTCCAAAATGATCAGCACGGTCATTCAGAATCTACTGTCTAACGCGATTAAATTTTCCAATCGTGGAGGGAAAGTCACCATTCGCGCCGGCTACGTGGATGAGGAAAATTCCGTCGGCGTTGAGGTTGAGGATGAGGGAGTAGGCATCCGGCCGAAAATAAAAGATAATCTCTTTAAGCTGGGCAAAAAAACAACCACCCGCGGAACGGAGGATGAGCGCGGCACCGGATTTGGTCTGCAGCTATGCCATCAATTTGTGACTTTACACGGCGGCGAAATCCAGGTGCAAAGCGAGATCAATGTCGGTACCACCGTCTATTTTGATATTCCCGGGCGCTCGCTGCAGGAGCAGCTTTATGATATAAGTGAGGAAACCGCTCCGGGCGAAGAGTCATTCCAGGACTATGAAGAACGCTGATGCGGGAAATCCATATGAAACGGCGCGGGTATGTATCCGGCCCGGCTTTGCGGAATTTGAAGCCCTTGCTCAACAGGGGAATTTAATTCCTGTTTATACGGAGGTGGTCGCTGACACAGAAACGCCGGTGTCCGCGTTTCGCAAACTGAGTGCCGGAAAGTATGCGTTTCTCCTGGAATCCGCGGAAAAGCTGAATCATCTGGGCCGCTATTCTTTTTTGGGGGCGGATCCGCCCATTACCATCGAAAGTATCGAGGACCGGGTCAAAATTACGGAAAATGGGGAATGCCGGGAATTCCTCTCGGATGATCCCCTTGGCGAAGTGCGCCGTCTCATGGAGCCCTATCAGCCGGCGGGAAAAATTGGAGAAGCTCCCTTTGCGGGCGGAGCGGTTGGATTTTGCGGCTATGATCTGGTGCGAACCTTCGAACCGACCGTGGGGCCGGCGCGAGAAGATACTCTCGGCCTGCCGGACATGGTTTTCATGATCGCGAGGACCTTTTTATCCTTTGATCATCGCTACCGGAAACTGCGCATTGTTTCCCTCGCAAAAATCGATGAAGCGGTCAGCGCCAGGTCAGCTTATCTCGACGCCATTCAGAGGATCGAAGAGGTGTTTGAGCGCCTGCGCCAACCCACGGACTTATCTCCCATCAGCATTACCGCGCCGAAAACAATCTCAGCACCATTATCCAACACCGCGCCGGAAGAATACATGGCGATGGTGGAGCAGGCCAAGGAATACATTCGCGCCGGGGACATTTTTCAGGTGGTGCTTTCCCAGAGATTTCACGCTGACTTTGAAGAAGACCCGATCGAATTGTATCGTCATCTCCGCTACATTAACCCGTCGCCCTTCATGTTTCTGCTGCAGTTTCCGGACCGGTTTTCCCTCGTGGGAAGTTCTCCGGAACTGCATGTGCGTTCGATGGATGGAAAGGTGACCATTCGGCCCATTGCCGGGACGCGGAAACGCGGCGCCACCCCGGAGGAAGACGCCGCGCTGCGTGCGGAATTATTGGCGGATCCAAAAGAACGGGCTGAACATATCATGCTGGTCGATCTGGCCCGAAATGATGTTGGGCGTATTGCGGAATATAATTCCGTGCAGGTCGACGAATTGATGATTGTCGAAGAATATAGCCACGTCATGCACATCGTTTCCAATGTGCTGGGAGATTTACGCGGAGACAGGGACGCCTATGATGTCCTCCGAGCCACCTTTCCCGCTGGGACGGTGAGCGGTTCGCCCAAGGTTCGTGCCATGCAGATCATCAATGAACTGGAGAAACATAAACGCTGCGCTTACGCTGGCGCGGTGGGATATTTTGGCTTTGACGGGAATCATGACAGTTGCATTGCCCTCCGCACCGTCGTGGTGAAGGACAAAGTGGCCTACGTGCAGGCCGGGGCGGGCCTGGTGGCTGATTCAGTGCCGGAAATGGAACAGGCTGAATGCGAAAACAAAGCGCGGGCCATGCTCACCGCTATCGAGGCAGGGCTGGAGGCGGGCTCGCGGCTGCGGGATGAGCAAGCCCATGCCTAAACCCGGCAAGGTGCCACCTGAAAATGATTTACTCTTTGTGCGATTCTCTCAAGGATGACTTACCCACTTACTATGAAAACCCTACACTCTTCAACTGGACCCTCCCGATTCCGGTTACTCCGGACGACCGGTCTCATTCTTCTCCTGACCATGAGCGTGCTGACCTCCCGGGCTGAATTCATTGCCGGGGCCAATCCATCCTCTGGCCTGCCGGTCATTTTCCATGATGGCGCTGCCTATCTGTCATTCCACTATTTCGACTGGGGCCCGAATTGGGGTGGAGTCGAGCGGAAAACATCCGCTGAGACGGTCAGTGAAGATGAGGTAACCTTTACTTACAATAACACCATTAACGATACGAGTACGGCCTTCACCGTGAAGGGCACCGTCACAAAAATTGCCGATAACCAATTAAGGTTGACCGCAAATCTCACGCCGGAGGGTGACAGTGCTCTCACGATGGCGCAGATCGGTTTCGGGCTCGACAGTTTCAAATCGATTAAGGTCACCCAGGAAGACGGCAGCGAAAACGAAATGGAAGTGCCAATCGGTCGCGCCGGGTTGGGTGAAGCCGTGAAGATGGCAGTCTTCACGGATCAGGATGGGCGGACGGTGAAAATGACCTTTGATTCGCCAACGCACGTTGGTTCAGATGGAGCGGCCCGTATGATTCTCGCCAAAGAGAAAATGTCGGCCGGTGAAACGTCCGGATTCTCCGTGGTTTTTGAATTTCCTGAGCCCATTAAGTTCTTTTCGGGACCAGAAAGTGTGTCAGGCAGCGTCGAAGGTTGGTACGAGTTTACCGGTGAAAGCCCCATTCCGTCCGAGAGCGAATGGAATATGTCTGGCTGGCTGGAAGCCCCCGCCGGGAAACACGGGCGCATCACGCAGAAAGACGGCGTGCTTCTCTATAACGGAGCACCCATCAAGCTTTGGGGCATCAATAATTCATACATCGGCTGCGCACCGGAAAAGGAGTTGGCCGATAAAAAAGCCGATTTTTACGCGGCCATGGGGATAAATGCCGTCCGGCTTCACAAATATGCGGACGGAACTGGATGGGCCGGCATTCTGTCTGACGATGATGCCACTCAGTTCAAACCGGAGGCACTGGACAGGCTGGATTATTTTGTTGCAGCCATGAAAGAGCGCGGCATTTACACCAAGCTTTCGCCCGTTTTCATCATGCCCATCGGTCCGGCGAACAAGGAGCAGGTACCCTTTATGGATGAATTTGGTAAACGCGCGAATGGTTGGGTCAAACCGGGTCACGGCAGTTTCTATTTTTCCACGGAAATCCAGGACCTGCTCATTGAGCAGGTGAAAAACATTCTTAATCACACCAATCCCTATACCGGAACAAAGTATGCCGAGGAACCAGCCATCGCGTATTTTGAGCTGTATAATGAGGATAGCGCCCTCTGGTTTGGCGTCACCGGGACACTGAGAAGCTCTCCGGCGATCCGGGAACGGGCCGGGGCGCTTTTTGCGGACTGGCTGAAGGAAAAGTATCAAACTGAGGAAGCGCTGGTCGCGGCCTGGGGAGAGAACGCCATCAACGCTGGATTTCTGGAAACACCGAAGGACGAGAGCTGGGAAGAGAATCGGATTTATCCTTTCGGCAATCCGTGGTTTTACGATCCTGACAACCTTAACACCAGCCAGGCATCAATCAAAGAACGGTTGATGGACACCATGCTCTTTCTCTATGAACTGCAGAATAAAGTTTATCAGCGCTATATTGCTGCCATCCGAGAAACGGGCTATGAAGGAGAAATCATTACCTCCAACTGGCAGGCCGGCCGGGCCATGAGCCACTATTACAATCTCCATTCGGATACCATGGCGGGAACGATTGATCGCCATAATTACTTTGGCGGTGGCAGTAACTTTATCATTGATAACCGTTCCATGGTGACGGTGCCGGGCAGCGGTTCCATGAGTTCCTCCGTTCAGCAGGTGGGCAATCGTGCCTTTATGCTCTCTGAATGGATCCATGTGTTTCCGAATGAATGGGGTGTGGAAGGTCCGGCCATTCTCGGCGCTTACGGCATGGGACTGCAAGGGTGGGACGCTAGTTACGCGTTTCAGAATGGAGACAACGGCTCCTTCAGCCCGGGAATCGGTGCGCAGAGATGGGATTGCACCGCGCCACAGTTTATCGGGATATTTCCTGCCGTCTCGAGGCAGGTTTTGCGTGGGGACGTCAAAGAATCTGAAGTGGTGCACTACCGGAATGTACATATTCCGTCTCTGGCCGATGGAAAAGTAGGCTTCGGAGAACAGGTCACCCAGAGCCACGATGTGAAAACCTTTGATGGTCAGGCCTTCCCCTCCACCGCTCTGGCGGCCGCCCGTGGCGTCGTGCGCTTTACGGATGAATTTCAGGAGACGGAAGAGTTTCCGCTCAATGAATATGTGGAGGGGGATAAATATATTTCCAGTACGAAACAATTGACCTGGAAAGCCGGGGAAAACCGGCGCGATGGGTTTTTCACCATCGACACCCCGGGAACGCAGGCCGTGGTTGGCTTTGCGCGGGCTCAAACCGCCACCCTGGCGGATGCGGAAATTACGCTCGGCAGCGACTACGGCGCAGTTTATCTTTCCGCCCAGAGCGTCGACGGAAAAATTGCCGATGATGCCGTCCTGATCAGTGCCATCTCCCGTGCGCGCAACCAGGATATGATCATCGCGGAAGACACCTTCATGTTCAAGAGTGGCAACCAGCGCCAGGGTCCCGTGGTGATGGAGCCGGTGCAGGCTACCATTAAATTCAAGCGTAGCGGAAAGGCCACGGTGCACAAACTTGACCATAATGGCGTGCGCACGGGTGACACGATGGAAATTGTGAATGGTGAGTTTGCGCTCGATACCGGGCGCGACCAGACTCCGTATTATCTGGTCACCTGGTAAGGGCACCGAGGGCATAGATCAGGAGCTTGCGGCCAGCGATGAACGTTTTTTTATCATTTCTCGGCCGCAAGCTCATCGCCCTCACGGTTTATTTCGGTCAGATCGGCCTGCTTTTTGTCGAAACGATTCGCTCGACCTTCCAGCGTTTCCGCTGGCGCGCCTTTCTCGAGCAAGTATTGGAAATCGGTATCCGCTCGCAGGTCGTTATTATTTTAACCGGGCTTTTTACCGGCGCAGTTTTCACCGCGCAGATTTATTATCAGTTCCGCAAAGTTGACATGGAGTCCGCCGCGGGCGCGACTCTTTCGGTCGCGATGTTCCGCGAATTGGGACCGGTCCTGGCCGCTCTCATGCTGGCCGGGCGTGTCGGGGCTGGCATGGCGGCAGAAATCGGCACGATGCGGGTCACCGAACAGATCGATGCCCTCCGCGCGATGGGAGTTTCTCCGGTTAATTATCTCGTCGTGCCGCGCCTCGCCGCGATGATTTTCTGCATGCCCATACTCGTGTGGCAATCCATCACCTTTGGTATCTGGGCCGGTTACCTTCTTGCGGTGCGCGGATTTAATCTGAGTGAACCCTACTATAAAAAGTGGATGCTGGAATGGACGGATCACACCGATGTATTTTTCGCGCTCGCCAAAGCCTTTGTTTTCGCCATTCTCATCGCGCTCATTGCCTGCCGGGAGGGACTTTATGCGGAAGAAGGCGCGGTCGGGGTGGGGAAGGCGACCACCTCATCCGTCGTTTACAGTTGTCTCGCGGTGCTGGTCGCGAATTTCTTTTTGACCCTCGCGCTCACCGTGATTTTCCCGGCAGGCTGAAGGCATGATTGCCTTTTTGATTCGTCAGCGATTGGGAAAGCTCACGGATACCCCGATCGCGGCGTCCAATTCCGCATAGGCTATTTTTGCCTCTTCCCAATAAGCGGCCAGGCGCCTTTCGTCGCGTTCCGGTCCTTCCAGATAAAATTCAAGAGCATTCCCCTGATTGATGAGCGTCGTGTGCAGATCAATGATCCGGTAGACTTCCTCTTCGCTGTCGCCGAACTCCGTCGGAACCAGTCGGCGGATATTTTCACGATTAATCTGCAACAAACGCAGCAGGTCCAGGGTGTAGGCGCGAGCGCGTTCCGCGGAGTAACTTTCGTTCTCAATCGATTCCGCAAGCAGATTAAACATGAAATGCGCCGCAAGCAGGCTCTGCACCGAGACATCAGAAAAAATCACCGCGGTGGCGTCCGGCGCAGGCGGCTGCGGACGGCGTGATTCCGGTGCCTTGGCTACACTATCCTGGGCATCCCGGCCAATCACGACCCGGGTTGTCCCGGCGCGGGCCCGCGCACTGGTCAGGCGGCTGAGCGATGAGAGATAACGGAAGCGCCCATTTTCAAAGGCGAACGAACTCAGCCGGATACCGTCCGTTTCATCATAGGGGCTAGTCAGGGTTACTTTATAGATCGCAAATTTTTCACCGGAGATTTTCAGGGCCGCAGCAATATTCTGCGGCACATCCCGCGCGAAAGGATTGCGGTAGCCTTTGACCTGGATGGTGGAATAACCTGCCGCGGCAGCCCGCCGAAAAACTCCGGCCAGAGCCTTCACGTCAACGGAACGCTCATACTCGGCGCGGAGCAGCGACCCCAATTCCTCGCCGAAATTCTCTGCAAAAAATTCGCCCGGATCAGGAAGTAAAAACTGGGTGCTTGAACTTTCCAGCCGGGCCTGATCACCCCGCGCGGCGGCATCGAGCGCGAGAAGGATTTCGCTGGCCAGTTCTTCCTCGTAGACCTCCAGGGCCTCCATCTCACCGGCCACATCCGAGGTCGGGCCGCGACTGACCCCCGGTTCTTCAAAAAGGGATTCCGCCGGGGCGGAGGCCGCCGAGCGCTGCGCCCAGACCAGACCGGGGTCAGACGAGAGAAACCATGCGCTCAGCGCACAGACCGCAATCATTTTCATTGGCTAGCTTACCGCACTTTGACCTGCCTGACGAGCCGTAATTGGCCCGGACACAGAGATCGAATAATGGTTGAACCTTCTCCTCGCTTCACGGTCAGACGATCACTGGCTGCGAAGGTCAACGACTCGGCCCGCAGATCTTGCCCGCCGCTATTCATTCAATCATTTGCTTTCCCATGACCCGATTCATTACTCTGTGCACCGTAGGATTGTTCGCCTCCATGCCCCTCGCCATCAGCGTGGCGGAGGAGGGTGAAGAGAAACCAGCCGCCGAAATGGAAACGGCGGGAGACGGCTCTGAAGAAACCGGGGAACAGCGCAAGATGACGAAGGACGGTGTGGAAATCGTGGTTTTGCAGGAGGGCGAAGGCACTCCTGCCAAAAGTGGTGACATGGTCACAGTGCATTACACTGGCACCCTGACGGATGGGACGAAGTTTGATTCTTCACGGGACCGGGACAAGCCGTTCCAGTTCAAGCTGGGCTCCGGCATGGTGATCGAAGGCTGGGACATCGGAGTGGAGGGCATGAAACCGGGTGAGATCCGGAAGCTGACCATTCCAGCGGAAAAAGGATATGGTGCCAGTGGGGCTGGTGGAGTCATCCCACCGAACGCCACCCTGCTTTTTGAAGTGGAGCTGATCAGCGCGGAATAACACTTTTGATGGCTTGACAGCCGTCGCGGCGATTTCCTAGGCTCGGGTAGCTCTGAGAAATGCCAGATCAAAGGGGGAACGTCATGAATTCTGTAATGCGGCTTGTCTGCGTGTACAGCATTATCCTGCTTCTTCCGGGCGGGGCTGCCGTGGCTTTTTCCCAGATCCCGTTGACGGATGTTAATGGCCAGACGCTGGAATGTGAAATCCTCAGCGCGAGTAAAAAGGAAATAAAGATTCGTGCGAGTGGCCGCACCCTGACCGTCACTGAACGCGATCTCCAGCCGGATTCCTGGACGAAAGCGCAGCAGCACGCCAAAGATAACGGGCTTCTCAATGATTTTCCCGAATTGGAGGTCAATGTGCGGATTGCCACCCGCCGCCGTGATGTCAGCTGGTATGTGGAGGAAATGACGATCTCGCCCAAGTTCACTTTGGAAGGGCGTAATTCGTTTGAGAGTCTTCCTGCCATGGAGGCGTCGGTCATGGTGATCACGATGGATATGGAGATGAAATATCGATACCGCCAAGACGCTTTCTTTGTGGAGCATGTCGATACAGTGGAAGTGCCCGAGGCCGAGCGGGGTGAGAAACGGGAGTTCGAATTTCGCGCCTGCAAGGTGGAATATGATGTTTACCGGGACACCTCAAATATTGGCGGGCGAACCTACAAATATTATCTTTTTGTCCTGCAAGACCCGGCGACCGGACGCGTGGTGCACTATGAAACGAACTACCGGGATATGGAAACGGTGCTGAGCGTCAATCCGCAGAAAGCGGCGGAATATTTAAACCGCATGCCGAAGGGTGAACAGATTAAGTTGGGTGAGAATTAATGCTCTACCGGATCAGTAACAGTGGATATCACTGGCCGCGCGGCTATACGACGGTGAAATCCGGCCCCGACAGATAAGCGCAAGGAAGGTCCATCTTTTAAAGTAGAGCTGATCAGCGCGGAATTACGCTCTTGTGATGGCTTGACAGCCGCTGAGGCGATTTCGTAGTCTCGGGAGGTTCAGAGAAACAGATCAATGGGGGGAACGTCATGAGTTTTGTAATGCGGCTTGTCTGCGTGTACAGCATTACGTGCTCATGGCGGATGAGAAAGAAGTCCCGGCAGCGGAAACCGGTGATAAACGTGAATTTGAATTCAAGGCGGCTTCATGGGAATACTACGAGAATCGCAACTACAGTTGGGAGTATCGCTATTATCTTTTTGCTTTGACGGATCCGGAAACCGGCCGGGTGATTTTTCAGGAAACCAACTTTCCTGATCTTGAACAGGCGCTCATGAAAAATCCGGAGATGCTGGACCAGTGCTTTGATTTTCCAGAGGTGGAGCGAGACGAACTGCTTCACGAGTTTGATCTGTTGACGTCGGCGAAATAGCTATGGCTGCAAAGTCTTATAATTGGAAGAAAAGGCAAACTAGTCGGCAAGGGTCCTTCTGATTGTTACGTTTGGCGCAGGTATTATTTCTGAAGGCGCTTTATCTGTCTCCGGCATTGGCCTCTGCTCCGGTGGTCCCGGATGGGCCGATTAATTGTGGCTTGTGAGCTGGCTCCGCCGGGCGCACAATGCGGGGCATGATCGCCACCGTCTATTCCGCGGCCGTTTTGGGCATTGACGCCTATGAGGTGGAGATTGAGGTGCATGTGGGAAAGGGCAAACCGCGCATTGTCATCGTGGGATTGCCGGACGCAGCGGTTCGTGAGAGCCAGGATCGGGTGACGGCGGCTATCAGTAACAGTGGGTATCACTGGCCGCGGGGTCATACGACGGTGAACCTGGCCCCGGCGGATAAGCGCAAGGAAGGGCCATCTTTTGATTTGCCGATCGCGCTGGGTCTGATCGTGGCGGCGGAGGGAAAAAGTCTGCCCGCGCTGAGGGAATGCGCTTTCGTCGGGGAACTGGCCTTGAGTGGAGAATTGCGCCCGGTCAAAGGGGCACTTTCCATCGCGCTCTGTGCGCGGGAAGGTGGCCGCCGGAAATTGTTTGTGCCGCCAGGGAACGTGAAAGAGGCCAGCGTCGTGGAGGGTATGGAAGTTTATGCCGCGCATAATCTGAGGCAGGTTTATACTTATCTGGAGAATGATGGGGAAGGGCTCGAACCGGAAGCGGTCAATCGCGAATTATTTTTTCAGGCGAGAAATTCCTCGGGCGATGCGGACTTTAGTGATGTGCGCGGGCAGCACGCGGTGAAACGCGCGATCGAAGTGGCGGCGGCGGGTGGCCATAATTTACTCATGATCGGTCCGCCCGGTTCCGGCAAAAGCATGATTGCGAAACGCATCCCCACGATTATGCCGCCCCTGACCCTGGATGAAGCGATTGAAACCACGAAAATTCATAGCATATGTGGGTTGCTTGATTCATCGATCGGCCTGGTGACCTCGCGGCCTTTTCGCAGCCCGCACCATACCATCTCCGATGCCGGGTTGCTCGGTGGATCGAATATCCCTACGCCGGGTGAAATCAGTCTCGCGCAAAATGGGGTTCTATTTCTTGATGAATTACCGGAATTCCGGCGCTCAACGCTGGAAGTTCTGCGCCAGCCGCTGGAGGATGGGAATGTCACCATTTCCCGGGCGAGCGGGAGCATGACTTTTCCAGCCGAATTTATTCTCGTCGCGGCGATGAACCCGACGCCCTGCGGATATTTTCCGAATGATCCCAAAGGACGCTGCACCGATCATCCGCAAGCGATTGAGCGGTACAAAAACAGGATCAGCGGCCCGTTGCTCGACCGCATCGATCTGCATGTGGAAGTCGCGCCCATCGAATATAAAGATATGGCCTCGAAAGCGGCGGGTGAATCGAGCGCGGCGATTCGCGAACGCGTGACCGAGGCGCGCCGGGTGCAGTACCGGCGCTTTCGCAAAGAGCAGAAACAAATGGCCTCCGCGGCCGGCGAACCTCAGGCAAGCGCTCCCGCAAATCCACCGGCGCATCTCAGCCGCTACACGAACGCGCGCATGAGCAGCAAACAGATCCGGAAATTCTGTGTGCTGGACGAGCCCTCGGCGGAACATCTGCGCCACGCCATGACGCATCTGAATCTGAGCGCCCGGGCCTACGATCGCATCCTCAAGGTCAGCCGCACCATCGCTGATCTGGCCGGGGAAGAAACCATCACGGCGGACCATGTGAGCGAAGCGATCCAATACCGGACGCTCGACCGCCAATGGTGGGGATGATTGCCGGGCCATGGGGGAAGAAGAGGCGCCGTCTTTCTCGCGAGAGCGGCGAAAGTCAGTGCCCGGTGAGGTGGCCGGTTTTGGGGCTCGGGGGAGGGGCATGCGGGTCAGATTAGACCGGAAGGTAAAATGGAAAAAAGGGAGAGAGGCGAGGGGTGCCGAACGGGCGAAGCCCATGGATAGGGGCTGGAGGCTGTCGAGGGGCGGAGTGTTTTACCGAACGGTCGGTAAAATAGAAAGGAGAAGGGCGGGTAGAAGGCATCGGATAGACAGGCAGAGAACGGGGGGTGGCGATGGGGGAAGTGGGGTCAAGGCGGGGGGGGATGGGATGAGATGGACGGCGGCAGAACGGATGGCCGGCGCGGGGGATGGGTTCCTGGGCGGAGGCAGGGGTAGATCGGCTGGTCGACGGATCGACGGATGGATTGACGGTTTGTTCGCTCGCTCTGCTTTGGTTTGGTCAGGTGAAGGGCAGGGAAGGAATGACTCACTATCTCTCTCGTTCTCACTCTTTTTCACTCTCGATAACAATATCGCCCCGGAAAACGGGAGGGGCAACACGTCCGGGACGTCCGGGTTATCCGGGAGCGAAAAAGGCGAAAAAAGTTTGGGGAGCTGGCCAACCAAAAGGAACGTTCGTTCAATTCATTGAATGAGCCGTATGGGTGTGGGTCTGGGTGGTGAATGGAGGGGCGAGATCGATAACCTTGCTGGCCAAGTTTTCCGCTTCCACTATGTCTTCACATTGAATAGCTTACCTCTGTAAAGGCTGGGGAATGCAGTTTCGCATCTGGTGGAGAGCGACCTGTGAGTCAAGTTCCTCGGGTATGTTAGCAGGAGACCGCCGCGGCAAGCGAAACGGGCGTGGAGCCAGATGAAAGGAGCATTCGTCGGCAAAGGAAAAACCTGAAGATCGGGGGTAGATTATACTGAAATTATCTGATCAAGAAAAACAGGAGATTGTGCGCTTCATTGAGGCGAGCAAGGAGCTGCCGGAGAAGTATCGCTTTCTGTTGTTTGAGGATAAGCGGGAGGTGGAGCTGAGATGGTTTGGAATTAATCCGGCTGTTTTTTGAAGTTTCTTTAAATCCGTCCTTGAGTTCCCTGTGAAGGCGGGAAGATATGATTACTTCAGTGTCCCCTCAAATCCCCCAAACGCGTGTTGACTTTCCTGCGTCCGTCCCATCCCCCGCACCTCTGTTTATTGACGGTAGTCATCCTTTTGCTCAGCGTGGCAGCCCATGCTGACGATTCGCCGGTGGTTCATCGGGAGTTCGTTGCTTTGTGCGATGCAATGAACGTCAACCGGTCGGCTTTCGTTCGGCAATGTATCCAAGCGTTCGTTGAACGGCACCGGGATGACGCACAGACGGACTGGTTTCAACCGACAGAGAAGAACGACAACGAATAGGACTCGACACCTGTGGCCATCCCCGATTATCAAACATTGATGCTCCCGGCTCTGAAACTGGGTGCCACCGGTGAAGTACAGATCAAGGATGCATATCAGCTGTTGTCGGATGAGTTCAACCTCACCCCAGAAGAACGGGAACACATGTTGCCAAGCGGTACCATGACGACAATGCGGAACCGGGTTACGTGGGCCGTAAGCTACCTCGTTCAAGCCAAGTTACTGCACCGACCGAAACGGGGATTCTTCACGGTGACCGAACGGGGTAAAGAAGTTCTTACCAACGCACCGGGAGTCATAGACATCCAGTTCTTGGAACAGTACCCGGAGTTCATTGAGTTCCGGAACAAGAAGAAGTCCGGGGACAATTCAACAGTCAACGTTGACACGGACGAGACGTCCACCCCCGAGGAAAGGATTGACTCGGCCTATAGCGAAATCTCTGTGACGCTGAAGGATGAACTACTTTCCAAGGTGCAAGAAGGAACCCCGACCTTCTTTGAAAGGCTGATCGTCAACTTGCTGGTAAGCATGGGCTACGGGGGATCGGTCGCAAATGCCGGCCGACACGTTGGCAAGTCCGGTGATGAAGGCATCGATGGGGTTATCACCGAGGACAAACTTGGCTTAGACATCATCTATGTGCAGGCCAAGAAGTATGCACCCGGAAACACCGTTAGCCGTTCTGACATTCAGAAGTTTGCCGGTAGCTTGATGGGCAAAGGGGCTAACAAAGGGGTGTTCGTAACAACGTCCACATTTTCGAGCGGTGCGTTGGAATACGCAGAACGGGTCCCGCAACGCTTGATCTTGATTGACGGGGTGCGCCTTGCCAGCCTGATGCTCGAACACAACGTTGGGGTCAGGCCGAACCGGTCGATCGAACTCAAGAAGATCGATGAAGATTTCTTCATCGAGTGAGTAACCACCAATGCTCGGCAATGCCGTCCCGCAACACGTCCGGGTCAATGTCCAAGGTGTGGTCTTCTTCAAGGACGCTGACAGCGTTCAATGCAAGTGTTCTCATACACTGTGAGAACCACTCGGCCGGGTTATCAATTTCCATGATTTCGGCAGCCGTTTGAAAGATTTTTTTCCGTGCAGTTGTCGTTCGAACGTAGAACCCGGCTTGTCCGTCCGGATCGCTCATCGGTTTGAGTTTGGATACAGGTTTCATTCTTTCGAATTCCGAATTCTCTGGATCATTCAACCTATTGGAGATGAAGCCGGGACTGACCCCCAATCGTTCGGCTGCGATCTTGATTGACGGGTATTCGACCCCCTGAATGCTCACTGGCATCTGTGCCACTACGAAGCCCCCTGTTCAGCTTGCCATTCGGCAAACGACCTTGAGGGGCGCGATATTG
>CAZUPP010000008.1:122687-145766 GCA_964622095.1 uncultured Verrucomicrobiales bacterium
ACCACCGTCTCGGATTCCGGCGTCGACCGGGAGGTAGATTTTTTCCGATTCAATACCACGGGTGCGTCTGACCCGCGCGTCTTCGAGCGGTTTGACATCTCAGGTTCGACCCGAACCAACCTCACCTGGGATGCGGATGCAGATCGCGAGTTGCAATTCTGGGTTAATGCCGTTCCCGAACCTTCCACAGCCGCGCTATTGGGGACGGTAGGGCTTCTCAGCATTCTTTTCCGCCGCCGCTTTTGATTTGATTGATTTGAGGGCGGTCGACTTTACGGAAAGGTGAAGGCGTTCATTCAGGACTTTCTATTTGGGAAGACCGTGGATCTGGAATCGCGCAATACGCTAAGGAATCTATCCGAATCAGCAGCGACCAAGACGGTTACAGAAAGCTTCAAGCGTGCAATTAACGATCAGTTCCCGCCGGAATTATAGATTTCGCCGCCGGTTTGGGAGTATTCGCGGAGGACCTGGGCGGCGTCGTCGCGGAGAATCTGGGTGACGGTGTCGATGCCGAATTCTTTTAAGGCGCCCTGCCAGTCCGGGTGCTTGGGCCCTTCATGGAAACCGGTGGCCCGGGCATCGGCATCGGTGGCGCCGGTGATGACGCGTTTGACCCCGGACCAGGGGATGGCGCCGAAACACATGGCGCAGGGCTCACAACTGGTGACGAGTTCGTGAGCGGGCAGGTCCTGCGCGCCGAGGTCGTAGGTGCCATGCTTGGCCTGGGCGACGGCGAGGGCGACGATTTCCCCGTGGAGCAGGGACATACGCGCGGTGGTAACGAGATTGACCCCGAGGGAGACGAGCCGCCCGGTTTCCAGCTCAAAAACGGCGGCGGCAAAGGGTCCGCCAGTTTTCTGCTCGATATTCAGGCGGGTGGCGCCGATGACGAACTGCATTTTGGCGGTGGCATCATCCATGACGGGGGGATGCTTGAGGATGTAGGATTCGACCCAGTCAGGAAGAGAGAAACGGATTTCAGACGGTTGAAAAGGCATCGGGCAGTCTTGCTGATTTCGCCAGGAGGCGGAGAATGGGGGAATGCCGCGCGAAAAGACGACCACCCCCGAGCAGATGGCGGAGATTAAACAGGCGCTTGAAGCAGGCCGCAAGATCGAAGCGGTCAAGCTCTACCGGGAGTGTACGGAAACGGGCCTAGCCGAGGCGAAGGAAAGGATCGAGAGCCTGCAGGGCGCCATGGTGGCAGGCGAAACGACGAGCGGAAAAGTCGACCGTGCAGAGCCGGCAGAAGATCGTGTGTTGAGCGAATACCGCCGGAGCGGGTTAATTGCGGCGATCCGGTATTACCGGAAAGCGTCGGGCTGTGATCTGAAGGCTTCGAAGGAAGCCGTCGAGCAGATCATCGACCGTGCGGTGGAGGCGGGCGGGTTGGAAAAGCGTAATTTGGGGACGGGCAGCGGCTGTTTCGGGGTGTGGCTGATTCTGGCGGCTGGCATTCTTCAGTTTCCGTTTAAGTGATTTAAACATGACCTACTGGCAATTTCTCCTTTTCTGCCTGGGACCACCCCTTTTGATCCTCTGGGCGACTCTGCCGCTGGCCAAGACCCAGTATCGCATCTGGGGCTACGCGGGAGTGCTGATCATCTGCGTCTTCGCATTCACCTACACCACGCCGTGGGACAACTACCTCGTGGCAAGCGGGATCTGGGATTACGGGGAGGAGAGGGTGCTGGGCCGGTGGGGTCATGTGCCGATTGAGGAATATATCTTCTTCATCCTGCAGCCGCTCATGACGGGCGCCTGGCTGCTGACGCTGCTGCGTTCCCGGGAGCTGAGCATCGTCCCGGAGAAGCTGGAGGGCCGGGACCGATTCATCCGGTGGGGAGGAACGATCCTGCTGCTTATCTTTACCGTGCTCGGCATCCTGATGATCACGGTAGAAAAAAGCCGGTACATGGGGCTGATCGTGGCCTGGGCGAGTCCGCCGCTGGCGATTCAGTGGGCCTATGGGGGGCACCGGCTCTGGGCCTGGCGCGGGGTCCTGGCCATGGCGATCTGGCCGCCGACGGTTTACCTGTGGTTCATGGACTGGTTCGCGATCCGGCGCGGCATCTGGAGGATCGCGGAGGAAACCAGCCTGGGCGACTTCTTTGGGCTGCCATACGAGGAGGCTTTTTTCTTTTTCGTGACGAACTGCCTGATCGTGGGCGGGGTGGTCCTGTGGTTTGATCTGCGACGGCGTCCCTTTGGAGAAAAGCTGGTGGCCGGGATAAGCGCTCGTTTTCCGCGGGGGCAGAAGACAGTGCCGGATGCAGGGGCAACGAACAGTCAGCCTCCCTCGCCATGAATCCGGGACGGCAGTTGACGGCGGTGCCGGGGAGCGAAGAACTGACGGCCTTTCAACGGTGGGTGAACTGGCCCGCCTTCGTGCTGCTCGCGGCCGGGGCTGGGGGCATGTTTCTGACCGGCTGGGAAGCCTCCGGCGGACTGGTTTTCCTGCCCTTTGCTCTCAGCGCTTTGATCTACGGGATGCCGCATGGTGCGCTCGACCATCTGTGTCTGCTGCGGCTCTTAGGTTGGCCCCTGAGCTTTGCCACAGTGGCTGCGGTGGTCGTGATCTATCTGGCCTTCAGTGCACTTTATCTCGGCATCTGGATTCTTTTTCCGCTGACGGCGGCACTTTCGTTTCTCGCGCTGACCTGGTTACACTGGGGCCAGGGTGACCTGCACGCCCTTCGCTCCATGAGGCAGCCGTATGCTGCGTTGGAGAGATCCCGCCTGCTCCGGGTGTCGACCATTCTTGTGCGCGGCGGTTTTCCCATGCTGTTGCCACTGCTGGCGCATCCGGACGGGTATCTGCCCCTGCTGCGTCGTTTTGCCGGGCTCTTCATGGAACCAGCGGCGGCGGAGCAGGCCTATCTGTGGATGGCGGAGCCTGGCTTTCTGGCGGCGGCAAGCTGGAGCTTCGCCGGGATGGTTCTGGCCGATTTAACGATGAAGGCGTGGTCTGAACGCGGCTTCAGCAGTCCCTGGCGGCAGGACGCACTCGAAGTGATTCTGCTCAGCGCGTGGTTCGTGGCGGCTCCACCGATCTTTGCGATCGGGATGTATTTTATGGTGTGGCACGGGGCGAGGCATGTCTGGCGGCTGATGCTGTGGAGTCCGGGGTGCCGCCGCTGGCTGGAGGAAGGGCAATATGCGCGAGCTCTCGGCCGCTTTGCCCTGCTGGCCGCGCCGGCTACCCTGGGGGCGCTGGCCCTGGTGGCGGTACTTTATGCGGTAACCGTGCGCTCCGGGCAGGACCCGCTGGATCTGCTCGCGGTATATCTGGTGGGCATTGCCTGCCTGACCTTTCCGCATGTGCTCATCGTCGTCGCGATGGACCAGAAGGAGGGCTTTCGAAGCCCGGGCGCGGTATAAATTTTTGAACAGGCGACTCCAAGTTCGGCTATCGCGACGTTGTCAATAACGAGCGCGGGAGTACTGCGCCTCATTTCTTCGAGTCATTCTCAATAACTCTCTACCCAATCCAACCCAAAACGTCCCTATGAATCTTCCCGACATGCCAGTGTGGCAATGGAGCCTTGTTTACAATGCTCTATCCTTCGCGGTCGCATCCATGCTTGCGTCCTTCGTGTTCTTTATCCTAGCGCGCAATCAGGTGGCCGAACGCTACCGTGGCGCGCTCCTTATGTCAGCCCTGGTGGTTGGCATTGCCGCTTACCATTACTTCCGCATTTTCCAGAGCTGGGAGCACGCTTTTGTCATTGATGGAGATATGGCAAAGGCCAGCGGAGTGCCATTTAACGATGCCTACCGCTACATCGACTGGATGCTGACGGTGCCTCTGCTGATGGTCGAACTGATCGCGGTGCTGGCCCTGACCAAAGCGAAAAGCAATTCACTGATGTGGCGGCTTGGCGGGGCGGCGTTCCTCATGATTATCCTGGGGTATCCCGGTGAGATTTTACCGGAAGATCAGAACGCGATGCGTGCCCTGTGGGGGACGCTCAGCTCCATCCCCTTCATCTATATTCTGTATGTGCTGTGGGTTGAACTGGGGCAGGCCATGGGGCGCCAACCAGAAAACGTGCGTGTTCTCGTTCGCAACATCCGTCTGCTCACCCTCGCGACCTGGGGATTTTACCCGATCGCGTACATGGCGCCGATGTTCGGCCTGAGTTCCGCCGGCGCAGAAACCTTCCTGCAGATTGGTTACAGCGTGGCGGACGTGCTCGCGAAGTGCGGCTACGGCGTGATGATCTATCATATCGCCCGTCTGAAAACTGAACACGACATCGCTACCGGCGCAGTGACAACGACAACCGATCAGAAGATCGAAGCGGAAGCCGGAGAGGCTAGCAGCGCGGGCGCTTCGCCGAGCGGAGTCTGATGTGAGATTCTGAGAACTCTCTCTCATCCCGACCAACCAAAGCAGGGGTGGCTCGCGCAGGCGGGTCACCCTTGTTTTTTTTGGGTAGAGAATGAAACCGGCTGTAGAAGAATTGCGATTTCTTACCAAAGCGTTATGGAACTTCAGGGGAAGGGTCTGGCTCTCACACTTCATTCAAGCGTTCTATGCTCGGCTCACTTCCCAGGGTTGATCCATTTCACGCGGACTCTTTTTACCTCGTAGATTGACCGAACGATGGATGCTCCCCCTCAGATCCTCACCGTTTTCCGCACTCTGGTAACCGGGACTGCGTTCGCGATATGCGTTCTGGCTTCGCAAGCCGAACCGTTTAATCCCAAAGAGGGTTTCATCAAAGAGGTGCAGCCTTTCATGAAGCAGCACTGTTTTGACTGTCATGGCGGTGACGAAGCACGTGGGGGATTCAGCCTGAACGATCTGCATCTGGATTTCCTGAAGGGAACCAATGCAGACCTGTGGCATGAAGTGATGGATGTCCTTAACCTGGGCGACATGCCGCCATCCAGTCAACCGCGCCCGGACATTAAAGAGCAAACCGCCGTTGTGGAATGGATCAGCGCAAGTCTTCGCGCGGCCGAACTGCAGGCGGCGGACGCGGGCGGACGCATCCCGATGCGGCGGCTGAACCGTGAGGAATACAAAAATATCATCAAGGACCTGTTTCTGCTGACCGACGCGGAAGTGGAACCGCTGGTTGAAGGTCTGCCGGCGGATGGCAAAGCCGAGGGGTTTGACCGGCTTTCCGTGGCGCTCTTTATTGATAAGACGCAGCTCAATGCCACGATCGATGTGGCCACGAAAATCGCGGAGAAAGTAATTGTTGATCCGGAAAATGAGTCACCGGAAGAATTTCTTAACTCTAAAATTACCGAGCCGGAAGAACACTACCGCCGGATCAACCGCCAAAATCCGGAAGTCCTTGTGGAAGACCGGAAAGACATTCCGGTGCATGGATATGTCGTGCGTGCGGATGGAGTCGAGTTTCTTACCACGCCGCACCACAGAAATGATCAATGGAACCGCATTCACAGTGTCCGGATCGATGAAATTGTGCAGGAGCCGGGTTTCTACCGGATCCGGGTGCATGCGACCAAGGAACAGCGGGGCCGGAAAGAACCTTTACGCTTTCAGATTGTCTACGCCGGTGACACACCCTTCCGGGAAGAAACGATTGTGCCAATCGATGAGTCTGGCATAACAGAGGTTAAAATGCATTTGCGCCCCGGACCAGAGGACATCAAGCGAAGCATTGATATTTATTTTGATCACGAACCCAACCTTCGCAAATCTAACGAGGAATGGAGCAAGTGGCATACTAAATACCTAAGGAAGGGGGGAGACATCCAGGATAAGGCCGCGGCGGGTGCCCCTGAAGCGGAGCTCGAAGAAATGCGCCGCGAACTGGAAGAGCTCGCGAAAAAGCGGGATGCGATTGCGGAAAAGGTTATTTTTAATCCGGAGAAAGATATAGAGGCGGCTCCCCGCGTCTTTTTGGATAAAGTGGAAGTGGAAGGACCGGTGTATGACGAATGGCCGCCTGCAGGTCATCAGCGGATGTTTCCGGATGAAGACGAAAATATTCTCGGCCCGGCCTATGCGGAAAAAGTCCTCCGGCGATTTCTTCCCTACGCCTACCGCCGTTTCGTGACCGAAGAAGAGGTGGACGCGGCTGCCTCCACGGCGATCCGAGCCATGAATGAGGGCGTGGATTTTTATCCAGCGATGCGGCTTTCACTCATCCGCATATTATGTTCACCCGGCTTTTTGTTCATTGCGGAACCGGAAGGAGATAAATCAGTCCGGCGCATCAATGATTTCGAGTTGGCTACCCGGCTGGCCATGTTCCTCTGGAGCAGTCTGCCCGACGATAAACTTTTTTATCTGGCCACGGAAGGCAAGCTCAGCAATCCGCAGGTGTTGCGGCAGCAAATCAAGCGCATGCTGAATGATGCGAAGGCGGAACGGTTTGTGCGTAATTTCGCCGGGCAATGGCTGGACGTGCGGGACTATGGTTCCGTCCAGCCGGCGCGCGAGTACCGGGATTACGGTGAGGACCTTGAAGCGGCTTCGATTGAAGAGCCCTACCAGTTTTTCGGGACAATCCTGCGTGAGAACCTTCCCATCTACAATTTTCTCGACAGTGAATTTCTTGTAATCAACGAGCGCCTCGCCAAACACTATGAAATTGACGGAGTGGAAGGTGAGGCATTCCGCAAAGTTGACCTCCGTCCTCAGGATAACCGGGGCGGAGTGCTGGGAATGGCTGGGCTGATGACTTTATTGTCTGACGGCACACGGACCCTTCCGATTCGTCGTGCGACTTGGGTGAAGGAAAAACTCTTTGATGACCCTCCGGGCAATCCTCCGCCGAACGCCGGGGAAATTCAGCCGAATGCGCAGGGCGAGAACCTTACGGTACGGGAGCGTCTGGAACTCCATCGCACCGAACCATCCTGCGCAAGTTGCCACGTGGGTCTTGATCCCTATGGAATCGCCCTGGAGAACTATGACGCAATTGGCAAGTGGCGGACGAACGCGAACGGTGAAAACTTTCGTGGCGGGAATACCCCTGTGCTGGACGTGTCCGGTGAATTGCCGAACGGGAAATCTTTTGTCAATCTGGAGGACTACAAGATGGTCCTGCTCGAGATGAAAGACGATTTCAACCGGGCTTTTGCCAAACAGATGCTGACCTACGCTCTGGGCCGTCCCGTGAATTACATGGACAATAAAGTTCTCGATCAGATCACTGCTGAAGTGCGCCAAAACAACTACGAGATGCATTCACTCATCACGGCCATTGTGATGTCTGAACCTTTCCAGACCAAATAGTTTTTCTCTCAACCTCCACCTTAATCCATCAACCCGGGCCACCTTCGCCCCTCTGACTTATGGCTAACATTCTGAATCAGGCTCCCCGTTTTTCACGCCGCACTTTTCTCAAAGGGGCGGGTGCGACCCTCGCGCTGCCGTGGCTTGAATCCATGGTCCCGGCTGCTGTCCGGGCAAATCCAGCCGCGATGAGCGGGGTAAACGCGGCGGGTATCCCGAAACGCGCCGTTTTCTGCATGTGGGGCATGGGGGTCAATGGCCGGGATTTCACTCCGTCCACTTTTGGTCGAGACTATGAAATGACGAAGATTCTGAAGCCGCTCGAGGCTCACAAGAATGATTTCACCGTCATTTCCGGAATGAAACTGACGCACTCCGGCGGGCATAGCGGGGACCGGACGTTTCTGACCGGGACCAATACCCATGATGCCGGGAGTGATCTGCGCATTTCCTGTGATCAGGAATTGGCGCAGATGATCGGTGAAGATACGCGCTATAAATCGCTCGTTCTCGGAATCCGCAATGGGACCGGATTTGGGAATCCGCAGGATCACACGCTTTCCTGGACAAAAAACGGAATGCCGATCCCGGCAGAAAACCGGCCGCATGTTTTATTCGACCGTCTTTTCCGGCCGGAGACCGCCGAATCAATCGAACAACGTGAAGAATCCTTCGCGAAACGCGGCAGCATTCTCGATGAGCTAAAGGATGAAGCGAAGCGCTTTGTGAAAAAGCTCGGCCAGACGGACAAAGAGAAAATGGATGAATACTTGACGGCGATTCGTGACGTCGAAGCGAAAATGCAGGAAGACCGCGAATGGCTGCATGAACCGAAACCTGAAGTCGAGGAATTGGAATTCGGTGACCAGCAGAGCCTTGATCCGGGGAAAAGGGAGCTGGACTACCGCCGTTATCAGCGGCTCATGTTTGATGTCATCACTCTGGCGCTTCAGACCGACAGCACGCGGGTAATTTCTTACATGGCGAGGATGGATCTGCGGGATGGGACCTATTCATTCAAGGCCGAAGGCAACCCTTATGGTTATCATGAAATGACCCATCACGGGGAAGATCCGGACAAGCTGAAATGGCTCACACAGTCTGATGTCTGGTATATGGAGGAGTGGAATTACTTCATTGAAAAACTCAAAAGCGTGAAAGAAGGCGACAGTACCCTCTACGATAATACCATCACCGTGTGGAGCAGCACCGGCGGCACGATCAACGCGCATAATAATCATAATTTACCTGCCCTTGTCTTCGGCGGCACCAATCACGGCGTCCAGCATCAGGGGCACCTCAATCAGGAGGACGCCCTCCTCGGTAATCTGTGGCAGAGCGTCTTCACGACTTTCGGCGCGCCTGTTCCGGAAAACTTCCAGGGCGGCGAAGCCAATGGCATCGTGAAGGATCTGATCGTGACCTGACCGAAGGGATGGGATCTTCCCGCTCCACTTCGCTCAAACTGTCTTGCTCTGGAGCATTGGATTTTGCAGATTTGCGGTCATGGATAACCCGCAACTGCTTCTCTTCGGTGCGCTTGGCCTGCTCCTGCTGCTCGTTCTGATCATCGGCGGGGCCGCCCTGGGCGCATATAATGTTCTGGTCAAGCTACGCAATGCCGTTCGCAACGGCTTCGCGCAAGTTGATGTCCAGTTGCAGCGCCGTCACGATCTCATCCCGAATATCGTGGAAACGGCCAAAGGCTTCATGACGCATGAGCGCGAGACACTCGAGGCGGTGATCCAGGCGCGCAATGCTGCGGTCAGCGCCCGCGAAGCCGCGCAGTCTGACCCGACAGACGCCAGCAAGATCGGTCAACTGAGTCAGGCGGAGAATAATCTGAGTATGGGGCTCGGCCGGCTCTTCGCCCTTTCCGAGGCTTACCCGGAACTGAAAAGTGATCAGACCATGCTCAAGCTGCAGGACACTCTCTCTGAGACGGAGGATAAAGTGGCCTTTGCCCGTCAGACCTATAATCACGCGGTCACAGAGTTTAACACCAAACGCGAATCCTTCCCGACAATCATCTTTGCGGGGATGTTTGGCTTTGAAAAAGCGTCCTGGTTTGAGGTGCAGGATGAAGCCGTCCGCACGGAGGCGCCTAAGGTATCCTTTGACTGAGTCCGGGGCACGATCCCCACTTCGCCACGGGCATGGATTTCTTTTCTCATCAGGAAAAGGCACGGAAGAAAACCTTCCGGCTCATTCTGTATCTCATCCTCGCCACGCTGGGAATCGGGCTGACGGTATATGCCGTTCTGTTCTTTGTCCTGAGTGGAGATTCAGGCGGATTGCTCCGGTGGGATTTGCTGCTTAGCTCGGTTGGGGGCACGACCGGGGTAGTAGCTCTTGGTTCGGCGAGTAAAATGGCCGCTTTAAGTGGCGGCGGTAAAGTGGTGGCGGAATCTCTGGGCGGCCGCCTGGTTCAGCCGACGACGCGTGACCCCAAAGAGCGTCAGCTCCTGAATGTCGTTGAGGAAATGTCCATCGCCTCAGGTGTGCCGGTGCCGGATGTTTATCTGCTTGAGCATGAACTCGGGATCAATGCCTTTGCCGCCGGTCTCGAGACTGACAACGCGGTCATTGGCGTGACCCAGGGCTGCCTGGACCAGCTCAATCGTGATGAGCTTCAGGGAGTCATGGCCCATGAGTTCAGTCACATTCTAAATGGGGATATGCGGCTCAATGTCCGGCTGATCGGGCTCATCGCGGGCATCCTGCTCATCAGCACGATCGGCGCGGTCATCCTCCGATCTTTCCGTTATGTGCGTGTGAGCAGCGGTGACAGTAAGGACGGCGGTGCGGCGATTATCGTCATAATTCTGCTCAGCGGTCTGGCTCTTTATCTCATCGGCAGCCTCGGAGTTTTCTTCGGGAATCTGATCAAGAGCGCGATCAGCCGCCAGCGGGAGTTTCTGGCAGATGCCAGCGCGGTGCAGTTCACGCGCAATCCGGAGGGCATCGGTGGAGCGCTGCTGAAGATCGGCGGCTACACTGCGGGTTCAGAGCTGAAGGCTCCAAATGCCGCCCAGGCCAGTCATATGTATTTTGCGAAAGGGATCAGTGGCTTCTTCAGCGATATGTTCGCCACGCATCCGCCGGTCCTCGTCCGGGTTGAGCGCATCAGCCCGGAGCTTCTTGCCCGTGCGGAAGAATTCGAGGCGACCGCTCCCGGGCCGCGTCATTCTGAGCCTCAGGCTTCTGCGGGACCGGTGAGCGGGGTGACACCCCTGCACGGGACGCGAGAAAAGTCGACCATCCGGGCCACGACGGCGTCACAACTGGCCGAGCGTGCCGGGACTCTGGAGAAGGAGGACATCGAAACCGCCCAGGCGCTATACAAGGTCCTGCCGAAAGAGCTTCTCGAGGCAGCCCAGGAAATTTCGGGCGCTTACGCCACCTTGCTTGGGCTATTGCTCAGCCGTGATCCGCAGGCGCGCCGCGAACAGCTCCAATTCATGGATGTGGGAGAGCCGCCCCGGGGCGTTCTGGTTGAGCTCAAGCGGCTGCTGCCCGTAATCGATAATCTGCCGAGGCGCCACCGTTTGCCCATGGTCGATCTTTGCTTTTCCGGGCTGCGCCGTCTTTCTCTACCGCAGTTTAAGGAGCTGCGCCGCCAACTCCAGGCTCTCGCGGAGCATGACCGGCGCATTGATCTCTTTGAGTATGTCCTGCTGAAGCTGGCCTCACGACAGTTGGATCACCACTACGGAGCCGCTGCCCCTACGCAGGCGCGCATCCCTGACGGAGCACGCATCCGGTCACTTGACCCGGTCAGAAAGGAAATTTCTCTCCTGCTGTCCAGTCTCGCCCACATCGGTTTGCCTGAGCCAGGATCAGATGAGAATCGCGCCAAGTCCTCCATCCGTCAGGGGAATGAGTTTCTGCCGGATTTTGTGGCGGAGCTTGTGCGGTGGGAGCAGTGCAGCCTGAAAACGATCGATGCCGCTATCCAGCGGTTGGACAGGTTGCAGCCGAAACTCAAACGCGGGATCATTGCGGCCTGTGCGGCCATTGTAACCCATGACCGGAAGGTCACCGTCGACGAGATCGAGCTGCTCCGTGCCATCTCGGAGAGCCTTGGGGTGCCCATGCCGGTGAGCGTAGGGCGTCTGGCGAATGCCATTTGATGGAGTAATCGTTCAGGAGCGGCGCAGGAGTTCAGCCTTGGGCGGGCAGGTCGCGCCATCTATCCAGCGGCCTTCGACGAGACTGACTTTCTGAAATGAAGGCACCCCGCATTCGCCCCGGTGAATCTGTGCCACGACCATGTCGATCGCGGTTCGGCCCACTTCCTCTCCGGGATAGGAGACCCCAGCCCAGTCCGGAGTTTCTTCGGTGAGGCCCAGCTGAATCAGGCCGACGGGCGTGGCGAATGGGTTTAACTGGCGCCATTGAGACACGGACATCAGCTTATCATTGGTCAGGATGACATCGGGATTCCAACGCTGCCACCATTCCGCGAAGCAATCCCGGCGGGCCTGGCCGGGGCGGGTACTCCGTTAAAGGTGGGATGAAGTTTTCCGTGATCTCCACGAACCGGCCAAGTCCTGAAAAAAAACCCCCACGGATGGGCCAGCCGAGAAGCTCATCGAAACCACTGGGAATAATCAGGCCCGGCCTGGAGTAACCCAGGGAAAACGCAGTTTCCAAGGCGAGGCGAGCCCCATTGAAGTGGTCTGAATTCGCTCCGTGCAGCCTGAGATGGGAGAGTTTCCGGCCGCAGGTGACGATGGGAATTCCTTCAGTTATCACCAGGAGCCAATCTTCCTGCCTGGAAGACACGCTGGCGGCGAAGACAGCGCCCGGGATGCCGAGGTTTTGCATGCGTCGAGCCAGTGCCTGAATCCTGGAGGGATCAGGCGAAACTCTGATCCGTTCGAGGCGATAACCCAGTTCGACGCAGCGTTGTTCACATCCAGCAATGATCGCACGCACTCCGGCCCAGCGAAGGAGGTCCTTATCCTGAGACAGGTGGAGGTAGGCGATGGCAGTGCCGTGAGGTGGGACCGGCCTTTGGCTGCGCAATTGGGCCATGCCGGCGGCAATGAGCGGATTGGGCGTATAGCCCATATCCTGCGCCAGGTGCTGGATACGTTCGCGTGTCTCCGTTTTGAGACGTTGACTGCCGCGCAGCGCAAGTGACACCGTGTTGAGGGAAACGCCTCTACGCTCCCGGCTCCTCATCGTTACCCTCAGCCTGTCGGCTTCCTTTGCGGTCGTCACTTCCCAGGCGACTATCATTACAGAGTTCTTCAACGGATACGGCAGTGCACGAGCTGATCTGGAAGGCCTCAATCTCGGGTCCGGCTGGGCAGCGCCTGCCTTTTGCGCCGCCACCGCCGATAGATCGCTGAAAGCATTCATTAATCAGCGGTGCGGAAATTGTGCGGGGAGTTAGGAGGGCCTGCCCGTTTTCGCGCCGCTTCTTTTTTCGGACGCAGCCCGGCTCACTCCACCAGTCTGGAGTATTCCGCAGTGAGGGGCTCACCGCAGTGCGGGCAGCGGGCAGGATTCACGCTCGCCACCGGCTGATCCTGGGTGAGAGCGGATTCTTCGATAATCACGCCGGGCTGAGATGTTTTTGCCGCTCCTTCTTTTTCTTCCTGCTCACGCTTTTTCTTGAGGGCTTCAATTTCCTCAACAAAAGCCGCGCCGAGAATAGCCGTCGGCAGGGCGAGCAGGCCGATGCCGAGAATGGCAATAATCGAGGTGAGGGCCCGGCCCATAATCGTAATGGGGTATACATCGCCATAGCCGACGGTAGTGAGGGTGATCACCGCCCACCACATGGTGGAGGGAATATCCTGAAAGGCTTCCGGCTGGGCCTCATGCTCCGCCATGTAAAGCAGACACGCCGCCATAATGACCAGGACGACGATGACAAAAAGGGTGATCATCAATTCATTCCAGGCGCGCTGAAAGGAAGCGCCCACCATGCGCAGGGCGGCGGAATATCGCGCCAATTTAGCCAGGCGCAGAATCCGGAAGATTCGCAGGATCCGAATGAAGCGGAGATCCGCCCCGATCATAGCGAGGTAAAACGGCAGGATGGCGAGAAGATCAATGAGGGGCAGCGGACGCATGGCAAAACGCAGCCGGCCCCAGAGGGGGTGCCTGAATTCCTCTTCTTCCACGCACGACCAGAGCCGTCCGATATATTCGATCGTAAAAACGATGACCGAAAAAATATTAAAAGCGATAAACAGTTGCTTATATTGCGCGAAGAGGGTGTCGACCGATTCCAGAATAATGGCCAGGGTGCTCAAAATAATGAGCGAAAGGATCAACACATCGAACAACCGGCTCGCCAGATCTCCCGCTTTGGCGACTTCCACGATATTCCAGACCCGTCTCCGAAAAGTCAGTTTTTCCGCCATAACAACATTCATTGAGGGTGGCGTTGATCAATTCGGCATTTCTGCGATCTCCTGAAGCAGCGCCCGGTTGAGTTCAATGCCTTTGTAAAAATTTTCGAGAAGAAAATTTTCGTTCGGAGCATGCATACCGGAATCCGGCAGAGCCAGGCCAAGCAGGAGTGTATCCAATCCCAATAATTCTTTGAATGAGATAACAATCGGAATACTGCCTCCCTCGCGGATCAATTGTGGTTCTGCGGAAAACGTTTTCTGCAGGGCACGCTGCGCGGCCTTACCCGCGGGAGAATGCGGATCGACCTTGTAGCAGCCGCCCGCATGTCCCCGGATAAATTCCATCGATACACCCTTCGGCAAAACCTTTTGGAAATGCGCTTCAAGCAAATCGAAAAGTTTCCCGCTTCTCTGATTGGGAACCAGCCTCATGGAGATCTTGGCGCTCGCTTTGGAGGGCAGCACCGTTTTGGTGCCAACCCCCTGAAATCCGGAGGTGAGGCCGTTAATCTCAACCGTTGGCCGGGCGTAGGTTCTCTCAAGTGAAGTGTATCCAGCCTCACCGTCCAGATCCGGAGCGCCGCTCACCTTCTTCATGGTGTCATCATTGAAGGGGAGCTGGGCCCAGGCTTCGCGTTCCCATTGTTCAAGGGGCTCAACATCGTCATAAAAACCGTCCACCGTAACGCGCCAGCCACTATCGTGCAAACTGGCCAGCATATGACTTAAAGCCGTCGCGGGATTGACGATGGCTCCACCATAGACCCCGCTGTGCAAATCCGTGGCTGGTCCGGTCAGATGGAGTTCACAGGCGGCGACTCCACGCAGACCATAGGTGAAAGTGGGCACGCCTTCGCCCAGCATGCCGGTGTCACTGATGACAATTAAATCGGCCTGCAATTTCTCGCGGTTCGCTTCCACAAAGGGCGCCAGGTGCGGGCTGCCGATTTCTTCCTCTCCTTCGACGAGAAAAATGACGTTTACCGGCAGTTCCCGGCCGGCCTTGAGTTCGCTTAAAACTCCGAGGGTGTGCGCCATGATCTGGCCTTTATTATCTGTAGCACCCCGGGCCCAGATCCGGTCATTTTCGAGGCGCGGCTCGAAGGGCGGAGAATTCCAGAGCTCAAGCGGATCTTCCGGCTGCACGTCATAGTGACCATAGATGAGGACCGTCTTTTTGGCCGGCTCATGCGGTGTGCGAGCCAGCACCACGGGCAAGCCCGGTGTCGGGTGAACCCGAGCTTCGAGTCCGGCGGATCGATAGAGATCACACAGCCATTCCGCGCAGGCGCGGACATCGCCGGCCTTCTCAGGATTGGTTGAAACGCTCGGAAAGCGCAGGAACTGGATGAGAAAGTCGAGCTGCTCAGGCTGGGTCGTCATGCCCATTGGCCTAGCCCGCGATTCCGGTGCTTTCAAGCCTGCGCGCTCACCCTGGACGGGAGCGAAACGGGCCCGCCAGCCAGATGCAAAGATGTGACTGGCGATGTTTATCGAGTGCCGCCAGGAGACCCCGGAAACCTTTTGCTGCCCAGCCAGACGGGGGCGCTCCCGCATGGGAATCTCAATGGTGCGGGCACCGAGCCGAGCGGCTTTGATCTGCGGCTCAATCGTCCAGCCCCAGGTAAACTCAGACATGGCCAGCCGGTCAAAGAGGTCCCGGCTGATGAGGCGATAAGGGCCGAGGTCCCGGTAAATGCGCCCGGAGAGAAAAGACGCGTAAGCACCAAGGACAAAGTTCGTCACCCGGCGCGGATCAGATCCGCGCAGATAATTTTCCCGGCAGATCGTACGGCAGCCCATCACCAGTTCATAGCCCGCATCGAATTCGCGCAGCAGGCGGGGCAGGTCGGCGGGGTCATTTGCGCCATCGGCTGACATAAAGATGAAAGCCTGCACCTGCGGATGCTGCGCGCGGAGAGCATCGATCGCCGCCTGGCAACCATGGCCGTAGCCTGCCGCGGAGGTTTCGCCACAGATCACACCCATTTCGCGCACAATGGCCGCGGTCTCATCTGTGGTGGCGTTCACCCCCACGGCTACGGGATAATCTGCCGCGACCCCGGCCCATGCATTGAGCGCCTGTCGCAGTTCCCTAAGCACTGGACCAATACACTCCGCCTCGTTCCGCGCCGGGATAATGATGCCCACGGGCCGCTTGTTCTCCGCCATGCTGAATACTGGTGCCTAGGGGCGGATTGAAATGCGCGGTTGCTCAGGCATGGCATCCGTTGCATCGCCCGCCGCCGGAGAGGTCGCCGCCGGACCGGCCGTGGCCGTGGCGGTGCCTGAGGGAAGGGCCGTGGCACTGCCATCAGCGGCGGAAGGAAATACGCCGGAGGACGACCGCCGGTGAGGAAGGGAATCAAGCGTACCGCTGCGGGGAGTGGCATCACTCGGAGCACTTGGCACAATGGGACTTGCCCCGGCGTCGAGATCGCGGCCTTCGCCATCCACGAAGTAGGCGAAGCGGTAGCCCCGCCGGGTATTCAGGATCCCGGCCCTTGGTCCCTGGAATTCCTCCGGAGAGTAGGCGAATTCTTTGGGAGCAACGAGGAACTGGTCATAGTTCCGAAATTCCTGATCAAGGGTCCGCTGGAGATCATCCCAAAGATCATACTCATTCCAGTAAACAAAAGCATACCCGGGCCCGACCAGATCACTGTAAAGGTCAAAGCCGAAATCATTGGTCATCATTGCAGTGAGGCTGCGGTAATCCTTGGCCGCAACCGCCTGTCGGAGACGCCCGGTGAAGGCCTGGAACTCCAGATCCTGGTAGGACTGCCTGGTGGTCGAATCAAATTTCTCCTTCTCCTTGCGGCGTCCTTCCTCCGTGAGAGGCGGGCAACCGGCGAGAAACAGATAGAGTGGCAGCACCACCACGGAGAGAATAAGGGCACGGGTGAGTGCCGGAAGTTGCGGAAGGAGTCTGGCCATAACCGGCACTAAAGATTTAGTCACGGGTTCAATGCAAGGTGGAAGTGGAATTGCAAGCGCGATAAGGTATGACAATGATGCAAGAGAAGGACCACCTGAGATTGGATGGATCGATTGGGACGATAATTTCTGATGAAGAGAATTTTGCTGGTAGAAGATAACGAAATGAACCGGGACATGCTGGCCCGGCGTCTGCGGCGCCGTGGCTATGAGGTGTCCATGGCGGTGGATGGCCAGGAAGCCGTCAACCAGGCGAGGACCAGCCTGCCGGACTTGATTCTTATGGATATGAGCCTGCCGGTGATGGATGGCTGGGAAGCAACCAGGCAACTGAAGGCAGGTGAAGGCACCCGGGAGGTCCCGGTCATCGCCCTGACGGCGCATGCCATGGAGCATCACCGTCAATCCGCCCTGGAGGCTGGCTGTGATGAATACGAAAGCAAGCCGGTGGATCTGGAACGGCTGGTCGAAAAGATCGAGGCGCTGCTCTCCCGCTCTGCCCCGGCTGCGGGTGAATGACGAGAAGGGTACGGATGCGATTTCTCTCAGCCAATTCGTCACCTCAAGCGATTCGCGGCATGATGTCATGGCAGGCCATAGTGGTTTGTGTGCTTCTTCTGCTGAGCGTCAGCCCGGCCTGGCTGGTTCAGGCTCAGAATGATGAAACCACCGGTGACTTGCGTGATCAGCGGGTCATTCGCCGCGAGCTCCTGCCCGCCCCCTTTGCCAAGCCGGATCCGGATCAGGCATGGGAACGCGTCGTCGACCGCCAGAAACGCATCAGTGAGGAGATGAAACGCTCTATCCTGGTCAGTCTGGATCAGTTCGCGGCGGTGGAGGGCATTTCCATCTTTGTGGTGAATTCCGCGGATGACCTGCAGGAAGTGATCAAGGAGCAGGCACTGGATGCGTTGCGGCTCGAGATGCGTCAGGGGCCAGCTCTGCTGATCCTGACCAGCGGAATCGACTCGCCGCCAGAGATCGTCGTCAGTCAGCAGTTGAATCAGGAGATACCGCGTCAGCGGCTTGATGAGCTGGTGCAGAAAGCCTGGGTGGAGTTTGATGCCGAACTGGATCTGGGTCAGAAAACCTTCGGCATGGTGGACAGCCTGACGGTGAGTCTGCCTCGCGGAGTGCAGCAGGTCCGGCAGGAGCGGACCGAGGAAGAAGAAGCCCGCCGGGCCGCGGAGGAACGTGAGGCCCAGGCGGCAAGAGAAGCAGCTCTGGCAGGGCAGCGCGTTGATCCGGATGCGGAGAAGGCTGGTCAGAAGGGGGGGCTGCCCAGCTGGATCAACCAGCGCACCATGACGGTGACAATCATCAGTCTGATCCTCGTCCTGGTCATCGCGGGTGGAGCCTTCCTGCTGCTCAACATGTACCGGCCGGTGCAGGCATCCCCGGAAGCAGCGCGGGCCGCGGCAGAAAAACGGCGTCGTCAGATGGCCCATCAGGACGCCGTTCGCCGACGTCAGCGAGAGCGCCAGGCCCGCCCGGGGATGGATTCCCTCAAACGGCTGACCCAGAGGCTTTTCCTGGGACGGGGCGGCAGTGAAGCGGGCTCTGGGGAGTCGCGCTCAGCGCTCTACGAACGAAGCCGGAGGTCCTTACAGAAGAGACCGGTGGCCGCGGCCAGCAATGGGGGTGGGCTCAGGGACGAAGTGGAGATAGAAGTCGCGCCTTCATACTCTGACCTGGATTATCGCGCCTCAAACAAAGCGAAGAAACGGCGTCCGGAAGAAATGTCTTTTCAGGATTGGCTCGTCGCCTGCTTTAAGGAGTATCGGGCCCTTCATTATGGACAGAAAGCGGAAAGCCTGACGCCGTCCAAGCTGGAGGAGCTGCGCGATCATCCGCTCTTTGACGCGCTGGAAGAACTCTCCGATTACTTCGTCTGGCGGGCCACGCAGGCCCGGAAAAAACAGGATGACCTGATGCGCCGCAAGATGGAGGAGCGCAGCCGGTTTCTCCGTGAGCTTTCACATGCCATCCAGATCTCCGCGCCAGTCCTGCGGAAACATTTGCTCAATGCCTTCGAGAGTTTTTACGCGGAATGCGAGAAATTCAGTTTGCTCCCCGGTCAAAAACCGAAACAAACGCGGATTCAACCGGGCTGATTTCTGCATGAGGAGCTTCTGGCCGTTCGCCGGCATCGATCACTGCAATACTTCACGGCGTCCCAGCAGCGCTCCCATTTTTTACGCCAGACAAAGGGGCGTCCGCAAACAGCGCAGACTTTTTCAGGCAGGTGAGGTTTGCGGTGTGCCACATCAGGTAGAACGATGCGCAAGCCCGCAACGGATTGAAGCCAAGCTGGGCCTTACACGAATTCCCTGAAAACTTCGTTCGCCTCCTCAAGCGTTTCTTTGCTGCCAATATCAAACCAGATGCCATCAATCTGATAGGTGTAAAAAGAATCCCGCGGGAAAAGCCATTCGACAAAGCGCCCGGGCTGGTCCGGGTTATTCCCTTCCGCGATGTAGGTGTTGAACAGTGGCACCACCGCGCGGCTGTAATAATAAAGGGCGATGGCTGCTAAAGAACTGGTCGGATTTTCCGGTTTCTCCACAAAGCTGGTGATCCGTCCCTCACCGTCCGTCGTGAAATTATTGTATTTCTTCGCGGAGGGAACATCACCAACGTCATAGACGCCCACCATCGCCGGGCGTCCTTTGGCTGCTTCGATAAAACCGTCCAGCGGTTTGTTGAAAAGGTTATCTCCGGCGACCACAATTAAATCATTTTCCGCGAGATTTTCCTGGTTCACGACAAAATGAATATCTCCGATTGCGCCGAGTTTATCATCATTGGAAGTCGATCCGTCATTGATGATTTTGAAATCCATGGCTGCCTTGGCCGCACGATAACCGTCCGCCCACTGCTGGAAGTCGTGGGCGAATTTATCGTTCGTGACAATGTAGACCGTCTCGAGCTGGTCCTTCGAAGGGGCAAAAGCGTCCATAACCCACTCAATCATCGGTTTTCCGGCGACGGTGAGCAGAGGTTTGGCGGTATTTTCTGTCAGAGGGTAAAGCCGGGTAGCATAGCCGGCAGCCAGGATCAGGATGTTCATGTTTTTCGTTCAGGATGGAGTAAAACTTGAGTAGGATTTTCGGACGATGGAAAGTTGTGGTGGTCTGGATTGCAGGGCGGGAAGCCCCGGCTTGAGAGGAAAAGGAAACCCGGGATATCTCCGTGTGGGAAGTCGGATCTGGATCAGTTGAGCTGATTCCCTTCCTGTTCTGTGCCAGTCGAGGGAGTCTCCGTCGTTCCAGAGGCCAGCGCCATGGTTGCACATTGGGTGTAGTAAAGCCGGCTGGTATCATAGCCCTGCTCCTGGGCGATGGTCAGGAGCTGTTCCAGTTCCGGACGGGGCAACCGGGGCTCGCGGCCCAGGATCCAGAGATATTTGCGGTTCGGTGATCCTACGAGAGCGCGCTGATAGTTTGGATCGACGTAGAGGACCCAGTATTTTCCTTCGGTCAGGCGACCGGTGAGAGCTTTAAGCCAGCCGGGGGCAAAGGAAACACCCAGTTTGGCTCCGCCGGGATCACGCTTATATGCCACCGCGCGGACAGAGTAAGATTCTCCATCAGCTTTGAAGCAGGTGTTCTTTACGGCCACGCTGTTATCAGGCCGCACGGCATATTCAGCCGTCGCGCAATCGCACCCCTTTTCAAAGCTGTTGGGGAGGCGTGCGATCTCAAACCACTTACCGGAGTAGCGGGAAAGATCCACTTGAGCGACCGTCTGAGGTACATCCTTGCGCTGCATAACGGCACACCCGGAAATGCTGCTAAGGATCACGACGGCAAAAAGAACGACAGGCAACCCGGAAGGAATCCTGGCTGGGCGTGACCGGTTTGAGGGTTGGTTCGAAGTCATGATTTGGTGCGGGCGCCACAGAGGTAAAACTTGACCTTGGAGAGTTTCCGGAATCAATCATCCGGCGATGCATTTGCGGCACACTCGGCTGGGAATTCCTGACAACTCTGCAGCTATGCTAGGCGGTGACAATTTCCCGTCAAGTATGAGGAAGTCGAGGGTTTGCGTTGCTCTGGCGATGTTTTGCGCAGGTTGGCTGGGATTGGGTTTCGTGCTGCCCAAAGCCGCAGCACAAACCGCGCCCAGTGAATCACGCAAGGCTGGGTCAGACACCGAATCCGTCTCAAACACCGTCAGGCTGGACTTCACAGAGGCGGAAGACCCGGATGGGAATGAGCGTGAAATCCTGGGAGAACGCACCTGGACTCAGTTGGAAGACGATGGGCAGCTGCTGAATAACTCCTACCTGGACCGGGCATGGGAAGTGATCCAGCGCCTGGAAAGGGACGCCGGGCTCAAGCTCTACCTGCTGACGGCGCGTTCTGGAGAGGGACAAGCCTACGCCGAGATGGCCCGGGCGCTGGCCGCGGAGAAGCTACGCGTTGATCAGGGGGCAGTCCTTCTTTTTGAAGGCGGTGACGCGACCAGCCGGCAGCTGACGATCATTCCCTCCGGCATGACCCAGCTCGGTCAGGGTGGACCATTTCTCGAGTCCCTCGTCAAGGCGACGCAGACGCACGCAAATGAAGCGAACTCGATCGGCGCTTTCATTGTCACGGCCACCAAGTTTCTGGGGGAAGGGCTGCAGCGCGGTGAGATCCCGGCGGATGTGGAGCTGGAGCCCGAGATTGGCGCGGATGGTGAGGGCGGTGATCTGGATGCCATGCTCGCGCGCCTGGACGAGACGATCCCGGAAGAGGATGAAGAAGCGGCCGGGCCTGGCCAAGGAAAGTCTGCCGTGCGTGCCTTTGAACGCCCAACCGAGTCCGAGTCCGGGGATAGCGCGGGAGCCGGGGCTGAATCGACCGGGAACGAGGAGAGACTGCCGGGCAGCGGAAGGTTCGATGACATGCTCAAGAAGCCGGAGCTCGACCTGGAAGATACTGATTATCCCTTCCTGAATGATGAACTGCAGGAGAAATTACCGGACAGCAAAGCCCTGCGCGAGCCCGGCGAAGCGCCTCTGGAGCGGATGGACGTGACCAAGGAAATGTCCGGTGAAGAAGAGCCGGGCGATGGCCCGGACCAGAATGTGCCGGAGAAAAAGGATTACTCCCTGTTTCTGGCCATTTTGGCGGGTGGGGCCTTTGCCCTGGGCATACTGGGTTTGAGGGTTCTGCTGAGCAAAATGAATTCCCGTGCCCGGCGCCGCCGCCGCCGCCAGCAAACGCGGGGCCACGAAGCGGCCGGGCGCGACGCGGTGGTGACTGCGCTGCCGAAACCGATGATGAGCCGGGACGGCACGATCGAGGTCAAGACGGAACCGGCTGGAGGAACTCCGGCCGACGGCGCGGAGGCGGAGCGGAAGAACTGGTCGCCGGAGAGTGGAGCATCCGCGAAAGCCAATCCGCTGGGGCCCAAACGGAGGAAGACGAAAGATGAGAGATTAGCCGCGCAATCCGGCGTGCATGCGGTCAATCGCCTGGGTGAAGCGGAGAATACCCTGAATGATCTCATGCGTGAAGCTGTCCGGCAGAGCACCGCGCCAGACCCGGAGCTGACTGAGGCGTCCATCAATGAGCTGGAGTTCCGATATGGAGAACTGATGAAGCTCACCCCGCCCAGCACACGCCAATACGTGCTTAAGAGCCTGAAGACACTTATTGAAGAAGTGGAGACGGTGGTGCGCAAAGGCGGACAGCATCAGCGGCGCTGATCAATCTGGTCTGCCAGCCGGGAAGGCGGATGATTTATTCGGTTTCCTCACGCAGCCAGGTCGCGATTTCCTCATGCCCCAGGTAGGTCGCCCACTCAACCGGGGTAGCATCCCAGAGCCGGTCCTTTATGGTGGTATCCGCTCCGTGTTCGATGAGCACCTTCACGGTGTCGAGCGCTTTGGCATGAACTGCGTTGTGAAGCGGAGTGCAGTGGCGATGGAAACCTTCCGGGTTGAACTGGGCAGGGTCCGCGCCGGCCTGACAGAGCACATTGGCGCATTCCGCCTGTCCATTAAAGGCAGCGAGGGAGAGGCTCTCGGAGAGGATGGCGCTACGCCTGGGGTCGGCCGGGTCCATCATCCAAACATCACTCAGCAGGGTGGCCAGGCGCGGGGCGTCACCCAGGCCCGCGGCGGCCTGAGGGGACCACGGAGCTCCTAGGTCCAGGAGGGCACTGGCCGCGTCCAGTTCACCATGGGCCAGAGCGGCCTGAACCTGATCCGGGTTGCCTCCCTCCTTGACCAGAAGGGTCAGCAGATTGCGTTGTTGCCTGGTCTCCCGTGGAATCCGGCCGGTCGCAACGAGCGCAAGGGTGTAATCGATATGCTCAGGCAATTCCTCGACTCCCGCGGCCCGGGCGCGGTCAATAATCAGCTTTGCCACCTCCGTGATGTTTGCCGGGAGTCTACCCGTGCGCACGGGGTTCTCCGCCACAAACCAGAGCAGGTGCGGCCGGTAGAAATAGCCGCTGGCGGGCTCATGCGGCCGCTCCGCGCGGGCTGCGAGCAGATGGGGGTGGCTGGCCAGTTGCGTGTCGAGGTCTGCCACCGCACCCGCATCC
>CAZUPP010000009.1:0-48395 GCA_964622095.1 uncultured Verrucomicrobiales bacterium
ACCAGGGGTTTTCTTTCCCACCAGGGGTTTTCTTTCCCAACAGGGGTTTTCTTTCCCACCAGCAGGCTCTGCCGCCAGTGGGTTATTCCTATCCAGCTTCTTGGTCGGCAGGTCGAGGACGCTGAGCTTCATGCGGCAGGCGATATCCAACCCGACAGCATAGGGAATGACGGCGCCTGCGGTGGCGAGGACACCGCCAATGGGCAGGCCGTAGCCGACGTGACAATCCGGCATGAGGGCGGCGCGGACGGAGACAGGGAGCTTACAGGCACGCTCGATCTGCTCGATCGAGACGGGATCGAGGGGCAGGTCATCCGTGCTCCAGCTACGATAGGTTGCGCTCATGAGAGGAGTTGGTTTTGGTGGAATTGGGCAAAGGAGTAAGATGCTGGCTTGCGCAACGAACCGCAAGTGATTAGCGATGGATTGCTCCAAATATAAATCTGATGCACCCTTCGATAAACGCTGGACTCCGCCGACGCCTGATCGTTTCTGCCGCCGCTCTGGTGTGTCTACTGGTGGGGGCGATGGTGCGACTGCTGCGGCCCGATCAGGAGGAGCTTTATAATCTGTGGGCGATGCTGGGGCTGGTGCTGATCGCAGCGCCGATCGTGGTGGATGTGGCGACGAATCTGCGTTCGCGGGGATTCCAGGGCACGCAGTTTTTTATGGATCAGGTGGTGCTGCTGGCGATCCTGGCGTGTCTGGCCTCCGGAAAATATGTGACGGGGGCAACGGTGGCGCTGGTGCTGGTGATCGGGCAGGTGCTGGAGGAGCGAAGCACGCTGGGTGCGCGCAGCGCGATCGACCGGCTGGCGCGGCTGTCCCGGGCGAAAGCGCGCCGTCGCAACGCGGACGGGACGGAGGAAGAAGTGCCGGCGGAAGAGCTGGCGGCGGGTGACGTTGTGGTCCTGCGTCCGGGAGACACGGTGCCCGCGGATGGGACGGTGGAGAGCGGGGAATCGTCTCTGGACCAGGCGGCGATCACCGGGGAATCCATGCCGGTAGATGTGGCAGCGGGGGCGGAGGTTTTCGCAGGGACAACCAATCTGACGGGCAGCCTGACGGTGAAGGTGGCGCGTCGCGGAGATGAAACGGTGATCGGGCGGGTGCGTCAGATCGTGCAGGAAGCCGAGAATTCGCAAGCGCCGATCATGCGGCTGACGGACCGCTATGCGCGATTCTACGCGCCCTTTATCATATTGATTGCGGCCGTGGTGCTGGCCGTGACGGGTGACCTGGACCGGGCCATTGCGACGATCATTGTGAGTATTCCGTGCGCCTTTATTCTGGCAAGCCCGAGCGCGATGATCGCGGCCCTGGCGACGGCCTCGCGGCTGGGGATATTGGTGCGGTCATCGACGATATTTGAGCAGGGACATTTAATTGACACCGTCGTTTTCGACAAGACAGGCACGCTCACGCATGGGCGGCTGCGGCTGGAATCAATCGAGCCGTTTGCGGCGGAAGGAAAAAAAGCGGAAAATGAATTACTGCAAGCGGCGGCGGCGGTGGAGCAGCATTCCACGCACCCGATTGGAAAGGCGATTGTGCGCGAAGCGAAGGCGCGGGAATTAATAATCCCGGAATCAACGGGTATTGAAGAGCATCACGGTCGCGGGATGGCGGGACAGGTCAGGGGCGATGGCCGGGTGCTGGTGGGGCGGCGGAAATATCTGCGGGCAGAAGGAATTGATTTGCCGGAAGAAATTGAGGCGGAAAAAGCAGAGGATCGCGCGACGACGCCGGTGTATGTCGCGGCGAATGGGAGGTATTTGGGGCAATTAAATTTTGCCGATGAAGTGCGCGCGAACGCGGCGGAGGTAATTGGCGAATTACGGGCGAAACCCTCGCGCATCGAACAGATCGTGGTACTGACGGGTGACCGGCAGGCGGTGGCGCAGAACGTGGCGCAAAGCGTGCGGGCGGATGAAGTGCATGCGCAATTATTGCCGGAGGAAAAACACGCGGTGGTCGATAAATTACGCGCGGAAGGACGCAATGTTCTGGTGATTGGCGATGGGGTGAATGACGCGCCAGCGCTGGCGCACGCGGACATCGGGGTGGCGATGGGTGCGCTGGGAAGCGATATCGCGATACAATCGGCAGATGTGGCGCTGATGGAAGATAATCTGGCGCGGCTAAACAGTTTCCTGAGACTTTCGCGCCGGGTCTGGCAGGTCATTCACCAGAATATCTGGTTCGGTTTCGGATTTATCCTGGTGCTGATGGCGCTGAGTGCGCTCGGGTACATCAGTCCGCTCGGAGCGGCTTTCCTGCATGAGGTGAGCGCTTTCTTCGTTATTTTCAACAGCGCCCGGCTCCTGCGTTTCAAGGGGTAAAATAATGGTGAGACATTCCTTGGAATAGATTTTCTCCGGCGGTTTGCCGAGGAGCCGGGCGGAGCTGAGGATGGTCGTGCCAGGGACGGGATCATAGCCGTCATCCCCCCAGGGCGCGCAGCGAAAAAGGCGTTTGGCGGCAAGCCACGAACCGCGCAGGCTGCCGTATTTTCTCAGGGCAATGTGCGCATAGACCGAACAGGTCGGCTCATAACGGCAGATCGAGCTGCCACCATTGAAGGCGGAAAGGATAGGGCCGAGGGTCCACTGGTAGATCCTGATGCCGAAGATGAAGAGCCAGCGCATGCGGTCAATTAAAACAGGGCGCGTGATTACTCCACACTTTCCCATTCATCAAATTTAGCGGCCTGGCCAAAGTATTCGCGGGTTTCGGGATCGATAATATTCCAGACGATGGCGTTACGGATTTCGAAACGCTTACCGGTAGCGGAGATGCGGATGCCGCCGTAGTCATCGATATAGCCGTGTTGGGTGACGCGCTGGAGCATCTCGGCGCGTTCCGCCTGGCTGATCGGTTCGGCGGATTGACGGGAGGGCAGGACAATGAAATCGTCCCAGCTCAACTCAAAGAGTTCGAGGGCGGCCTGATTGCCGAAATTAAAGATGGGATCTTTCTTTTCCCCGCCATGGGAACAGAGGGCGAAGGGGGCAAAATAGAGGGCCTCGAGCAGATTGTTGTGTTCTTTGATCTGCCGGTCAGAAAGGAGGGAGCGTCCCGTCCAGTGTTTAAAGCTTTGGACGAGACGCTCCGCGTGATCCTGATATCTGGTGAACTTCTCAGGGTGGAGAACCTGCTCGGGGACAGCAGTGACGTAGCTCATGAAACCACCCTAAAGAAGTTTTGCTTATTTGGCTACTGCTTTCGCGATTTCCTGCAGGTGTTCATGGTTCGTGCCGCACCAGCCACCGACAAGTTTGAGATTGGGTAAAACATCGCGGAGCCGCGCGATTTCCGAGCCGAGAGAGGCCGGGGTCGACTTGTTCCTCAAAGGCAAGAACGGTCTCGAGGCCACCATCGGTAATAAGATATTGACTCAGTTGGGGCAGTTGACGGCGGTATTTCAAAGCAATTGGTATTTCCAGTTGGTTTGTGGAGATTAGGAAGGAATACAGAGACGAGAGCGCGGCGAATTCATTCACGGAGATTCTGAAAAAGAAAATCGAGTAACATGGCGACGACACTGGAGCTAACGAAACGGCCACGGCGATTGCGGGTGACAGGAGCGATGCGTGAGCTGGTGCGGGAAACGCATCTGCGGCGGAGCGATCTGATCGCGCCGCTTTTCGTGCATGGCGGGAGCGGTGATCCGCAGCCTGTGGAATCGATGCCGGGGGTGTATCGGCTCAGTATTCCGCAACTGGTGGAGGAGTGCAGGGTGCTGGCGGATCTGGGGGTGCGGGCGGCGGCGATCTTTCCAGCGGTCGAGCCGAAGCGGAAAGACGTGGTGGGCAGCTACGGATTTGATCCGAGGTGTTTCCTGTATGCGGCAGTGCGGGCGGTGAAGGAAGCGCTGGGCCATAATCTGCTGGTGATCACGGACGTGGCGCTGGACCCGTTCACGGATCACGGGCATGACGGCCTGCTGAGCGCGGACGGGAGTTATGTGGAGAATGACCGCACAGTGGAAGCGCTGGGACGGCTGGCTCTGCTGGAGGCGGAGGCTGGCGCTGACATCGTGGCGCCCAGTGACATGATGGACGGCCGGGTGGGTCACATTCGCCGGACGCTGGATGCGGCAGGGCACACGAAGACGGCGATCCTGTCCTACGCGGCGAAGTTTGCCTCTGCGCTTTACGGGCCATTCCGGGAAGCAGTAGGCAGCCTGCAGGCGGCGGGCACGGCGCATCTGGATAAGGGGACCTATCAGGCGAATCCGGCAAACCGGAAGGAAGCGCTGAAGGATGCACTGCTGGATGAAGAGGAGGGGGCGGATATGCTGATGGTGAAGCCTGCAGGGTGGTACATGGACGTGATCAGGGACCTGCGCGAAGTGACGCGCCTGCCCGTCGCAGCGTACCAGATCTCCGGCGAATACTCCATGATTCACGCAGCCGCGGAGAGGGGTTGGCTGGACCTGGAGCGGACGCGGGAGGAATCACTCCTGGGCATCAAGCGGGCGGGAGCGGATCTGATTCTGACATATTTTGCCAGAGAGATGGCGCAAAAGCTGCCGGCCTAAGGAGGCCTGGCCTCGACGTTTGGACGGAGTGATGCTTGCTTTGCCGCGGCCATGAGCAGCAGAAGCATCAAACAAGAGCAATCCATTGTCATCCTGACCGGAGCCGGTATCTCCAAGGAAGCCGGGCTGCCGACCTTTCGCGACAATGATGGGCTCTGGGAAAAATACAGCTTTGAAGAGCTGTCTTCGCCGGAGGCTTTTGCGGCGAATCCGGAGCTGGTGCACCGGTTCTATAACTCGCGGCGGCAAATGCTGCTCGATCCGACGATCCAGCCGACGGCCGCGCATGAGGCGCTCGCCAAGCTGGAGGCGCAGTGGCGAGGAGAGTTCCTGCTCGTAACGCAGAACGTGGATGATCTGCACGAGCGCGCAGGCTCAAGAAAAATAATTCACATGCACGGAGAAATATTGAAGGCGCGGAATACAATGACGGATGAGGTGGTGCTGTGCGATTATGATCTCGATCCGAAAACTACTCCGGATCTGCGGCCGCATATTGTCTGGTTTGGTGAGGTGCCCTTTGAGCTGGACCGTGTTTTCGCAGCGGTTGAAACCTGCGACTATTTTGTGGCAATCGGCACGTCAGGCCACGTTTATCCGGCGGCGGGACTGGTCAGTCAGTGCCCGGCAGGCGCCATAAAAATCGAGATCAATCTGGAGCCCTCTCAGAATTCCGAGGCCTTTGACGAAAATTACCTCGGACGGGCGACGATCGAGGTGCCGAAGTTTGTGGACGATTTCTTACAAATGGCGAAAACGCATTAAAATCTGACCTTTTATGCCTGAAACAACGGGAAGACGAGACCATCGAGTGGTCTATGAATTGGACATCGCCGTGGTGGGCGGTGGCTTTGGCGGAATCTATTGCGCCAAGCAGCTTCTGAAACAGAAGTCGACAAAAGACCTGCGCATTGGAGTTATCGCACGGGAAAATCATATGGTTTTTCAACCGATGCTGCCGGAGGTGGCAGGATCCTCGCTGTCACCAAGGCATGTGGTCAACCCGATCCGGCGGTTGTGCCGGGGCGCCTCCGTGATCAAAGGAGAAGTGACCTACATCGACCACAAGAAAAAAGAGATCCATCTGGATGCGGGAGATTTCACGCATGATGTCATTATAAAATATAAAGAACTCGTGCTGACGGTAGGGGCGCAGACCGATCTAAGCCGGGTGCCGGGTATGACGGAGCACGCCCTGCTGCTGCAGAATGCTGGGGATGCCATGAAATTGCGTTCCACCGTGATTAACCGCATTGAAGAAGCCAATGTGGCGGATGAAAAACTGCGCTGCCGGCTGCTTACGTTTGTCGTGGTGGGGGGCGGTTATTCCGGGGTGGAAACAGCGGGGCAAATGATCGATCTGCTGAATGGCATTCACAAGTATTACCTGAACGTTGACCGGGAGCATATCCGCGTCATCCTCGTGCACAGCCGTGACCGGGTTTTGCCGGGACTGGACAAGAAACTGGCGGATTACACGGTCAAAGTGCTGCGAAAACAAGGCGTGGAAGTTCTTTTAGAGGAACGAGTCCGTTCCATAACAGCGCACCGGGTTTATCTGCAGAGCGGGACAGAGATCGAGTCCGCGACGGTGATTTCGACCATTGGAAATGCTCCACACCCGGTAGTAACCAGATTGTGCCGGGAGGAAGAACTCGAAACCGTTCAGGGCCGGGTGGTGACGGATCACTATTGCCGGGTCAAAGAACGGGAGCATCTATGGGCGGCGGGTGACTGTGCACGGGTGCCAATGCAGAATGGGGAAGGCGAGTATTGCCCGGATACGGCCCAGTTTGCCATGCGGCAGGGATCGCTGCTGGCGAAAAACATTGGCGCCCAGCGTTCGGGCAGGGAATTAAAGCCATTTACCTTTTCAGGCCTGGGAGAATTGGCCACGGTTGGCCACCAGAAGGCCGTGGCGAATGTGATGGGATTCACCTTTTCCGGATTTATTGCGTGGTGGATGTGGCGCACAATCTATCTGGCGAAACTGCCGGGAATCGAGCGCAAACTGCGTGTCGTTCTGGAATGGACTTTTGAACTGTTTTTCCCGCGCGATATCAATTTGCTCTCTCCGCGATACAGCCGGAATCTGGATCAGATGCGACTCGAAAAAGGAGACGTGCTGTTTCACAGTGGCGAGCCGGCCTTTTCATTTTACATCGTGAAGAGCGGCCGGATGGATATTTATGATAATGACGGATCCCTCGTCAAGGCGATTACCGCCGGACAGCATTTCGGAGAGCGCGCCCTTTTGACTGATCAGATATGGCGATTTAACGCACGCGCCGCGGAACCTACGGAGCTGGTAAATATCAGCCGGGATGTATTCATGCAGATGGTTGAGGCCAGCGGCAGCTTCAGCCGCATGCTGAAGCGCACCGCTATCACCTACCAAAGCAACGAGGAGATCGAAGCGCTCCTCAGTCAGATGCCGGAATCCATGATGACGCAGAAGGTTTCCGAAATCATGTCGCGTGATGTGATCAGCGTGAAGATTTCCGATACCGTGGCAAGCGCGATTAATCTTCTGCGGGCTCATCCGCACAGCCATTATCCGGTGGTTGATAACGAAAATAAACCGGTCGGATTTCTCGAGAGGAATGATTTTTATCAGGGACTCAAAACTCACAGTGACCTGAGCAGCACGCTGTCGGACTTTGACCTTGAGCCGCCCGCGATTATCTCGATCAATACCGAAATTCCTGCGGTGGTCGAGCGTCTGGTCAGGAGTGGCACGACCAAACTGGTGATCGCGGATGAAGCAGGGAAACTGGCGGGGATGGTGACGATTCGTGATATAATAAACCCGATTGAAGCAGCGCATCAGGAACAGGCACTTGCTGCCACGGCCGCGGCCTAGATTTGTTTACATTGAATTGATTGATCATGGAAGAGGACAGCATTCCCGTAGCGATCGCCGGCGCGAGCGGATATTCCGGGCAGGAACTGATCCGGCTTTTGCTGGGCCACCCGCGCGCAAAGATGGTGTGCGCGACCTCCCGTCAATACGACGGTCAGCCCGTGACGTCGGCCTTTCCCGGTTTCCGAAAGTTTCCTGCCGTAAAGGACCTCACGTTTTCAGCCGGCTCAGCTGCGGCGATTCTCGAGTCCGGGGCGGACACTGTATTTCTCGCGCTACCCCATGGACTCGCGACAGAGTTTGCCAGGCCCCTGCTGGCGGCAGGCCGGCGCGTGCTGGATATCAGTGCGGATTTCCGAGTAAAGGATCCGGGTGTTTATGAAGCGTTTTATGGACAGCCACATCCCGCACCGGAATTATTGAAGGATGCCGTTTATGGGTTGCCGGAGCGGTATCGAGAGAAAATCCGTGGGGCGCAGTTAATTGCCTGCCCGGGCTGCTATCCCACAAGTATTCTCTTGCCGTTGTTGCCTCTCGTGGAAAATAAATTGATCGATCCCTCCAGCATTACCGTGACCAGCCTGAGTGGTGTAACCGGCGCAGGACGCAAGGTTGAAGCTGCCTATATTTTTCCCGAGTGCAACGAGAACGCGCGTGCCTACGGTATTCCGAAGCACCGGCATCTAAGTGAAATTGAGCAGGAACTGTCCATCGCCGCGCAGGAGCCCGTGACGATTAGTTTTACCCCTGTATTGGCTCCACTTAACCGGGGAATTCTGACGCAGATCTATGCGCGGCCTGCCGAAAGAACCGACCCGCGGGAATTGGAGAGTTGTCTGATCGATTTCTATGAAACGGAGCCATTTGTGAGGGTAATCTGGCGCGATGAGTTACCCGCCACGGCCAATGTGCAGATGACGAATTTTTGCGACATCGCCGTGCGCACAGACCCGAGGACGGGCCGCGTGATCATCATCAGTGCAGAAGATAATCTGACCAAAGGTGCGAGTGGCCAGGCGATTCAATGCTTTAATCTGATGCACGGCCTGGAAGAAACGGCCGGCCTTTTTTAGAACGGACGTCAGGTTTATGACTGGACGAAGTTCAACTGGATCGCCGCGCACCGGCAACCGCGACACAGTTTATTCCGTTTCGGAAATCACGCGCCGGATCAAGGATGCGCTGACGCATGATTTCTCCAGCGTCTGGATAAAGGGCGAGATCTCAAACCTGCGCCGGCAGACCTCTGGACATCAGTATTTCACGATCAAGGACCATAGCTGCCAACTGAGTTGCGTCCTTTTTGCGAGCCGCGGAGCACAGAATAATTCTCTCTTGCCCGAGCTGCAGGACGGTCTTGAGGTGCAGCTTTTCGGAAACATCTCAGTCTACGAACCGCGCGGTCAATATCAGTTGATTGTTGAGTTCGCCCAGTTGCGCGGCGAAGGGGCGCTGCAGGCACGCTTTGAAGCGCTGAAAAGGAAACTGCACGCGGAAGGCTTATTTGATCCTGCTCATAAACGGCCTTTACCGAAATTTCCCCGCCGTGTTGCCGTGATTACCTCCCCCTCTGGCGCGGCTTGGCGAGATTTTCTTCAGGTATTGGACCGTCGCGCGCGATGGCTGCCTGTCCTCCTCGCGCCAGCATTAGTTCAGGGTGATGCGGCGGCTAATGCTGTGGCAGATGCATTTGAGATCCTGAATGCCCTCGCTCTGGAAGGCGAGCTGATTGATGTGATTGTCGTTTGCCGGGGGGGAGGAAGTCTGGAAGATCTCTGGGCTTTCAATGAAGAGATTGTGGCCAGGGCTATCTTTGCCTCTCGCATCCCAGTCGTCTCTGCCATCGGGCACGAAATTGATTTTACTATTTCGGACCTGACCGCGGATGTGCGTGCCCCGACCCCAAGCGCCGCTGCGGAAATAATTGCGCCGGACGCGGCCGAATTGCAGAATCAGTTGGAAGATCGGCGATCACGTCTGACCCGCCGCATGTTTGAAGCGCTGAATCAGGAGCGTCAGCGCCTGGACTGGATCACGGGCCGTTCAGCGGTCTTTCGGAATCCATGGGCCGCCATCGAAGCGAGGGGCGAAAAAATTTCCGCCTACAAAGAACAGCTTACTCGGGCCTTAGATGATCACCTTGATTTAGCACGAAATCATCTGGAGCAGCATCGCCGTTCGCTTCGCGCCGTCCGGCCCGAGGGCATGCTCGTGGGTGCCCACCGGGATCTGGCACGACTGAGGGAAAACATCCGCACTGCCACCCGGCGTGCTCTGGCCGCTCTACGCGAACATGTCACGCAGCGAGCGAGCCTGCTTCGGGTTCTGGGTCCGCAGGCCACGCTTGACCGCGGATTCACTATGACCCTGACCGAAGAGGGCGAGGTCCTCACGTCCGCAGGAAAGGTTGCGGCCGGACAGAATCTCATCACGCGCTTCCGTGATGGTGAAATACGTGTTAAGGTAGATACGAAGAATCAGGAAGATGCGTCCGGCGGCGCATCGTGATTTTTTAGCCCGGACCCTCGAAAACCCTTTATTCCTCCACCCTGATATGACAACCGCAGAAGAGCGTTACCGTGAGCGGCTCTATGATACCTATCTGACTCAGCGCGAAGAGCTGGAACGCAAAGCCCAATCAATTGACGGCCGTTTTGACAACGCCGTGACCTATCTGTCCGCATTTTTATTGACCCTCATTCTTGTTCTTCCGTGGTCAGAAATAAGCGGTCAGAATAACCCCTCAAATTATCCTGCCATCGCGGGTTTCTGGCTGGCCGCCTTGCTTTTTGGTTTTTTTGGTATTGTTCTTGGAAAACGCGCGACCCTGCGCCAAATCGATTTGCTGGACCAGAAATTTGGCCGTCTGCTCTATCCGGACGATCCGCGTTTCCGCAATGAAGACGAGAGTAATCGCTGGCTGATCTTCTGTAATCTGGCCAGGAGTCTGTCGCTTGTCGGACTTTTGGGGGGCTTTGTCTTCTTTATGATTTTGAAAGCAGGCGTATGATCATTTCCACTTGAAAATGTCCAGAAACATCAGAGCCAACTGAGCGCCGACAAGAATAAGCTTACAGACAATCGCAAAAATCACTCCGACAATTGCTCCAAGTGAAGCTCCTCCCGCTTTTCGAAGATCCCGGCGAAAACTCAGTTCGAAAAGGAGGGCTCCGATCGCCGGTCCCAGAATGAGGCCGAATGGCAGGAAAAACATTCCCGCGATGCTTCCGCAGAAAGCGCCGAACATCCCGATTCCGGAAGCACCAAATTTCTTTGCTCCGATCGCAGAGGCAACGTAGTCCAGCGCCCAGTCCGCTGCGACACAAGACAAAAGCACAACGAGAACCCAGACCGACAATCCGCCATCCTTACCAAAGGCAAAGAAATAAACCAGACCCGCGCAAAAAACGAGAAAAGTGCCCGGAAGAATGGGAAACAGCGCACCAATGATTCCGCCGAGGCAGAGGCCGAGGACGACCACATACACCAACATTTCAACCAGGGGCGACAATTCAAAATCAAACATAAGTGTCGCCTCTCTGCGACAAGATGGCGCGGGGTTTCTACTCAATATCCCCCGGGGTTGCGAAGACCGCCGGTTCCGGCAGGGAGACAGATCGCCTTGCGGGCAGGACGGTTTCATCCTCACCATCCAAAGTTGGCCCGGGGATCACCTCCATGGAATCAGCCGGTTCCGGACGCTGTATGGCCTCCACTGAAATGATGGCTTCTTCGCCTGGCCTTAAACGGCGCAGTAAAATCTCAACGACCGAGTCCTCCGCCTTCGCTTCAATTCCATCGAATCCCGAACGGATCGAAGAAAGTTCCAGGCCATCCGGGATAACCGTTCGAATCTTGACGTTCGTCGCTGAAGGCAAATCATAATCGTCAGGATTTCTCACGACGAGTTTATACTGAAAAATCCCGGTATCCCGGCTGGAGGCAACCACCGCCGAAGAGAACATCAGCGATGGGTCGTCCACCTCAAAACTCACTTCGGACTCGGAACTCGGTGCGAGAGAGATACCTTCCGTGCCGTCAAGAAAACTGAGGACTGCTCGAGCCGGAACACGTTCTCGCCCATTCATTGCTCCGCCCGTTTCACCGCGTGACGCTGGAAAAACAGGTCGCACTCTCATTTCCACCGCGAAACTGTTATTGGACGGGTCATTGTCAGCAGCAACCAGCACCTCGCCCAGTTTCAAGGCATACAGGTCCATCTGAGAGTGACTTTTCTTCTCAGGGTCTTTTGTGATCTTCACTTTTTCAGTGACATTTCCCTGAAAAGCCGAATCCAGTAATGGACTGCCCCGATTTACCCGGGCGGAGACGAGCTGAAAATAAGGCGGCAATTCCGCCAGAATTTCTACCTCGTCCGTGCGCCCTTCGGGCAGGGAAACGATCGCGTCGTAGACTACTTCGCGTCCGCGTTCCACCACTTCACGCTGATTCAGCTGAAAATCGAATCGCGGTCTTCTCAGAGTAAAGGCTGGGGACGGTATTTCCTGCTGGTATCTCTTTCTATCTCCGGAATCCGCCAGCGGCATGCTGGAATATTCAAGCAGCGTTTTATTGCTGACCGTCGAGCCACTGGGCGCGTCGTCACGAATGCGGCCATGCAATTCGACGGTATGCAGGGAACCCGCCTCGATTTTCTTTATTCGAACCGCTCGCTCCCCATGCTGACGAATTTCCTGAAGTGGCAAAGTTTCGCAGTCTGCGCCAATCAATTCGAAATTCTCGTCCAATTCTTCACGAAGAATAATTTCGTAAGCATCACAATTCTCGATACTATCGGCAGCTTTCAGCTCCAATTCGTAGGTGACCTCATCACCGGCATCCTGCGCTGGCTGAATGAGGCGTTTGGTTACAAGTAACTCCGGCTGTTGCACTGTTACAGTAACTGATTGAGTAAGATGCCGGGCCGCACTCCAATCTTTTTCTTCGCGGTTCTCCCAGTCAACAGATGCCCCTAAGGTGACTTCACCGGGGGCCGAACCGAAGGCCAGATCAAAATCAATCAGAAAACGGTGTCCGGCGTCACCCATACCGGTCTCGCCGGCCAGGACGTCGCCGAGCTTGAGTTCTATTTGCCCTGAGCGCACCCTGACCTTTTGTTTCTTGAGGTCCTGAGGCAATTTCCCCTGAAATCTATCCTGCAAAACACCGCCGCTTTCTTCGGGATTGGTTATGATACGATGTCCTCGATAGGTCACGCCCTCCGGTAACTCAAGGTTTAGGATCAGCCCTTTATAACGTTCTTGCAGGACGCTGATAACAACATGGAAGCGCGCGATTTTTCCTTCCGGAAAGAGTTTTCTGCCACCGGCAAACCCGCAGGCGAGCGGGAGCAGAACCGGTCTTTGGATCGACGTCAGATTATTGCGCGGTTTGAGCTCAGGTGTCTGGCTGTAAGCCACTAATTCGACTTCGGTGGAGGGACGAAAATCTATTCCTGCCGCCGTGGTAAACTGGCTTTGAATTTCAACTCTTTCCCCAGCGGACAGTTTCTCCAGAGTTACCGGGAAGGCCCCCGGTTTACCAAGTTGTCCAGTTGCCTCAGAAAAGCGGTTGTTGAGAAACATTAAGCCTGTCGCGGGACGCTGCAAAATATAGATCCCGTAAGCGTCGGAAGGACCGTGATTAATAAGCGTTGTCTGCATTGTAAATGGCGTGCCAACCCGGACGGCCTGCTCATTACTCAAATTTAATTCCAGATCTGCGCGCGGGCTGAGTTCTTTTTCCAGCATGGCCTCACTGACAACGGCATTGTCTGTTCCTGAATCTCCACGTTCTTCCCAGGAAGCGATGCCTCGAGCGCGGAAATTGCCTTTCTGGGTGGAAGAAATCTCACCTCGAATGAGGTACTCCACGCTGCGGCCAGGACTCAGGCTGATCGTATCCTCCAATGGTCCTTCGCCCGCTTTGCCAAAGGTCGCGACCCCCAATCTTTCCACTCGGAAACCATCCACGGCTGGATCAAAGGAGTACCGCAGAGCACGGCCAGGCATGGATAGATTGAAGCCTGAACCAGTGGTGGATTCCTTGTCTTCCACGCGCAACGTTTTATCGAGAGCCGAATCCAACCTGCTCTTGGCCACCAGCGCTGCCGCAGCCGCCGCGGAAACTTCCTGAGCGGCGGGTTCTGGCATCGCGGCCAAGGCTCCGTCCGCAAGATCGACGCTAAACCAACGCTGGTGCACTCTTGCATTACCCGGGCGCGGAGAGGGCTCATGGGCGCTGGCAAGTAGGAAGGCCACCTCGTCCTGGCCGCTTTCCGCAAGGCGCAGTCGTGGGGGAGTGACCCTCGCCAGAGGAATGCTGAGACTAACCGAATCCGCAAAGGAAAGGGCTCCACTTTGTGGATCAATCCGGAAGAGCGATAATCTGCGCTCGGCCCCGTCCACATAGGTCATGGCAAGCAGTCGTTCCCCCGGAATGACGGTGAGGCTTGAAAAAGCGTAATCTAACTTCTGCCGCTCAAAATCTGCCTCAGGCCACAGGCGCTCAATTTCCGCAGGCAGCCCGCTGGCCTGATCCGTGCGAATCACCCAGCACCCCTTTTGTCCATGAGGTATCAAATAAATGAAGCGTCCATCCATGGCAAAGGTCGCGTCGAGAACTTTGAGAGGGCTGCCCTCCCCATCAGTGATGGGCGGATGAATCAGATCAGGGTTATCTTTGGCTGGAAATCCTTTCCATATTGTCTCCCATCGCCGGGTCGCACCGTTGGGTGAACTACCCGACCAGGTCACACCGTTCAGGAACTCGGGCAATTCCGCGCGGACCTTTACCCCTTCCAACAAGGCATGGGATTCATTCTTCAACCGGTAGCGCAGGATTGTCCGTCCCCCCGGCACCACGCTATCGCCTACCACATCCATCGTGGCATGCAAAACCGGAGAGGCCTTTATCTCCGCCCTGGCCACCGCTTCCAGTTTGTCCACCGGTCGGCCATCCGGGCCCTTGGCCGAAAGAGTAAGTGAGGCGTGCAAGCGAAGCCGCTCTTCCCGGGCGAGAGACGGAATGATGCCGCGCCCGGTGTAGACTATCTCTGAACCAGGCTCAAGTGAGATACGATCCCGCAACTGACCGGTCCCGGTTTGGGCATGAACATTAGCGGAGCGCCGCAGCCAATGCAGGGTAGCATTATTACTCGTCAGAGCCAGACCCCGGAAAAGCCCAGGATCGTGGATCAGGCCCTTAAACCTCTCACTGACACCGCTGGGGCTGGTGTTGCCAAGCGACTGCTCATTCTGGACCCGCAGACGGCCGGTGGCTGGATCCCTCGCGCAGAGAAGCAGGCGAGCCCCGTCATTGATGATTGCCAGGAGGGTCGTGGGATCCTGGCCCATGGCGAGCTTGACGTCCAGGCCCTCCAGGTCACCTGTCACCCCGTTTAGAGGAAGATGGCTTCGCGGGGAAAGCAGGCTTTCGCCCAAATCCAGCTGCAGGCAATGGATTGACTGATCCGCGGCAGAATAAAGGTAGAGATGCCGCTCTTCCGGAGAAAGAACCAGCGAGCGCGGAGATGCGACTTTGTTGAACCGGCCCGTGAGTTGAATCCCCCCACTGCGGACATTCCGATCAAAGAGTAGAACGCTTCCGCCGGGATCTGAAATGGCGAGTGCTCTCCGGCCGCGATCGAAAAAGGTGAATTCGCTCAAGGCTCCGGCATCACCAAAGCTCGCCTGTGACAGATAGGTCAGTCCATGGGACTCCCCGCGCTGTTGCGAAATGGTGCGGCCCAGAATCATAAGCTCAGGCTCACCCTCCACCAGTGCATAAAGATGTTTGCCCTCTGGACTGCAAACTACCTGGCCCAGGCGCTGCCCGCTGCGAAGGCCCAGATCAACGGCCTGGTAGCTTTTCTCCAGGCGAAGTTCACCGGAGTATGGATTCCGGGAAAGCTCGGCCAGTAAGTTCTGCCTTCCGTTGACTGCAAAGGCCGAGAGGCCATCGGGAGAAACCATTAACTGGACTGCTCCGGAGAGCGCGTCGTTGCTCTCCGTGTGGTCGGGACTCAGCGCACAGCGCTGCCACTCCAACACCCGTCCGGCTTCCGTCAACCGCTCCGCCGCGCGGTAGATCCGGGCGGGGTCGTCCGAAAGGATATAATAGTGCCGACCGTCCGCAGATCCTGCCATGGCCAGCACATCGCCGATCTCTCCGCCCGTCACGTCGTAAACGGAATCGCGCCTTCGCTCAGCAAAAGAGCCCGTGGCCGGCACCGAGAGGCTTTCCCATTGGACTGTAGAAGAAAAGGACTCCGGCCAATTGAGTTCCAGCAGACTGCGATTCACCGGACGCGGATGAGGATTGCTGATGCGCAGCTCAATGGCAAAGGGATCTCCCGGCTCATAATGGGACCGGTCGAGAGTGAGACTAAATTTTGGGACCGGGGAATCAGTGTGCATGGACAGTTCATGGACAAGCCGGTTGTCGTCTGGGACGGGGTCCTTCACGGTGGGTCCGGGTAAGACCGCAGCGTTCATCCTGACGCCTTCCGTTTTGATAGGGGGCTCGACCCGCCCTTGTAACCGGTAATGAAGCGCCGTTCCTGGCGGCAGATCGACGATCTGCTCAGCTTCGCCTGCCCCGGCGGGAGCTGGCATATCGCTTGCCGGAGAAAAACGGGCCATGGCGCTGGAGTCCTCTGCGACGGCGATGAAGCTCTCTCCATCCTCTCCAAGGATCACTGCGGATGGCGACTGAAATGCACCCAGGCCTGCCTGGCCGTGACGGCGCGCCCCGAGAAAACTCAGCCGGCCATCCAGCCGTCGCTCGAACTCGACGACGGAGTTTGAATAGCGGCACGCTACCACGACCCGGGTGCCATCCCCGCTGACCACAAGACTGGTGGGGCCATCGAATAGTCCACTAAAATCGGGATCCGCCGCCAGCTCTTCCCCAAGAAACGCCTGAATGGGCCGGATCTTTCCGAAGGATTCGCGCTCGAAAACCAGGAGAGCATCGGAGGCAAAGGCGCAGACATAGAGATATCTCCCATCTGGACTCAGAGCCAGATCATAGGGCTCGCGGAGGTTTGTCAGCAGACCGCCATCTCCACGCTTCACGGCCTGGAGCAGGGAAAGCTCACCTGTCCCGGTATCGCGGCGAAGCACCATGAGCGCATCATCCCGGAAGGCCGCAGCATACAGTTCATTCCCTTCCGGACCCATCTCAAGGGCCCGAGCACCGTGCAGATCGATCCTTGAAATGTCCTCCGGTTGCAGCGCCTGGGCTGGCGTGAGCGTGCCTTTCTCCGGGTCACGCTGGAACCCAACGATCGCGTGGTCAACCGCCGCCGCGGCGTACAGGTACGCGCCATCAGCGGTCCCGGCCAGGTCTTCCACTCCCGCCAGAGGAAGCGGCGGCAGATCTTCTTGCGCGTTCCCCAGATCAAAAGAGGCATCCTCTTCAGATCGCACAGCATCCCGTGAACCATCCCTCTCCTCTTCCTCGATCTCGATTCCAGGAGCTTCTTGTGCTGGTTGAGCCAAGCCGTCCTCCTTCTCGTCGATGCCCTGGGCACGGCGAATCTTTCGGGGCTTGTTCGTGATCGTCTGAACCGGGTTCAGGCGACCACTGCGGGCATCGACCTGGAAGACCGTGAGAGCGTTGTCAATTGAAGCGGCGGCATAGACAAAGCGGGCATCCGGAGAAACCCAAGTTCTGGAGACGCCGCGCAGTGGTGCGTTGAGAAGGGAGTCCTGGCCGATAGTCTGGAGGATCTCGTAGCGGCCAGGGTCGTCCAGCGAGCGCACGAGCACATACAGGGCGTTGCTCTTTGAACTCGAAACATAGAGGAATGATTCCGACGGGCTACGTGACAGATGAGATGGCGCCGGCACGGCCGGATAGCTGATCTTTTGACCGTCGGCTGACCGGCTTAACCTCAACGATCCCACCGGTGGATCGAGACGACATTCCCAGACGACGTGGCTGAAAGATTTCTCTGGCCGAACCGCAGCAAGGGTGCCTAGCGCCGGCAACTCGGCCGACTGGTTTTCAATGCGCACGTTGTACTCGATCCATTCTCCAGGCTGCGCTGTCTTGACGGCTGGTTCGATTGACGCCACCCGCAAATCAACGATCTCTGCGCCGCTGGGCTGCGTCCAGCCCCCGAGACCGAGCAGGACGGCACCCAAGCAGCTGGCCGCGAAGCCGGAGCGGCTGGGGCCTGGCGGCATGGGCGGCGTGTGCTGGAAGTGGCGATGAAAGAGGCAGATCATCAGAACGGTTTTCCCCGGACAGGACCATACGGCATGTGGCAACAGGGCATAACCCTGCGAAATTTCGCGTATGTTAAGAGAATCAGCGCCCGGCTTCAAAGACGGAGTGTGCCTAAAGTGCCGATCGCCGGGCGGAAATTTGAGCACTTCGCGGAGATCTCCTTCTGATAGCCGTGATGACGAAACAACCCACCTTTATGCCTACCAAACTTCTCGCATTCAGTTGTCTTTCAGTGGGCGCGGCTCTGTTCGCGCAGGTATCATTCGCTCAGGATCCAGCGATGGAAAGCTCACCGTCCGCGGCCGAAGCCCCCGCTCCGGAAGCACCGGTGTATCCGGACACTTCCGCTGACTCTGCGGCGAGTAATGAGATGAGCGGGAGAGAAGCCGCCGTTGACCCGGAGTCCATGAATCTGCCGGCCGTGCTCTTGCCAGGCGAGGAGCTCCAGGGTGAGGATGAGCTGCGCGAAGCTGTCACGTTCTTCTACACCGCGACCGTGGAGGCGGATGGCGAAACAATGGACGCCTACATTCTGGATGATCCTTATAAGGAGGACTTCGCCCAGCGCAGCCGCGAACTCTACGACCAGCTCTCCGCTGCTCAGCGCTATGAATTTGTCTATGCCCAACGCATGGCGACGCTGGGCTTTGATGGCTCCTACCTGATTGTGGGCCACTTCTTCTTTACAGACGGCGGGGAGCCACTGGCGATTGGTGATCTTTGGCTGCGTTCAGACAAAGGCTGGCGCGTCATTCCCTTCGAGTTCATTGCGGATGAAACCACCCTCGTAACGACCTCCGCCGGCGCGACTTTCAATGAGGTCTTCTCCCGGGAAGACATGGATAAGCTTTCCAAGGATATTCAGGACTGGAGTAAATCCGTCGCGGAAAGCACCAAAGAGCTTGGAGAAAGAGCCGCCGAAGGCGCGAAGAACTTTGGAGATAATCTTAAGCGTCAGATTGAGAAATTGACCGGTGACAAGGGAACTTCACCCGAGGAAGCTTCAGAACCAGCCGAGGAAGACAGCGGCTCCGGCACCTACTGAGCGTTGAAAACTTTTTTTGTGGTTGAATCAGCCATCTGAAATCGCGGTTGCATGAAAATTGTAACAATTTCGCAGCGGAAATATTTTCTGTAAGCGACTGTGCCTCAGAGACCTGTATGAAATCAACGCTTCGACGCCAGGGGAAACCCTGGCGTTTTTGTTTTCCATACACCGGAGGAGCGCACTCCCGGTCACCAAAGAAAGATTGAGCATGAGTGCGACCCAGCCTTACCATCCTTACGATGTTGAAAAAAAATTCACATTTCCAATCAAATAAATCTCTCACATTTGTCACCACAGCTTTTCTGCTTTCCGCCTGCCTGAGCGTGATTGTTCACGCCGAGGAGAAGATGGAGGAGAAAGCCGAAGAAGCCGGTGAAGAGATCAAAGAAACCACCAAAGAAGCTGGTGAAGAAATAGAAAAAACGACTGGGGAAGCCATCGAAGCCAGCAAAGATCTTGGTGAAAAAATCAAGGAAGAAGGCAGTGAGCTTCTGAAGGACGCGGAAGACGTTGCCGCGGAAACCGGCGAAAAGCTGGACGAGGTTGGCGACAAAGTTGTCAGCAAGACTTCCGAGGTGATGCAGAAACCGGTCAACGAAATGATGGGGGTCTCCTCTGAGGGGTTTGAAAAGCCCTACTTGGCGAGCCGGCTCACAAGTCTGGAAGATGAGGAGCTTAAAGTTCGACTGGAAACCTTCTACACTTCGGTGATCGAAGGTGACGAAGCAGTGGTAACGGAGGCGATTCTCGGTGATAGAGACAAACAAGACAGCACAGCTGAAGGCAGCGCCCAGCTTTACCGCGATCTATCCCAGGCAGAGGCCTATCAGCCGGTCTATGCACGGAAGATTGGAGCGGTCGGTTTTGAAAAAGCCTATCTTGTGGTGGGAAACTATCATTTCAATCCCGAAACAGTCCCGCTTACTTTTGGTGATCTCTGGTTGTACCACAACAACCGCTGGGAAGTCGCTCCGATGGATATCATCGCTGATCAAAGCACGATCGTGACGAAAGCCGCGGGAGCTTCCTTTGACGAAAACATGGAAAATCTGACGGAGGGAATTAAATCCTGGAGCAGCTCCATGGCCGAGAAGACCGAAGAGCTGAGCAAAGACGCGCTTGAGAAAGCGCAAAACTTTGGTCAAAGCATAAAGGACCAGCTGCAGAAACTGGGCGATGATGAAGGCAGCCAGGGAGAGACCGACCAGGATTCCTGAAACGTTTTTGGTTCTGGCGCGTCTATTCACCTTAGATGAAGCCAAAGACCATGCACCCCATTCCCGCCGGCGTGCTGACGATGACAGCGTTGCTGTCATCGCTCGCCGCGCTGGCGGTTCCGTCTCCCGCGCCTGCCCTTCCAGAAGAGGCCACTATTTTTTATGACGCGGTTTGTCACGCCGACCGCTCAACGGCCGAGCCTTCCCTGCTGGTAAGTTACTCTCAGGCCGAGGATGAAGCTGAACTTTATGATCAGCACTACCGGGCGTTGGAAGGATCTGAACATTTTATTGTGCGCTCTATTGTGGAAGTGCGCACGCCCCTTCACCGGAAAGGCCTGATGGTATTCGGCGGATATGTCGCTGACCCGGACGAGCCGGAGTTACCCATCGCAGATTTCTGGGTGCTTACTACCGAAGGCTGGAGAGTCTGCCCACTGAGCGAAATCTCGCAAAATCAGATCCTGATCATGCCGTCTCAGAGACAGGCAACCGAGCAGATCGATCGGATCATGGAAGCAGCCGGTGCCATGCTGGAAGATCAGCTTGGGACAGATGCGAACACCCTATTGCAGGAAAGCGTCGGGGCGTTGATTCAGGGTCTCATGACTGATGCGCAGGACGACAAAATCGGTCCCTCTGGTGCAGGCAGCGGCCGGGCACCTTCTCCTTCTCGTGGCAATGTGCCTCCCCCGCCCGGAAGTCCGTAAATCAGTACCTTTTCCAGAGGCTCGGCACAAAAAGAACGAGAACGGCGAAAAATTCGAGCCTTCCCAGAAACATGGCAAAGGTCAGAATGAGAAGACTCGCACCGCTGAGGTCTGCATAGTTTTGGGTCGGCCCGACCTCGCCGAAGCCCGGACCGATATTGAAAAGACATGAAACAACGGCGGAAAAAGCGCCGTGAAGGTTAAAAGTCGTTTTGTGAGGAAAATCGGTTTCCACGAAACAAACCATCAGGGTCGCGGCGATGGTGAAAGCGCCAGCCAGCGCGATTAAAAATATCGCCTGACGCTGTCCGGCATCATCGATTGTGAGCCCATTCAATGTTATCCGAAAAAATTGGGTCGGGCGGAATGTCTGCACCAGTTCCCGGTGAGCGATCTTGAAGAGTAAAATGAGCCTCATTAATTTCAGGCCGCCAGCGGTTGATCCAGCGCACCCGCCGAAAAACATGAGCGCTAGAAGAACGCCGCAGGAAAAGAGCGGCCATTTATCGTAATCCTCCGTGGCGTAACCGGTGGTCGTCATAATGGACGTGACCTGAAAGGATGCTGCCTGTAAAGATTCAAGCACCGTCCCATACCCATCATGCAATAAATAAAGATCAATCGTGACAAGGCAGGTAAAGATCAACAGCGCGACAAGATACCACCCAACCTCTTCACCAGGCCGCAGACGGCGCCGGTCACTCTCCCGTTGCCCCTCATGATGCTGGCGCCGGATAAATGAGAGATAAAACAGAAAATTAATGCCTCCTGCCACCATAAAGGCGGTGATCCAGAGATTGACGCGCCAATCCTGATAATAGGCAATACTTTCATCCCGCACGCAAAATCCGCCAGTGGCGAGGGTGGTCATCGCGTTCGTAACGGCGTCAAAGACCGGTTGCCCCATAATCACCAATCCGATCGCGCACGTCGCCGTTAACAGCACATATATGATCCACAAAGCCATGGCAAAACTCTGAATGCGCGCGAATTGGCTATGCCCGATCTGGCTGGAGCTCTCATGCCGAAAAAGCGAGCGCGAACCGACCCCGAGTTGCGATAACACCGCGATAAACAGCACCAGCACTCCGAGTCCGCCAAGCCATTGAGTTGCCGCCCGCCACAAAAGGATACTGTGAGGGATCTGATCAAGATCATAAATGATCGTGGCCCCGGTGGTGGTAAATCCGGAAGTTGATTCAAAAATCGCCTGGAGCACGCCGAGCTGCTCATTTCCGCTGAATAAGTACGGCAGGGCTCCAAAAAGGCTGCAGATCAACCAACCCAGGCCGACGACCGCGATCCCTTCCTTCCGGTGAAGATCTCCGCTCTGCCTGCCATAAAGAAGGATTAGGCCACTGGCAAAAATGGCCGTGATAAGGGCAGGCCATAAGAGAGTAGCGGCCTCAGGCATGGGCATGGGTCCTTCCAGCGCGACGGCTCCGAGTAGACTGAGCACCATCGTAAAACTCAGCAGGAAAAGCAGGTAACCCAGCGTTTTGAAAACGAGCCCGTAATTCATCTTCTCAGCTATTTCCGGAACAATTTGATGAAACGGTCTCGCACAGCGGGTTCGACAATGGCGTAAAGGGTATCGCCTGCTTCGATCACATCATCGGCCGCCGGGACCGTCCCCTGTGCTCCGCGCACCTGTGCCGCGATGATGGATCCTCTCGGAATCTCTGCCTCCGCGAATCGTTTTCCGTCAAGCTTGCTGCCTGCGCGCACGGGAAGCTCAATCAGCTCAATCCCCCCATCCATTTTCTTCACGACATGATATTCCTCGGAAGTGATAAAACGCATCAGATCACGAATCGTCGCTTCCCGTGGACTGATCGTTCCCCGCAGCCCCAGCTTATCACGAAAGTTACGGATAATCCGTGCATAATCACCGCGCTGAATCATAGCCAGGCAATGCGGTTTGCCGCTGCCCGGCGTGCCCAAACTCTGTGCCTGCAGGCAGGCCATGACGTTGTCCTCATCATCTCTTGTGACCGCGATGAAAAAATCAACTTCACCGATGCGTTCCTCGCTGAGCACATCCAGATCGGTCGCATCTGAATTAATTATCGGTGTATCCGGCAAGGCCGAAACCATCCGCGCGCAAAGTGACTGCTGGGTTTCAAAGATGCGCAGCTCCACTCCTTCAGCATCCAGCATCTGCGCCAGATCCATGCCATACTCGTTTGCTCCAAAAATCACCGCGCTTTTTTTCTGAGGCGCCCCATTCTTCATAAAAATTCGCCGGGCCTTACGGAGGCGGTTGGGTCCACCCAACAGAGTTACCTCATCATTCTGCTGAATGATAAAATCTCCCCGGGGAATGCTGACCTGGCCATCCCGTTTGACCATCCCAACAAGGAGCCGGCGCGGTAGATCGAGATCGCGTAAACTTTGCCCGATGGCGGAACTGTTCTCGCTGGTGACAATCTGCTGGAGTTCGATCTGGCCACGGGCCAGCTCTTCCACAAAATGAGCATCCGGACTGCGGACGAACTTCGCCAATTCAATCGCCACAAGCCGCTCGGAGCTGAAGAGATAATCAATGTTGAAATGCTCCTTGTAATTAAAGAGCCATTCCTGCTTCTGAAGCGTGCTGTGCACGCGAGCGATGGAGTGGTCCGCGCCGAGTTTTTTTCCCAGCGAGGCCGAAACGAGATTGGTGTTCTGGTCTGAGGTAACTGAGAAAAGGACGTCACAGTCACTGACGTTCGCTTCTTCCAGATCGGTCACGCTCGTGCCGTCTCCTGTCATGACGCGCACATCGAGCTTCTCGGATAGCTCCGAAACCCGGGCTTCATCCCGTTCGATGAGATAGATGTCATGGGAATATTTCTCGGACAGCCGCTCGGCGAGATACTCCCCCACTTCACCCGCGCCAACGATAATGATATTCATGCGGCCTGCCTGCAGTGCTTGAGAAGAATGGCGCATCTCCGCTTGACCGGTTCGCGCCCGCTGGGACAGGTCATCCGCCTGTCATGCGATGAGCAAACAAAAACCGGCCTGCCCTCTATCGTCAAGAGCAGGCCGGCATCCACATGGAAGAGGCCATGAGCCGCGCTTACGCCGCGCGGAGGGCCAGCCGAAGACAGGTTCTACTTTGGCACCTGCCAGGTCAGAAGGAGATCCGCAGACCACTCCGGACGAGCGTGCTGTCGTCGTCATCACTCCAAACGTAGCGGGCATCACCGAAAAGACTGAGAAACTGGGTGAATTTGTACTCCAGACCGGCGCCCACGAACCAATAGGGATTGTCCGCCGAATTACCAAAGTAGAAGCCGCCTCCACCGAACGCGTAAGGCGCCAAGCAGATTGAATCAATGGGATAGCGTAGGATCAGACTGGTTCCCGTCGCCAAGACCTCGTCGGAGCTGTCCCAATAGAAGATTTGAGGACCGAATCCAATGTAACGGTTGATGAAGAAATTCGCGCCGACACCAGCGATGACCCCGTCATCCGCGGTTTCCCCGTCAGTAACAAAATTATAGCCTGCAAACACATCGACACTGCGGAGACTTTGATCAAAGCAGAAGTCCGGCTGCGGCGGTGCGGGGGACTGGGGCACAAGAAAGTCATCACCCGCATGAATCGCGGTGATGCAACCAACTCCGAGAAAAACGGCGGCGGTGGCAGCGGCTTTGGATAGGATAGAGCTCATGGTGGTAGGGCGTGGATGAATCGATCGGCTCGACCATTACTGGTACTAGTTGGGGTGATCATGGCCGTCGGAAACAGATAATGCAAGAATATATTTTACGTTTGTTAATAATTTTTTCCTCGTCTCAACGGTCCCCTGGACGAATAGATTTTGACCTCGGGCCCATTTTGGTCCGTCCTAGCTGAGGCGATTCTTTAATCGTTTGAACACATTCCATGAACTGCCAGATTCTGTCCCACTCTATGGTCACCCGCCTTTACACTATCGTGCTCACCGCCCTGCTCGGCCTCGCCCTTTTTATCGCGCCGGATTCCCTCACCGCGCAGGAAACTGAAGCGGCCTCACCGGAAGAAACGGAGCCGGAGGCGGCGCCCGCAGAAAAGCTGCCCACCGGCAACGTCATTTTCATTCACCCGGATGGGGCGGGAGTAAACGCCTGGACAGCCTGCCGCATTCATAAAGCAGGCCCGGACGGGATGCTCGCGTGGGACCGGCTCCCCGCCATCGGAGCCTATCGCGGGCATATGAAAGACGGACTGGTCGGCACATCCCATGGTGGCGCGACCTGCCATGCGTACGGCGTGAAGGTCGTGGCTGATTCTTATGGCATGGACGGTACGACGGAACTGAGCGCTCTCTCCGGCTACAAGGGCAGCATCATGGAGGAGGCAATCGAAAAAGGGCATCCGGTGGGCATAGTAAACTCCGGCCACATCGGTGAGCCGGGAACAGGCGTTTTCCTGGCCAGCGCGAAAGAGCGTTCCGATACGGATACCATTGCCGTGCAGGTCATTGAGAGCGGGGCACAGGTGATCCTTTGCGGAGGAGAGCAAATGATGCTGCCAGAGGGCGTGACCGGGCGGCATGGCAAACCGGGAATCCGAAAGGACGAGCGCAATCTCCTCAAGGAAGCGGAGGAAGCTGGTTACACAATCGTCTATGATAAGAAAGAATTGGATGAACTGGACCTGAACAGTGTGAACAGGCTGCTCGGGGTGTTTTCCGCGGGTAACACTTTCAACGACGAAACCGAGCTGGAGCTGGAATCGAAAGGGCTGCCGCTCTACAACCCGGGCGCTCCGACCGTGGCGGAAATGACCGAAGTGGCGCTGCAAATCCTGTCTCGGGGCGAGAAAGACTTTCTCCTCGTGGTGGAGGAAGAAGGCTCAGATAACTTCGCGAATAACAACAATGCGCCCGGAACGCTGGAAGCGCTCAATCGCGCGGATGACTGCTTTGCGGCTGCGCTTGAGTTCCTCAACGGAGATCCTAACACGATGATCATTACCGCGGCGGACAGCGATGCCGGCGGTCTTCAGGTGCATTGTCCGGCGGTCAGTTCCGGCGAGGCCTTCCCGGAGGACGAGCCGCTTTATCCGTGGGGGCTGAACGGAGCACCGGTGGATGGCCAGAGCGGTTTTCGCGGGCTGCCCTTTAAGTCCGCTCCCGATGCGCGGGGAGAGCAATTCACCTTCGCCATTCTTTGGGCGGAATACATGGATGTTGCCGGGGGAATCGTGGCGCGGGCAGCCGGCCTGAACAGCGATCAGTTGCAGCCATCCGTCGACAACACGGATATCTATCGGATGATGTATCTCACGCTTTTTGGCGAAAGGCTGGATTGAGGAAGACACCAGCCTCTTGGCATGAATGAATCTGACTGATCCTCAATCCTGGCCGCTGGGCCCCCTGGCCGCCGCTGGCGCCGCAACGCGTTGTGCCGCCGCCGTTCAGCGCATCCTGCCCGAGCTGCGTGAATTCCGGCATGATCTCCATCGTCACCCGGAGCTGGCCTTTCAGGAGGAACGGACGAGCGCGCGGGTGCTGGAAGAACTGCGAAAGCTGCCCGGCCTGCAAATTCGCGAGGGCATTGGCAAAACGGGCATCGTGGCGACTCTGCCCGGACGTGAGGATGCGGACGGCCCGTGCGTCGCACTGCGTGGAGACATGGACGCTTTGCCGATACGTGAAACGACCGGCGCCCCTTATTCCTCGGTGCATGACGGACTGATGCATGCCTGCGGACATGATGGCCATACGACCTGTCTGCTCGGTGCCGCCCGCGTTCTTCATGAAGTGCGGGATCTGCTCCATGGCCCGGTGAAATTCATCTTCCAGCCCGCGGAGGAGCGCTATGGAGGAGCCGATATGATGTGCCGGGAAGGAGCGCTGAGCGACCCGGAGCCTGCCGCGATCTTTGCCCTGCACGGGGCACCGCCGCTGCCACGGGGAAAGATCGGTTGCCGGACCGGACCGGTCATGGCGAGCAATGACAGCCTTTACCTGACGCTCAAGGGCCGGGGCGGACATGCCGCACAACCGGACAGCACGCTGGACCCCGTTCCGCTGGCCGCACAGGTAATCACAGCGTTGCAAACGGTTGTCTCGCGCCGGACAGATCCGCTCGACTCCGTTGTGCTTTCGATCACGAGAATGCAGGCCAGTGATGCCTCAAACATCATCCCGGACAAGGTGGAGCTGGCGGGTACTCTCCGGACCCTGGCTGATCGCACGCGGCACGAGGCCATCGCCCACATTCGTCAGATTGTCGATGGGCTCGCCGCGGCCTGGGGCGCGGATGCTGAGCTGGAAGTAAAAGATCCCTACCCCGTCACGGTGAATCATCCGGCCGCGGCGTCCTTCGTTGAGGCCATGACTCCGGAGGGAGATTACTTCGATGTGCCGCCTCAGATGACCGCGGAAGACTTCAGCTTTTATGGAGCACACGTGCCCGCCGCCTTTTGGCTGCTCGGTCTTGCCCAGACCGGGGAGAACTTTCCAGGGCTACATACCCCTCAGTTCGATTTCCCGGACGATATGATCGCCCCGGCGGTGATGATGCATTGCCGCCTTGCCCTGGAGTTCAGTCAACGCTGGGATCTCATTCTCCACCCAAGGTGACCCGTTCACCTTGACCCCGAATCCAACTGCGCTCGGCGCTGGTGAAGATCTGATCGAGCTCCTCAGGCGTGCTGACCCGGTACTCCACGGTGTGCGCATGGGTCGTCGCGGGGTAGTTCTTGATGACCCGTTTCCAGGGCACTGGCCCATCGCTCTCGGTGGCCTTGCCGTAAATACGCTCCGCCGCTTCATCGACTTTCTCCCGCACGATCTCGGTTGGTCCCCGCCCCTGCACCACAGGCTCGAGATAGTAGAAACGCGCGGTGATTGGACCGCTTGTGCCGACGTTCACCTCGATCACTTGAGCCGCGCCATCTACCACATACTCATGCTTGCTCACGGAAGTAATTTCTGACAACCGGATGGTAAATTTCCCGGCAGGCGTTTCGCATTGCCAAAAGTCTCGCGCAAACCCGCCCTGGCTATCCTCATCAGCCTCTTCCTGAGCCAGAAACAGAGCTGGAAATGACAACAAAAACAGAGCAGCCAGAAGCACTGTTCTCAGGAAGCTACCCTGGTTGAAATGACGTTGTGAAGCAGGGTTGAATGGATTCATAAATGTTCCAGTGAGATTACCAGCAGACGGATTGGTGCGCGAACGTTTCGTGACGTTTGTGTCATATTAAAGTCCTTGCGGGAACCCAAGCCTGAATCGATTGTCGCGGTTCCCACCACTGCCTGTTTTCTGCCTGTCCTCCTCTTTTTGCCAGACCGCGGCTCCCACAAAGTTTGAACCTGGCAGTCAGGTGGATCCTCCCTGACCTTTGTATGCCTCTATCGCCCAAGCGACACATCCTGGCCAGCTTTAACGAAGCACTCAACCGCCTGCGCAATGACACGGTAAAGATGTCGAGCATGGCGGAGCGTAACTTTACGGCCGCGGTGAAATCGTTATTGAGCCGGGATTCTCATTTGGCGGAGCGCGTCATTGTTGATGATGAGGCGGTCGACAATCTTGAGAAAACGATAGATAACTCCGGGGTGGAGATCATTTTGCGCTTCACTCCTCTCGCCTCCGACCTCCGTCAGGTTGTCGCGACGATGAAGATATCCGGGGACCTTGAGCGCATTTCGGACGAAGCAGTAAGCATCGCGCGCCGCGCTGCCATTCTTAATCAGCGCCCGGAGATGAAAGAAACGGAAATGGTGGAAAAGATCTATCGTGACGTGCTGGACCTTTATCGTGACAGCGTGCGTGCGTTCATCAATCACAACCTGGATTTAGCCTACGCCATCAAACCGCGCGATAAGGAAATCGATAAGGAATATAAGACGGTTATCCAAATTCTCGTCGAGCGGATGGCGGAGTTTCCGGAGCGCACCGCGGATATTTTTAATCTGACCAATATTTTGCGTTCCCTCGAACGCATTGGCGACCACGCCACAAACATCGCGGAGGACGCGGTGTATGTCGAGGCGGCCCGGGACATCCGCCATACAGAGACTGGCAGCAGCTCCGCAAATCTTCCGGCCGTTGCCGCGGCAGCTGCGACCGAGTCAAATTAGGTCCGGGGAGATAATTCAGTCCGCGTCATAAACCAGGACGCGTTCCCATTTGTCTTTATGGTCTGCGACAAATCTATCATGCAGTGGATGGCTCTGATAGACATTATGCGCGTCGACATCCGGCAGGATCACCGTGAGACAGTAAGAATAACCGCGATCCACCACCGGCCGATCCGGGGTTTCCGCCGGAGTCCCGATAAAAACCTGATTGGCCGCTTCAATGCCGCGCAGGGAATCCAGCCCGGCCTGAAACTCCTTCACCTCCTCCGCGCTTAAATCCGAGCGCAGCCAAAAGAAAACCGTGTGCACCAGCATAACCTTTATTCCTGTTCTTCGTCGTCCTCCGTGTGATTTGGCTGCTCGGCGATCTCTTTTTCGAGCCGCTCACTCAGCCACTGTTTCATCATGCTCTGGTAGTTCAAAAACCTCTGGCGCGCCAGCCGTTTCAATCGTGAAAGCATGCGCGGATCCAGGCGCAGAGTAATGCTGGTGGACTCCTTGAATTCCGGATTGGTCAGCGAATTATCCAACAGCCGCAGATCGATCGTCGTTTCCTGCCAGAAGGCTTTTTCCTCCTCGCGGTTCTCGAACTTGGGCACCTCCGCCCAGTTTTTCAGCGTGCGCATGTCTCCATTCATGCTACGGATTATGGCGCATGGCAAATGAATGGCGCATCCGCAAGCAGGTGCTCGCCCAGTGGCGCCGCTACTGGGAGCCAAAGCCTGAAAAACAGGCCCGCCCGGTGGGCGAGGTCATGACGCGCTATGTGAAAGATCTTGGCCTGACTGAGCGGGTCGACCATGAGGCCGTGAAAAAAGCCTGGCGCTCCATCGTGGGAGATTTTCTTGCGGATCACTCCGAACCCGTGCGCCTGAAGCGTGGGGTGCTCATCGTGCAGGTCCTCCAGCCCAGCGTGCACTACGAACTGGATCGCAATTGTAAACCGACCATCCTCAAGCGCCTTCAGGAACAATTTGGCGCGAAACTGATCCGGGATGTGGACTTCAGTCTGGGGTGAGGATCCATTCGTCAGTAGACAAATAAAAAACCGGAGGCCCACCGGTAATTTGACGGCGAGCCCCCGGTTGTTTGATTGAGTTCTAACGGTTACGCGAAGAATGGCCCTTTAGTGGGTTGCTCCAACGGTGAGGGTTTCCAAAACCCGGTCGAGCGAGAAGCTGGGTGCTTTCTGACGGGGCGGATAGTCCTTGAAGGTTTCCAGGAAATTCGCGACATACTCTTGAGCAGGGATAAGCAGATAAGCGCGATCCAGCAGCCATTCATAGTAACTGTTTGAAGTAATCAGGGCACGCTCATAGGGATCACGGCGCAGGTGCTCAATGTGCGGCACGCGCAGAGGTTTAAATGGTTCCTGCCAGACCCGGAATGTTCCCATCACAGGTTGTTCCATAAAAATAAGTTTCCATGGACCATAGCGTAGGGCAGTCAGGTCTCCGTCATCGGAGAAATAGAAGATTTCCTTCCGAGGAGATTCCACACCTCGCGGATCTTTCAGGTGATCCGTCAGATTATATCCATCGAGGTGAATCTTGTAGTCGCGGCTGAGAGCGCTGGAGGTGTAACCGTCCAGCAAGTCCTCCTTGATGTCCGCTTTACCGGCCGCGGCGAGGAAGGTAGGGAGCCAGTCCATGTGATGGACGACCCCATTGGAAACGGTTCCTGGCTGGGTCACGCCTGGCCAGCGCACCATCGCCGGCACGCGCCAGCCGCCTTCCCAATTTGTATTTTTCTCTCCGCGGAAGGGAGTCGCAGCCGCATCCGGCCAGGTATTGTAGTGAGGACCGTTATCCGTAGAATAAAAGACAATGGTATTTTCCGCGATACCCAGCTCATCCAGGGTATCGAGCAATTGCCCGACATGCATGTCGTGCTCGATCATGCCGGCGGCGTATTCATCCGCGCCGGGATAGATTTCCTTGGCTTTCGCCATTTTTTCATCGCTGACATGGGTCCGGAAATGCATGCGCGTGCCGTTCCACCAGCAGAAAAACGGTTCACCCGCTTCGTGCTTGCGCTTGATGAAATCAATCGCCGCAGTGACGGTTTCATCGTCGATCGTTTCCATCCGCTTCTTCGTCAGCGGGCCGGTGTCCTCGATTTCTCCGCCCGCGGTTGCTTTCAGGACGCCACGCGGACCGTATTTCTCGCGAAACTCAGGATTCTTCGGGTAATCGAAATTCTCCGGCTCTTCCTCGGCATTGAGGTGGTAAAGGTTTCCCATGAACTCATCGAAACCGTGATTGGTCGGCAGGTGCTCATCCCGGTCGCCCAAATGGTTTTTACCGAATTGACCGGTAGCGTAGCCCTGATCTTTGAGCAAGCCGGCGATGGTCGGGTCCGCTTCGTTCATGCCTTCTTTGGCACCGGGCAGACCTACCTTGGACAGGCCGGTGCGGAAAACGCTCTGGCCCATAATAAAGCTGGATCGGCCTGCGGTGCAGCTTTGCTCACCGTAATAATCGGTGAAAATGAGACCCTCGTTCGCAATGCGATCGATATGGGGGGTCTGGTAGCCAACGAGCCCTTTGGTGTAGGCGCTGATATTGGATTGGCCAACGTCATCCCCCCAAATCACGAGGATGTTCGGCTTTTGCTGCTCTTCCTGAGCAAGGGAAAGCCCGCTGAGGCCAGAGCCGAGCAGGAGGGCAGTGAGGAAACGAGAGATGTATTTCATTACAGGTTGGATGAACGTTAAGTGAACACAATGGGGCATCGTGCTCACCCGAACGATGATGTGACTCTCGCGAGATCGGGTCAACCCGAATGTAAGGAATTCTTATACCGAAACCCTGTTCGTCTGATCAGACCACTCAAAATCGAAATCTTCAGAATTCGATCCGTATAACCGTGCGCAGCGCCCGGCGCGGAGTCCATCCCCCGAGGTCCGCGTCCCGGTTGAAGCGCTCAAGGTAGGCGACATCCAGGGTCAGGCGTTTGCTGAGCGGGATGCGTATCCCGGAGGCGATCTCCTGGCGGCTCAGCTCCAGGTCGTCAAATTCCACATAGGGCTCATAATAACCGTAGATCTGCCAGCGCCGCGATTCTCCAAAAGACCGGGTCAGGCTGAATCGGCCCCGGCCCCGGGTGCTGAAATCTCCCGCCCGCCAACGCAACTCAAACTGTGGACGCAACTGAAGCTTCCATTTTTCCCCGCGCGATTCCCACAAGGTCTCAGTCACATTGAATTCCAGCCGTTGTTCCTCTTCAAAGCTATCGTCCTCCAGGGCATCTTCCTGCCGGGAGTAATAGTAGCTGAACGACGCATCCGTCATGCGACGCACCTTCCGGTGCACCCCAAGCCGGGAACTGAAGAAAAAACCATCCAGAAGACGATCCCGGCTCTGCACCCGGGGATCCCAGCGCAGTTCATATTTCTCTGATACCTGCCAGCGCACGGAGACGCCGGACCAAGTCTCCAGCTCCTGGGCGGGGGAGCTACATTCACTACCAGCGATCAAAAACCCTGCCAGGATTTGTAATAATAGAGCATTGGGCCTATACTCAGACTTCACCTTGCCAACGAGTCTGCACCCATTTTGTTGCTTGATAAAGAATTGATTCGGAAATCCTGAAATTCGCCTCCAAAAGCTTGTCTGTATGACTGAAAAACTCCACCAGCCTAGAGCCTGCGCACCCAAAATGCCAGGTGTGAATAATGGTTTAAAAAAAACGGCCCTAACCCCGATCTTGACCGGGATCAGAGCCGCTCGCTCAAAAGTTAAATTTGCCCTGAAAGGCTCAGCGCACGCGGTCAGCCGTCACGCGTTTCCTTCTTTCTGGGAAGCGCGGAAGTCCGCCATAAAGCGGTCGAGGCCAATATCCGTGAGAGGATGTTTGAACAGACCGGTGAGCACTTTGCCGGGCGCAGTGATGACGTCCGAGCCGATCTTGGCGGCTTCGACAAAGTGCATGGGGCTGCGTGCGGAGGCGGTGAGGATTTCCGTTTCGAAACCGTAGTTATCGTAAATGACACGGATATCCGCGATCAGCTGCATGCCTTCGACGCCGATGTCATCCAGGCGACCGACGAAGGGGCTGATATAGTAGGCGCCGGCCTTGGCCGCGAGCAGCGCCTGACTGGCGTTGAAGCACAGCGTCACGTTACATTTGTGACCTGCATCGGTCAGACGGCGGCAGGCTTTGATGCCTTCCGTGATCAGCGGCAGCTTGACCACCACGTTTTCGTGAATGCCTGCGAGGTGCTTGCCTTGCTCCACCATTTTTTCGCAGGTCAACTCCGTGACCTCGGCGCTGATGTGACCATCAACGATCTCACAGATCTCGCGGATCAGATCGTCATGATTCTTGCCCGCTTTCGCGACCAGTGTCGGGTTGGTTGTGACGCCGTCAATGATGCCCATTTCGTTGAGTTCGCGGATTTCATCCACGTCCCCGGTATCGACGAAAATTTTCATAAGCTTTAGAATTCAGTCTCAGTCGGTTGATGTATTGGATTGGATTGGCTGATCCGCTCAAGGCATAATCCAGAGCCTGTCTTTCGACAAGCGGTGAATGGTCTGCCCGGGTCTAATCGTGCGATGCACTTTTCCGGTATTCCTTGGTTGCGGCAGGGGCGGACAGACCGCATCTTGGGACCAGTCCATCCAGCCTAGCCTCAGGCCTTTGGAGCGGACAACCGTGGCGGCATTCCCACCAACCTCACATTTCTCCTTCCGGGCGACCGTCTGACACTCCACCACCGTATTTTGTTCTGTTATGTCTCAGCCACGCGACGACGACGGCTCTTTTCAGCCTCAGCCCCAGGATCCTAATCAGCAGGAACAGCCCGGGCACCCGCCGTCTCCGCAGGAGGTGAATGGCAGTGGTCACGAGGCTGGCGCGGATGCGGAGGCCTCTGAAGAGGAACTGGATGGCTCCGAATACCTGCAAGTCTATCATTGTGAGCCGGTGCCGCGGGAGTTTCACAGCTTTGAAACCGGCCGGCCGTTCAGCCAGTGTCTGGTCTGTGGGCGGTCCCTGCTGGAGGATGGTGTCTCCTACATCATCCAGAAAACGATCAGCCGCGGGGAGGTCATCATGGAGTTCGCCATGTGTGACACCTGCTGTGAGGAGCTGAATAACGAAATGTCCGAGGAAAGCCGCCAGAAGATCGATGAGATGCTCCGCGGGCGTCTGGATCTGGAAGAACGCGGGCGGCGGCTCAGTTCCCTGCCGGGAGCCGGGCTGGATACCTGGCTGGAACGCTGTGCGGTGACGAAGAAGCGCCGGGGAGATTGTGAAAGCTACACCATCCAGGCCGTCTGTGACGGGCCGGACCTGCTTTACTTTGGCTACCCGCTGCTCATTTCTGACGAAGCCGAGGAGCTCATCGTCTCCGTGCTGTCGCAAGCAACGAAGGGGCGGATGGATGATTTCGTCGGCCAGTATTTCGGCCCGCCCGTCGGTGCGCTGGATCTTGATCCGGTCAAACCTACCCCGGCCACTCCGGTGCTGGTGGGTTAGAATAAGGCCGCTTCAAGGCTGGAGCACGGTCAGCTCATAGAGCATGATGGCGTCTGGCTCCGGGCCGCGCTTGAGCACATCTCCGCTGGCTGAGCGCAGCGTGCCTTCACTCTGCAGCTCGCGGACGAGGTCATCCACCTGACGGGCGGGGATGGTCATCAGGAAAATGGCGCGGTCTTCACTCAGCTTACCCTCTACGGCTACCCCATCCAGATTGAGGACCAGTTCGCGGACGAGCAGGCCGGCCTGCCCGAGCGACCCGCCATTCGGACGCCAGACGATCTGATCATCCACATCCTCCGGCGGCGGGAGCGCTTTCTGCACCACCCTGGCCAGAACTGAATCCAGATCAGAACTGGCTGAGCTTTCACCTAAGGCCGGGGCGTCAGGCCCACCGCTGGCCGGCTGTCCACCCGGTCGCGGCGCAGTGGCCAGTCGTTCCCCTTCCTTTGCGGTGGAAGTAGATTGGCCCGGTGTTTTATTCTCGTCGGCTGACTGATCGCGCGTCAGAAACCAGACACCCGCCCCCACGAGCAGCGCGGTCAGAAGAATCGCGATAATGAGCGGTGGAGTCAGCGGAACGGCACCCGCCTGTCGCGAGCCTGCCCTCGAGAAAAATGGCCTGTCACCTCGGAAAATCATCATGCTGTTAAAGCCATACGCCCGTTCAACGTCTCGCGAGAAAATTGTGTCCTAACCTTTAATTCCCGGTGAGACTTGCTATAGAGCATTTCTTAAAGCAAATCATACCCCTCCCCGAACGGTATTTTCCCATTTTCCCATTAGGCGCGGACCGCGGGAGAACAGTTCAAACACGCGGAAGTCCATCCTGCCCGCTCTTTCCATTCACCGGATCATCCTCCCCAGCAACCTTTCAACCCATCAACACCCAGAAGACATGAATTCTTTGCGGACGAGTCTTTTTCCCGACTGCTCCTCAGAAGCAACCGCCCGTCTCAGGTCACGGCGGTTCCTTCCGCTTATCCTCATCGGCCTGGTCCTCAGCCTGGCATCCGTTTCCGTCTACGGACAGGGTGCGGCGAAACTGTTGGAGGATGGCCAGGTCGCCCTGAGCCGAAATCAGTTCGAGCAGGCGGCGCAGTTGTTCGAGCAGATGAACGACTACAAGACAAGTGAGGCCTACCCGCAATCCCAGCTGCTCCTGGCTTACTGCCAACTGCAATTGCAGAAATTTGACGAAGCGATCGCCAAGTTTGAAGAAGTGCAGAAGATGCGCAACGCGTCTCCGGAGATCCTTGAATTCGCCCAAAGCTATCTGGCGCAGGCGCACCTTAGTTATGCGCTGTCAATCGATGGTGAAGAGGATGGGAATGAATCCAAAGTAAATGACCAACTGACCAAAGCCAACGCTGCTTACGATAAGCTGCTGGAAACCTATCCGGAGACCGAGCAGAAGGAATCCGCGCTCTACGGAAAAGGAATCGCCCTTTACTTTCTCGAGAAATACGAGGAATCCGCCGAATCCCTGACCCGTACGCGCAATGAGTTTCCGCAATCGGAGGCGATCGGGGAAACGCTTTATCTGCTTTCCATTGCGAAAGCCAGCCGGGCCGGACAGCTCGTGCGGGAAGATGATTCAGAAGCAAACCGGCAACAGGCCATTGCGCTGTATTCGGAGGCACTGGAAATTCTTGAAGAAATTCTGGAACTGACTGGTCTGCAGCGAAGCATTGCCCTGATCAACGATGTGCGCTTCCAGATTGGAGAAGTGAATTTCAATATCGGCGTCCTGCAGGAAGGTGACGCGCAGGCGGAACGTTTCGCGGCGGCAATTAACGCCTACCGTCAGGTCGGCCCCAAGGAACCTATGATTGAGGCCCAGAATGAACGGATTGAGGTCTTTCAGAAACGCTACGTGGAAGCGATCGGCACACCTCAGGAAGAACGCTGGCGTGATCTGCGGGACCGGGAACAAAGCAAGTTGAGGGAATTACAGGATAAACCTCCGCAGACTATTGAGGCCAAGGTGCGCGAAGCACGCATTTATCTAATCGAGCAGGACTATAACCGTTCACGGGTGCTGGCCAAGTTTCTCGAGAGATTCGAAATGACAGAAGAGCAGGCCAAAAATGTGCGGTATCTCATCGGGGCCAGCTACGCCTCACAGGCCATGAAAGAGAGCGCCCTTCAGTACTATGAAATCTTCAAGGAAAATCACGGGGGTGACCCGGCGGGAGCGAATTTACCGTTGCTGATCGGTAATATTTTTCTGCAACCCGCAAATCTGGATCCGCAAAAAGCGATCGAATATTTTGATGAAGGTCTTGAAACCTACCCGGAAGGCCCGTTCCTGACCAACACCATTGCGGCCAAAGCGAATGCGCTGATTCAGCTCGGACAGACCGAGGAGGCGTCCAAACTGTTCCAGCAGGCGCTTGAAAAAGACCCGTCTGAAGCACTCGTGCCGACAATAAAACTCGGGCTGGCCAACGCGCTTTTTGCTTCGCAGAAGTATGAAGAATCCCTTCCGGAATACCGTAGCATCCAGGAACAATTTCCGGACAGCACGGTCGGGCAGGAAGCGAAATTCCGGGAGGCAGTGTCTCTGCAGGTTCTCAACCGGCTGGAAGAATCCAACCAGGTGCTGGACAATTTCATGGAAGAATATCCGGATAGTCAGCTTGTCCCGCAGGTGCGCTTTACCCGTGCCATCAACCTCAATAATCTCGGCCAGACGGATGCAGCACTGGAAACCCTGAAGGAGATCGCGGAAGAATATCCGGACACCGAGGAAGGCGAACGCGCGATGATTTCCCAAGCGGAAATCATGGCCTCCATCGATCCGCCCCGTTTTGAAGAAGCGGAGGCGCTGCTCGTTGAATTCACTGAGAAGTATCCTGATTCGAATTTCATCGCGGCGGCCTACAATCTGCGCTCAAACATTAAAGGCCAGTTTGAGGATTATGTCGCGATGGCGGAAATCTGGGACGAATTTTATGCAGAATATCCGGACCATAATCTGGCGGCCCTCGCTCTCTTGCAGGAAGGTGATTTCTGGAGGGTGGCAGCCGGGAGATTGGGCGGTTACCGCAGCCTGGACAGCGAGAAACGTGAACTTTGGAAGAACTATGTCCGCAATGGAATCGAGGCAGCGGACACGGTGATTCTGGAAAAGAGTGAAAGCCCCTACATCGGTCAGGCTCTTTCTCTTTCTCTGGATCTGCGCAAGGACGAAGTGCTCAACCGGATCTACACCTGGGATGACGTGATTCTGCAATATGAAGCGCTGGCTAACGATATCAGCGCCAGCTCGATCGAAGCGCGCCTGCAGGTCCGCTTTGCCCTGGCCAGTGCACTTTATGATGCGATCCCCCGGGTGGCAGACCCGGCCGAGAAAGAGGACCTCAAAGAAAAAGCCTTTGAGCTCTGGGGTGACTATGATGCAGGCATCAATTATCCGGAAAAGGATATGATCATTTATGGTCTGGCATTGATCGATGAAAAACGTCTGTCCGAAGCGGAGGCGGTTTTCCAGCGTGTTCAGAATCAGCCCGCCGTCAGCCAAACCGGCGCCGGGACAGGGCAGGCGGAAGCACTCTATGGTCTGGGCAAAGTCGCCCTGGAAAAAGGTGAGCTGAATAACGCACAGAATCTGTTCAACCAATACCTGGTCGATGCTCCGGATGGCGAATATCGCGAGGAAGCACAATTTGGCATCGCTACCGTTAACATCAAAGACGGCAAATTCGATGAAGCGGAAAAGATTGCCGACGATCTGAGCCGGATTCGCGATCGCACCCGCATTTCCAACGAATTGCGCGGGAATCTCCTTTTGCTCCAGGGTAAAGTTTTCATCGGTAAAGGACAGTTCGAAACGGCGATCAATTATCTGCGTAAGGTTCCCGTCGGCTATGAAGCGTTTCCGGAGATTGTAGCGGAATCCTATGATCTTCTTTCCAAACTATACAGTAGCTCCGGCAAGCCAGCCGAAGCTGAACGAATGAGAGACGGCCTGGAACAGTTGCTCAATGAACACGAGGACGAACCATGGGTAGCTGACTATCTGGGGGGTGAGGCAGGCGGTGACGGTGATGGTGAAGAAGCGAGTGAGGGAGAAGGTTAAGTTCAAACCGTCTGCATAAGGAAAGGGTGCGCGCATTTATCACCGGCACAGATACCGGCGTGGGGAAAACTCACGTGACCGCACTGATTCTTCGGCATCTGCACGGTGTCACCGGCCAAAGTACCGTTGGCTTCAAGCCCTTCTGCAGCGGCGGCCGGGAGGACGCGGAGATTCTGCGGGAAGCTTCCAGCCCGGTGCCGGATTCTCTGGATGAAATCAATCCGTGCTGGTGGGAGACACCCGTGGCCCCCTCTCTCGCCGCCCGGTGGGAGAACAAACCCGCCGATACCGGCTCGATCTGCCGCGCGCTGCAAAAGCTGACCGGCCTTTATCACCATGTTCTGATCGAAGGGGCCGGGGGCTGGCTGGCACCGCTGATGGATGAGATGACGGTCGAAGACTTCGCCCTTGACGCTGGTTGGCCTGTCGTGGTCGTTGCCGCGCAAAGGCTGGGCATGATCAGTCACACGCTCCTGACGGTGGAGCGGATCGTGGCCCACGGGCTGGTTTGCCCCGGCATCATCCTGAATCATCCCACCGCGGCCTGTGCCGCCGGGGACCAGGACGCGCTTTTTGAAGGAAACCGGCAGGAACTGAAGCGGCTCAGCCCGGTGCCCGTCATCGGAGAGGTGCTCTTCAGACAGAATCAGTTGCCCCTCGACTTTTTCCATGGCCACATCGAGCTTTAGCGTGATTACGGCAAATGCAGCGTCGAAAACGGAGCGAGAACGAAAACAGCAGCGGCAGCCCGCAAGGCGGCGGCCGTAAAGCCGGTGCTTCTCGCCAGACGCCCTCGCGAGGCGGACGGATCCAAGCTTCTGAAACGCCGGATCTCGGCCACGAAAAGTCACCTGCTCCAGCTGCCGAGCCGCCGCCCACGCCTACGCCGCAAAAACCCAGCGATCCTCCCGCGCAGCGCGAGCCTTCATCTTCACCTTCCCGTCCCCGAAAATCCCATGCCAAGCCAAAGCCTCAGCCCGCGCCAAAGAAGAAGAACAAAGCGCCCGCTCCAGCTTCCGCACCCGCAGAATCCCAGGCCCCGCGTTCTGAAGAGAGTCCTGATCCGGAAGAAGAATCCCGGCGGCAAAGTGCGCTGAACGCCGCCCTCCACCGCTTTGGCAGTTCCGGCTCCGCCCCGGCCCATCCCGCGCAAAAGAAATCTTCCGTTCCCCGCGCAAACACTGAGAATACCCGAAACAAGCCCGTGACCACGCGTAGCATCCAGGAACCCAAACCCGCCCGCCCGGCGGAACTGAAGCCATCCTCACCCAGGGAACCCAAACCCCGAGAGCGCCGGATGTCCTCGGTTTTTGGCTCCAATCCGGTGCGCATTCTGGATCTATATGTACTGACCAGCTTCATCATTCCGGTCTTTCTCTGCTTTTTCGGATTTCTGGCAGTGTGGCTGATTTTTGATCTGAGTGATAATTTGCCGGATTTTCTGGATAACAAAGTAGCTCCGCAGGAGGTGTGGATGTTTTACGCAGCTCAGGTTCCTTCCTTTGCCCTGCTGGCGGTGCCCATTTCTCTGCTCCTGGGGGCACTTTTTGCGCTCACCCGGATGTCGCGGACGAATGAACTGGTCTCGATGATTTCCGCCGGGATCAGCATCCCGCGTCTGCTCGTGCCCGTGATTACCGTCGGCATTATCTCCAGTCTTCTCATGCTCTGGTGTAACTATGAACTGGCCCCGCGCGCCGAGGCGGAGCGGGAGCTGCGCCTGGAGGCGATCACCAGTGATGGCGACGAAGAAGAGAGCGTGCGCGGCTTGCTTTTCCGCAATCGTTTTGAAGATCGCAGCTGGTATATCGAGCGCTTTGAAATCAAGGCAGGCGAATTATTTGAGGTATTTATCATGCAACAGGATGCGGATCACAATCCGGTCTACACGCTGGATATTGATCATCTCAAATTCGAAGAGGAAACCGGTAACTGGCTCGTCTGGAAAGGTATTCTGACACACTTTGATGAGAACGGTGAGCCGCGCTTTGGCGAATGGGAATTTCTCCGCAACACGTATCTTCATGGCTTTAACGAGACGCCCGAACGCATCCTGAGCGCGAACATGAATGCGGAAACAATGACCGTGCCGGCCCTGCGCGACTATCTGGTGCTCAACGCGGATCAGCCGGATAAACAACTGGCGCCCTATCGCACGATGCTCAGCCGCCGCACGGCCTGGCCTTTTTCCTCGCTGGTTTTTGTCCTCATCGCCGCCCCGCTCGGGATCGCTTTCTCCCGTGGCGGCATTCTTTCCAATGTGGCATTCGCGATCTTTCTGGTCGTCCTCATGTTTTTCAGCCGGGAGGTCTTTATCATCTTCGGGAAAGCCGCCATGATGCCGCCGTGGCTCGCCGCCTGGGCGCCCATCATGATCTTTGGCGGACTGGGCGCGTTCCTGCTCTTCCTGCGGGCGACCAACCGGCAGTTGCCCAAACCCAACTTCACCCCTCTGATCGAGCTGGTGCAGAAACAGTTCCAACGAAAGCCCGCGGTGGCGTGATTCGCAACCGGGCGCCGGCGTGCGCGTGAGCCCATCCTGGCGGACACGCGATCAGCCAGATACCTCTCCCTTCGCCCGGAGCCGCAGAGTCCTTTCTCGCGTGGGGACCCGTACAATCTGTGGATTTTGTAGAATTTGCTCGGCAGGAACCACGGTGTTAGTCCTGGTCCTGCCGTAAGCCTATGCCCTGTGTATGCGATGATGATCGGCCTGGCCATATCAGACCAGACAGGCCACGCCAGCGAAGGGTGGACGGTGGGTGGAGGTTAGGTAGGTTGATGAAAGATTGAGCGCGATTGCGTTATGCCGAGAAAGAAGGGGGAGAACACATCGAGAACGACAACGACAACCGCCGGGACAGCTCCATCGGCCGGAGAAGAAGCGGCAGAGGCTGAAGGAGGAGACGAAGCGGTGGCGGCGGTGGTGAAGAGAGAGCCGGCTTCGGGAAAAATAGGCGCGGGACGCTCGCGCGGAGCGGCCAGGGCGGCGGCGGTATCCGAGAAGGCCACGGGCGATGCGGTGGGCCAGGTGATCCGACAGCACGCGGAAGAGGCCTTTGCGGAGGAACTGGCGGAGCTGGAACGGACGGATGAGCGGCAGCGCCCGGCGAATTGGCGTCTATCCCCGTGGGCGGTATGCACCTATCTGCTGGGAGGCGAGCTGGCCTCAGGTTTCCAGGTGCGGCCGAAGTATATCGGGAGCCGGCGATTGATGGAGATCGCGGTTGCCACGCTGGCAACGGATCGTGCGCTGCTGTTGCTGGGGGTACCGGGCACGGCAAAGACGTGGGTCTCTGAGCACCTGGCCGCGGCCATTTCTGGAGACAGCACCCTGCTCATCCAGGGCACGGCGGGCATGGGAGAGGACTCGATCCGCTACGGCTGGAACTACGCCCAGCTCATTGCGCACGGGCCGAGCAAAGCAGCGCTGGTGCCAAGCCCGGTGATGAAGGCGATGGAGACTGGAAAAATCGCGCGGCTGGAGGAGCTGACCCGCATTCCTTCCGATGTGCAGGACAGCCTGATCACGGTGCTGTCCGAGAAAACTCTGCCGATCCCGGAGCTGGCCAGTGAAGTGCAGGCGGTGCAGGGATTCAATGTGATCGCGACCGCAAATGATCGCGACCGTGGGGTGAATGAACTCTCCAGCGCTTTGCGCCGCAGATTTAATACCGTCGTGCTGCCTCTGCCAGAGGATCTGGAACAGGAAGTAGCGATCGTCAGCCAGCGCGTGGCGGAGATCGGGCGCACCCTGGATCTGCCCGAAGAAAAACCGGCACTGGATGAGATCCGGCGGATCGTGACGATTTTCCGCGAATTGCGCTCCGGTCAGACGATGGACGGGAAAAACAAGCTGAAATCCCCGACGGGCACCCTCAGTTCAGCAGAGGCAATCTCCGTGATGAACAGCGCGCGGATGCTGGCCCTGCACTTTGGCGGTGGACCGGTCACGGCCAATGACATCGGGCCGGGGCTGACGGGAGCGATCATCAAAGACCCCGTGCAGGACCGGGTGATCTGGGAGGAGTATCTGGAGGTGATCATGAAGGAACGGCCGGACTGGCAGGATCTATATGTGAGCTGCCGCGCGATGATCTAGCCGTGCATCCCCGCGCTTGCGCCGGAGCGGTTTCTTCGTTCCTTACTTCTGGCGGATAATTGGCCGCCCGTCGCGCTCCTGCCCCGCTTCAAGATCCATTCAATTGCCCGCTCCAAAGCGTTTCCATGACATTCCGCGAGAAGATCCTGAACATTAACTGGTTTCTCCTCGTGATCACGGCGGTCATTTCGGGCGTCGGGATCCTGGCGATTTACAGCGCCACCTGGATGCGCGGAGGCACAGAGAATGAATACCTCGTCGATAGCGCACAAAAGCAGGCAATTTTTCTGGGGATCGGTTTTGCCATCATGCTCGGCACCATGCTGGTGGATTATCGATGGGTGAAATTGGCGGCCCTCCCGGCCTATCTCGGCAGTCTCGCCCTGCTCGTTTTTCTCTATGCGAATTTGAGTATTGGCCCGGCCAAATCCAAGGAAGTCTATGGTGCGACGAGCTGGATTGAAATCGGCGGGAGCTTTAATTTTCAGCCGGCACAATTGGCGATCATCTCCGGGATCATGTTGCTGGCCGTTTTGCTGGCACGCTTTTCCCACGCCAACCCGATTTTAAAGATCGCGTTCTGCGGCGTGCTCGTGGCGGTCCCGGCGTATCTGATAAAGGAACAGCCGGACCTGGGATCGACCTTTATCTGGTTTCCAGTGTATTTCGTGCTGCTGTTTATCGGCGGGGTACCTTTAAGGTGGATCATCGCGATGCTTCTGGCCGGTATTTGTGCGATCCCGTTTGTTCTCGATCAGCTCGATCCTTATCAGCTCGACCGGTTGCTGGCATTTCTTGATCCGTGGAAGTATGAAAAAGGCGCGGGCTGGAACATGATTCAATCGCTCATCGCGATTGGCAGCGGCGGCTGGGATGGCAAAGGATTTAAGGCGGAAGGCACGCAGACCTACGAAGGTTATCTCCCCCCGCCCATTGCGCATAACGACTTTATCTTCGCGGTCCTTGCGGAAGAACACGGGTTTCGCGGCGCGATCGTGGTGGTTGTTCTGCTCGCCATGCTGCTGTTTATCGGACTTTATATTGCCAGCCAGGCGCGGGACCGGCTCGGGGTCTTGCTCGTTGCGGGAATTATCGGGCAGTTTTTCACGTACGTGTTCATGAATATCGGGATGAACATCGGTTTACTGCCCATCACCGGTCTGCCGCTACCGCTCATCAGCTATGGCGGGACCTTTCTGATTATTTCGCTTTTCTCGCTGGGAATCGTGCAGAGCGTCTGGATCCACCGCAATGCCGGGCGGGACAAGCCTCAGCCAGTCGGGAAAGAAATCCCGGCGGATGAAAATCTGGAGCCGGTGGAAGAACGTGTCCTCGACCCGGTATATATTTAAAGGCTGCGTTTAAGCGTTGCGAAAACGCTCGACGTCCTTCAAGAGATCATCGTGGCGGTCGTAGTCATATTGGTGACTGACAAAACCAAATTGCCGGCCCATCTCAATATTCTCAGGCCGGTCATCAATATAAAAGGTTTCCTCCGGCTTAATCCCGAGGGTCTGAATGGTGTAATGATAGATCTCCGGCTCGGGTTTCAGGCTGCCTGCGATGTGGGAGTAGACCGGGTCCTGAAACAGACCGAAGACCGGATAGGTCCGCGTGAAGAAATCGACGTGGATACAGCTGGTGTTGGATAAGATATAGAGCGGATATCCATCGGCTTTCAATTCGTGCGCCAATTCACTGGCTGGCCGGTTTTCCTCAAAAATATCTGCCCAGGAAGAAACAAAATGCTCCTCCGTGCCGGTATAATCGATTGCTTCATAGAGGCGCTGCAGAAATTCCGCACGGGAAATCTTTCCACCTTCGTAGAGCACATTCAGCTCCGTGACCTGCGGGCGAACCTCAGCCAAATCCCGCCCGGCGTGCGGCTGGATTTTGATCATCGCCGGGCGGTAATCGAATTTCAGGATAACGTTACCGATATCAAAAAGAAAATTCTTCCCCATAACGCTGAGAGCGGCCGAAATCCAATCCGTTACCGGGACGACTTGGTTGTAAAGGACAGAAGGCGGCGACGTTTTCTGCGCGCTTTTTTCCGGAGCGGAGGACCATGCTGGCCATTGCTGGAAGCTTCAAGGCGCGGTTTTTCGAGTTCGATGGTGCGGGCAACAAATTCGGCCAGGCGTACGGCCGCTCCCTGCGGGGCATGCTCTTTCAGCGCTTCGGCCCAGTTCTGCCAGAGTGCGCCTTCATTTTCACGAAGCCGGCCGATCAAAGAGAGAATTTCTTTTTCGCCTTTCGCCACCGCTCCCGCGCCCAGCTCCCGGATGAGCTGCGCGTTACCTTCTTCCTGACCGGGACAAACTTCATTGATAATCATCGGACATCCGGCGGCAATACACTCCTGGGTGGTGGCGCCGCCAGCCTTGCCGATGAGCACGTGACTGCGGCGGATTCGCGCGGGCAGGTCATCGATCCAGCCAAGAATCTCGACCGGGTTCGGGCTGTCCTTCGTGCGCTCCGCCAGAAGCGCCTCCAGCTTCGGACGCCGCCCGACCGCCACGGAAAGCTGCACATCCTGGCGTCTGGCCAGCGCTTCGGCCAGGCGGACGCAGGACTTGGCGTCACTGTTGATCATAAAGAAAACTTTTAACGGCGCCCCGGGCGCGAGCGGCTCCCGCTGGACGGACTGATCCGTGTAGGCGGGATTGACCGGGAAACCAAAGTCCAGGATGCGCTCTGGTGGAGTGCCGAGATCACGGAGAATCTGCGAGGTAGGCGGGTTGGGCGAGACGACCCACTCATCCGCCCCGGAGATCCAGACCCGGTTCACCGTGAGCGAATCTGTGACGATCTTGATAAAGGGAACGTGAAGATAACCGGCGCCCGGTTTCTGCTGACGCAGGAAGTGCAGGCTATGGCCATAAGCGGGATAGACCGAGACAATGGCGGCGGGCTGACGCTCACGCAGAAGGCGGTCCATAAAGACGCGCATCTGACGGCTGTTGATCAGCCAGTGACGCAGCTTTTCGTGGCGATCCAGGGTGCGATAGACAAAGGCCCAGAGCCAGGGCATATGGCTGATGACCTTGGCGTAGGTTTTCTTGCACAGGTGTCCGACCAGCCCGTAGCCTTCATCGATCAGATCAATGATTTCCGCGTGGCAACCGGCCTCCGGCCGCGCATCAAGCGCCTTTTTCAACCCCCGGGCAGCCGCGTTATGCCCCTCCCCGAAACCTGCCGTGAGAATAAGAACTTCTTTCATGTCATGCCGCAGGATCACCCGTAATGCTTCGGAGCCGTTGCTGCGCTGTCACTTCGCCGGTTCTCCCGGATGATCGACGGCGCACCTTGACTCACACGTAAGCTCAGGTCAACTCTTCGCGAATTCCCTCGACTCCTTTGCGCCTTTGGGGCACATCCGGGGCGGGGGATTCGCGGCGGCACACTCTAACGCAGTTCACGCCGCCGTGCCCTGCTGCCAATTCCCCCACGGCTTTTCTGACCCGCTCAGGCGCGCCCTGTTTAATTTCCTCACACCGTCCCACTGACTCACTTGACCATGACCCTAGGTGACGCGCTCAGCCTGGATCAAATCATCCCGGAAATGGAGGCCACGGACCACTGGCCGGCCATTCAGGAACTGGTGGATCACCTGAACGCCAAAGGCAAGATCCGACCGGAAGCCCGTGAACCCATCCTGGCCGCGCTGAAGCAGCGTGAAGAAGCCATGAGTACAGGCATCGGCGGAGGAGTCGCCATTCCCCATACGTTCTCTGATGAGGTCAATGAAGTCGTCGCTGCCTTTGGCCGGTCGTCTCAGGGAATCGAATTCAGCTCGCTGGATAACCAGCCGGTCAGTTTGATCGCTCTCTTCATCGTGCCGGAGAACCAGTATCAGCTGCATCTGCGAACCCTCGCGGCGATCGCCAAATACCTGAATGACAAACGCACCCGCCAAGCCATCCTTGACGCGCCCGGCCCGGCGGAGATTCTGCACATCCTCAAACACCGGCCCGGCGCCACCCCATCACCTGCGCCTGGCTCCTGATCGTCCGCCCGTTTGTCATGGAAACTCTTCTCGGTCAGCTTGACCGCCGCCTGCAAAAGGCTCTGTCCCACCTCGATGAATTGCCCGGTGATTTCGATGCCCGGGTAACCCAGGCCGCAGACCTGCGCTACGGTGACTACCAGACCAACGCGGCCATGACGCTGGCCCGGCCGCTAAAACAGAACCCGCGCGAAATTGCCGGCCAGATCATCCAGCATCTGGAGGTCGCGGATCTCTCCAGAGAACCAGAGATTGCCGGGGCGGGGTTCATCAATTTCTGGATCAAGCCGGAGGCGCTCGGCACTCATCTCCAGGCCATGGCCGGGGACGACCGCCTGGGCGTTCCTCTCACCACGGATCCCCGCACCATCGTGATTGATTTCGCCTCGCCGAATGTGGCCAAGGCCATGCACATTGGCCATATCCGCAGCACGGTGATTGGTGATGCGCTCTCCCGGATCGCGAGGTTTCTGGGTCACGATGTCATCACAGATAATCACATTGGAGACTGGGGCACGCAGTTCGGCATGGTCATCTATGGCTTCAAACACGAGCTGAACCGGGAGGCACTGAAAGACGATCCGATGGCGGAAGTGGTGCGGGTCTACCGCGCGGTCAACGCCCTGTGCAAGGAGGATGAACAGGTAAAAGAGGCCTGCCGCCGGGAACTGGTCAAGCTGCAGCAGGGAGATGAAGAAAACTACGCCATCTGGCAGGAGAGCATTGATCTGTCCATGCAGGACTTCCGCCAGATCTTCGAGCGCCTTGATGTCGAGTTTGATTATGTGCTGGGGGAAAGCGCTTACAATGATGATCTCGGGCCGCTCGTGGAGCGTCTCCTGGACACCGGCATTGCGGAAGTCAGCGAAGGCGCGGTCATCGTGGCGTTTCCTGAAAACGAGCGGCTCCAGGATAAGCCCTGCCTCATCCGCAAAAGTGACGGCGGCTTTCTTTATGCCACCACGGATTTGGCCACCCTGAATTTCCGTCGCCGTCAGTTTGGTGCGGATGAAGCCTGGGTAGTCGTGGGCGCACCTCAGGCGCTGCATTTTGAGCAGGTCAACGCGGTTGCGGAAAAGATCGCTCAGCTGGAGGGTGCCGAAGTCCCGCTGACGATCACCCACGTGGCTTTCGGCAGTATCCTGGGTGCGGATGGAAAACTGATGCGAACGCGGTCGGGCGATAATGTGCTGCTCAAAGATGTGCTTAATGAAGCGCGTGAACGCGCCCAGACGATCGTCGACGAAAAGAATCCGGATATGCCGCAGGCGGAACGCGATGAGATCGCAGAGATTCTGGGCATTGGATCGATCAAATACTTTGAGCTCTCCCAGAACCGGTTGAGCGATTATAAGTTCGATTGGGAAACCATGCTGTCCTTCACCGGCAATACCTTTCCATACTTGGCAAACGCCTACGTGCGTATCCGGTCGATTTTCCGCCGGGCGGGCGAAGTCAAAATCCATCCTGGTAAATCACTTATTCTTGAAGAAGACGCGGAGATGGCTCTGGGCAAAAAGCTGGCGCAATTTGGCGAAACCCTGCCTCAGGTGCTGAGCGATCATAAGCCGAATGTGTTGTCCAATTATCTCTATGAATTAGCGAACACCTTCCACACCTTTTATGAGCACTGTCCGGTGCTGCGCTCTGAGGGTGACGTTCTTAATACGAGATTGATGCTGTGTGACTTGACTTGCCGCACATTGAAGGCTGGTCTGGGCCTGTTGGGGATTTCTGTGCCGGAACGAATGTGACGTATGCTGTAGACTAGACTGCGCCAGGCCGAGGGAAACTTATTCTTGACCGGAGAGGCTGTCCCGGCATTCTACCTAGACCGCAGCTACGCCGGTTTTCTGTCCAGGGCGGTTGCGTAAACCAAACAATAACGCAAACACAACCAAGCTACACCACAAATGACTGACCTAAATTGCACCCTCAATAATGACGGCAACGGAATCGCTCTTCCAATAGTTGATGAAGGCTCGAGCCCTCGGGACGGAGATCCCGGAGATCCTAACAGTTGATGAAGCC
>CAZUPP010000009.1:48495-133548 GCA_964622095.1 uncultured Verrucomicrobiales bacterium
CGTGGCTGCAATCTATTTTATCGGAATCTGTGGACGAGCGATGGGGGCCATCGCGGTGGCCCTGCGTCAGGACGGTCACCACGTCAGCGGATCGGATTTTCGTGGAGATCCGCCCGTGAGCGAAATGCTTTCCCGTGCCGGCATAACCTATGCCACGCCTTATGCTCCGGAAAATTTGCCGGCCGAACGGCCCGATTACATTGTGCTGGGAAAAACCAATCGTCCGGATAACCCGGAACGGCTGGCCGCGATCGAGCGAGGTTGGAGGGTTGTCACTTTTCCCGAGTTACTTGAGGATTTGTATTTAAGGAATTCGAGGAATATTGTGGTGGCCGGGACGAAAGGCAAAACCACCACGACGGTCATGCTCACCTTGATCTGCGAGCAGGCTGGCCTCAATCCGGACTATCTGTTTGCGGGGCAGACCGTGAATTTCGAATCGCCCGCTCGCTTTCGCGGTTCAGCGCTAGCCATTCTTGAGGGGGACGAATATCCCTGCAGCGCGACCAATCCCGCTCCCAAGTTCGCCTATTATCATCCATCTCTGATCTTATTGACCAATGTATTTCGGGATCACCCCGATGTCTTTCCGGATGACGCCGCTCAATTCGCAGCCTACGAAAAGCTTTTTGAGAAAGCCGCGCCTCGAACGCCAGTCATCTTTCAGGTGACGCCGGCGCATCCTTTGCCGGAGGCGCTCAGGGAAATTATCACTCGGCATAACCTGCCGCTGACCACGACTGGACTCAGCGAGGAGGCTGACTTGGCTGTGACGGTCACACAACAATCGACCAGCGGTTCGCACTTCCGTTTCCTGAATGCGGAGTTCTATCTACCTGTGCCTGGCGAAATATATATTGCCAACGCGGCTCTCGCGATCTACGCCGCGCATTCCCTGGGCATCTCCTCAGCCATCGCTGCTACCGCACTGGAAAACTATCGCGGAGTGGCCCGCCGGCAGGAGCTGGCCGGGACGGTCCACGGCCGGTATATTATTCACGAAGATGCCTGTCATCCGGAATCTCTGCGTGTCGCCTTGGGCGCGGTAAAACAGCGTTTTCCTAGTGCGGCACTTCATCTTGTTTTCCAGCCTCAGTATCCGGGAGGACCGGATGATATTTTCCAACGAAATCTCCCAGAAGCCATTGCCGAAGGTGGCGTCAAAACCGCCCACCTTTTACCGATGATGGATTGGAATGACGAGCGCAAACCTGATCCACCTTTTGATCAGGAACGCCTGCAAAGGGAATTGACGGAGCGAGGGGTGAAGACCTTTCGCGGAGAAACCCTTCGTGATTTTATTAAATCTTTTCCGGAAGAGACAGAACCAGGCGACGCCATTATCGTGGCGTGGCACACGGTAAACGGACAGAACATGCCTGTGCTCATCAAGGCCCTCGAACAAGCGGTCACATCAATCCATGCGCGTCCTGTTGACTAATCAAGCTCTCGATGTCCGGGCCGGGACGGAATTATTCGTCCTGGAAATAGCCTTGGCCCTGCGGTCTCTGGGGCATTTTCCAATCGCCTATTCCAGCCGTCTGGGGCAGGTCGCGGACATTATGCGGACCAATGATATTCCTGTCGCCGTGGATCCGGGAAAATTGCCCTTTCCTCCCGATGTCATTCATGGCCAGCATCACCTCGAAGTGATGTCAGCCCTCGCCTTCTTCTCAAATACACCGGCGATCTATCATTGTCACGGGGCTCTACCCTGGCAGGAGCGGCCCCCAAAACATCCGCGCATCCTCCGGTATTTCACAACCTCAGAAAACCTGCGAGAGCGGATAGCCATGGAGAATGGCATCGATTACTCGCGCATTGAAGTCATTAAATCCTATGTTGACCTGAATCGCTTTCGCAAACGTGAAAAGACTCTTCCCGCTTCACCCAAAAGTGCCCTCGTTTTTTCGCGTGGTTTTGCCTCTGGCGAAGCGCAGCGTCCAATTCGCGAAGCGTGCGAGAGGTTAAAGATCGAAGTGACCTTTGCGGGCTATGATGTCGGTGAGCCGGTTACTGCGCCCGAGAAAGTTCTGCCGCAATACGATATCGTTTTTGCAACGGGCCGTTCGGCCATGGAAGCGGTGGCTTGCGGTTGCGGACTGATTCTCGCCGATGGAATCCGCAGTGGACCCCTGATCACGCCGGATTCGCTGGAAGGAGCACGTAACGCTAATTTCTGTTTACCTCTGACTCTAGGCCGGACGACACCGGAGCGCATCGGCCATGCGCTTGCGCAATATGATCCCGTCAAATGCAATGAAACCTCTGAAAAATTGCGCGCCGAAATCGGCATGGAGAAAGTGATGGAGAAGCTGATTTCAGCCTATGACCAAGTCCGCGAAGAATTTACCTCCCTCAGGTCATCTCCACAGGAAGAATCCGAAGCGATGGGAAATTACCTGCGCTATCTTAACTCACTCGTGCGCGAGGTGGAAGGAGCGCGACCGCGGGCCGAGCTCGAAGGATTGCTCCTGACCGAACGGGAAAAGCGACGCCGCTCGCAGGCCACCGTTCAGCATCTGCGCGAAAAGCTTAGGATCGTGGAAAAAGCCTTCCGCCGTTCGCCCCTCCTTCGTGGCCTTGGTTCAAGGATCCGGCGGCAATGGCGTGCTCTGGCACCACCGGAACGTGGCGAAGGAACGAAATGACAGGGGCTCTGCCGCGCAGGTTAAGTTGACGGCCGCCTCTGGCTGGGCAAATAGTCTTTCATAAGCAATAATTATTTATGGAAGACCCATCCAATCCAAACCCAGCTTCGTCCCCTGCTCCGGCTATGTCCAGCCAGGATCAGCCCCATGCGCCCGCACCGAAGCTGATTAAGAAATGGGGCGCTCAGGAGTGGCTCATCACGCTCGTGGTAAGCGTCGGGATCCTTGGCTTTATTTCTTTCACAATTTACACCTTTCTAAAGGCGGTGCCGGAAAAGCGGGACGCGATCATTCTGGATAAATACACCGCGGAATACAATGAGAACCGGGTGACGGTTTTTCGGCCAGGATCCGGCCAGGGTCCGGTCAAAGCGGACACGTATTACGTCTTTAAGGTGCGCATGGTGGAGACGGGCATCATCAAGAGCTACAGCGTGGATGCTGGCACCTACCAGCGCTACAAGGTGGGAGACCAGTGGTATGCCCCGGAGCCGGCCCAGGCCGAACAGGTCCGGGCCGTCGAAGAGGCAGAAAGGCGCGGGACGGGCGTGCCGGTCACCCAGGAATGAGCGTCCGGCCCGCTGGCGATACTCATTTAGAGTTGCCAAGGACCGCGATCCTGTTGTCGTTTTGCGCGTTTCACGCTCTTGTCTTCCGCCGTCGCAGCAGTCGGCAAAACCGGCGTCATGAAAAGAACAAAGGCTCCATCCAGCAAGGCAAACGCAAAAAATCAGGTGCCTGCCGGGGAAGAACCCGTCTCCCGGTTTCCCGGGCCGGTGCCCTATGATGGCTCTCCCCTCAGCCTTGAACTGTTTAATGGGCGGGATGAGGAGACCGGGCGCCTCTTTCGCCTCATCCAGACGTCCAATGCCTGCGTCCTCTTCGGGCCCGGCCGCTGTGGCAAAACCTCTCTGCTTCAGGCTGGGCTTTTCCCGTTTATGCGGCAGAAAGGGTTACAGCCCCTGCCCGTCTCCCTGAAACACGGTCAGCCGGAGAATCCCTTTTATGGCCTCATCCATACCGCCCGGGAGCAGGGCATGGGCGGCACCGCCGCGCGCCTGGAGAATTGGGGCGAGAACTGGAGCATCTTTGATTTTTTCGCTCTTTACGAAGAAACCCAGGAGGCGCCGGGCGCACCCGTCCTGGTGATCGACGGTTTTGAGCAGCTTTTCGCACTTTACGACTCCCTCCACCGCATGGCTCTGATGCGGGACCTCGCTGACCTGATCGGGCGGCGTTTCCCGGTAGAAGGCGCAGGCGGGGTCATCGAACGCAAATTCAATCGGGATAGCCCCCGCGTGAAGCTGCTCATCTGCGTGGATCAGGAGCATCTTGGGGCTCTGGATGATTTTCGCGATCTCATTCCGGACCTCATGCAGCATCGCTTTCGCCTCTGCCATCCCAACCGGGAGCAGGCGCTGACCGCACTGGTGGAGTCCGGCAACGTGATTATCGAGAACGCCGGCACCCCGGCCATCACTCTGGATGAAGAGGTGGCAGACCGTCTGCTGGAGGTCGCCCGCCTCCAGGATTCCGCTCCGGGAGACTCCGTCCAGGGGGAAACACGCTATGACTACTTCTGGATCCAGCTTGTTGGTGGTTACGTCGAGCATTGGCTCTCACGCCAGTCAAAGACTCTCCTGGAGAAAATGCGCGCGAATGAAGCCCGCGCCCTCGCTGGCAGTGATGCCATAGCCGATGAGGAAGATGAGGGTGAACTGGACAATGGTGGTGAAGAACCCGCCCTCTCCCTGACTCTGGACCCGGACGATGCGCGCCGCCATCTGAAGGAGGAGCTCTTTACCTATTACATCCATCATCTGGACCGTCTGGAATCTCCCGTCTCCAAGCAGCGGGCCCGCCGATTGCTGGAGGCCAGCCTTCACCATGAATTTGACGCCTATCATGGGGTAACGGCGGCCGAGGCCCGTAAACGCTACGGGGTCGATCAGGGACTTCTGGATTACCTGACCAGCAATTACCTGCTCAAGCAACGCGTCGGCGCAAACGGATTTGAATATTCCCTGCTCCACCGGGCTCTCCTGGAGCCCATCCGCCAGCTCCACGCCGCCAGCCAGCAGAAATCCTCCCGGAAGCGCACCTATCTCTTCCTCGCGGGTCTGGGTATGGTGGCCGTTCTGGTCAATGTCATTCCGTGGCCTCCGCTGAAATCTCCTCTGGAAAATATGCCTTCAGAAGCGGAGGTCCTCGCTGAAAGATATACCCCGGATCATCCCAGATACGAAAATTACCTGATTTATCTGGCCGATAAGCAGCCGGATAACGCATCCATCCGCTGGCAGTTGGTTAATCTGCTGGAAGAGCGAGGTTCCTATAATGAGGCGCTCTCCTTCATGACGGAGATTGAGGAAATTCAGGATCCTACGATTAATTCGACGCGGCGGGTGGCGTCTCTGCAGGACAAACTCAGGCTGGATGAAGACATCATCCTCAACACCCTGGAGCGCTTGAAGAAAATCATGCTCGCCAGCGGCTCGGACGCAGAGGGCACCGCCCTTCCTCCCGCGGACTGGGGCCAGCTTTATGAAAAAATGGGGGACCTCCATCATCGTCAGGGGAAACTCGGAGAAGCCAGCCGGAATTATGAGGAGGCGCTCGAGAATTACCGCACTCAGGAATTACTCGATGACGTCGGCGAACCGAAAGCACTTCTCTCTCAGCTCCGTGTGCTTGGGCAATTGGGTGACATCGCCGCACAGCAGAACATGCTCCGGGAAGCCGTGGAGCATTACACGGAGGCAATCGAAAAAGCCGACGACCTGCCGCGGAGTGCTCCGCCCGCGGAGATTCTGATCAGCCGGGCGCAGTGCTACAGAAAACTTGGAGAATTGCCCAACGCCATCGCAGACCTTCAGCGGATTGCGGAGATACAATCGGAAAATTTGGTCGCTCAATTCCGGCTGGCTGAAGCGCTCGTCGAGAATGAAGAAGATACCGCGGCCTTGAGCGTCCTCAATCGGCTCAGTCGTCTCTATCCGGAAAATCCCAGCGTCCGCATGCAACGCGGAGAGGTTTATGCCCGGCTCAACCGGCCGGACAAAGCGCTGGAAGAATTCGAAGCCGCCCTGGATCTGGACCCGGAAAATACCGATGCTCTTCTCGGTGCGGCGGATATCCACCTTGAAAAAGACGAACTCGATGATGCCTACGAATATTATTCCAATGCACTGGACATCGATTCCACCCTCGCCAAAGCCTGGGGTAACCGAGGCATTATTAACCGGCGCCTTGGCGAACCCAATGATGCGCTCGATGACTTTTCCAATCTGATTCGGCTTCAACCGAAGGATGCCCGCGCCTACTACCATCGTGGAAATGTTTATCTCGATCTGAAAGACCATCGCCTCGCGATGGCTGACTTTGAGCAGTGTGTCGCGATTGATCCCCGTAATGCGCGCGCCTGGAATAATCTGGGCTATGCCAATACCATCCTCGAGAATTACGAAGATGCCGTCAAAAATTTCGGCCGCGCCATTGAGCTGGATCCGACCTTGGCCGAGGCCTATCACAATCGCGGTTTCGCCATCTACAAACATAACCAAAGCACCCAGGCGCTGGTTGATTTTCATCGCGCGGTCATTCTCGAGCCGGATAATCCGCGTAACTATATTTACCGAGGTGATTACTATCTCGAAATTGAAGAGTATGAGCAGGCGATCCGTGATTATACCCAGGCGCTGAATCTGGATGACAAGCTCGCCGAAGCTTATCGTGGCCGCTCTCTCTCCCTGCGGAAACTGAATCAGAATGACAAAGCGGACGAGGACTGGGAAAAATGGGAAGAACTCTCCGAGCAAGGCTGATCCTTTCAAACTCCCCTCTATATTCCCAAATCCATGACCCGTCCGCATATCCTCGTCTTTCACTGTCATGATCTCGGGCAGCATCTGTACTGCTATGGCATCAGGACAGTTCAGACTCCGAATATTGACCGCCTCGCTTCTGAAGGTGTGTTGTTTCGCAAAAGTTTTTGTGTCGCGCCGCAGTGCAGCCCCAGCCGTGCCGCCATGTTTACCGGGCGTTATCCTCACAGCAACGGCGTCATGGGCTTGACCCACGCGCGCTTTGCCTGGGATCTGCATCCGGAGGAAAAACATCTCGCCCAGCTCCTTCAGGCTGCCGGTTATGAAACGTATTCCATTGGCGTGCGCCACGAATCCCATGCTGCTCCACATCAGATTGGATTTGATCACGCCATTCCGGGAAATCGTGCTGATGCGGTTGTTGATAAAATCATCGCTCAATTCCAGACCCATGCCAGTCAGCCAGACCGGGCTCCCTTTTTTATCTCCGCCGGCACGATTGAACCCCATCGCCTGCCTGCCCCGGACGAAAAAGGTTTCATGGGGTTTCTCGGAGATTATATGCAGCCGGATGATTCGCTCGGCGTCACTATCCCGGATTATTTGCGCGATGACCATGATGGAACCAGGAAAGAAATGGCCCAGGTCCAGGGCGCTATCAAATATGTTGATGACCAGTTCGGCCGCGTCATGCATTCACTCGAAGAGACCGGTCTGTTAGATAATACCATCGTCGTTTTCACAGCGGATCACGGCATCGCCATGCCGCGTGCCAAATGCAGTTGCTATGATCCCGGGCTGGAAATCCCGCTCATCGTCCGCTGGCCCGCGCGCCAAGGCTGGAATGGAGGACGCATTTTCGAAGAAGAATTAATTCCCAATATCGATCTCACCCCCAGTTTATTGGAGGCTGCCGGAGCACCGCTTCCAGATAATCTTCATGGTAAATCGTGGGTTCCTTTGATTGAAGGCCGCGACTATTTGCCCCATGACGCATTTTTCCCGGAATTGTCTTATCACGACTACTATGATCCCATCCGCGGTATCCGCACCCGCACCCATAAATTACTCGTCTTTTTCACCGCTGCACCCAGCTTCATGCCGCCCAATCAAAGCTGGTTCCCTCAGTCATGGACAAAAACCCCCGCAGACCCGGGCCGGGCTTACCATCCGGATATCGAGCTGTATGATTTGGTGAATGATCCGTGGGAGCAGAATAACCTCTCCGCTGACGCAAAGCATGAATCTCTCAAGCGCGACCTGCTTCGCCAGCTCTATGCTCATCTGCGCCGGACCAGTGATCCTATTCTTCAGGGAGCCATCACCCCTCCCGCTCACGAAAATGCCCTGGACATCCTGCGTCGCGCTTGACCGAGCCACTTTTTCTCTCCCTTCACATCCTGAGCTCATCCGCCGCCGCGGCCGTGGCCGGATTTAGCAGCACACGGACCGCCGCCACCAGCCGACGCATTTTGACCGGCTTACTCACAAAATAGCTCGCACCCATCCGGTAGGTGGTATGCATAAACTCAGGCGCTGGGTCTCCGGTGAGAATGATCACGGGCAGGTCTTCGATTGTGCCCTCCAGATCGAGCGCCTGCAGAACATCGAAGCCATTCATTCGCGGCATTCTCAGATCCAGAATCACCAGATCATAGGGTTTGGCGAGCATTGACTCCAAAGCCATTTCACCATTGGCCGCTTCATCAACTTCGTAGCCTTCTGATTCCAGAATTTCACGAACGATATCGCGCAAAAGCGGCTCATCATCCGCCACCAGAATGCGCTGCCTCACTCGCTCCGCCGTTTCCGTGTCCACCAGGTTTCCCTCCTCTTCGCCGTAGTATCCGTAATCCTGATTCATCTGTGATCGATTGGTTAAAGTGAATTGGAGCCTTCGGAAATGGCCCTTCCGCCTCACCTGCGGCACCATTCTCCCCAAGGAGCAGATTCCATTCCAGCCGCTTTCCCGGGTAACCTGTCCGCGCCCGCCGCTTCCGGTTGCTTCCGTGGCCAATGCGGTGTTTCATCGCGGGAGTTATGAGTCATGTCCTTATTGTTGGGGCCGGCGGGGTAGGAGCTGTCTGTGCCCACAAATGCGCCCAGCGCCCGGAGGTTTTCTCGGAAATTACCCTGGCCAGCCGTCGTCTCGGCAGTTGCGAAAAAGTTGCCTGCGAGGTTCACGAGAAGCAGGGCCGGGAAATCAGAATCGCACAACTGGACGCGGATGACCGCGCCCAGACCGTGTCATTTCTGAGAGAGAGAAAGCCAGACATGCTTCTCAACATGGCCCTGCCCTATCAGGACCTGCCTCTGATGGACGCCTGCCTGGAGGCTGGCGTGGATTATCTGGATACAGCCAACTATGAGCCCCCAGAAACGGCCCATTTTGAATACAGCCATCAGTGGGCCTATCAGGACCGCTTTAAGGAGGCCGGGCGTTGCGCCCTTCTTGGCGCGGGGTTTGACCCGGGAACGGTCAATGTCTACGTGGCCTACGCCGCGAAGCACTACTTTGATGAGCTCCATGAGCTGGACATCATTGACTGCAATGCAGGGGATCACGGCCAGCCCTTCGCCACCAATTTCAATCCGGAGATCAACATCCGCGAAATCACGGCGGACTGCCGTCACTGGGAGCAGGGTCAATGGCAGCGCACCCCGGCCATGAGCCGCAGCCAGGTGGTTGACTTCCCCGCCGGGATCGGTCCGCGCAAGGTTTACCGGATGTATCATGAGGAACTCGAGTCCCTCGCGCGCTTCTTCCCCACCCTGCGGCGGGCCCAGTTCTGGATGACCTTTTCTGACAACTACCTCAAGCACCTGGAGGTCCTCCAGAACGTCGGCCTCACCCGTATTGAGCCCATTGAATTCCAGGGTCAGAAAATCATCCCTCTGCAGTTCCTCAAAGCGCTCCTGCCAGACCCATCCAGCCTTGGACCTCTCACTCGCGGCAAGACCTGTATCGGCACCCTCATTCAAGGCATCAAGGACGGCCAGCCCCGGTCTCTTTTCATCTACAATGTCTGTCAGCATGAGGAGGCCTATGCGGATACTCTGTCCCAGGCGGTGAGCTACACGGCGGGGGTTCCACCTGTAGCCGCCGCTGAACTCATGCTGCGCCGCACCTGGCACCAGCCAGGTGTTTGGAATATGGAGCAGTTCGATCCGGACCCCTTTATGGAGATCATCGGCGGCTACGGCCTGCCCTGGGAGGTTATGGAAAACGGACCTGCCATCACGGAAGCGGTATCATGACTGCCCTGCTCCAACCGGCCGCGCATCCGCAACTGACCCCGGAAGTGCTCGCTTCGTGTCCGAGCCCGGCATACCTCGTTGATCTGGCCTTGCTCCAGCGGAACCTGGAAATCCTGGATGAAGTCCAGCGCGAGACCGGCGCAAAGATTCTTCTCGCCCTCAAAGGCTTCGCCATGTTCGCGGTCTTTCCACAGATCCGGCAGGTTCTCCATGGCGTCTGCGCCAGCGGGGTCCATGAAGCGCGTCTCGGCCGCGAGGAATTCCAGCGCGAGGTCCATACCTTTGCCCCGGCCTTTCGCGAATCCGAAATCCACGAGCTGGCTACCTTGACCGATCATCTGGTCTTCAACTCATTCTCCCAATGGGAAAAGTGGAAACCGCTCCTTCAGGAAATCGCTCCTGCTCACCTTCGCTACGGCCTGCGTATCAATCCGGAGCACTCAGAGGGTGCCGTGCCCATCTATGACCCTTGCGCGGCCGGTTCGCGCCTCGGCATCCCGCGCCGTCACTTTGATGGTCATGAACATCTCCTGGAGGGCATCAGCGGCCTGCACTGGCATACCCTCTGTGAGCAGAATGCGGACGCCCTCGAACGCACCCTCGCCGTCGTGGAACGAAATTTTGGCCAATTCTTCGCACGGCTGGACTGGATCAATTTCGGCGGCGGCCATCATATCTCCCGCGCAGATTATGATTTGCCGCTGCTGAAAAACTGTATCCGCCAGGTGCAGGACCGCTACGGCTTACAGGTCTATCTTGAGCCCGGGGAAGCAATTGCCCTCAACACCGGTGTGCTGGTCGCCACCGTGCTGGATATCCTCGATCTTGAACCGCTGCCCGCCGCCATCCTGGACACCTCCGCCACCGCCCACATGCCGGATGTGCTGGAAATGCCCTACCGTCCGGCGATTGAAGGCGCTGGCATGCCCGGCGAAAAAGCCCACACCTACCGCCTGGGCGGACTGACCTGCCTGGCTGGCGATGTCATCGGAGACTATTCATTCAATGATCAGCTTCAGCCCGGTCAGCGGCTCGTCTTCCGGGATATGGCCCACTACACCATGGTGAAGAATACTACTTTCAATGGCATTCCCTTGCCCAGCATTGCGACGTGGGATCCAGAAACGGAAAAGCTGGAGATCATTCGGAAATTCGGATACGCTGAATACAAGTCGCGGCTCTCGTAGGTCGAGCCGCCCCTTCTTCAGATATTCCAGATCTGCTGTCAAAATGGACGGATTCCTCCAATCGGAAGTCGGCCGGCCCGACCCGGACAAGTGCCTCTTTCACATCCTGCCCTGTCCGCTTGAGCACTCAGTCTCTTATGGCCAGGGCACCGCTCGGGCGCCTGAAGCGATTCTCCGTGCTTCCCAGCAGCTGGAGATCTATGACGGGCGCTCTTTCCCTGCGATCGAAGGTATCTTCACTCATGAGCCCGTCCCTCAGGGCAGTTCGCCCGAAGAAGCCCTCCAGCACCTGGAAAAAGCGGTCACGGAAATCTCCCGGCCCGGACGGCAACTGATCATTCTCGGTGGCGAACATTCCCTCTCCTCCGCCCCCGTCCGTGCGCTCAAGGGCGCCTACGGCGAATTCGGGGTCGTCCAGTTTGATGCTCACGGTGACCTCCGGGACGAGTACGACGGCAACAAACGCAGCCACGCCTGCGTCATGCGCCGCATTGTCGAACAGGGCGTGCCGGTCTGCCACATCGGCGGACGTGCCCTTTCCCCGGACGATCTGGAGATGCGGCGCACCCACAAAATTCTTACCCTGGACGCACGCAACCTCGTCCTCAAGGGCACTCCGCTCGATCCGCTGCCCCGGGATTTTCCGGACCGTATTTACATCACCGTTGATGTCGACGTGCTCGATCCTTCCATCCTGCCCGCGACCGGCACCCCGGAGCCAGGTGGGATCGGGTGGTATGAACTGCACTCCCTCTTCCGCCGCGTTGTCCAGGGCCGCGAAGTGCTGGGCTTTGATGTCGTCGAATTTGCCCCCATCGCCGGGATGCACGCCTGGGACTATACTGTCGCGCGGCTCGTCTATAACCTCATGGGTATCGTTCAGCGCCATGCGGCGTAGAGTTCGGCTCTGAAATTTACATCACCATGCCGCCGTCGACTGCGATGGTCTGGCCGGTGATATAGTAGGCTTCCGGCCGGGCAAGGAACTCCACGGCATAGGCCACGTCCTCGGGCTTACCGAAGATGCCGAGCGGGACCTTCAGGCGGATGGTCTCCTTCTGCTCAGCCGTCAGGTCACTGGTCATATCCGTGGTGATGAAACCGGGCGCGATGCAATTCACCGTGATGCTGCGGCTGGAGAGCTCACGCGCCAGCGTCTTGCTCATGCCAATAAGCCCGGCCTTGCTCGCGGCGTAGTTGATCTGGCCCGGATTCCCGATGAGCCCGATGACAGAGCTGATGTTGATGATCCGCCCCGCTCCCTGCTTCATCATGGGACGCTGCACCGCCTGGACCCAGTTAAAGGCGCCCTTGAGATTCGTGTTCAGGACCAGATCCCAGTCCTGTTCAGACATGCGCATGGACAGATTATCCCGGGTCACACCCGCGTTATTGACGAGAATGTCCACCTGCCCAAAGTCCGCGACGATGTTCTGGCTCGCCTCCTTCACCGCGGTATTATCCGCCACATCTACGGCGTAGGCGCGGGCCATTCCACTGCCGAACTCATTGTTCAGGGAATGTGCGGAGCGCTCTGCGTTCTCCGCCGTGCGGCTCACCACCGCAATCCTTGCGCCCAGCGCAGCCAGACGATGGGCCGTCGCCGCCCCAATGCCCCGGCCTGCCCCGGTGATGATGGCCACTTTGTCTTTCAAGCTGGTCTGCATGCCGCATTTCCCTTGTCACCCGCATCAGCCTGTCTTGCAAGCCGTTTCCTGTCCTGTCCCTTTGGCCCTCAGAGCAAAGGCTTGTCCCTGAGCAGTTGCAATTCGTTACACTTTCGTCACTGTTCAACTTCTCCACAGGTTTACCCACAGCCTGTCCGCCGGAACCATGGTTCCGGCGTCCCCGCTCTGAGCCGCTCGGCGGCCACCCATTTGCATGCAGACCTATGATTTCGTCATCGCCGGCAGCGGCATTGCCGGGTTGAGTTTCGCCCTTAAGGCGGCCCAGCACGGTTCGGTCGCAGTTATCACCAAACGCCAGGTCGCGGAGAGCAACACCCGCTATGCTCAGGGCGGCATCGCCTCCGTCACCAGCGTGGAGGACTCCATTGACCTTCATGTCAAAGACACCCTGGAAGCGGGCGCCGGTCTCTGCCAGGAACCGGTCGTTCGTCAGATCGTGAGCGAAGGGCCGGAGCGCATCGCGGAACTCATTGAGTGGGGAGCCCAGTTCGATAAGCGTCGCGATATCGAAAACAGCGATGAACTGGATCTGACCAAGGAAGGCGGTCACAGCAAGCGCCGCATCCTCCACGCCCAGGACGCCACCGGGCAGGAGATCGAGCAGACTCTTGTCCGCAATGCCCGGGAGAACCCGAACATCACCCTTCTCCCCCATCACACCGCAATCGATCTTATCACCACGGCCAAGCTCGGATTCACCGCGGAGAACCGAGTCGTCGGCCTCTACGCGCTCGATAACCAGACCGGCCAGGTCGAGACCTTTCGCAGTGACCGGATCCTCCTCGCTACCGGAGGCTGCGGGAAAGTCTATCTCTACACCACGAATCCTGATGTCGCCTCCGGGGACGGCGTTGCGATGGCCTGGCGGGCTGGGTGCACCATCGCCAACATGGAGTTCGTCCAGTTTCACCCAACCTGCCTCTACCATCCGGAGGCCAAGAGTTTTCTCATCAGCGAGGCGGTGCGCGGTGAAGGCGGCCGACTCATCGATGAACGCGGCCAGCGTTTCATGCCGAAGTATCATGAGCGCGCCGAGCTTGCTCCTCGCGACATCGTGGCCCGCGCGATCGATGCGGAAATGAAGCGCACCGGCGCCCGGTCCGCCTTCCTGGATATAACCCACAAGCCGAAGGACTTCATCACCAGTCATTTCCCGACAATCCATCAGACCTGCCTCCGCTATGGCATCGATATCACGCAGGAGCCGATCCCGGTCGTGCCGGCCGCGCATTATCAGTGCGGGGGCATCCGGACAGATGTGAATGGCTTCACGGGTATCCGCGGCCTTTACGCCGTGGGCGAAGTGGCCTGCACCGGTCTACACGGAGCCAACCGCCTCGCCAGCAACAGCCTGCTTGAAGCGCTCGTCGTCGGTCATCGCGCTTATCAGGCGCTCCTCGGTGACCTTCCGGTGACCAATGGCCGCGGGACTCACCGCGAAATCACCTTGCCCGAGTGGGAATCCGGTGATCGTCATGACGTTGATGAGATGGTCGTCATCTACCACAACTGGGACGAAATCCGCCGGTGCATGTGGGACTACGTCGGTATCGTGCGCACCGACCGGCGTCTGGAACGCGCCAGCCAGCGCCTGCGCAATCTCTCCCGTGAGATTCATGACTTTTATTGGGATTTCCGCGTCAATGCGGATCTCCTCGAGCTTCGGAATCTCGTCTGCACAGCCAGCCTGATTGTCGATTGTGCGCTCAGCCGCAAGGAAAGCCGGGGCCTTCACTACACCCTGGATTACCCGGAGCCAAACGACCGTTTCCGCAGTGACACGATCCTGCGCGGATTCTGATCATCTGTATTTTCTCTGATGCAAGGGCGGCATCATCCACCTAGAATCGTGGGTCATGAAACTCATACGGAAAACGTTTCCGGGATCTGCCGCTTTGTTCACCATCATCCTGGCAACCGGATGTGCCCAGCTGCCAGGCACAAAAAAAATCTCACCCGCAGTGCAGGGCTATATCACCTCGGCCATCACGAGTGAGCCCATCCCCCGCGCCAAAGTCACCCTCCAGCGCTTCGATATCCGTAAGCGCACGCGCACGAATGACGAGGGCTACTATTTCATCAACCCGCTCGACAGCTGGCCGCGCCCCGATGTGCGCGACGCGAAAATCGAGGTGATTGCCGAAGCGAAAGGTTATCTGAAACGCAGCCGCGCCGTCTTCTATCTCGATACAACTTTGCGGGACGACATCGGCGATGAAACCCGTTCGATCAACATTGAGCTCGAACCGTTTTCGGGAAATCTGGAAAACAGCGGGATTGTGCGTGCCACAAATTTTCCAGATCTCTGAGGTCAACGGCCGTAGGCCGCTCCTCAATCGTCCAGCGGAATCACCCCGGCGATCTCAATGTTCTTCGCTTCGATCTGCCCAGGATCCTTTCCCTCAGCCAGATCAAACTCGAAGAACACCTCTCGATTCGGCAAGGTCGCCGGATCAAGCCGGGGGGGGAGATTGGTGTCGTGGAAAAACGCCGTCAGGTAAGGCGAACGCGGGTTCTTTGTGTCCGTGATGTGAAGGTCTTTCTCAAAGGTATCGAGGAACCGCATGAAGCCGAAGTGCTTCGGCTCACTATGGAAATAGCAGTAACCGCGAACCCTTGAACCAAGCTGCCCCCAGGGTGTGGACGGGGCATCTTCCAGGGGCAAAAGATTCGGCACCAGATAGCCTGGGATGAAGAGATCGACCTCTTTTCGAAGGTCTGCCGAGATGCTGTTGAAGGCGATGGTCTCCACCCGGACCCCGCGATCCTGGACCGCGCGCACCATGCGCAGAAAATCTCCGTCGCCGGTGACGAGAAGTATTCGGTCAAGCCGCTCGGACTGGGTCAGGACATCGACCGCCAAGTCCAGGTCACAATTCGCTTTTTTGGTCACGTTACCATCATCATCTGTGTGACGGCGCATGCGCTTTTCGACGACCTTGTAGCCGATATCCCGGAGGGTCGCGAAGAAGTTTTGAGTGCGGCGGCGGTAATCTGGATCTTCATCCGCGCGCTCTACATCGAAAGGCAGATAGGCACTCAGTTTGACCACCTCGCCGTTATCATGACAGGCAAAGTCCCGCAGCACTTCATACTGCATCCCGTAGCCACCGCCCTGCGCCACGTTCGCACTGTCTACATAGATCCCGACGCGCTGAGTCGGCAAAGCCCCTTTACGATCGGCCAGACTGTCGTCGTCTGACGACGGGGCGTAATTCATCGCCTGGTTGATAGAAGGTTCGCGGCGGCCGCGGCTTTTGTATTCCTCCGCCGTTTCGGCTTCAGCGGCCCCGGTTTCCTCTTCCGGGCTCAAGGTGTCCGTGTCTTGCGATTCAAATTCAGGCACTTTCGTTTTTGGTTTGCGGGTTTTCGTTGCGGTTGAACCCAAGGTTTGTCTGGCCATAAATTTTGGCGGTTTAATAAGAGGAGGCAGGTATTCTGCCCTAATGGTCTGGGTTGTTTAGCGTGGTCTGATCATCGCTCCATAAGCAGGTTTATTACCTAAGCAGAGTGCTTCGCTGGAGTTTGGCAAATTTACGCAACTTTCATCTCGCCGGATGCCGTCTGCAGGAGGTTGGGCGACAAACGTTATTCCCCTCCCCTCAATGGGGTGAGCGCCTCAGCGTAGCCGGTCAGCTCCATGTAGCCCCGGCCCGCGACAGGTTTCCCTGCCCGGCTGCCCTCTAGGATGACCGCCCCCTCCCAGTAGGCCACGGGAGGGAAGTCCATTTCCTGCTCGGGAAAGGTGGTCCGTACAGTCAGATCCAGCTCCAGTTTGGGTATCTCAACACGCCATTCCTGGGGATAAGCGCCTCCGGTCTCCGGGCTGAGCCACGGCTTGGCGGGCGTCAGAGTATATTCCTGGAAAGTGACCATCTGGGAATCCACTTCCGGGCTGACAAAAGTACCCTTACTCGCCGGGTCCACGCCCCCATCCGCCAGCCGCATCTGGTAAATCATGAGTTCACTGCCGTCATCGAGTTGCAGGCTGAACCAATCCCAGCCAGCCTGGTTTTCACCCAACTGATTCGTGGCCCACTCCTGGTCAAACCAGCCTTCTCCTTCTACTTGAATGGGTTCACTCTGATCTCCAGGTTGGACCGTGCCTTCCACCTTCAGCCTGCACCAGGAGTAATAATGACTGGCCCGGCCTTTCCCCGCGGCCTTCTGGCTCACCCCGTCTTTACCATGGAAGATGGGCCGTTGCGTCGGGGTGAGGCGAAGCTGCAGTTCCGTTCCGTCTTCCATCCGGCCCGTCGTCTCATACCGGATCAGGGCATTACCTCCCTCCAGGCTGATGCTGTCCCGGTAGACGGCCCGGACTTCCCAGTCTTCGATCCAGGCGAGCCGGGCTGTCCGCTCCTGATTCTGCCCGGGGTTGTCCGGGGAAGGGGTGTAGAGTTCATTTCCAGCCTCACCGAAAACTCCACGGGCTACTTTCTGCTCACGATAATGCTTTTTTCGCTTCAAATCGCTCAACGCGAGGTGGGCGAAATAGAAACTGCTCTTCAGCCAACGCGATTTCGGTTCCGCGTCTTGCCAGTCCCCGGGCGGGATCACCCCCTGACGGAACAGGGTGACCTGGAAGCCATAGCGCTCTTGCGGGTCTGTCTTCGCGCGGAGGTTTCCCGTGAAGTACCACCATTCCGTTTGAAAGTCAGGATGGGCAAAGTGATCCCGTGGAAACTGATACTCCCAGCCGGGCAGCGCCTTGCGCCATTCCCCCCCGGACGGAGCCTGCCAAGACTTCACCACAGGTGCCGCGGGTGCGGAAGGTTCTGCGCCGTCCAAGAACGCCGTGGATACTGTGCCGATGACCACGGCGATGGCTGCGAAAGGGGTGTTTAAGTGTGACGATTTAAGTAACATTGCGTTTTTTTGTGGTCATGCGGCCGCAAGGAACGATTATCTTTCTACAGGTTATTAACACTTTAACCGCTCTCACCTCTACCTCTTCACCTTCAGGTTTATGCACGACGGCTTCCACTATACGGATACGCCAGGACAACCGTTTGCGCTGTTTTCGGCTGCCAAGCTCGCTTCACAGTTTGAAGAGGCTTGGGTTGTCGAACAGGCGGTGCTGGTCAATCATGGTCCTCATTCTTTCCGGCTGGAGGTTGCCCGGCGCATTGGCTCCCAGCCTGGTTTCCAGTGTTGCATCCATGAAGAAGAACGTCTGAGCGGGATCTGGCGCCGCACGCCGTTCTTTAATTACGGCTCAAGCGTGGAAGACGCCCTGAACAAGGGCCTGCTCCAATTGGCTCAGCTTCTGCGAGCCAATCAGGAAGCGGTCGCCTGAGACTTTACCTCACTGAGTCCCGGCCAACGCTCTAACCATTCCGCCGGGACACGCATGGGGCGGTTGGCCTTGGCATCGACAAAGGCCAGGCTCTGGCGGCTGGTGACCAGTAGTTCACGCTCCCCAGGCTCTCCCCCGGATTTGGGACGGGTGATCTCGAACTCCACCCAGAATCGTGCCCGCTCCAACTGAGTGACTCCCCCAGAGATAAGCAGGTGATCTCCCAGCACGGCGGGTCGGCGGTAGTCGACCTCCGTCCGCGCCACGACGACATACCGGCCCTGTTTCGCCATTTCGACCAGGTCCAGACCCATCGCTTCCGCCAGCTCTGTGCGGGCCGTTTCAATGAAACGCAGATAGGAGATATTGCTCACCACCCCGCCTGCGTCTGTGTCAAAGAACATCACCTTGTAGTGATGCTCTGCCCTGGGAAATTCCGTTGCACCGTCCATCGCAGGGTTAAAGCTGTGGCTTGCCACCATCCCTTGGCAAGTGTTTCATCGGCTCGGTAAGAAGCTTTCAGTCTTCCCGCGTTCCTGTCCCACGCCATGTCTACCACTGAGCAGCAGCCCATGCCCCCGGCGGATGCCACCCCTTTGCTTTACCCTGAATTAACGGAAACCAGCGCAGCGGACGGCGGATCAGGACCGTTGCGCTCTCCCCTGGCCTATCTCTTTTCCCGCCACCCGGTGCCGTCTCAGACTTTCTGTGACACAGAGATCCTGGCGCTGGAACGCAAGGGCATCTACCCGCTGATCGCCTCGATCAATCCGCCGAAAACAAGCTTCCGCCATCCCCTCGTCGATCAGCATGTCTCGCCCTTCTTTCTCAATCCCCCCTCCGCTGTCCTGAGAGCCCTGGAAGAGGAGGCGCGTGAAAACGGGACATGGCCGGAGAAGCTCGTTGAGCGGCACCGGCGCCTCTACGGGGAAGCGTTCAAACCGGATCAGCGCTGCCGGAATGCACTCTACTTCGCCCGGCTCTTCAAACGCCGCGGAGTGAGACATATCCACGTTCATTTTATCAACCGTGCGACGCATACCGCCCTCTTTCTCAAGCAGGTGGCCGGGATCACCTACAGCATCACGGCCCATGCTCAGGATTTCATGGTGGACCTGGCCAATGAAGAGCTCCTGCGCGAGATGGTGCGCGAATCCAGCTTCACCATCACCGTGAGTGACTTTAGCCGCAAGCTGCTCACCGGGATCTGTCCTTTTGCGGAAGAAAAAATTTCCAAGGTCTACAATGGAATCGACCTGAGCCGGTTCATCCCGCGCACCTGGCCAGGGGGTCCGGTCAATCCAGCTCTGGAAGCCGGTCATGGTGATCCGGTGCGCATCGTCTCAATCGGACGGCTGATTGAGTTCAAGGGCTTCCATAAGCTTATGGACGCCTGTGCCCGGCTCAAGAGAATCGGGCTCCCCTTTGAATGTGTCATCGTGGGTGAAGGCCCATGGTCTGAGCGCCTCATCAAGCAGCGGGATGAACTGGGTTTGAGCGACTCTGAGTTCCGTTTTCTCGGTTCGCTTGATCAGGACGGTGTCCGAGAGCTTTTGCAGTCGGCGCACATTTTTGCGCTCGCGTCCCTCGTCGATGAAAAAGGTGCCTCAGATGTTTTGCCTACCGTCATCATCGAGGCCATGGCCACCGGCCTTCCTGTTATCTCTACACGTCTGGCGGGCATTCCGGAAATGGTGAAGCACGGGGTTACCGGTCTGCTTGCGGACCCAGGCGACGCCGAGGAACTGGCCCATCACCTGGAGCATCTGGTGCGCAATCCGGGTATTGGACAGGAAATGGGACGTAAAGGACGAATCCGCGCGGAGCAGCATTTTGACTGCGCCCAGAGCGCGGACATCCTGCTCAGCCTGTTTCACAAGCACGCCCGTCTGGAACTGCGCCCTGATCCGGACAAACCTGGCAACCAGCCAGTCACCCAAAGCCTTCAGCCCGCCTACTATCTTCTCTCGACTCCCTGGCTGGATCCGCTTGAGATTCAGCGGGTTATCCTGGAGATTGAAAGCCTGCGGGAACGTTTGCCGGCCCTGTCCATCCGTATCATTTTCGCGCACGGCCCGGCCGCCTTACCGGCTGGCCTCAGTCCAATGCAGCGTTCCTTTATTCTGGACGCACTCTTCCTCCATGACGGCCCGCTGCGTGAGGCCTCCTGGCAGGCTTTCCGACGCCGGTCACCGGACGACTTTTTTGCCATGGAACAATGGCACGCGGAACTCAGCCCTGAGGTTCCATTTCCCGTTTTTCAAACCCAGCTTCAGACCGCCGTTTTCATTGATCAACACCTCGGCCTTTCCGGACTGTGTCCAGGTTCAAAGCATGATCACTCACCCGGATGCCCACTCTTTTTCTGCCGCGGACTGGATGGACTCGTCGCAAGCTGGTGCTTGCGCCAGCTTCAGCCAGGAGTGCGTCTGGCCTACAGTCAGGCTTCGGAAACTCCGGCGCGCCGCGGCGTCCTGAAGCAGCTTCTCCCTTCCGTTCAGCTCGCCCGGTTGCCAGACCCGGACAGTTGGCGCGCCTGGTATGCCGAAAAGGGTCAGCCGCTCCCCACACGCCTTCTTGGTAATTGGCTTGATCAAAGTATCGACGCGCGGCTTACGCGTATCAGTAAGCTGGAAACCAATCTCAGTTTCCTTGGAATCAAAACTCCGCGCCGGCAGCTCGCCGAAAATTTTGAGGAATCGATTGAAGAATGGGCCGTGGCCATCCGCTCACTCGTCCCCAAAAATGTGACCGGTGCATAACCATTGCTTTTGATCTGATCATGGCACGCCCCCCTTCCATTGCCGTAATTATTCCGCTCTACCGGCATGAACATTATATCGCCGAGACCCTCGCCAGTGTAACGAACCAGAGTCTGCTACCGGAATGCATTCTGGTCCTTGACGACGGCTCTCCGGATCACTCCTTGGAGGCGGCCCGTGCTGCCGCCAGCCGCTCCAGCCGTATCGAGGTCCACACCCAGGAAAATCAGGGCGCGCATCACGCCTTGAATTCCCTGGTTGCCATGGCAACGAAAAAAGGTTGTGAGCTCTGCGCCATTCTCAATTCAGACGACCGGTTTCATCCGCAACGGCTGGAAAAAACGGCGGCTCATTTACATGCGAATCCCGGCGCCCAGGTGGTCTGTACATCCCTCCGGCTCATTGATGACCACGGCAAAAAACTCGATGATTACCATTCGCGCGCGCGCTGGTTTCAGGCCGTCTGGTCCTGGAGGGAACGCTACGAAAAAGGTGAAGTCACTCTGTCCGAATGGCTCGGGCTCGCGAATTTTCTCGCCACCACCAGCAATGTAGTCGCGCGCACCGACTATCTCAAGGCCCATCCCTTTAGGAATTATCGCTACGCTCACGACTACTATTTTCTAGCGGAGGCTGCGCTTCGCGAAGAACTCACGCTCCTGCCAGAGCCCCTCGTGGATTACCGCGTGCACGAGAAAAATACCATTTCCACTGCCCCGGAGAAGTTGACCTCAGAAATCCTCCGCGTGCACCTGGATTTACTGCGAAGTCTCGCTCCGGACCTGGACAAAGATCCGGCTCTGCGCCAACGGACCGCGCAATACTTTCATAATGCATGGCAGAACGTCAGCGCACTCCGGATGGATTTATTCACCACGGTGTGTGCCCAACTCGCCGCTGGATACAGCGACGAGGAATTTGCCGCGGGCCTCGAAACGATCTCTGCCGATCATTTTCCGGAACTGACCGCTTTTCCAAATAAGGACCTCGTGAATACCCATCGCGAAGGTCACGTTCTGGGAAGCGACTCCGGATTGATCAGCCGCTTCGAGGAACGCAATAGCGAGCTGAAAGAAGCCAAGGCCCAATTAAAAGCTCTTCGCGACCTGGAACGGCTTCGCCGGGAAATTTCAGGCTCTTCGTGGCTGGCCCTCGGCCGATTTATTTTCCGCGGCAAAGCCTGGACGACGAATGCGGGTAAAACCCCTCGGGAAAAACGGGAGCGCCTGCGTGAGGCCCTTCACCGGAGCATGTGGTACCGCTTTGGCCGCACCTGTGGGCTGATCAGGGATCTTCTCGCAGAGTGAATCTGAGCTGCTATATTCTTGTATGACTGTCTACCCTTCAGCCAGCTCCGTGCACCAAAGGTCTGCGGCAATGGACGATCTTCAAAGCGGGGACCGGCTTTCGCAGCCAGAATTTCATCGTCGCTATCTTTTGATGGGGGAGCATGTCCGCGCCGAACTGATAGAAGGTATCGTTTTTATGGCTTCACCCTTATCCGCTTACCATGGCAGACCCCATGCTCATTTGATTTACTGGCTGGGAGATTATGTCCGGTCAAAGCCTGACCTGGGACTGGACGTCCTCGATGCTGTCTCGCTCATTATCGACAACGAAAACGAGGTTCAGCCAGACATCACAGTGCGTCAGACCAAAGGTTCAGAAGCAGATGATAGTTATGTCGATAGCGATGGCTACATTCGTGGCGCGCCCAGTTTCGTGATCGAGATTTCTCGCAGCAGCGTTTCCATTGATCTGCATGCCAAAAAGCGAATTTACGAACGCATCGGTGTGCGCGAATATTTAGTCCTCAAAGCCGATGATCTTGCCGGAGTTTGGTTCACACTCGAAAACGGCGCTTATCAGACAATCCAGCCAAACGAAAATGGTGATTTGGAAAGCCGAATCTACCCCGGCCTCATTCTTCTTCGCTCATTTTTAGAGGGTTTACGCTCGCAAATGCAGGCTTAGGTAGCAATTACGAAACACCTATTCCGCAATCACCCGGCGGATTTCCTGCAGTTCTGCCTCAGAGAAATCAGGTTGAGATTTGACGGCGCGCACATTTTCTTCAATCTGCGAAGTGCGGCTGGCGCCGACCAGAACGCTGGTGACCCGTTCGTCCCGCAGGAGCCATCCGAGGCTCATGGCGGCGAGAGTTTGCCCGCGGCGCTGGGCAATGTCATTAAGTTCGCCAATTTTTTTCTGTAATTCCGGCGTGATGCGTTCCGGCTGTAAAAAGGGGCTCGGACGAGCCGCGCGGGAATCATCTGGCACGGACTGTAGATATTTACTCGTGAGAAGTCCCTGTTCGAGTGGACTGAAAGATATCAGTCCGATCCCGTTATCCGCGCAGGCGGTAAGGGTGCCTTCCTCTTCCACCCCACGGGTAAATAAACTGTATTTGCTTTGGTTCAAAACCACCGGCACTTTATGATCGCGTAAAATGGCGCAGGCTTGGCGGGTCTGCTCCGCATTGTAATTACTGATTCCGGCGTAAAGCGCCTTGCCGCTGTGCACGGCTCGCGCGAGAGCGCCCATGGATTCTTCCAAATCTGTTTCCGGATCATAACGATGATGATAAAATATATCGACGTAATCAATGTTCATCCGCGCGAGACTCTGATCGAGGCTGGAAAGCAGATATTTCCGGGAGCCCCCATTACCGTAGGGACCCTTCCACATAAAATACCCGGCTTTCGTGGAGATGACGACCTCATCCCGGTGTGCGGCGAATTCTTCCCGGAGAAAACGCCCGAAAAAATACTCCGCCATGCCCGGAGGCGGGCCGTAATTATTGGCCAGATCAAAATGGGTGATTCCCAGATCAAAGGATTTCGTGAGGATCGTCCGCGCCTCCACCGGATCATCGTCTGCGCCGAAATTATGCCATAGCCCGATGGAAACCGCTGGCAGCTTCAGTCCACTCTTCCCGCATCTGCGGTAGGGCATGTCATCATAGCGGGTCTGAGAAAAATTGTCTTTCTCCATGGCGGTAGCCTATATCTCATCCGGATACAAAGTAAAGCCGGTGGACAGTCTCCCATCCACCGGCCCGAAAATTATTGCCTGGCACGAATCAGTTCGTGACCGTGCGGGCGGCAGCGTTGCCGATGCCTTCGGCACCGTCAATGACACCTCTACCCGCATCTGCGGTGGCACGGCCAATCGCGCATCCGCTCATAGCCAACGTGGCGGCGGAGAAAACAAGGGCGATAATGAAAGTAAGAATCTTTTTCATGTGTGTATTTGAACGATTGTTAGGTTCAGAGTTTGGTTGGGTGAGCAATCTGCTGCGGTCTCCATTAAAGCATCAACCACCCGCCTGGCGAGCAAAAACCAGCGTCGGCCCTTCCTGTTCCGGTATGCCATTCTCAGAGAAACTCAACATGCTGAGATGAAGCCACCCGGTCCCTTTCATCGTGGCGTTCAGCAGCCTGATCTCGCTATCATACTCGCCGGGCTCGGCGATCACGAGAAAGGTTTGCCCGGAAACTCCCTGCACAAGAATATAGCTAAAGGGCTCTTCCTCCTGCGGGATCAGCACCCGGCCGTTCTCCTCAAAGCTCATCGGTAATTGAGCATCGTCATCCTGCAAAATGGCCTTGACCTCCTCAAGTGCTTCCGGGTCACCGGCGTTTGCTTCTTTGCAGGCCTCTCCATCCAGGCTCCACGCGCCGATCAGCAGTTTTTCCATCTCCGTAAGCGATTGCGATTGCTCGCTGGCAGATAGCGTGGCGGCTCCCGTCATAACGATGAACAGGAAGAGAAAAGTGTTCGTGAGGATTCGCTTGAGCATCATTTGTGATTTATAGGGTATTTTCTGGTTGGAAAAGTGTCGCGTTCCGTTCGTCGCGGCGGAGTGAGTAGAGCATAAATCCCGGTGAAGGTCTATCGGGAAATCATTCCTGTTCTGATGATATATGCATTATCCAATAAATCCGTCGCTACCGCCCCTCCTGGCATTCTGCTCGAGCCTGGTCCCTTGCTCGATATATTCTGCGATGGCATTGAGATCCACCGGCTAGGATCCTTCCCTGTTATGTTCGAATTATCTAAATCAAAAATTATCCTTAAGCTAAAGGCGATTTTTTTCATTGGAACAGGAAGCCACCATGTCCCTTAGAACCCCATCGTCCGCTTGCGTTCATGTTCTTTGAGGACCATGCGCAGATATTCGCCGTAGCTGCTCTTGGCCACCGGCTCGATGAGCTGCTGGAATTGGGCTTCATCGATAAATCCACGCTGAAGGGCGATTTCCTCAATGCACCCGATTTTCAGACCCTGACGCCGTTCGATCGCGGCGATGTAAGCGGCGGCATCCATCAGGCTGTCCGGCGTGCCAGTATCAAGCCATGCGACCCCCCGGCCGAGGGGCTCGACAAAAAGTTGTTCGCGCCGCAGATAGGCCATGTTGACATCAGTGATTTCCAGCTCGCCGCGGGCGGAGGGTTTCTGCCGGCGGGTCAGCGGCACGATTTGTTCATCATACACGTATAGGCCGGGCACGGCGAAATGACTGCGGGGCTCTGATGGTTTTTCAACGATAGATAGGGCCCGGCCGTCGGGGCCAAATTCCACCACCCCATAACGCTCCGGGTCGCTGACCTGATAGCCAAAGACACAGGCACCTTCCGATCGCTGAAGGGCGCGGTAAAAGAAATCGAGCTTTCCGTAAAATAAATTATCGCCCAGAATCAGAACACAACCCTGCCCGGCCAGAAAATCCTCCCCGATCAGAAAAGCCTGTGCGATGCCTTCCGGTTTCGGTTGCTCCTGATATTCAATCTGCAATCCCAGCTGCCGGCCATCACCAAATAGTTCGCGAAACATGGGCAGATCTTTTGGCGTGGAAATAATGAGAATCTCCCGGATACCGCCGAGCATGAGCACGGCGAGCGGATAATAGATCATTGGCTTGTCATAAAGCGGGAGGAGCTGCTTGCAGACGATGCGGGTCAGCGGATAAAGCCGGGTGCCCGCGCCTCCGGCGAGGATAATGCCTTTGCGCGAGGGCCCTTGCCGGGCTGCGAGATATTCAGGGTCAGTCGGGTGTGCTGCGTCCGCCATGGGCGGGTTGCATGCCGCAAAAGCGGGCCGGGGTCAATCAATCCCGCGCCAGGTATTGGGGGCGGGTATAGGTGGCGCCGGAGGCTTCGAGGTCATCCAGCCACTCCCTCAGGCGCGAGCTGGGTTCCCATGCGCCGGAAACGGCGGTCTCCTCCGCCAGGGCCCGGCCAAGCGCGTAGCCCTGCTCATCAATGGCCTGGCGCCGGGCTTCCGGATCAACCATGACGGCGCGTTCGTCATCCAGACCAATCGCCGGGATGAGCACGAGATTTGCCGGGTGATTGGCCAGTTCCGGGGCGATGTGCTCCGGCATGGCGCGAACGGCTTCGAGCGTCTCACCGCTTAGTCCGCCGCCCCGCACAATCCGCGGACGCTGACCGGCGGCGAGCGCCTGCAGATTTTCTTCCAGCTCAAAGATCCCCAGCTTCTGCGCGGCGTGATACTGCTCCAGCAGATTGGCGCGCTCCGTCAGAGGGGCATCGACCCAGCCGCGTGGCACCCGGATTTCCCCGGCGGGAATGGCCGCATCCCGCGCCTGATAGAGGTGCTCAAGGTAAGCGCGCAGGTCATAGCCCGCGCTCTCCGCCTCGTGCATGCGGTAAAGCAGGCGCCAGATCCAGTCGTTCAGCGCCCATTCCTCAGCCGGCAGCCGGGCCAGATCGTCCGGGGCGATGAGATCGCTTCCGGCGCGAGCCAACTCTTTCAGGCTGTTCGCGGCCGCAAGATAGGTTTCGGAAGCTGCGCGTTTTTCATCGAGGATCGCGTGGCCGTTTTTGAAGAGTTTGCCGCCTTCATTAAGCAGTCCGTTGACGAGCGCTTCTTTCTCCTCATCCGGGCTGAACTCTTCGGACACCACAAACGCATTGGACAGCTCGCCCATCTGATCCGCGCGGCGGACGACGGTGAGGAGGCGCTTCATCTCCACGAGCTTCTTCAGCTCGGTCACACCGGCCAGACGATCCCATTCCACGATGAGCACGAGCAGCTCAACGGCGGCTCGAGCGCTCACCTCGCCGATGGTCAAGTTATCGAGACTCTTTTTGGACTGCTCCAATCGCAACACTCCGGACGAAACGAGGCCCTGGCGGCGGGCCACTTCTTCCCGGCGGTCCGCCCAGTATGCGGCCCAGACAATCTCGGCATCCTCAATCAGGTTGGCCTTGCCACGGGCACAGCGCCAAAGGTAATCGACCCCGCCTGCGACCTGATTGCACGTTTCCCAGAGCTCGATCCATGGTTGTGTGGCTTTTTCGCCATCCACAAAGAACAGGAACGGCGAGGCCAGCAGGTCACCCACCGCGCTGAATAGTTCCTTGAAGTCCTGCTTGATGATATTGAGCTGATCCTCCGAGGCCTTCTGAACAGTCTCAATGTGGTCAGTGATGTTGACGCCTTCGCTGACGAACTGGGCTTCGGCGAAAAAGCGCAGAAGATCGTCCCGGGTGCCTAGAAAATCGAACTCCTCATGCGGCTCCACCGCGAGCCGTCCATAGAAACGATAGAGCGCCGCGCCATCTTCGGTCGTCCCGGGCAGACGCACGGCAAAGGTTTGGGCGGGATCAAAGAGTTCAGCGGCGTCCTGCTGCCAATTCAGGGAGACCGCGGCGGATTGCAGGAGCGGTGAGCGCTCGATGAGCGGCTCCTCCGGCGGACGCGCCGCGTGTTCGCGGAAGGATACCCCACCCTCGCGGGATTCACTCTCGGCGTAAAAACCGGCTTCTTCCGTCGTGTCCCCGCGCGGTTGCTGGTCATCGCGCCAGGACCACCAGAGCCCGCCGCCGATCAGCGCCGTCATCAGCGTCAGCGCCGTGATCCAGGGCCACCATCTCACTGGCTGCACCTCCTGGGCAGGATAGTCCTCAGCCGGCGGACGCGCCTCGGTTCCGCCCAGGCGGTGATCGTCCGGTTTGCTGAGCAATTGCTGGTTACGCTCACGGCGCAGTTGTTCAACCCGTTTCATTGGTCTACACAGGGGCTAAGGATGCGTTCGATGCTCAAGATATACGAACTTCACAAAAGACAACGCTTCTCTATGTATCAGAGCGAGGGGCATTCCCTTGCGAAAAGTATAGACGGTGCTGATGTTCGTTTGTTCAGTTTATTAGTCATTTCCGTTTTCCAGGCGTCCCTCATCATCGTCTTGCGGTTAAGGAGGTTTCTCTTGGTAATCCCGTTGTATTTCAGACTGAGATGGAAAGGCTTAGGGAAGTACGAACTCTGGAATGCTCAAGCTTTGCTTTTTAGGGTATCTGGTTCTTGTTTTTCCACTGTTTTGCGCAGATGGAAGATCATCCATGGATAAACCCAATATTGTTTATATCCTGGCGGATGATATGGGATATGGAGATGTCTCGTGTCTGAACGCAGATTCTAAAATTCACACCCCAAATCTTGATCGCCTCGGGCGTGAGGGGATGATCTTTCGGGATGCCCATTCCAGCTCTGCCGTCTGCACCCCGTCACGATACAGTATTCTCACCGGCCGGTACAATTGGAGGTCGCGCCTGAAGAAGGGTGTGACTTACGGGTATGATCATCCGGTGATTGAAGAGGGCCGGGAAACGGTGGCATCTTTTCTGGGCGGGCATGGATATCGCACGGCTTGTGTTGGGAAATGGCATCTTGGCTGGCACTGGGCGAAAAAACCTGAAATAGACGAACCCTCAGCGCGTGAGCATGAGGCCATTGATTACAGCGCGCCGATTTCGGGCGGGCCTACTGATTGCGGTTTCGATTATTTTTTTGGCATGAGCGCTTCCCTGGATATGGCGCCCTATGTGTGGATTGAAAATGATCTTCCTACAGCAAAACCGGATCGGATCATCGAGGCTAACGGGGGGCAGGGATTCTGGCGGGAAGGACCCATTGCACCAGATTTCACTCATGCCGAGGTGCTCGATCAAACCACCGAAAAGGCGCTTCATTTCATTCGTGAGAACGCTGAGGAGAAAAATCCGTTTTTCCTGTATTTTCCGCTCACCGCTCCGCACACACCTATATTGCCAGGGCCGGAGTTTCAGGGTAAATCCGGCCTGAATGCTTACGGCGACTTCTGTCTGCACATTGATCACGTGGTGGGCAGGATTCTGGAAGAACTGGAAAAAAGGAATCTTTCTGAGAATACGATCGTGATTTTCACTTCGGACAATGGTTGTTCACCTCAAGCGGATTTTGATGAACTTCATCGGCTGGGACACCGGCCGAGCTACGTTTTTCGAGGTCATAAAGCAGACATTTATGAGGGAGGTCATCGCGTGCCGTTGCTGGTTCGTTGGCCGGAGAGAATTCGCGCAGGTTCGGTCACGGATGAAACCGTCTGTCTGATCGACTTTTTCGCGACGTGCGCGGAAATTCTGGGTGTCACCATCCCGCATGATGCGGCGGAAGATAGTGTCAGTAATTTAGGGCTTTGGGAAGGGAAGCAACTCGACCGGTCACTCCGTGAGGCGACCGTCCATCATTCCATTGATGGCTCCTTTGCGATTCGCGCGGGACGGTGGAAGCTGGAAATGTGCGCGGGTTCGGGAGGCTGGAGTTACCCTCAACCGGGGGCGGAATCCGACGGGCTGCCGCCCATCCAGCTCTATGATCTGGAGGCTGACATTAGTGAGCGGCGCAATCTCCAAGCAGAACATCCAGAGATAGTGAAACGTTTGGAAGACCTTTTGACCGCCTACATTAAAAATGGCCGGAGCACCCCAGGACCAGCCGCGAAAAACACCGGCGGAACTCCATGGGATCAGTGCTGGTGGATGATGGACGCGAAAAAAACCGAGCCAAGTGCGGGTGAATAAACAACTGACTTTTGACGGCCTGAAGGTCATCCCGTTTCAGCAGCGCCTGGGCACAGCCCCCTACGGCAAGGGGTTCCGGCAAGACACGCACTGGATCTGGTGCGGGTCCGTGGCACGGGACGAAACCGGTCTTTATCATTTATTTGCCTCGCGCTGGCCAAAAACCTACCCCTTTTTTCATGGTTACCTTGCAGCCTCGGAAGTCGTGCGTGCGACATCCAGAGATATTCTGGGCCCCTATCGTTTTCAGGAAATTGTCCTTCCTGCACGTGGCGCAGCGTTCTGGGATGGCCGGGTCACACATAATCCGTTTATCATCCGATATGGAGAAGAATATCTGCTTTTCTATATCGGCACGACCTTTGAAGGAGATTTGCCCGGGATTGAAGAAATGCACCGGATGCGAGAGATATCAGGCGGTAACGGTCGAATCTTTTCGTGGTATGAATCAATTCGCATCGGGGTCGCAAGAGCCAGGAAACTTGAAGGTCCGTGGGTCCGAGATGATTCCCCGATCCTGGAAGAACCCCAGTCCATGTCTGACTCCGGACGGATCACTGCTGCTTTACTATCGCAGCAACAGTAAACTCGGCGTGGTTCAACAAAAGTCTCCCGGCGCATCGTTTGAGCGGATTCTCAACCGGCCGGTATTCGATCCCGGGGAAGGCCTCAGGCTTGAAGACCCTTTTGTGTTTTGGAATGGCTCTTTTTATGAAATGGTCTGCAAGGATCTGACCGGCAAATTGACGGGCGAATTTCATGCCGCCGTTCACCTGTTATCTGAAGACGCCCTTAACTGGAAACCCGCACCGGAAATCAAAGCCTGGTCACGACAACTGCAGTGGGAAGACGGAGCGCGCACGACTCAGGCCAGTATCGAACGACCATTTATTCTGTTTGAAGACGAAAAAGCCAAAGCCCTTTTTGTTGCGACTGCGGACGGCCCGGGTCCTGGACAAGGTCGAGCGGGACATTATTTCGCGGAGAACACCTGGAACCTGGCTATTCCTTTGAAGGATTCGGCGGGATAACCCCCCGCATGAATTCAGAATCCCGGAATCCCGATCTCCGTATTCCGAAGCAACCCGGCCGGATATGTTTCCTTTTATGGAAAATGCGCGGCCTCTCAAAAAGGCCCGGCCTGGTCGGCATGATTGGATTCCCCATCTCCGGTGCCATTCGGATCATTCTTCTTATCATCGCGGGGAACGGAGCGTCCGCCGAAGGTCATGAGACCGCTGGAGTATTCTCGGCCGAAAGATTGCTGGAGGCTGACGACCTGGTAAAGGCCGCTGAGCACTTCGGTTTCCGTAAGGGTCGAAAGCGGATGAATGAAAGCGGCGTAAAGGATGCCGTCACTCACGCCGTAGCGGGCATCGAGAGCAGAATGAAAATTCGCCACAAACATGGCGTCCTTCTGCTCGGCGGTGACCTGGCTGAACTCCTGGATAGGTGCGACGAAGCGCATGCGGTTGTGTGATTCGTCAAAGACACAAAGGATCGGGGTGCCTTCGAGATCAAAGCGAAACGCACTCCCAGCCGCCTCCACGTCTTCGACAAGGCCGGAGACAACTTCGAGCAGGCGCGCACCGGTCATGGGCTCGGCGGTTGGGCTTTTGCTCGGGGCTGCCTCGGAGTCAGGCTCAAGTTCAGGCTCTGCCGGGGCCGCAGGCTCCGAACGATCCGTCTCCACGGACGGAGAGAGGGGCGGTTCCTCAGCCCGGGCGGATGGAATGAGGCAAAAGCTGAGAAAGGCAAAAAGATAGAAGACGCGCATCCTATAGCCTACCCTTGTCTGAAGGAACGAGCAAGCGCTCCGGGACGCCCGGGGCGTTCGCCCGCGAGAAAGCTGATTTCTTTTCAGGCTGCCTGGGCGAGATGCGCGCTGCGCCCACCGCTGCCGGAGGAATTGCGGAAGGCAAACTCCAGCTGGAGACCATCCGGGTAGGACCGGTCACTGCGGAAGAACTGCATGACGCGCCCGCAGTAATCTTCCAGATCTTCGCCACGCAATTGAGCGGGCAGATGCTCGAGATCATTACCCTGAGAATCGCGGGCGATCACCTCCAGTTGAGCCTCCAGCCAGTAGCGCAGGCAGGCCACGGCCGGGGCCTGCGGATCGTCATGACCATCGGCGAGGCTTTCCGCGATATTGAAAAACGCCTGCACGCAACGGCCGGGCTGTTGGCGTTCAGCCACGAAGAGACGCAGATCAAGGAGGTCATCCGCGAGGTAGGGTTTGGCCTCGACGAGCTTGCCGATGATCTTATCGACATACCCGGCGGCCAGAAAAGGGCCCGGAGCAGCTACCGGCTGAACAGCCGGATGTCCTGCGGCAGGCGCGGCGGTGGAAGCGGCCGGGCGAGCACCCTGGTAGTTGGGTGAGGTGGATGACGGGGGCCGGTCACCGCCTCCCTTGGGGGCGGGCACCGGTGACGTATATGGCGGAACGGAACTCATGCTGATTCAATCAAAGATGCTGATACTACACGACGCATCAGGTCTCTTATTATTCTCAATCGGGCCTGGTGCTCATTAACGAAAACTTGTGCAAGGAAGCGCTATAGCGATGAATTGCGGCTCGTGCGCAAGGCGGCGATAGATTGGGCTGCATCCGGCCAAAGAACGCTTGACGGCAGGCAGCGCCTCATGACAATCTCCGCGCCATGCCGAATGCATTTTCTATCGCTCTCAATAAAGCGAAGCTGACATGGAAGCATCGCAAAGCGCTCTTCAAGGCTTATAAATTTTACCTGCTCCAAATGGAGTTTCATGACTGGGAATGGGGCTCGGTCAAAGTCGAAGAAGAAAAGGGGCTGGCGCGCGCGGTGGAATTAAGCAACGCAAGCAGCGGGCCGCTCGTCGAAATCGGCTGTCTCTTCGGTCTGACGACCAATCTGATCGCCAGCCTGAAGCCGCCAGAGAAGAAGTTCTACGCGGTGGAGAATTTCTCGTGGAACCCATTCCAGATTCCCACGCACAAACACCGGGTTTTTACAAAACGTGTCATGCGCCTGGGTATACAATTTCATAATGTGGAACTCTATGACGGGGACAGCGGAGACTTCTACAAGTCCTATGAAGGCGAACCGCCCTCGATGATTTTTATCGATGCGGATCATTCCTATGAAGCCGTGAAAAACGATATTGCGCAGGCCAAGACGACCAATCCCCTCGTCATCGCGGGACACGACTATGATCAGTTCAATAAGGGAGTCATCCGCGCGGTAAACGAGGCATTCGGCGAAGAAAACGTGGAGACCTATGGTAGTGTCTGGGTGGTGAAGAATGGCCAACATGCCTGACGATGCTTTCCATGGTGTTTTTAGGTCGAAAAAAATCATTTCTTGGTTTTGACAGCTCTTTTTCGTTCGGGGAAGAAGGTGGTGCAGAATTCGCAGGTCATACCCTGGCAGCCGCGGGCGGTGCAGTGTTCCCGGCCGTAAAAAATGATGCGGAGATGAAGCTGGTTCCAGGTGTCTTCGGGGAAGAGCCGTTTCAGGTCTTTTTCGGTTTGGGCGACGGATTTTCCGTTGGTTAATTTCCAGCGCTGAGCGAGGCGGTGGATATGGGTATCGACGGGAAAAGCGGGCACGCCAAAGGCCTGCGCCATGACAACGCTGGCTGTTTTATGGCCGACCCCGGGGAGGGCCTCGAGTTCCTCCATGGATTGCGGCACCTGACCGCGATGTTGATCGACTAAAATGCGGGCGAGGCCGGCGATGGCTTTGGCTTTCTGGGGAGCGAGCCCGATGGGTTTGATGATTTCCTGAATTTCCGCGATGGAGAGGCGGCTCATTTCCTGCGGGGTGCGGGCTTTGGCAAAAAGCAGGGGGGTGATTTCATTGACCTTCTTATCGGTGGTTTGGGCGGAGAGGAGAACGGCGATGAGGAGGGTAAAGGGATCGCAGTGATCGAGCGGGATAGGCGTTTCGGGATACAACTCCTCGAGGCGGCGCAGGATGAAGTCGACACGCTCTTTTTTGGTCATGGGCTTGAAGGTGAGCGGGATGATGCGAAATGTCCACCATGGCTGGCGAAGCAAATCCGGAAGTGGCCCTGGTGATGAATGACCTGGTGCTGGGACATGAGACGGGGCCCGGACATCCGGAACGGCCGGAGCGTTTTGAGGCGATCCGCGACCGGCTGAATGGGGAAGGGCTGACGGAACGGATGACGAAGGTGGAAATGCGGACAGCAACGGACGCGGAATTGCGCCGCGTTCATTCGGATAAATATCTGCACACGGTGGAGGAAGACATTGCGATGGGGCACGATGTTCTGCGCACGGGAGACACGGTGGTGAGCCCGGAGAGTGAAAAGATTGCGCGCTCGGTCGCAGGCGGCATTCTCAATGCGACGGATGCGATCTGTGAGAGCGGAAATCCGGTGAAGCGCGCGTTTTGCGCGGTGCGTCCCCCGGGGCATCACGCCACCCCGGAAAAAGGGATGGGATTCTGCATTTACAGTAACGCGGCCCTCGCGGCGCGGCATGCGCAGGAAGTTCACGGGCTGGAGCGGGTATTTATTTTTGATTGGGACGTGCATCATGGGAATGGCACGCAGGATTGTTTTTATGATGATGGGAGCGTATTTTTCGCGAGCGTGCACCAGCACCCGTGGTATCCGGGCACAGGCATGGCGAACGAGACGGGTGCAGGCGAGGGCAAGGGGACGACGGCGAATTTTCCGCTGCCCAGTGGTTCGGGCGGGGAAGAGATTGTGAAAAAGGCGCTGCAGGAAACGCTGCTGCCGCATGTGCTGGAATATAAACCGGACCTGATCATCATCAGTGCTGGATTTGATTCGCGTGATGGCGATCCGCTGGGCGGGTTCCGGCTGACCGATGAGGATTTCGCAGAGATGACACGGATCCTGATGGATTTTGCGGAGAAACATAGTGGCGGGCGGCTGCTCTCTGTGCTGGAGGGAGGCTACGCGCTGGATGGGCTGGCCCGGGCGACGGAGGCGCATGTGCGGGCGCTGCTGGGGGAGTAAGGTGACGAGGACGGGAATACCCGTCGGCGCCGGTCAATCGTAGGTGTTACTGATATGAAGCGAATCTTTCTAATGATGATGCTGGCCGCGCTCCTCGCGGCTTGCGGCGGGAACTCAGATAAGGCGACGGCGCAGATCGAGTCACCGTCCGTTGAGCAACTCAATTCATACTGGCGTGCGGGTGAAGCGGAGCTGGTGAGCTATACCCTGCAGCAGGTGCGTTACGGGGCGGTGCATGAGGGCAAAGAAAACTACGCCGTGCACATCTATGTGACGGAGGACTTCCTTCTTGAGAGCCAGGTGAAGTTTGAGCGCCCGAGCGATGAGCCGAAGGCGACGGTTCTGAAGATTAATAATATCCGGGAATTTCTGACGGGCATGTATGAGTATAACTTTATGACGTCCGTCTTTACGCCTTATGAAAGTATTGGTGACGGGGCGGGTCCGCGAGACTCGATCAAGGTGACCTTTACCGGACAGGACTGGTGCGGACATGTTTTCGCGCAGCTCAATCACCGGGGTAATAATTACGAAGGTGAACTACGCTCTTATTTTCAGAGTGAAGGGGATGAGGACTTCACCGTCGACAATGTGGTGTTAGAGGATGAACTGTGGACGATCCTGCGACTGGACCCCAATGAGTTGCCGCGCGGCGAATTCGAGATATTGCCAAGCATGACGTTTCTGCGCTTTCATCATTTGCCCATGGAAACGACGAACGCCACGGCGACCCTGGAGCTGCAGGAAAAATCGGACTACAGCAACGAGGCACACCTGAAATACGAGGTGATTTATCCTGAGTTTGATAATCGCCGCAAAACAATCTGGTTCGAGCGGGAATTTCCGTTTAAGATTCTTGGCTGGGAAGAAACCGGGATAGGCCGCGAAAAAGGTCTGGTCACGAAGGCCAAGCGCAAGGAAATCGTCAAGACGGATTACTGGAGTAAAAACCAGCCGGGGGACGAAAATTGGTATAAGAAGCTGGGATCGGATTCATGACCGCCGATCAATCGACTGATCAGTTCCCTCCTAAGAGTTTGCGCTCAGCATATCTGAGTGTCCCGTTGGAGAAAACAATATAGCCGATGGCGGGTTGGCCACTTGGGTTAAAGGCGAGAGAATTTATAAGACCGATATTTCCCGTGCCGTCGATCGTTTCGATCATCCATGAGGCACCTTTGAACTGAGCATATTTCAAATCGTCGTTGATCCCGTCGTAATAGCTCATGGCCGGTTGTCCGCTTTGAGTGAAGGCGAGAGAACCGACCTCCGTAATATCTCCCGAGCTGTCGACAGTTTCGATTCCCCAATCCAAGGCGCTTTCAATGAACCCAAGAAGCTCCGTATTCTGGCTCTTCAGATTCTCAATTTCGCCATCCAAGGCTTCATTTTGACCTTTTACAGCCTGCAGTTCATCCCAGATTTCCTGAAGGCTTTTCATCGTTTCGTCCGGACCGGCGTCAGGACTGATGGGGCCTTGGGCTGAAGCAGTCAGCACGGCAAGGCCAGAGAGGAGCGGGAGTGAGAGAAAGGCAGAGCGAGATTTCATCAGGGGAGGCTAGGGGAGTTATGCAGGCGGTGAACAGCTATTTCTGAATTGTTTGGCGTTTCCAGATGACCCAGACGGCAAGGGCGGGTCCACCGAGACCGCCGAGGAGGCTGAGGATCATACCGCCACCGAGGCCGATGATGCGACGCCAGACCTGCGAGGGACGCAGGTGGAGGACGGCCGGCGAGAAATCTCCCCGCATGTCGACGACATACTCGCCGGGCTGGTCAAAGGTATAGGCGCCCATGGTGGTGCGGATGGTATCGCCGACCGCTTCGCGGGCATGGAGGACGCGCTCCTGCTGGATGGCTTCCCATTCAATGGCGCCATTGTCCTTGATGCGTTTGGCATAGACGAACAGTTCGGAGCCCTCCGGGAACCCGTCATTGATGCGGGTGCCATCATCGAGAAAGCTGCGTTTCGCTTCGCCGGATTCCCGCTGTTCTTCGGTTTTCGGGGCGAGGATGTATTGCTCGCCTTCGAAGATGGTCTGGTATTCGTCCCAAAGGACATAGGTGCCGGGTTGCTCGATCTGCACGGTGGTCGAGCCTGGCACGAGGAATCGCGTTCCAGCAGGGGCGTGCTGGCTCCACTGAGAGAGGAGCAGTCCCCCGCCCAGCCCGGCCACGAGGATCACCGCGGCCACGCCGAGGAGCCAGAGGGGCGGCGCGGCTGATGGGACAGGTGCGTCGGGCGAAGGAGCATTCGCCGAGGAAGAAGGAGTCGATGATGAAGGAGCGGGATGATCCATGGGTTGAGCAGGCTATTTTACCGAACGTTTGGTAAAATGGCCGGGATAGATGACGTGTTGAAGGGGCTGCAAGGTTTTACCGATCGGTTGGTAAAGAAAAAAGGACAGCGGATCCGGGCTTGGGGTGAGTTGAGGTGCGAGGGTCTATATCTCGCTACGCTACGCCGGGCGGGCCAGAGGTTGAAGCTCAATTCTGTCAGAAGGTCCATTCCTCAACGGGTTCAAGGGTGAGATCGACCTGCCAGTCCGGGATCTGCTGGCCGGAGAAGTTAGTATAAAGGGGCGCGGTGAGAATGGCGGCGGCAGGTCCGGCGGGGACCGGGAAAGGATGCTGGTGCACGCGGAGTTCCCCGGCGATGGCGCCGCCGAGGGTGGACCTTGCGATCGGATCAGTGGGAGGAGTGATGCCGGGCGGGAAAATGGTATCGAGGCGGACGAAAAAATCGGTCGCAAAGAGTGGTCCGGGAGCGCGCCGGCCGGTGCGAAAGGCGCGGAGTTCGAGCTCAATGTCCAAGGCCGATTCGGTGACGGGATCGAAGAGCTGGATGCGCCGGCGCAGATCGAGCCCGAACCGGCAACTCAGGTCCGAGAAGGAGGCGGGGATGGAGCGATCAGGGCGTTCGTGGTGGGCGAACTCCTCCGTGTAATCCGGGAAACGGGCGAGCGGGTTGGCGAGACCGGTGAGGCTGAGGCGCCAGCGGCGGACCCGCCAGAACCACAAGGTGATGGTAGCGAGCTGGTCCGTCGTAAGGGGGAAAAGGGTGCCCGGGCCGACCTCCGAGGGGGAGGCGGCGGGACGCAGGCAGAAGGGTAGAGGGCCGATGAAGTAGGCGAACATGGCGAAAGCAACGAGGCTGGATCAGGAAAATTGCATTTCTTGCATTTTGCGGCGGCGATAGGCGTGGACTTCATCGAGGTCAAGGACGTAGACGCGTTTACCGGGGCGCTCGATCCGGCGCAGCTCACCGCAGGCGATGAGGCGGCGAACAAGGGCTGGGCTGCAGCCGAGAATGCGGGCGGCATCCTGGGTGGTGCCGCGTGGGCGGACCGGACCGGAACCCGCTCCGACGTAGGATTCATCGGGCTGGAGGGGCTTTTGCGCGGGCGAAGAGGAGCCGCCGAGGGACGAGGACGGTGAGACGCAATTGGAGGAGAGGCCGCGGTAAAGGAAGGCGCGGGCGCGGGAGGGAGTGTGAGAGAGCCTGGAAGTGGGGGTGGCAGCAGGATGAGGCGGACGGGCGGCGTTTTGCTTCATACAAATAAACTACCGCAGATTCCTGCGTATGCAAGAACAAAAAGTGTTCGCATGAACGGTTTTACGGTTGAGATCAGGCCCTTAAAAGCCAACGTGGAGATCAGAAAGCCTCACCTGAACCAATCCGGGGCGTTGCCGGGTTTCCATTTGATATTGCAGCCGGTGCTGGGGATGCCTTGAGGGGCGTCCTGGCCGTCGACGATGGCATCGAGGGCTTCGGCGAGGTCCGCGCCATCGGCGGTGCCACCGGTGCTGGGACGGGTGGAATCAAACTGGCCGGCGTATTGCAGTTTGAGATCCTGATCAAAGGCAAAGAGATCCGGGGTGCAGGCAGCCTGATAAGCCTTGGCGACTTCCTGGGATTCATCGAAAAGGTAGGGAAAGTTCCAGCCGGCCTGGGCGGCGAAGTCTTTCATTTTTTCCGGTTTATCATCAGGATAATTTTCGACGTCATTGGAATTGATGGCGACGAAGGCAACGCCTTTTTCTTTATATTCATCAGCGAGTTGACCAAGGGCGTCTTTGATGTGGACGACGTAGGGGCAATGATTGCAGGCAAAAACGACGACGGTCGCATTGGCCCCGGCGCTGATATCCTTGAGAGAATGCATCTGGCCATCGGGATCAGGTAATTCAAAGTCCGGTGCGGTGCTGCCGATGGAAAGCTGAAAGGTAGACGGAGTGAGAGCCATAATTCAGTGGAGAGTTGTGAGTATGTTTGTGTTGGTGTGAGTTGGTGGTTTTTCGATTGATGATTTATTTTGCGCTGTGCAGGGAACGGCCGTCCACGGCAAGCGCAGCTTCCTTGATGGATTCACTCAAGGTGGGGTGAGCATGGACGGTGCGGGCGAGGTCTTCGGCGCTGCCGTGGAATTCCATATTTGTGACGGCTTCGGCAATTAACTCGCTGGCATGTTCGGCAATCATATGGATGCCGAGAATACGATCGGTCGTGGCGTCAGCGATCACTTTGACAAATCCATCGGTAAGGTCGGTAGCGAGGGCGCGCCCGTTGGCCCCGAGAGGGAATTTCCCGGATTTATAGTCGATCTCCTTTTCTTTGGCCTGCTCTTCGGTCAAGCCGACCCCGGCGACCTCCGGGCTGGTGTAGATGACATTCGGAATGACTTCATAATTCACGTGGCCGGCATACCCGGCGATGATTTCGGCGACGGCAACGCCTTCCTCCTCCGCTTTATGCGCAAGCATGGGGCCGGTGATGGCATCGCCGATGGCGTAGATTCCATCAACCGCGGTGCGAAAATGATCATCGACTTGGAAGCGCCCGCGATCATCGCGCTCGACGCCGACGCTGTCGTCGACGACGCCATCAGTGTAAGCACGACGACCGACACTCATGAGCACGCGGTCAACATTCTCAAAGGTAACCGTTTCCTCGTTTTTAGTTTCAGCGGTCACGGTGGCTTTTCCGGATTCTTCGTCGACCTCGACAGAGGTGACTTTGGTTTCCAGATAGAAATTGAGGCCCTGCTTTTTCAGGGAGCGCTGAAGGGCCTTGGAGAGTTCATCATCAAAGCCCGCGCCGATTTTCGGGAGTAATTCAACGACGTGCACCTCCGTGCCGAGTCGGGCCCAGACGCTGCCAAGTTCCAGGCCGATGGCCCCCCCGCCGATGACCACCATTTTCGCGGGGACCTCCTGAAACTCGAGCGCGCCGGTGCTGCTGACGATGATCTTTTCGTCAATCTTCGGCATATTCGGCAGCTCCATGGGCACGCTGCCGCTAGCGAGAATGATGTTCTTCGCTTCGAGCGTGAAGGGATCGCCCTCCGGTGGGGAGACCTCGATCTTGCCAGTCTCCGTGACCTTACCGGTGCCCTGGTGGACGGTGATCCGATTCTTTTTCATGAGCGTGCCGATGCCGCCGGTGAGCTGGTCGACGACTTTGTCCTTACGCTGAAGCATTTTGGCGACGTCCACGCTGGGTTCCTTGACGATGATGCCATGGTTTTCGGCATGATCGCGCACGAAACGAAATTGTTCGCTGGAGTGAAGGAGTGCTTTGCTGGGAATGCAGCCGATACGCAGGCAAGTGCCGCCGAGCTTGGGTTCTTTCTCAATGAGAGCAGTATGGAGGCCGAGCTGAGCAGCGCGGATGGCCGCGACGTAACCGCCGGGACCGGCGCCGATGACCGCGACATCGAAGGGGCCGCGGTCGTTGGAGTGATCATTTTCTTGGTTCTTTGCCATAGGTGGTTGTGACAAGAGGAGCATGACGGGGCGGAGAGGACAAGGAAGTCATCCGCGCCAGGTCACTACTGGAAATCATACGCTCATCTGCTTTAGTGATTCATGGCAGCGGAAACGACGACCGAGACGCTTTCGACCCACCCCGATCCAGCATTTACCAGTTCGCCGCCTGATCCGGACACGGCGCACCTGCCGGATACCGCCGCCGGGACGGCCCATCACGGGAATGGCCGGCACGCGGCCATCGGCGAATCGAGCCCAGCGGTGCAGGCGGCGCCGTCGGAGATGGACCGCAAATTCTACCTGCCGGCCGATGAATTTTTCACGAGCCTGCTGCCGGACGCGGTGACCTACGATGACATTTCCCTGGCGACGGACTTTTCCTCCGTGATCCCGCGCGAAGCGGAGCTGCACACCACACTGTCAGAACGGATCACCCTGCGGCTGCCCATTTTATCCGCGGACATGGACACCGTGACGGAAAGCAAAATGGCGATCGCGATGAGCCTGAACGGCGGGATGGGGCTGATCCACAGTAATATGCCGCGCTCCCAGCAGATCCGCGAGGTAGCGGAGGTAAAGCGCCATATTCACGGGCTGATCCGGCAGCCGGAAAAGGTCACGCCAGACCTGTACATCGGCGATGTGCTGGAGCTGCAGCGGGAAAACCGGTATGGCTTCTCCACCTTTCCCGTCGCGGATGAAAGAGGGCGGCTGCTCGGGCTGCTGCCGGGTAAAGTGGTGCGTCCGCGCTATGCGGACCGGACCGTGGTGGAGCTGATGACGCCGCGCGCGGAGCTGTTGACCCTGCTGGAAAGTGAGCTGGGCAACGATCCGATCGCGGTAGCGGACCGGCGTTTCACGGAGAATCCGGGCGTGCACAAAATCCTGGTGGTGGACGGAGACGACAGGCTGACCGGGCTGTTCACCCTGACGGACATCGAGCAGATCACGAGCGAGGCCTACAGTGACCGGAGACCGAGCCGGGATTCATCCTTCCGGCTGCTGGTGGGAGCGGCCGTGGCACCAAGTTTCGGGAAGGACGGCAAGCTGGACCGGGATTCACTGGTGGAGCATGTGGGGCACCTGCAGGATGCGGCGGCGGACGCGGTGGCAATCTCCAGCGCGCATGCCTTTACTGAGGTCATGGGACAGATGGTGCGTCTGATCCGGCAGCAGTTCCCTGAAATGACGATCATCGCAGGAAATGTGACGACCGGCGGTGGGGTGGATTATCTGGCGGATTGCGGGGCGAACGCGATCAAAGTGGGTCAGGGCCCCGGCTCAATCTGCACCACGCGCATGGTGGCGGGGGTGGGCATTCCGCAGCTTACCGCGCTGTATATCGCGAGCCGGTCAAGCCAGCGCAAAGGGGTGCGAATCCTGGCGGACGGCGGGATTAACAAGAGCGGAGATTGCGTGAAGGCGTTGACCCTGGCGGACGCGGTCATCTGCGGCGGGATGTTGGCCGGTTGCCGGGAAGCGCCAGGGGAGATCGTGGAGATCGAAGGGAAGCGCTACAAACAGTACCGCGGGATGGGCAGCCTGGCGGCGATGAAGAAAGGCTCAGCGATCCGCTACGGCCAGATGGCGGACAGCGGTGATGGAGCACCTTCGCCATCACAGAATGGGACATCGTCATCTTCTTCACAGAAGCTGGTGGCGGAAGGAATCGAGGCTCTGAAGGAGGTTTCCGGGTCGGTGCGCGAGGTGCTCGGACAACTGGCCGGGGGAATCCAGAGCGGGATGGGATACCTCGGAGCGCGCAACCTCTGCGAGCTGAAGGTGCGGGCACGTTATGTGCGGATCACCCCGGCGGGAATGGCGGAAGCGCGGCCGCACGATGTGATTGAGGTCTCCAAGAAGATTTCCTGACGTGGGCGACGTCGGGTCTTGAACTGTGGGCCAATCCTTGGAATGGTCCCGGCGGTTCGGCAACCGCTCGCTCGCTCTCAGCCCGCTCGCCACATTCTTTATGGACGCCGCAGAATCCACGACCGTGCCCGGAACAACGTCCCAGCCGGATCGGCTTCGCCCGGAACTGATCATCTTTGATTTCGATGGGACGCTGGCCAACAGCCTGCATCTGGGTGTCGAAATAATGAATGCGCTCGCGCCGGAATTCGGCCACCTGAAGGTCGAGCCCGAGCGGATGATGTATCTGCGGGATCAGGGACCGCGCCGGATTATGAAGGCGCTGAAGGTTTCGCGCTGGAAGTTGCCGTTTCTGCTGAAGCGCGCCCGTCAGGAGTACGGAAAAAGAATTACCGAGGTAACGCCCTATGACGGAGCGGTCGAGACGCTCAAAGTACTACGTGACCGCGGTTACCGGCTGGCGGTCCTGACCTCCAATGCTGAGGAAAACGTGAAGCGGTTCTTCGATAAATTTGATTTCGGTGAATTTGATTTCATCGAAGGCAAAAGCAGTGTCTGGGGTAAAAAGAAAGATCTGCGGCGGATATTAAAGGTCCAGAAACTGGACGCCCATGAAGTGGTCTACATTGGCGACGAACGGCGGGATATTGAGGCGGCGCACGCCAACAAAATACCCGTGGTCTCAGTGACTTGGGGATTTAACAGTGAGCGAGGCCTGGCTGAGCTAAAACCGCGCGCCATGGTTCATTCCTGGCAGGAAATGGAAGGCGTCTTCGTTTAAGCATTCACTCTTCCGCGACCAGAAAAGGAAAGGTCGCCGTGGCGGCTTTGCCCTCTGCGTTGGTGACCTTTAAATAGAGCCGGTAACTGTCCGGAGTTTCGGGGGCAATGATTCTCTTTTCTGGCACCCGGTTGATCCAGCCCTTAAGCACTTCAGCGGATTTGTTTTCAAAGGTAAGTCCGCTCTTGGTCTTCATCGAGCGGTCCGTTGCGATTGACCAATGATAGATCCAATCCTCCTGAGGTTCGGTTTCAAATTGGGCACGGGCCACGATTGGGGTTCCGGGCGCGATCTCCTCCTCGGCCGCATCGGAAGCAACCGCCAAAAGGGGAGGGGCAGGCATATCCACCTTTTTACCCGTCCACAGTTCGGAAAGAACGGCGGCGGCATGGGTGGGCTCACCCTTGTCTGTATGCGTGCCGAAATAGGTGAAAGTAGACTCTTCTTTATCTCCCCAGATAAAGGCAAAAGACCCCAAACAATGTGGTTGATCCTGAATGCCTTTTTCCCAACCGCGTCGAAAATAATCGGCCTTGGTGTAACTGGACTCTTCGATAATCGCGCCCCATTCCGTTCGTGGAGCTTCCCACCAGCCGCGATAGCCATATTCCGTGACCAGATAGGGCTTCGGGTAATTTCGCTCTTTCAGCTTACCGGGCAGCGCAGGGAGAGGGGCGTATGTATTGACGCCAAAAATATCGATGTCTGGACAATGCTGTTCAACGGCGTTCAGCTTCCAATCATCGTGGCCTGCGAGAACGACCACGGTGGGATGGAGCGGATCGATCTTTTTGACCTCAGCGGCGAGATCATTGATCGCTTGCCAGACAGCAGCCGGGTTGTCTTGGCCGAGACCAATCTCGATTTCGTTACCGATGCCCCAAAGCAACAGGGCGGGATGGTCTTTCCGCATCGCGACCAGATCCAGCAGCTCTTCTTTTTGCACGGCGACAGCCTTAGGGTCGGTATAATCCATGTGCCGGACGGTTTTCATTTCCAGGCCCAGCATGACTTTAAGGCCAAGGGAATGGGCTTCATCCAGAAACTCCGTGACACTAAACCAATCCGCGTCCGCAGTATTCCAGACGCGGACCGCGTTGGCGCCAGCTTCCTTTAATTCGGGAAGGAGTGTATATCCCCCGGCTCCGCGGACCGTGAAGGGTTCACCGTCGACAAGGAGGGTCCAGCCATCCTCAGGATTTCCATTGATTTTCACGGTGACTGGTTCGGCTCGGACGGTTGGTTGTTCACAAAACAGTGCCGCTAGAAAAGTGAATAGAACAGGCAGAATACATCTCAGGTTCATCGAATAAAATAACTCAAATTTTCAAGTTCCAGGGCGAGGTCGACGTTATTCACGACTACCCCGTCGGGAACGTGCAGGATAATCGGCGCGAAATTGAGGATGGCCTGAATCCCCGCATCGACAATCAAATTCGCTACTTCCTGCGAATATTTGGCCGGCACCGAAAGGATCGCCATTTTGATGCTCTGCTCCTGAATGTAGTGAGCGCATTCCTCCATGGGAAGCAGCGGAACATCACTGCCCTGACTTTTGGCTGGCTCCGTATCAAGATCGAAGGCGGCAACGATTTCGAAGCCTTCCTTGTTGAATCCGCGGTAATTGAGCAGAGCGGTGCCGAGGTTTCCCGCGCCGATGAGGATGACCGGCTGCAGCCGGGTGGTCCCGAGGACCTCGGTGAGTCTACGTTCGAGCAGTTCAACGTCGTAGCCGAGCCCTCGCGTTCCGAGCGGTCCGAAATAGGCGAGGTCTTTGCGCAATTGGGTAGGCTTCACACCAACGGCAGCGGCGAGCGCTTCCGAGGACACGCGATCGACTCCGTTCTGGCGCAGACGCTCCAGATTACGATGATAAACGGAGAGACGATAGATTGCTTTGCGCGGGATAACGCCGTGATTTTGTCCCATGGCTTGTGAAAAGGAACGAAGTCCGGGACAAAGATAGGCTGGATGCCGGGCCGGTCAACCAGCCGTCGCCGCCAGGCCTTCATCCAGCCACTGAAGCAGTAACGTGATCGTTTCGGCCGACTCATCACCCATGTTAGAAATGCGGAAGGTCTCTCCTTTGATCTTACCGTAGCCGCCGTCGATGACGCAGTTCCGGTTCTCCCGCAGCCAGCCAATGAGCGCCGCAACGTCAATCCCACGATTGTTCTTCACGCACGTCAGTGACTTGGAGCGGTAACCTTCCGGGGCGAAAAATTCAAAGCCCTGGCGGCGCACCCAGTCATGCACCAGACCGTTCGTCTCAGCGTGGCGGGCAAAGCGTGCCTCCAGTCCCTCTTCAAAGATCTGCTGAAGCTTGGCGCCCAGCCCGTAGATGAGGGAAATAGAAGGTGTGCTGGGCGTCATGTCTTTCTCGCCATTCTTCCGGAACTCCAGAAAATCAAAATAATACCCGCGGTCCGGCATGGTCTCAGCGCGGGCCATGGCTTTCTCACTCACCGAAAAAAGGGCGAGACCAGGCGGTAGAGCCAATGCCTTTTGGCTTCCGGTAAGCATCACATCGAAACCGAGCTCATCCATCGGCACGGGCAGTGTGGTAAACGAGGAAACCGTATCGGTAACCCAGCAGACCTCCGGGTGCTTCTGCATGACCCGAGCGATATCCGCGACAGGATTGAGCACCCCGGTGGAGGTCTCATTATGGACCAGGGTGACCGTATCAAAATCACCCGTGCTGAGGCGCTCATCGATCATTTCCGGCAGGATGGGATTCCCCCACTCCACCTGCAAGGCCTCCGCCTCTTTCCCGCACCGCGTGGAGACGTCAAACCATTTGTCAGAAAAAGCGCCGCACATGCAGTTGAGCACCTTTTTGTGGACGAGGTTACGGATACAGCCCTCCATGATCCCCCATGCGGAAGAGGTGCTCAGGTAGACTGGCTGACTGGTTCCGAAAAGGGTGCGGAGACGCGGCTGAATCTCTGCGTAAAGCGCCTGGAAGTCCTTGCTGCGGTGGCCGATCATCGGCGCGGACATCGCTTCGTAGACGCGGGGATGGACCTCGACCGGGCCCGGAATGAAGAGTTTGACGTGTTTATCCATGGAAAACGGGGTGCAAGTGCGGACGAAAGGCGGCCCAAGGGGCCTCAACCAAGCCAACGGATGGCTCGTCACGCAAGGACGCTTTTACGGCCGGGGAACTTACGGCGTCGGGTCACCCGTCCCATTGTCTCCCCCATCCCCATTGCCGTTGCCATCCCCATTTCCGTCGCCGTTATCCGGAGGTGCGCCTTCCGCAAACTCGTCGGCATTCAGAAAACCGTCCTGCTCAAGCTCGGTGATAATGATGTCGGCGGCTTCACCTACGGAGATCTGAAATTCCGTGTCGTTGATTTCCCGGGTGCGTCCTCGGTCAAAGCGCATCTCCATTTCGACCATTCCGGCGAAACCGGGCAGAATTTCGATCGCTTCATCGGTGATTAACCCGTCATCGTTTCGGTCAACTTCAACTTCCGGCCCGGAGGACAGCGCCATGCCTTTGAGCCTTTCGACGACATTTGTGCCGAGCCCGCCCCCGATTCGAACGAAGTCACCCAGTTCCCCAAAGGCCTGCCAGGTCGTGGTATCTTCATTTACCTGCGCACCAGAAATGCGATACACCCCGTAGGTTTCGCCGTCGCCGGTATCTTCTATAAAGAACAGCTCGCCGACATTCCGTTCCAGATAAAATCGCCGTAAAGAGCGGGCAAATCCTGTGCCGCTGACGAAATCATGAAACGTAAGGACGACTGCGGCCGGAGCGTTGGCACCGCCCGGCGCCTGGATGATGGCAAAGCCACCATCAAAGAATTCGAAGTTCACCCGGTCACCCTCCTCTTCAAACTCAAAGCGGTAAATGAGCACTTGGGCCTTGACCGTGTGGGTGGCAAAGAGGGCGAGGAAGACGAGGCCGAGACAGAGCAGCGGACGGGTGAAATGGGCGCTTGGCATATGAGCTCAGTGTAGCGTGCGAAGGGAAAATGTCCATGCGGATGTGTTGAAGCGTGCCGGTACAAAAACTCTCGCGTTTCGGGCGGGGACAAGCCAAATTCGCCAGCATGGAACGAAGCAGCAGCAGCACGGGCACCGTGAGCACCAGTGGCCTGGGAAGCCCATCCGGAGGAGCGGAAGAGAAGACCAAAGCGCCAAAGGCGGGAGGTCCAACGGCTGCGGAGGAGACTTCTAAGCGACAGGAAGAGATTCACCGCAAGCTGGCCAGCACTCTTTTCAACCTCACGTGGGAGCTGATGGAAAAAGAGGGCCGCACGGCGGATGAAGACCTAGAGATGGTGCACACGGCACATGCCTCACGCTGTCATTGGTCCGTCGTGGGCGGTCCTCAGGAATGGGCCATTGGTGAGTGGCAGATCTCCCGAGTGTATTCTCTGCTCAACCGCCAGGAACCAGCGATTTATCATGCTCGCTGTTGCCTGAAGCTATGTCTGGATAATGAGGTGGAACCATTCTGCACGGCTTATTCCTATGAAGCGCTGGCTCGCGCCTACAGCTTGAATGGAGATGTCCGGACGGAGGAAAACCTGAATATGGCCCGCCAGCACGCCGAGGAAATTAAAGACGAAACCACGCAGGCCAAGCTGCTGCAGGATCTCGATACGATCGAATCGAGCATGGAAAAGGAGCGCGAAGAGGAAGATTAATCTGAATCCCATTCCTCAATGCCGGCATCGCGCCGGGAGAAATAAGAGGAAGCTCTGCGCGACCAGCCAACTGATGAGATAAAAGAAGAGCGCTTCCTCAATCGGAATCGGACCGAGGTGCAGACCAAGAATCTGCTTTTCATCGAAGTGCCAGATACCCTCGACCACCGCGACACAATCGGCCAGAGAAAGGTAGGTTCCGATGATCAGGGTGGGAAAGATAATTGAGCGCCAATTCCGCAAAAAAATGCCCCAGCCAATCACCCATTGCAGGGCGATGATCGGCATGACCCACACCGTAAGGTGCAAAAAATAATGCCAGGGTGAGTCACTCATTTTCTTTTTCGCCTGGTTTTGGCAGAAAAAATACCGCAGTTAAGCAGACCATGACGCTCATCAGGATAAAGAAGGCGTATTCTTCCGCGGGCAACCGGAATTCTTTCCCGAAAGCAGAGATTTCAACCGCCGTCACGCGCTCCCAGTCAAATCCCCAGATGCCACGGTAGACGGCCCAGTTATCCCAGGGAGTGGTGGCGAGAAAGGCGATCACGCAGACGAGAAGGATCGACCAGAGATGGGCGGGGCGGAATCTTTTCCGAACCAGAAACGCCATCAGCAGAATGGCAGGGATGGTAAAGATAAGGTGGAATTGCAGATAGGTCATGTCATAAGGCCCGAATGGCAATTTGCGCTATCATTTGCCAAACGAAAAAAATTCAGGCCCGGATGAAAAAACCGTCAGCCATCGTCCTCTCCTTCTTCCGGAGAAAGTTCGAGGCTTTGCTGACTTTCATCGATTTCTTCCTGGGTCGCCGGTCTCAAGAACTCGGGGCTGACCGTAAATTTCTTTTCCTCGTAAGCCACTTCCCATCGATCCATCTCGGAATCGTTGACCACCGTTACCAGAGAGCCTTTGACGACCCGGACTGAATCAAAGCGGTTATCGTCATACTCCAGCGCGAGGGTTTCTGTGAGGACAAAGTATTCGTCCTCCTCCCTCCGGCCCGTTCCATCCGTGCTTACTTCCCGACTGGTGTAGCTGCGTCTGGTTGTCTCCGGCATGTCAAAACGGCTGGCCGGAGTCGCTTCCACGACTCTTTCGCTTTCACGCTGATTCCTCAGATTCTCCTGCCGGAGGCGTTCCATATTCATCGAGAACTGAACCAGCAGGAGAATGACTCCGGTGAGAACGAGCAGGAGCACAACGGCCTTCCAGTTCAGGATCATCCGGATGACCCAAAGCTTGCTCGGGCGCTGACCGGTATGGAGCCGGTCGGGTTTCCGTTTGTCGCGGTATCGTTGCAGGTCCACCTTGGGCGCTTCGGACTGCAGGGTAGCCAGTTCGCGGCTTTCCTCGGCCGGGCGGGCGACGGAGCTTTCCGGCTCGTTAAGCAAGGCGGCGAGAAGGGAAGCATTAGCGCCCTGCTGAAACATCGATTCGACCTCAGAAAACTCCGAATAATCGGTGACGACTTTCCAGTCGTCGTTCCCATCTTCAATGACCCAGACATCCCGGTCGATGACTTCCTTGGTGAGCAATTCACGCAGTTTGATCTGGCTGAAGGGCCCCACCGGGGTCTCGCCATCTTCACAGTAATAGTAGCGGGGTTCTGTCTCGGATGACATGGCCGGAAAAGGGCGCGCAGGACCACTGGTTAAGAGAAGCTGTCCCGGCGCAAGTTTTGGTAGCGCAGGGCCGGTCAGGGGACAAGTCTTAAGCCATCGGAGAGAGGCTTACTCGCTCAGCAAATCCTCGATTTCCTGCATGCTGAGGCCGCTCATCATCGGTGCGGCCTCACCGTCCACCACAGCTTTGATCTGCTCACGCTTGCGGGCCTGAAGGGACGCGATCTTTTCCTCCACGGTCTCGCGGGTTATGAAGCGATAGACGTTGACCGTCCGGCGCTGCCCCATGCGGTGTGCACGGTCGGTCGCCTGAGCTTCGACGGCCGGGTTCCACCAGGGATCAAAGAGAACGACCATGTCGGCCGCGGTCAGGTTAAGGCCAACCCCGCCGGCCTTGAGGCTGAGCAGAAAAACCGGGACATCATCCTGAGTCTGAAAGCGCTTAATCTGGGCTGGGCGGTCACGGGTCTGACCGTCAAGGTAGGCAAAGTTAATGCCCTGCTCTCGCAGATCGTCCGCCAGGAGGCGGAGCATTTTGCTGAACTGACTGAAGACGAGCACCTTGTGCCCGCCAGGGATGGCTTCTTCGAGAAGATCTCGCAACATGCTTACTTTAGCCGCTGTCGTGGTGTCCGATCTCTTGGCTGGTGTTTGATCATCCGGTTCAGGAAGCACCAGCCGGGGATCATCGCAAATCTGCCGCAGACGCAGGAGAGCGGTCAGCATGATCATCCGCTTGCGGCCATCGTTCTTTTCGCTGCTGGCCTCATCCACCTTCTTGCGGCTTTCCCGAACCATCGTTGCATAAAGCTCACGCTGTTCGGGCACCAACTCGCAATGAAGGACCTGTTCGATCTTCTCTGGCAGCTCAGTGAGAACCTCTTCTTTGCGGCGGCGCAGCATGAAGGGCCGCATGCGTTTCGAGAGCCGTTCACGGATCATGACCGCGGTTGATTCGCTGATACTCCCTTGGCTGAGGGGCTGTTCATAGCGCTGCCTGAAATCATCACGGCGTCCGAGATAACCCGGCATAAGAAAATTCATGATGCTCCAGAGATCACGCACACTGTTCTCCATGGGCGTGCCAGTGAGCGCGAAGCGATGGGTGCCCTCCAGAGAGAAAACCGCCTTGGCCAGTTGAGTGTCCGGATTACGGATATTCTGTGCTTCATCAATGACGATGCATTGAAATGAGACCTCTTTGTGCTGCTTCACATCCCGGCGGAGCAGAGCAAAGCTTGTGATAATCAGATCTGCGTCTTCCATCGCACCAAGCTTCCCGGAGCGCTTATTTCCTTCGATGACCAACACTTTCAGATCTGGTGTGAAACGCGCGGCCTCTTCCGCCCAGTTCGTGACGAGTGAACTTGGACAGATGACCAGAGACGGCCGCTTTTCGTTCTCCGAGGCTTCTCGATGGACGCGGTCAATAAACGCGAGCGCCTGAAGGGTTTTCCCGAGACCCATATCATCAGCAAGAATCCCGGCGAATCCGTTGCGCGAAAGAAAATCCATCCAGGAAACGCCCAGACGCTGGTAATCGCGGAGGGTCTGATTCAGGGCCCCAAGATCGACCAGCTCAAGTTCGCGCGGTCCTTCGGCGGTCCGGGAAAGAGTGCGCCATTCCGCCGGACTCATTCCTTTCACCTGGAGGTCATCTTCGGGAAGAACCTGACTGAGGAAGGCAGCCTGGCTGCGCTCGATCCGAAAAGAGCCGCCGCCGGCCGAGTCCGGGTTTAGGTCACGGAGCACTTCGTGAAAGTCCTCTATGCGCTCCGGGTCGAAAACGGCAAGGCGCCCGTCGCCAAGCTGAGTCGAGTTTTGCCCGACCTGAAGCATGCGAAGGATCTGCTCACGCCGGAAGGTCGTGCCACCTTCGGAGGCCATCTGATAATCCAGCTCCAGCCAATTCTCGCCGCTGCCTCTTCGCTCCCCTTTCGCCCGGTCATCTCCGAAGGGATCGCGAATCTGGAACTCCGGCCGGATAACTTCGACCTTCTCCGTGACCCGGCCAAATCGTGAACCAATCTTTACCGTCCAGTCATCTTTAAGCTTTTCTAAAGCGCCGGCGAAGAATGCGAGGATTTCTTTCTGACCTTTGAGAGCCCAAGCGCGCCGGGTCCGGTCATAGGAGAATCCACAGCCCTGAAGCCGGCGGGTGGCCGCTGTTTCATAGTCACTGTTGCGCAGGAAAAGCCGTCGTGGATTATCAGGATCCACCAGGCTGAAAGTGTCCTGCCCTCCTGTTGATTTATCATCGCCATGGCGGACCTGGCGTCCCGGGTAATCGAAATCAATATGGGCCTCGAGGAAATTGAGGGAACCTTCAATCTCCAGCCTGACCTTGGGAATGGGCACGACGACCTCAAATGAATCATCCCCGGCCCCTTCGCCACGCTCGACTTGAAAGAACTCATAAAGCCGGGGCAATTCTGTCGCGAGAAATCGGATACCGGCTTCTTCCGGCAAGAAAACAGGAGCCCGCAGAAGGGACTGGTAGGCTGCGGGCAGACCGGGGGTGACCGGCTGAAGTTTTTTGCCCTCGACAAACAACCATGAGGCTTCTGAGCCCTGAAGCAGCTCCGCATCATCCGGAAGCGTGGCCTTGACGTTGAAGCCGGATCCTTCCCCGCCTTCACCCGCACGAGTCACTTTAAGCAACGGAATGACGGGCTCGGGATCGATTTCTACTGGCTGCCTGCGGCCCAGGGTGATTTCCGTGGCGGCCGTGCACGTCTCAAGCAGTTCAAGAAACTCATCTACAGACAGACTCAGGGCCGCCGCCCATTCATAGCCGCCTTTCTCCCAGATAGACTCCAGCACCCGCACGTCATCCTCCATGCTGGCGTAAACGGCATCCGCCTGGAGCGCGCTCAGGGCCTGCAGTTTGCCATTTCCACAGACCTCGACCTGGGGCGTGACCATAATCTGCCCGCGCTTCCAGCTTTCGATAAAGTTCGGCGGCAGAATCAGGGTCAATCGGGCCTCCGGCAGCGCCGGAGAATCCTCATCCTCGAACAGCAGATCAGCTGGGCGAAACTGAGGACGCATTTCGCGTTGAGCCAACGCTTCCCGTGCCGAGGGCCGCGCTTCGTCTCTGACCGGTGAGCTGGCTGGCGCTCCTCCCGGCCCGCCGCCCCGGCCGATGTAGAGCGCGACTGCGACCGCGTGGCGGCAGATGATTCCGCGGTCCTGAGAATCCCGGCAGGGACAGAGGTTTTTGATGTCCAGGCGCGAGTCGATCTTCAGTCCGCTGCGCAGAACGCGGCTGCCTTCCTGGATTTCACCACGGAGATAGGGCGGTTCCCACGAGGCTTTCAGAACGGAACCATTCTGATAGATGGCACGTCCGTCCCGGAAGACAGGCCAGCCGGCCATGTCCATAAGGCTACGATCGTCAAATGAGATGGTCGCTCCCTTGGCAGACATCAGGCGCGCCGGCCACAGCAGGTCTTGAACTTCTTACCGCTGCCACACGGGCACGGATCATTCCGGCCCACCTTGGCTTTCATCCGGGTCGCGGTGGCCGTAGCCGTTCCACCGGCACCACTTCCTCCGCCGCCAAGGCCGAGGTCGATGTCATCCAATCCTCTACCTCCTCCGGAATCGCGACTGGCCGCAGCCCCCGCCGAAGTCGTGCGACGACTCCGCGGACCTGGTTTGCGGGTTCCCGCTGTTTTCGCGCCCTGTCGAGTGGGCTCATCCTTTGGACCCTGAGGCCGGCCCCCACCCATCATGATCCTCTCAATGGCCTGGAGATTCTCCGCACTCTTGAAGAGATTGCTGAGCACCTCATTCTCGATGCTGCCCATGAGCTGCTCGAACATGGTGAAAGCTTCTTTCTTATACTCAACAAGTGGATCCTTCTGGGCGTGATACCAGTTGCGAATCCCGTCCTGGAGAGCGTCCATGGAGTAGAGGTGCTCCTGCCAGAGCCGGTCGATGGCGCTGAGCATAATCATCCGCTCAATATGCTGAACCGTGCTGCCTTCGATGATCTTAATGCGCTCTTCGTAGGCCTGCTTGATTTCGTTCAGAAGCCACTGGGCATTCTCTTCTGTGCTGCGGCTTTCCAGATCAGCCGAACTGGCGGTGATGCCGAGCGGGAAGGTCTGCTGAACCCAATGAAGGAGGCCCTCATAGTCTGGCTCGGCATCTTCCACCTGCACGTCGAGGAAGCCGGCCACGCGCTCAGGGATTTGCCGGTCCAGGACCTCATAGACCAGATCACGCGTGTTGTCTGACTGAAGCACCTCATTGCGGTAATCATAGATGACTTCGCGCTGCTGGTTCATGACATCGTCATAATCCAGGGTGTGTTTGCGGCGCATGTAGTGGGCCTGTTCAACGCGTTTCTGCGCGGTCTCAACGCTCTTGTTCAGCCAGGGGTGCTCGATCTCTTCACCCTCTTTCATGCCGAATCGTTCCATGATTTTGATCATGCGTTCGCTCTGGCCGAAGTTGCGCATGAGATCATCTTCAAAGCTGACGTAGAACCGTGAGTAACCGGGGTCTCCCTGCCGCGCGCACCGGCCGCGCAACTGCCGGTCGATCCGGCGTGATTCATGTCGCTCCGTGCCGATGACATACAGCCCGCCTTTTTCCGGAACGCCTTCGCCGAGTTTGATATCCGTCCCACGGCCAGCCATGTTTGTGGAGATGGTCACTTGCCCGGGTTGACCGGCGCGCTGGACAATCTCCGCTTCCTGCCGGTGATACTTCGCGTTGAGCACGGCGTGAGTGACTTTTTCGCGCTTGAGCATGCGGCTGACCAGCTCTGAGGCTTCGACGCTGGCTGTCCCTACAAGCACAGGCTGACCGCGTTGGTGCGCGTCTTTGATCTCCTTTACAACCGCGTTGTATTTTTCACGGCGAGTCTTGAAGATCAGATCATTCTTATCCTGGCGCTGGTTGGGACGGTTTGTGGGAATAACCAGCACCGGCAGATCATAGATATCCTTAAATTCGTTTGCCTCGGTCTCCGCCGTCCCGGTCATCCCGGCGAGTTTAAAGTATTGGCGGAAATAATTCTGGATGGTGATGGTGGCAAGAGTCTGGGACTCCTTGTCGATCTTTACCCCTTCTTTGGCTTCGACGGCCTGATGCAGACCGTCACTCCAGCGGCGACCCGGCATTTTGCGCCCAGTATTCTCATCAACGATGACGACCTTACCGTCCTCCACGACATAGTGGACGTCCTCCTCATACATGCAGTAGGCGCGAAGCAGTTGGGAGATGTGATGCATGCGCTGGCTCTGCTGATCCACCCGATTGCTCAGCTCCTGCTTTTTCCTGACCTTGTCCTGATCGCTCAGCCCCGGCTGGGCATCGATATCAGCGAGGCCACCCGCCAGATCGGGCAAGGTGAAGGCATCGGGATCGTCCGGGTTAAGAAAACTGCGTCCCTTCTCTGAAAGATCAGCATCCCGGCTGCGCTCATCGATCGTGAAGTAAAGCTCTTCCTTGAGCTCAAAGAGTTTTTCTTTCTGGCCTTCCTGGTAGTAAGAAAGTTCTGCGCGGTCCAGCATGCGGCGCATGGCAGGATCCTCCATGAGACGCATGAGACCTTTGTTGCGCGGCATGCCAAGCTTCACCTTGAAAAGCTTAAGCGCCGCTTCCCACTTGAGGTCTTCGTTGTTTGCTTCCTCTGCCTTTTTCAACTCGTCTTTGGCTTCATTGACGAGCGCATTGCACAGGAGAGTCTGCTTCTTCACCAGCTGATCAACCAGCGGCTTGAACTGGTCAAACTGCTGATTATCAACGGTGACAGGGCCGCTGATGATGAGCGGTGTGCGAGCTTCATCAATCAGGACGGAGTCAACCTCGTCGACAATGGCAAAGAAATGGCCGCGTTGGACCTGGTGATTCTTGCTCTGCGCCATTCCGTTGTCCCGCAGGTAATCAAAGCCAAACTCACTGGCGGTGCCGTAGGTGATATCCTTGGCATACATCTCCTTCCGGGTGGGCGGGCGCTGATCATTCTGGATACAGCCGACGGTGAGCCCGAGGAACTCATAGATCTTACCCATCCACTCAGAGTCCCGGCGGGCGAGGTAATCATTGACGGTGACGACGTGGACGCCGCGCCCGCTGAGGGCGTTGAGGAAAACCGGCAGGGTCGCGACCAGGGTTTTGCCCTCACCGGTGGCCATCTCGGCGATCATGCCGCGGTGCAGCGCGATGCCGCCGATGAGCTGCACATCAAAGTGGACCATGTTCCAGGGCGTAGGCTGGTCACAAACGGTGAAGGTCTGTCCGCAGAGCCGCCGGGCTGTGTTCTTTACGACAGCAAAGGCCTCGGGTAGGATGCCGTCCAGCTGGGCGTTCAGCACATTGTCGTCTTCGATCTGACTGAACTGCTCCTTCCATTTTGCGACCTGCTCACGCAACCTGTCGTCAGACCATCCTTTGTATTCTTCGTCAAAGGCATTGATCTGCTCGACCAGCGGCCGGAGCTTTTTGATTTGACGCTCATTCTGGGAGCCGAGGATTTTTTTGAGAATCCAGCCGATCATCGTTCGAGGCAGTCAGTTAGACGTTTGATTGGTGTGGAGTGAACCGGGCGACCGGCCGAAATAAGCCGACTTTTCAGACAATCGAAATCAGTCCCTGCTGAAAAAACCGCCCGGCATCGTATCGACTCCGGGGCAAAGCGTAACAACCCATGATCAGCCTCATTGTCAAGGTAGGGTGACCGCATGGCGGGACAGAAGGTAGGGCCTGCGGAAAAGCGAAGGGCTGGGCCAAACGTGTCTTAGGCGACAGTCTGGACCAGCCCTCCGGCAAAGCCTGTCAGGGCCATCAAGCCCTGACTGAATCAATCAATACGGCGGGGGTGCGGACGTGCCGTAGTAATATTGCTGATCACGCTTCAGCTTACGGTCATCTGAAGCGCTACCCAGCAGACCGCCCGCGACGGCGCCGGTGGCTCCGCCGATGAGGGCGCCACGACCAGCATTGCCAGACTGGGAGCCGATGAGGGCGCCAACACCGGCGCCACTGAGGCCGCCGACAGCTGCGCCGGTTTTAGCGCCTGAGTTGTATCCTGGCGGATTACAGCCCGCCAGCAGGAAAGCCAGCCCCAAAAGGCCAGCCAGACTTAGGGTTTTGATTTTTTTGCTCATGTATCAGTTACGACGAGGAATTCCTCGGGGTCATTCAAGATTTTTGAACGTTCATTCAGCCCGGTTCCGGGCCAGGCCGTATGGCCGGTGATAAAGAGTGCGAAAAGCCCGCCACGGGCAATCTTTTAGTGGAGTAACTTATCACGGTGTCCTTCGCTGCTGCTGCTCAGGCACCGAAGGTTTCTTCGTCCAACAACCTTTCCCTGGTGGCGTTCTTTTTCCGTTGAGGACGGCTATTGGGACGTAAGAAGATGAAGGAGAACAGGTAGACGTGCTCCTCCAAATTTTCCTCTCGACGGCAAGCCGTTTCGACCGCCAAATGGAGGACCGGTTATGTCCAGCGAAACGACTTCGACGCCCTCACCTGCTCCTTCATCCCCTCATGCAGAAGGGCCGCTGAGACCGGATTTAACTTTGACCGCAGCCTCCGCGCCGGGTCGATCGACAACGGCAACGCCGTTGATCACCCTTGAGGCACTGCCCGGCTTGGTGCGGAGAGAGATGGATGGCAAGGCTGCTTCTGGCAGAACAGAAGGCGGGCTTCACAGCAGCCTGGTGCGGGTAGAGTGCGAAGACCTGAGGACTCAGCTTAATGCAGTCTTGCGGCTTCAGTCCGAGCTGCGGGCGGAGGGCGTGGAGTATCTTTCCCACTCGGCGAGTTTTGCGCTCGAACCGAAGACCCAGGGTAAGGGAGCGATTCCCGCAATCTGCCAATTTCTGGACCGGGTTGATGAAAGTGAGGCAGAAGTGGTTCTGGTGCAGATCACGGGCGGTGGTGGTGCGGAAGAGCCCAGGGGAACCGGTCCGCACCCAGTGCGGCCGCCTGTCCTGCCGGCCGATGCGGTGGAGGCATTTGGTTATTTTCAGTATGAGTTTGAGCAGCGCTACGCGCGGGCGGGGCGGCATTTTCTATTATGGCTGTCTCCGGCGGTGGCAATAGGCATTGCCCAGCAGGTGCCGGAGCTGGAGGCACGGTTCACCCAACGGTTGCGCCTGGCAAAGCAATCCACCTTGACCGGGCGGGGCACGAGGCCATCGCAAACACCCGCGGCCGAAAGCACGCGACAGGCTGAAACGGCACGACGGGTAGCAAGTTTCCTTTACCGTAACGGATTTAATCTGGCACTGGCTCAGCAGGATTGCGCGCAGCAGATTATGGTAGACCTTATCGCGGCCGGGGTGAAGACGCTGCTTGATGCAGGGCTGGTGAGTGACGCGCGGAATTTCTGTAACTCCTGCCTGACGGCGCTGTCCCTGCGGGAAAGTGCGCGGGCACATAAGCGCGACTTACCCTTGGACGGAGATCTGCACGACGCTAATGATCAGGCACCCTTCCGCGAGCGCACCGAGCAGGCGCTGGCACCGGAGCATTGGCTGGACTTCACGCCTGTGGAGCTGGACACCAGCGACCCCGCCTCGCCCGCTCCGGAGGCGGACCAGAAGACAACCATAGAACAGGCCAATGTCCTGACGGTGAGAGCGCACCGCGCTCAGATGGAGCGTGAATATGATGCGGCGGAGAAGCTGCTGGTCCAGGCTTTCTGCCTCTGCGCAAGCCATCTGGGCTGGGGCCATCCGCAAACAATTTTGGGCCTGCGCGATCTGGGTCTGCTTTCAGAATATCGGGCAGAGGATACCTACCGGCCTGAGCTGGAGACACTGTAATTCATAAAAAGCAGGGGTGATCCATGCCCGCCCGGACGGGTCCGAACAAAGACCAGAGGCTGAGGGCTTGCCGGGGTGCAACCGTTCGCTACCGTGACCAAAATGACGAGACCGCAAATCGCCCCACCGCGCCCGGATCGAAAGGGGCCAAATGTTTTGTGGATCTGCACGGATTCGCAGCGGTGGGACACCCTGGGCGCCTACGGAAATCCCTGGGTGCACACACCGAACTTGGATCGTCTGGCCAGCGAGGGGATGCTCTTTGAGCATTGCTATTCGCAAAATCCGCTCTGTCAGCCCAGCCGCGGGTCATTTCTGACCGGCCGTTATCCCTCCGTGACGAGGCTTCGCCAGAACGGGCAGAACATTCCTGCAGGCGAAAGACTGGTAACCCGGGTCCTGGCGGATGAAGGCTATATTTGCGGTCTTTCTGGAAAACTGCATTTGCACGCCTGTAACCGCCGCAATCTGCTGGGCGAAGAATGGTGGAAAAGCGGCAGGGAAGAAGAGGTCATCCAGGGTCAGGAACCGCGAATCGATGACGGTTATGTCGAATTTCATTGGGACCATGCGCCAAGCGCGAATTTTCCATCGAGCGATTATTGTCAATGGGTGCGAGACCAAGGTGCGGAAATCAGAAACCCGCCGAGAAGCGATTCCGCAGACGTTTTGCAGGGCATGCCAGAAGAGCTGCACCAGACAACCTGGTGTGTGGAACGGGCGATCCGCTTCATCGAAAACTATTCAAAACGCAACGCTCCCTGGCTGTTCAGCGTCAATATTTTCGACCCACATTATGTCATGAATCCGCCAGAGAAATATCTGGCGCGGTATCTTGAGAAGCTCGACCAAATCCCGTTGCCAAATTACGTGCCGGGTGAATTAAATAATAAACCGGAGCATCAGCGCAAGAAACACGCAAACAGTATATACGGAGGCTACCGGGAGAGTGATCTGGGAGATCCGCATGAGCATCGGATGAATCGCGCGGCTTACTGGGCGATGTGTGACCTGATCGATGCGCAGACCGGCCGCCTTCTCGATTGCCTGGAAAAGACCGGTCAGCGCGAAAATACCCTGGTAATCTTTACTTCTGACCATGGCGAAATGCTCGGCGATAACGGGCTTTATCTGAAGGGCGCGTATCTCTATGATCCAGCGATCCGCGTCCCACTGATCGTGTCCATGCCAGGAAAAATAGCAGCCGGTGTCCGTCGCAAGGCGCTGGTGGAATTGTCCAGCCTTGCCCCGACCCTTTTGGATGCCTGTGATCTTCCACGTCATCCGGGCATGCAAACAAAATCCCTCTGGCCACTTTTGACAGACCCAAATCATCCCGACCAGCTGGAGAGCGAGGTCTTTTGCGAATTCCGCAATTCCAATCCCGGGCCGACACCTTTTCTCAGTATGATTCGAGATCACGAATACAAAATCATCGCGTGGCACGGCCATGAAACAGGTGAACTGTATAACATCAATCAGGATCCCGGTGAACACCGCAACCTGTGGCATGATCCCACCTCACAAGAGGTGAAGCTCACCATGCTCCAGCGTCTGGCGGACCGGATGGCCTTTGCCTCAACCGATCCGTTGCCGGAAAGAATTGGTATTTACTAAGCTTTTCTTTCTGATAAGCCCTCTCCCCAGATGGCAACAGAATCAATCCCCCGCCCCGAGTATCCCCGTCCCCAGTGGCAGCGCCAGGAATGGCTGAATCTCAATGGAACCTGGGAGTTTGCGCGAGATCCCGCGGACTCCGGAGAAGAACACGGCCTGCATCAACAGCCGCTGCCGGAAAGAATCGTCGTCCCGTTCTGTCCGGAATCTGAGCTTTCCGGCATCGGGAATACTGAGCGTTGCCTTGCGGTGTTTTACTCACGCTTCCTGGAAATTCCGGCCTCCTGGAGAGATCATCGCATCCTGTTGCACTTCGGCGCGGCAGATTACGAGACCACCGTTTGGATCAACGGAGATCAGGTGGCACTCCAGCCTCATCGCGGAGGTCACGTTTCTTTTTCCCTTGACCTGACCGGAAAGGTGAAGGCCGGGGAAACGTGCCGCCTCACCGTCCGTTGCCGGGATGATTGGTGGAATCAGTATCCCCGAGGGAAACAGATGACCACGGTGGAACGTCACGGTTGTCATTATGACCGGACCACCGGAATCTGGCAGACGGTCTGGCTGGAGCCTCTGCCGAAAAAATCCCTGGGCCGTCCGAAAATCACGCCACGCGTCGATGATAGTACTTTCATCATTGAAGCCCCGGTCGATGGCTCCGGTTGGAAAGATCACGCGGTGCATGTCACCCTTCGCGACGCGGGTGGCAGATTGCTGCTGGAAGAGAAGTCTCTCTGCAGGACAGAAAACCGGGCCCATTTACACCTGAAAGTGCCGGAGAGCGAAGTGCGTCTATGGGAACCCGGTGCGCCATACCTTTACCTCCTGGAATTTCAGCTGCGTGACGCGGAAGGAAATGTGCTGGATAAGGCAGCGAGTTACGCTGGCCTGCGCTCAGTGAGTATCGAGGGGAATTCAATTCTGATAAACGGCAGGCGGGTATTTCAACGTTTGGTTCTGGATCAGGGCTATTATCCAGACGGCATGCTGACCGCACCAAGCGACGACGCGCTTCTCCAGGACATTAAACTAAGCATGGAAGCCGGTTTCAATGGCGCGCGCCTGCATCAGAAAATATTCGAAGAACGCTTTCTTTTTCATGCCGACGCCATGGGATATCTGGTCTGGAGTGAGTTTGCGGACTGGAGCAATGATACGGTCGATGCGATGGACCGGCCGGATCGTTGGAACATCACGTGGGTCCGTGAATGGATGGAATGTCTTGCCCGGGACTATAACCATCCGTGTGTTATCGGATGGTGTCCCATGAATGAGCAGATGCCACGCCGGCATACTCAGTTCCCCCAACTGGAGAATGTCATGCACTGCATGTATGAGGCGACCAAGCTCTATGATCCCTACCGGCCGATCGTGGACGTTTCCGGTTGGCCGCACCGTGTGAAACATACGGATGTCTATGATACGCATGATTATGAGCAGGACGTCACGAAATTTAAGGAAAAATATGATGTCATCGCTCAGACCGGCTCGATTGATATCAATTGGAATAAAGACAAGCCGGATCATCTGCCTTATGAAGGGCAGCCATTTTTCGTCAGTGAATTCGGCGGAGCACGCTGGGTCAAAGAGGAGGAAGAGCAGGACGCCGCCCGGAAAAAGAGCTGGGGCTATGGAAAAGGACCGGATAGCCTGGAGGATTTTTATGCACGTTTCCAAGGACTATGCGAAGCCCTCCTTCATAATCCCGCCATGTTCGGGTATTGTTACACCCAGCTAACCGACGTTTTTCAGGAAAAGAATGGGATCTATACGTTTGCACGTGAAAGAAAGTTTGATCTCGCTAAACTAAAGGAAATCCAGACGCAAAAAGCGGCTTATGAGAAACGCGACGATTAACACACAGATCGCGCAGCTTCTTCTTGTGATCCTTTTGACTTTGCTGGGTGCCGTTCACCGAGCGTGTGCCGGTCGCTTTAATGAACCCGGTCATGGTGACGCATTTATCTTCGAGCCGCACGATCCCGACTATCAGAATATCCTGAATCGGATCTTGGCACGAGCGGAAAGCCTGCCGAAATGCCGCCGTGCGATTGTCGGTCGCGCTGTGGAAGAATTACGCGCCCCAATCCGTGGGTCCGAGGCGAAAGACCGTTATGGAGCGGCCTGGTATGCGTGGTGGTGTTCAGAGTTTTGCAGCTATGTCTTGGCGGAATCGAACATGGCAGAGCTGGATCGCGAGACTCATTCCAATTCTGAACAACGGGCGGCGCTGGACAAGGCCGCGTCCACCGGCGGCTTTGTGCGCTACTTTAGTGAACATGGCCGCGGTTACGCTCTGCACGGACCTCAGGCTGCGGAAAACAAGGCAAGAGTGACGGCGGGAGACTATCTTGCGGTAAAAATGCGCCATGCCAGTGGGCTGGGCCACTCGCTGATTGTCATTTATGTTGACCCGCAACACCGCTACATTCTCTGCGCTGAAGGCAACAGCGGGCTGAATAACCGGGTGGCTTTGGTGCAGCGCCGTTTATTGGATCAGGATGGCACCCTGAATGACGACTTCTATTTTCTGGGGCAACCGCGCCTCAAACTCGCGGCCGCGCCTCAATAAGTTTTACGCAGATTGCTGGGCAGAATATTCAGTTCCTGCCGGTACTTCGCGACGGTGCGGCGCGCAATCGGGATACCCTTTTCGTTAAGAAGCTGGACAATGTCCTGATCACTGAGCGGCTTGGAGCCGTCCTCATTTTTTACCAGATCGGCGATCGCGCCCTTCACGCTTGTATTACTGACGGCTTCACCACCATTGGTCTGATAGCCGGTCGTAAAGAAATAGCGCATCTCATAAACGCCCTGCGGAGTCTGCATATACTTCCCGGCAATGGCACGGCTGACCGTCGTTTCATGAACACCTACCACTTCCGCGACCTGATGCATGTTCATGGGATGTAAATGCGCCGGGCCATGATCGAGGAAATCTTTTTGCCGCTTCACAATTTCCTTGGCTATGTTTTCAATCGTCTGCTGACGCTGATGAATACTCTTAATGAGGAACTTTCCGCTGCGAATTTTGTCACGGATATAGGACTTCACGTTGGAGCGCCCATTCTGTTCCGCCATGAGATCCTTATAAACATTGCTGATGCGCAAATGCGGAATGTAATCACTGTTCATGATGACCTGATAACCATCTTCACTGCGCTTTACGAGCACATCAGGAATGACGTAACCATTGTTGCTGCTGGAAAACCGTGAACCCGGTTTAGGGTCAAGTGTAGCAATAAATGAGGCCGCCTCCAAAACGTCTTCCATTTCCAGTTCAAGCGCCTTGGCGATCTGCGGGTAACGCTTTTTCGCGAGGGCATCCAAATGCTTCTCCAGAATTTCGTAGGCGTTACTGTGCTGTTTCCCCAGCCGTCTCAATTGCAGAAGCAAACACTCCCGCAAATCATAAGCGCCAATCCCTGCCGGATCCAGTTCCTGGACAATCGTGAGGACATTCTCAATGTCCTGCTCATCGATCCCGCTCGTTTCGCTGATCTCAGCCGGTTTGGCCTGGAGATAACCATAGTCATCAATATTACCGATGATAAGCTGGGCGATCATTTGCTCCTCATCGTTCAGGTCGAGCATGGCAATCTGGCCGAGGAGATGTTCCTGAAGATTTTCTTCAACCGTATGGCTTTCGAATAAATGCTGACGCCGTTTCTCGCGATCGGAGTCATAGCGTTCGGAGTAAGAATTATTCTGCGACAGATAATCGCGCCATTCCTGATCAAGCTGGGATAGTTTTTCGAATTCTTCCCCAAACTCATCATTCTCTGAGCCGGCCCCATCCGTATCCACGGAGTCGACTGGTTCTTTAAGCTCCGCTTCAAGCACGGGATTCAGCTCGACTTCCTGCTGCAAAAGGGTTCGCAGGTCCAGCATGGGCGCCTGTAGAATCTGCAGGCTTTGCTGCAGCTGAGGTGCAAGCGTTTGCTGGAGGGAAAGATTCTGAAACTGTCCTAAAGCAGGTCCGGCCATTTTGAAAAAGGGATGGGCAAAAGCTTGGAGCGGATAGGCTCTCGATTGATTGAAGGCAGGTCCCAGGTGGGCGTGGCTTACAACCCGGATTCATCATCCAGGCATCCTTATTGCTACGCAAGCAGCATTGATGCCAAAAATAGCCTCTATGGAGGATCAACCGACCCGTTGAAAACTAATCCAAGTTTTCCGTCACGCCGGGTTTGGGTGTGATCACCTCCAGCTCCGGAAGCAGCTCAGCCAGTTGTTCCTCAAACCATTGGATGGCAGGTTCATCCCCGTGCACCAGGAGTGTCTTCCGGGCGCGCACGGCACAGATATAGTCCAGTATCGCCTTGCGCGGCGCATGAGCGCTGAAGTCAAATTCTTCAATCTGGCAGCGCAAAGGCAATGGCTTGGTGTCCGGAGACAGCTGGATCTCATCCCCATGCCGGGCCGCCCGGATTTTGCCGGCGGGTGACGCAGGATCCGAGTAGCCGACGAAAAAAAGCCCGTGCTCGGGCCGGTCGATGATGTGCCGGGCAAACAGATTAGACAAAGTGTTCTCCGTCATCATTCCGCTGGAGATGCCATAGAGGTGCTTGGGCTTGGGACGCATCCGCCAGATCGTTCGGCCGTTGGCGATTTCTGGGCGGGTTTCCTCCATGATGTTGAATTTTGGCTTCTGGCGATGGGCGGAATAGCTGAGCTTGTCGTAAATCGTGGTCATCTTCGAGCCCAAGCCGCCGATAAAAATCGGGCAACGGGGCAGATCCCGGCGCTGCTGCAAATGATTGAAAAGCGTCAGCATCTCTTGAGTCCGGCCGAGCGCAAAGAGCGGGATGAGCACGGCACCTCCACGGTCAAAGACTTCGCGAATGCACTCGGCGAGCCGTGCCGCTTCCGCTTCCCTGGAGTAATGAGGAGCGCGTGCTGCGGAGCCGCGGGTCGTCTCCACAATCAGCACATCGATGTTTTCAGTGGGTAGCTCAGCCGCCCGGCAGATGTCTTGGTCTTCCAACTGGATATCACCCGTGTAGAGCAGGCGCTGGCCCCGATACTCAATGAGCACCGCGACGGATCCAAGAATGTGGCCGCCATCAAAAAAAGTAAACACGGGTTCTCTCTGCGAGTCCCGCTGCTGGAGCCGTTCCCCCCGCAGGCTCATAGGCTGATTAAGCGGGCAGGGCAGCCATGAGCCAGTCGATGCCTCCACTTCGCGATGGGTAAAAAACGGGTAGAGATTGATGTCCAACTCTTCCCTCTTCTTTGTCATCACGTTGACAGAATTATGAAGCATGGTCTCTGCGAGCAGCATCGTTGGCTGGCTCATAAAGACTGGAGCGTGAGGAAAACGCCTTTGCAGCATCGGCAGCGAGCCCACATGATCCATATGGGCGTGGGTCAGAATGATTGCGTCCAAAGGCTGGTCCCTCAAAAAACGGAAGTTCGGCAAACCATCCGCACCTTCCTGCCTCGGGTGAGTCCCTGAATCGATGACCAGGCGCTTGTCGCCGACTTCAATCAGGTAACAGTTTGCCCCAATCTCGACGTCTCTGGTTAAAGCAGTGAAGCGCATCGGATGATGGTTGCATGGCGTTCGGGGCCCTTGAATTTCCTCCTCGCCACGCGCTAGATTGGCTTATGCCGACTTACGAATACGTTTGTACGACCTGCGGGTCGACCTTTGAAGAGTTCCAGTCAATCAAGGCAGACCCATTGACGGACTGCCGCTCAGATGGATGCCCAGGTCCAGTCCGGAGGAAGATTGGCACCGGAGCGGGAATCATTTTCAAGGGCAGTGGTTTTTACGAAACAGACTACCGGAGTGACAGCTATAAAAAGGCAGCCAAGGCAGAAACTTCGGATTCGGGTGGATCAGGCAGCGGAGAAAAGCCGGCCAAAGAAAGCGGCAAGAGCAGCGGCTCAGGAGGAAGCGAGTCATCTGGATCATCCGGTGGGAACGGCTCGAGCACCGCAACCAGCGCGCCGTCAAGCACCGGCTCCTCCGGTTCAGGAACGACAGGAACGAAAAGCGAGTGACTTGGCGATAGATCAAGGACATATCATTTGCTTATGAATACCGCATTCCTGAATTCATTGGGCCGCTCTACCCGGCGCACCATCAGCTTCATCGGCCTCCTCACTCTGCTCTTCGCCAGCGCGGTTATGGTTGCCGCGGGTGAAGAGGTGAAGGACGGCGTGTTTATCCACGTCAGTAGCGGACCGGATGATTCGCAACGAGTGCTCATGGCGCTGAAGATGGCCAGTGTCATGTCCGAAGACCACGATGTTTTGCTCTACTTTGACGTCTCCGGCGTCAGCATCGTGACCGCAGACGGCCCCAATCTGGAGATTGAGCCTTACGGCACCTCCAAGCGGCTCCTGGCACTGCTCGTGGAAAGAGGCGTGCTCATTGAGGCCTGCCCTTCCTGCCTGAAAGCGGCCGGAAAGTCCAAAGAAGATCTGGCTGAAGGCGTTAAGCTGGCGGATAAGAAAGACTTCTTTGGATTTACTGATGGTCGTGTCATCAGCCTGAGCTACTAGACGAGCGCAGCCGGGCTTTCGCGGATGAAAGCTTGAAAGAAGGGCGCTCGTGGGTTCACACTGTTGTGAGGCTGCGGTTTTTTCCGCGTGCCATTACCACCACTGCCACTACTGAAGAATCTGCCGACCTTTTTATAAATCATGAAACGTTTACTGGATCTACTCACGCTCAGCGGAGCCATTGCCGTTATTCTCTCTCTGACCGCCTGCCCGCTTAAAAAAGAGCAGGAGGAGGAAGCCGCCGTCACCGGTGAAGAAGAATCTGCGGAAGAGCAATCTTCGGAGCAGACGGCCAGCACGGTAGAAACGGAAGAGGAAACCGTTGAAGAAGAAGTCGCCTCGGAAGAAACTTCTGACGCACCAATTGAAGCTGATCGCGAGCCGGAGCCTGACGAGTTTGTTACCGTCTCACCCGGAGCCGATGCGCCCAAGGCAGAAATCGTGGATAAAGCGGGCGGACGAATCTACGTGCAAAGCCCGTATTCTGAAAATCCTGAAGCGAAAATCGACGTTACAGACAATCAGCCGGGTGATCTGGTCCAGGATCCATACACGAAGAAGTTCTTCGTTGTCCCCTGAGTCGTTTCTGACCTGGTATCCCGCTTCAGCGGACTGGGCAAAGCACGCGGGCTGGCACACGTTGCAGGGAAATTTGAATATCTTCGGCTGAACGGTCGTCTAGGATCAGGAAAGGCTCGCCTTGAATTTGGGGCGTGTGGGAGTAGGTGGTAACCATGAAGGCATTGTCACGAATTTTAACTTTATTGGTGCTCGCTGTGCTACCCGGAGCACTGTTCCTGGGCTGCGACAGCTATTATTACGATGAAGTAGCCTACCTGCAGAACAACCCGTATGGCTACCGTCCCAGCGGCGGACCACCTCCCCGGCCCGACGGCCTGCCTCCCGGACAAACTCCGCCTGGTTATCAGGACCCTTACGGTGTGACGCCGGGCACGACGGAAGATCCGTATGGCACGGACAGCACCCAGACTGCACAGACCCAGCCAGATTCCGCGGATGATTCAGGTCGTGGCAGAAGCGGCAGCCGTTCTTCTTCCGGGAGCGGGTCCAGCACGGACACGCCAGCTTCGAGCGGCAGCGGAGGCGGGAGCACCTCAGGAAGCAGCTTTCCGACTGCCAAAAAAGTGCCTGGTCAACCGAATTATGTCATCAGCCCCTACTCTGATGGTGACCAGTGGGTGGATGTAAGCGGGATGGAATCCGGTTCACAGGCTTACGATCCTTATACCAAAAAGATCTTCATTGTGCCCTGACGGGTCTCTGGACTCAACGGCTGCACATCCGTTTTCTCGCGTGCCCTTCCAACGCTACGCCATCCTCGGGCCCGGCTTGCTGGGAGGCTCGATCGCGCTTGCCCTGCGCTCCCTGCGAGCAGGCGTCCAGATTTCAATGTACGGAAGGCGCCATGAGGTTTTGGATAAAGCCATGTCTCGCCATCTGGCTGATCGGACGAGCACCGTTCCCTCTGAAGTTATCGATGGCGCAGAGTGCGTGATATTGGCAACACCCATCGGGGTGATGAGCCAACTGATAAAACAATCCCTTCATGCTCTCAGTCCGGAGGCCATCGTGACGGATGTAGGCAGCGTGAAGGCACCCGTGGTCAGGGAGCTGGAAACTGTTCTCGCTGATAGCCGTGCGCATTTCGTCGGCAGCCACCCCATGGCAGGTTCAGAAAAGACTGGTCTTGATGCCGCTGTGCCGGAGCTGTTTCACGGAGCCGCCTGCATCCTGACTCCCAGCCCGCACACAAATCTGGAAGCGATGAGAAAGATTGACGCTCTTTGGCGTCTGCTTGGCTGTATGACCTACGAAATGTCTCCGGAACGGCACGACCAGACTGTCTCTACGATCAGCCATGTGCCCCATCTCCTCGCTGCTCTTTTGGTCCAGCTAGCAGCGGAGGGGCGCGGTGAGGACGGGAGCGACACGGGATGGATGGCCTTTGCGGGAGGGGGCTTTCGAGACACTACCCGCATCGCAGCGGGACCTCCGGAGATGTGGACAGAGATTCTTTTGGAGAATGCACAAGCCGTTGAGCAAGATCTTGAACGCCTCGGAATTCTTATATCAGAGAGCCGCAAGGCCATTCGCTCTCATAACTGGGAGTCTCTTCGAGAGCTTCTTACTTTCGCAAAGTCTCAGCGGGAGAAACTACCTCTTCCACGCGCTGCCCATGCCCCCGAGTGATAGGCCACGATAAAAACTATCCGTCCTCCGGGCGGATGCCGCTTGCCCGCAGCATTCGCGTGCATCACGTTCATTAACCACTATGGCTGAACTGAAGTCCCGCAGTATCGCACCGATTCAGACGGAGCTGCGCGTCCCCGGAGATGAACAGATCAGTCACCGGGCACTGGCCTGCGCCGCTCTGTCTAATGGCCCGTGCCAACTCAAGGGCTTCCTTCCCGCCGCCGGGCCTCAAACCACCGTTCGGGCGCTCCGGCAAATGGGCATTGAGGTAAGTCATGATGACCAGGACCCGACTCTTGTCCGGGTCACCGGTTGTGGAGGAAAACTACCTCGCATCGCGGAGGAGATCGACTGCGGAAACGAACTGATTACTCTTGTCCTGGGGATTGCCATGGCCGCTCCCCGGAACGAGCGTGTGGTATTCTGGGCGGATGAAGAACTGAGCCAGAAGCCCCTGAAACGCATCCTCGAGCCCCTTCGCGCCTTAGGGGTGGACATTCAGAGCAAGGGCAGCGGAATCGATTCCGCCCCTTTAGTAGTAACTCCGTCAGAGGAACTCCGTCCTGCGGTGTGGAAAGCTTCGTCAGCTCTGGTGGAGGCTAAAACCGCATTCCTCATTGCGGCTCACGCCATTAAAGGAGTTTCCAGATATGAGGAGCCGTTTCTGACTCCAAACCATACGGAAAACATCCTGCGATTCATGCATACGAGCATTTGGCAGGATGCTGATCGTGACACCGTCAACGTCTGTGGCCCACAGAGGCTGGAGAGCCGGGAGATCATTATTCCGGGGGACATCTCTCACGCGGCACCGTGGCTGGTTCTGGCCGCTGCGAGGGAAGGGGCTCACCTGATCGTTCAGAATATTGGCTTAAATGAAACACGCACCACTGCGTTGGGCGTTCTGGTGCGGATGGGAGCGCTGATACGGGAACGCTTTGATCATCGCCGACGGATGGAACCCATGGGACGGCTGGAAGTGCGTGGCAGTAAATTGCATGGCACCAGCATTCTGGGACGGGAGGTGCCCTGTCTGATGGAAGAAATCTGTGTCCTGGCGGTTGCGGGCGCTTTGGCAGCAGGCCGGACGACAATCCGTGACGCGGAGGAACTGCGCAGCAGACGGCCGGATCGCATCGCACTGACGGTAAAAAACCTGCGTCGCATGGGTGTGCAGGTAAAAGAACGTGACGACGGGATGGATATTACCGGACAGGGAAAACTGAAAGCGGCACGCGTCGAAACTCAGGGGGATCCACGAATTGGAATGGCCTTTGCCATTGCCGGTCTGTGCGCCGAAGGCGGCGAGACCATTATTGAGGATGCGGAAGGCATTGAGCAGGCTTACCCGGGATTTGGAAAAACCCTGCACCACCTGATTGCCACACGCATCCCAAAGGGTTCGCGAACACCCGTGGTCACCAACCTGCCAAATTTATTCGCGAACGGTTACTTTGATCATGAGGAAGAAAGAACCGCGAAGCGGAATGATTCTGCGGCATTTACCCCTTAAGAATTTCTCGCTCTGTTTTCATTAGATGTCCCAGGACCCAGCAGCAGCAGCACAATGCAGTATGAAAACGGTCATCGCCATTGATGGCCCGGCAGCCAGCGGTAAATCTACCGTCGCAAAAGAACTGGCGGATCGGCTGGGCTTTGCTTTTGTCAGCACAGGACAGGTTTACCGGGCCGCGGCGTGGCTGGCTCTGAAGAATGGAATAAATGTCCATGATGCCTATGCAGTTGAAACTGTGGTTTCCTCCGCGGACTGGCATTTTCTGTTAAAGGGAAACCGCTCCATGATCTCAATCAATGATCACGCCCTAAGCGATGAAGAGATGACGTCCCCTGAGGTCAACGCCATCGTCTCGCTCGTTGCCAGTTATCCGGGCGTCCGGGATTTCCTCCTGGAGCGACAACGCGACTATGCCCGGGTCACTGACATTGTCGTTGAAGGCCGGGACATGGGCACGCAGGTGTTTCCGCATACTCCTTACAAATTCTTCATCACGGCCCGCGAGGAAATACGGCGTCAGCGGCGTGAACAGCAAGGCATCAAGGGCGATGATGTTGGGGAGCGTGATAAACTTGATTCCACCCGAAAAACGGCGCCACTCTGGCCGGCCCCGGATGCCAATACAATCGACACATCAGAATTGACCATCACGCAGGTCGTCGAATTAATCCTGAAGGAACTCAAGGAACTGGAATTGCCCGCCGCGATCACTCATCTGGACGAATGACCTACGTTTACGCTTTCGGCTATTTATTGACCAAGTATCTTGGTGCCACGCTTTTTGATTTGCAAATCCATCATCAGAAGCGCGCATTGCTCGATGGTCCGGTAATATACGCGATGAACCATCAGAGTTTCCTTGATCCGCCTCTTGCCGGCATGGTGCCGAAGCGGGAAGTGTATTTCCTGGGGCGGAAAACCCTGCACGAGACCAGCCTGATGGGAAATTTATTCTATAAGATGAATACCATCCCAATCGATCTCACTAAATCCGACATTACCGGCCTGAAAAGTATCATCCGCGTGCTGCGGGAAAAACAGTCCATCGTGATTTTTCCCGAAGGAACCCGCTCCAGAGACGGGACGATTGGGGAGGCCAAGGGTGGCATGGGATTGATCATCGCAAAATCCAATGCGCCCGTCGTTCCCATGCGTATTTTTGGAGCAAACCGTGCCTTGCAGCGTGGAGGCTTTCGTTTGCGCTTCACCCCGATTGACATTGTGGTGGGAGAACCCATCTATGACTTTTCTGTCCCGAACGAGGCTGACCGCGTTAGCAGATATCGCCACATCAGTGAACAGGTCATGGAATCTATCCGTGAACTTAAGCTGCCACCTGAGGCCGAAGGAAGGCATCGGGAAGAACACAGCTCAGCGTAAATGGTTTACTCTTTGCCCAACAACTTCATCATCAGTTAATTATGCAGGATCCCCGTTACGATCGTTTTGCCGAGGTGCTTACCACGCACTCAACAAAAGTCAGCCCTGGTGACAAGGTTCTGATCGATCTATTTGACGCACCCGCCGAAATTGGCCTCGCTCTAATCAGAAAGGTTCGGTCTCTGGGAGGAACACCATTTATTGTGCTGCACAATAGTTTGATCACCCGCGAACTCATGATTGGTGCGACCGAAGAACAATATGAATTACTTTCCGAACTTAGCCTCGACCGGATGAAACACATGTCTGTTTACATCGCGATTCGTGGCAGCCATAACATTAATGAGACCAGTGATGTATCCAAAGAGAATCTGCATCTGGTATCCAATCGCATGCGGGAAGTAACCAATTATCGCGTAAACAATACCCGGTGGGTCGTTTGCCGATGGCCCCACCCGGGCATGGCCCAGTTGGCAGGCATGAGTACGCCCGCCTTCGAGGATTTCTTTTTCCGGGTTTGCAATCTGGACTACGGCAAGATGTTCCGGGCCATGGAGCCGCTCAAGGAGCGGATGGAAAACACCAGGGACGTCCATATCACCGGGCCCGGCACCGACCTGCGTTTCAGCATTGCCGGGCAAAAAGCGATTTCCTGTGGCGGCGAGCGCAATATTCCCGACGGGGAAGTCTTCACCTCTCCCGTGCTCGAATCAGTCAATGGCACCGTTTCCTATAATGCCCCGACAATCTATCTGGGTAAGAGCTTTGATAGTATCGTTCTAACGTTTCGTGATGGTAAAATCGTCGAGGCTAGCGCCAATAGAACCCAAGATCTGAATGATATTCTTGATTCCGACGAAGGCGCGCGGTTTGTCGGGGAGTTTGCCATTGGCTTCAACCCGGAGATTCGAGAGCCCATGCGTGACATCCTTTTTGACGAGAAGATTTCCGGCTCGTTTCACTTTACCCCTGGTCAAGCTTACGAAGCGGCGGACAATGGAAACCGCAGCCAAATCCACTGGGACATGGTCTGTATTCAGCGTTCAGATTACGGTGGCGGTGAGATTTGGTTTGATGGTGAATTGATTCGCAAGGATGGCCTCTTTGTCACGTCCGATCTGATACCCTTGAATCCAGAAAATCTGGTATAACTCATGGCTCCACCGGACTGCCATCACCCGCCCGGTCCGTGTTGATGTACACATTTTCCAGATTGCGAAGAGACAGCTCATCGAAGACCGCGATGATTGAATCAAATGTAGCCGCTCGATCGACATCAAGGCGGATCCGGCGGGTTTTATCGACCTCCGTTATTTCGTCCAGTTTTTCTTGAATCGTCTCCAGCGAAGCGGGTTCGCCATTCAAAAAATAGTTACCCTCAGGGTCGATCGATAGCAAAAGATAGTCTGCCGCCGCCGCGCTGGATGCACTGGCCTTGCTTTCCGGCAGCTCAATATCCAGTTCATTGGTCACTTCTTTCAGAGTCGTGGCGACAAGGAAGAAGATAAGGAGGAGAAAGACGCAGTCGATCAGAGGCGCCATCTGCACCTCCATCTCCTCGGTTTCTGGCAGGTCAACCTTCATTTGTTCCCAAAACAATTCCTATTCTTCCGCGTATTCCGGATGCCGAAACCATCTGGAAATCAGTTCGTTTGTTTCTTCCTCCAGAAGTAAAGAGAGAGATTGAGTACGGCCTTTGAAGAAATGATAGATTGCCAGACAAGGCATGGCGATGGCCAGACCTGTCGCGGTGGTAATGAGCGCTTTGGAGATACTGTCTGCCAGAGTGGAAGCATCACCTAGAGCACCGAGTGACGCGACGCTTTCAAAGGCTTCGATCATGCCGATGACTGTTCCGAATAATCCAAGCAACGGGCTGATCATCGCAACCACAGAAATAGGATAGGCTCGCTGCAAGTGACGGCGCATTTCCCGGCTGGCCACTTCACTGGCAAGTTCAGAGATCTCCGCGGGGGAATAATTCCGGTGCCTGACAATCGACGCGACAACTCTGCCTAAGGTGCTGCGTGAACTCTGTGCTTCTTCCTGAACGACGCCATAGTTACCGGCCATCCAGTCCCGGTTCAGCCGGTCAGATAATCCCGCCGGAACTATTCGCACACGCCGTAAATTCAGGGCTCGCTCAAGGGAAAAGGTTAATCCTGCCAACGAAGCTACCGCGAGAAAAACCATGGTAATACCGCCTTGTCGGAGCCGTTGGAAAAAGCCTGGTTCTTCAGACCGTGCTGTAGGTGACGCCGACGGACTCACGGTGGAACCATTGACTGCTTCTTCCGCCCGAAGTGACGGAGCAACTCCAGACGCGACCGTCACAAAAATGATGACCAATCCGCTGAAAATAGCCGGAAACCGCATCAGCCTATTATTTGGAAGCCTCACGTTTAAAAACATCCAGCTTCCAATAGACCACGGCGATCATACTCAAGATCATACCGAAAAAGTTACGTTTTACGGCGCTTTGAAAAAGAATCGCGCTGAAGAGCCCGCCCAGAATGAACTGGCTGCGCTTTTCATCATCTGTCGGCCGGTCCAACCAGCGCCGGGCTCCTTCCAGAATGTCACGAACGGTTTGCGGCACTTCTTCCCGGTGACGAGGGGCCGAGAAGAGCATGGGTGAAAGAAATACGCCGGTGATAGACAATAATCCAATGAATCCGTCCCTCTTCCAGAAAGCCGCGAGCAGCGCGAAAAGAAAAAACATGCGGAAGCCCCACGTCGCCGGATTGTGCATGCGATTCCACATTTCTGTAAAGAGAGGAATGCTCGCCGCAACCCTAGGTGGCGGAACAAAGACGGAACTGTCGGAATGGCTGTTGGAGATAGGCGCTTCGGCCTGCGGTTTTTCAGTGCTCATGGGTGTTGCAGAGTGCAGGTGTTATTCTGATAAAAAATGCCTCATTCTTTGCTGACTTGCAAAATGCCTTTTGCAATAGAAACGTCCTTGATGATCTGTGCTTTTAGTTGCTCCACGCCAGCGAATTTCTGTTCGGGCCGGAGAAACTGAACAAAGGTAACTTCCACATCGGAGCCATATAAATCATTGTGGAAGGAAAACAGGTGAACCTCCAGAAGCCGAGCAGGCTCCCCGGAGCCGTCTGCTTCACCTTCAAATGTTGGCCGAACTCCGAGATTGGCAACGCCCGGGTATGAACCATGTCCTTCCACAGTTGCGCTGATGGCATAGACTCCATTGGGTGGAAACTGCTCGGTTTTGGTCTCCAGATTGGCGGTTGGGAAACCGATTTCGTGCCCTCTCCCCGAGCCGTGTTCGACGCGTCCCAACACGGAGAAAGGCCGTCCCAATAGCCCCTCCGCCTCCTCCAGGTGGCCTCCGGAAATCAACCGGCGGATTCGCGTGCTGCTGACAATTTCTCCATCCGCCGCAACGGGTGCAATACCGTCGACTCGAAACCCGAGGTCTTTGCCGATGCTTTCCAGTAATTCGACATTTCCCCGCGCCCCATGGCCAAAGGCCCAATCATTCCCTACGGAGATCCCACCCAACGGACGGCAAGAATCTGAGAGGTGCCGCACAAAACTTTCAGGTTCACTCTTAGAAAACTCCTGGTCGAAACGAATCAACAAGAGCCAGTCCAGACCCATGGCGTGAAGAATCTTTGCCTTGTGTTCGGTAGAGGTGAGAAGTGGCCGAACCTTGTCCGGTCGCAAGACCCGGTCCGGATGAGGATCAAAACTGACGACCACGGGTGTGCCACCGGTCTCCTGCGCATTCTTTTGGGCCTGACCAATTACTGCCCGGTGACCGATATGCACTCCATCAAATACGCCAATGGCGAGGTAGACCGGCCCCGGCACCTGCAAAAGCTCATGGATTGAGTGGAGAACGGTCATCTTCCTCATACTCCCCGCATTCTGGAGACCTCCGGAAGCGATAATACTTTTTCCGCAATGTCTTCACGGGAACCTTCCTTCAGCTCGGCCAGGGTGACAGCGTCATCGACATGGAATTTTCCCGACCGCGTCCGGCGTAAAGCACTGATGTGGGCTCCGCAGCCAAGCTCCTCACCGATATCATGGGCATAAACTCTAACGTAGAACCCTTTGCTGCACCTGACGCGAAACTGCACTTCCGGAATCTCTATATTCAGAATTGCATAATTGTAGATATGGACGAGGCGCGGGTCACGCTGAACTTCTTTCCCCTGGCGGGCCAACTTGTAGAGCGGCACCCCTTCTTTCTTTACGGCGCTGACCATGGGAGGAGTTTGATAAATATCACCCTGAAACTTCGCAAAAATGCCTTCAATCTGTTCATGGGAGATCTGGTCGACGGGGTGCTCCTCAATGATTTCTCCCTGGGCGTCATGGCTGTCTGTTTTTTGTCCAAGGGTCATGGCTCCGACATATTCTTTATCCTCGCTCATGAGCAGGTCGGATATCTTTGTGCCGCGCCCCAGAACCAGAACGAGTAATCCTGTAGCGATTGGGTCGAGCGTCCCGCAATGCCCAATCTTGCGCATGCCGAGGGTGCGCCGGGCAATATCGACGACATCATGGCTCGTCATACCGACGGCTTTATCCACCAGCAATACGCCGTCGAGGTTATTTGCTGGATCACTCTGACGTCTTCTCGAGCTCATTTTTTATCTTTTCTATCACTCGCTTCTTCGCCTCATCCAGCGGGCCGGGCAAACGCGCTCCTGCCGCGAGCATATGACCTCCACCTCCGAAACTTCCGGCAATCTCGCTGACATTGGCGACCTCCGCATCTTTGGAACGAAAGCTCACCCGGACTTTTCTCAGCCCGGCATCCATCATCTCCTCAAAGAAAACTGCGACCTCTACAGAATCAACGGAGCGAACATAGTTGATGAGGCCTTCGGTATCCTCGCGGCTCACTCCGAGGGTCTTCATTGTTTCCAGAGTCAAGAACATGCTCGCCACTCGGTCAGCGCAGAAAAACTCTCGGGTCTCAAGAACGGCGGCCAGAAGATCAATGCGGCGTTTGGGGTAACTGAAATAAAGTTGCTGGCTGATCCTTCCAACATCAAGCCCTTCGGCGACCAACTGCGAAGCGGTGCGGAAGGTTTCAGCCGTAGTCGATCCATATTGAAATGATCCAGTATCGGTCGCAATTGCCACAAACAGATTCTCCGCGATCTGACGGTTCATCGGCATGTCATTCTCATAGATGAGCCGGGATACAATTTCTCCGGTTGCGGGACTATTTGCATCAACGTGGTTTACCGTGCCATAGCCACGGTTACTGATGTGATGATCGATATTAATAAACAGATCAGAACCCGAGACGCGCCCGATGCCGTCTCCCAGTCTTTCCATATCTGCACAATCCAGAGCTACGACCACCTGGAAGCTTCTTTTCGCAGGATGCGCGGGAGGTTTCAGGCAAAGATGAGAGCCTGGAAGAAATTCGAGACTCTTCAGCAATCCGTCATGGTTCCAGATCGTTACTTTCTTTCCCAATTCAATGAGCGAAAGCCCGAGGGCAATCTGTGAACCATTAGCATCTCCGTCCGGGCGTTGATGACTAAGGATAAGGAACTCGTCGTGCTGCTTGAGTAAGCGCGAGATTTCCGGTAGCGAGGTATTCGTGACTTCGCCAGCCTGCGGGCCTGATGATTTCGCAATGGTAGCAGCGGGAACAGACACAGGAGTTGAGGAGACTAAGAAAGAGACAGCGAGAGTTGGAAAAGAAATGCGCTATTGCTCGGAGTCCGAATCAGACTCAAAACGGAAGCCAAAGCGGGCACAAACTTGCTCGAGGACTTCCGGTTCCAATTCCATGTCGAGATTTGCCATCACACCGAGATCAACCAATTCCGACACCAGCCGAAAGGGCGTGACGCTGAGCGCAGCTGCCAGATCACGCACTTTGATAAACGCCGGCACGTTTAGCGCGGGTAAATCAGGGTGTTTTTGGTCGGCGGCGAGATCAAGCGGACCCTCATCATCCGCAAGCGTGGGCTCAAATTCCTGCAGTTCATCATCATCTTCGCTTACGGGCAAATCCTGCATTAATTGCACCACGCGCACACCGCGCTCAACTGATTCATCAAGGTGGAAATTGAGGTGTGGCGTATATTTCAAGACGACACGCTTGGATAAGGCGCTTTGAAGCATGACCCGATTCTCTTCCAACTTGGAAATGACATTGGGAGACAGGTGATTGCTGGGCATGACGCCCAAATAAATATGCGCCTGACGAAGATCTGGCGTGATGCTGACCTCATGGATGGTCACCATACCTTCATCAAAAACGAGGTTGCGATTTATGATGGCGCTGAGTTCCCGCATCACGGTATTCTCAACGCGTTGCATCCGGCGGCTCATGGTTCTGGTGAATCCTCCTCCCTCTCCTGAATTAAATTGCCGCGCGGCGCGCCTTAGAGTGTTTGCTGGACGCTTTCCAAGCTGTAACACTCGATAACATCCCCCACTTCGTATTCGGTATAGTCACCCAGCTTGATGCCGCATTCCAGTCCCAGGCGGACCTCCTTCACATCATCCTTAAAACGGCGCAGAGTAGAAATGGGCCCATCATAAACGGACTGTTTCCCGCGCAAAACGCGGGCACGTGAGTTCCGGTCAATCTTACCTTCAATGACAAGGCAACCTGCTACGGTGCCGCGGGATAGTTTGAACACCTCTTTCACCTCGGCATGGCCCACAGGTTTTTCACGCTGCTCAGGCGATAGCAGGCCCAGCATGGCGTCCTTTACCTGGTCAATCAGCTCATAAATGATAGAGTAAAGCTTTACCTGCACGCCTTCGGCCTTTGCCTTGGCGACCGCGTTGCTCTCCATCTTGACGTTGAATCCCACAATGACAGCGTCACTGGCGCTGGCGAGCAGGATATCGCTCTCTGAAACTGCGCCAGCCTGGGCGTGAATGATATCCAGGGTGACCTTCTCAGTCTTGATATCTTTCAACGAGGAAACGACCGCCTCCAGAGATCCCTGCACGTCCGCTTTGACGACCAGCTGCAGCGTCGGCCGGCCGTCCTGCGCATTGGCAAAGAGGTCTTCCAGGGTGGCCCGCCGCGGAGCCATGAGGTCTTCCGTGCGCTTCTCCTCCAGCCGTTCATCACTCAGCGTGCGGACAGCTTTCTCATTGTCCATCACCACAAACTGATCCCCCGCTTCTGGAAGACCGTTGAAACCGAGCACCTTGGCAGGGTCAGATGGACCCGCTTCCTTGATTGTCTTTCCGCGATCATCAATGAGCGCCTTGACCTTGCCCCAATGCTTCCCGCAAATGAAGGGCATACCCACTTTCAGGTAGCCGTGCGTTACGACGATCGTCGCCGTTGGCCCTCGCCCAGGTTCGAATTGAGCCTCAATCACCACTCCACGCGGGTCTGCTTTGGCTGGGGTCTGCAACTCCAGAATCTCTGACTGGAGGAAAATCATTTCCAGTAGGGTATCGATCCCGTCCCCGGTGTGCGCGGAGACCGGCACGGTAATGGTTTCTCCCCCCCAATCCTCCGCCGCCAGACCGTGCTCCTGCAGTTGAGCTTTAACCTGATCCGGATTGGCCGTAGGCAGATCCATTTTGTTGATTGCCACAATGATGGCAACGCCAGCCGCTTTAGCGTGGTTAATGGCTTCGACCGTTTGAGGCATGATGCCGTCATCCGCGGCGACCACCAGCACGACGATGTCAGTCACGTTTGCTCCACGGGCGCGCATGGCGGTAAAGGCTTGGTGGCCCGGGGTATCCAAAAAGGTGACGTGTTTGTCGCCGTGTTGCACTTTGTAAGCTCCAATGTGCTGGGTGATCCCCCCTGCCTCTCCGGCCACGACTCGGGTTTTGCGGATGTAGTCCAGAATGGATGTCTTCCCGTGATCAACGTGTCCCATGATCGTGACGATAGGTGGCCGCTCAAGCAGCTCCTCCTCTTCGTGGATCTCCGGCTGGACCGGCTCCTCAACTTTTTCCTCCTCCTTGTGAACTCCCGCCCCTTTCTCACGGCGCTCTACGTGGAAGGTAAATCCGAACTTCTGACAGATTTTTTCAGCGAGATCGGGTTCCACCCGTTGGTTGATATTGGCGAAAATCCCCTGCTCCATCAGCTCTTTGATAATCTCAAAGGGCTTGCGGCCGATCGCTTCAGACAGATCCTTTACAATGATCGGCGGCTTCAGGTTGATCAGCTTCTTCCCGTCTTCCGTGACCTCGACGACCGGACTTTCCGCTGCCGCCTCTGCCGAAGCCGTAGGTTCTTCCTCTGGTTCCGGTGCCGGTTCAGGCTTTACCGGGCGTTTCCAAACTTGCTGCCGGGAAGGCTGCTTGCCGGAGATGGGAGTGAAGAGACTGCGGGACTGTCCCGGGCCGCCACTGCGGGAATCCGACGGGCGCTCTTTCTTTTCCGGAGGCTTTGCATCGATCAGGTTGACGGCCGACTGTTTACGTTCGGAAATGGAAGGACCGGCTGGCTTCTTTATCTCTTCGTTGGGCTTTTCTGAGTCGCCAGCTCCTCCACTGCCACCACCACCCCGCCGTGAAGAAGGGCTGCTGCCAGAGCGCTGAGCTCCGCTGCCCCCCGGGCGGCCGCCCGACCGCGCCCCACCGCCACCAGGCCGTGAGGACGGGGCGGAACGCGAACCATGTCCGCCACCACCCCCCCCGCGGTTGCTGCTGCTGCTTCTGCTCTTACTGGTGCTACTGCTGGCCATGAAATAAATGGGGTGCGATGCGTCCGGGAGCGAGCCCGGTTTTTGATGAAGGCGGTCGAGTTCATCTTCAGATCAGTCAGCAATCATTCAGTCAACCGGGTAGGGTAGAAAAACCGAAGATCCATTTTCTCCAAAGATACGGCCGGGGTTTGCCGTGCCACGCCGTTACCTTCATCGGGTAAAATCGTCGTCGTCGTTCGTTCGTTTATGTCTGCAAGGATTGTTGGAGACTGCGGGCTTTCTCCAGAATGGGAACCGCCTTCTCAAGATCGATCCCCGCCGCGTCAGAAAGGTCTTGGGCCTCTAGCGCAAAGAGCCCTTCAATCGTCACCACCCCGCCCATCACCATCGCCCGGGCGGTCTCTTCGTCAACGTCAAGTTTATCCACGAACTGCTGGGCAGCCGCCAGGACACGCTGCTCAAAGTCCTGTTCCGGGGTGACATATTTTTCGATGTCCACTTCAAGGCCAATCAGCCTCTTGGTCAGCCGTGCATTCTGCCCCCTGCGGCCGATGGCCAGAGAAAGCTGGTCCTCATCTACCATCACTCTCACTCGGCGCCCGTCGTCGATCAGACTGACCTCGCGCACATTGGCAGGCTTCAGTGCTTCGACGACAAACTGTTTGGGATCTTGTGACCATGGCACAATATCAATCTTCTCGTTGTTAAGCTCCCGCACGATGTTCTTCACGCGTGCCCCTCGCAGGCCCACACAGGCGCCCACTGGATCGACTTTGTCGTCAATACTGCGCACCGCGATTTTCGTGCGAAATCCTGCTTCACGGGCCACAGTCACGATTTCCACGGTGCGGTCAGCAATCTCACTGACCTCAGTTTCGAAGAGCCTCCGGACGAAGTTTGGATGGCTGCGGCTCAGGATAATTTCGGGGCCACGTGCGCCATTGTCGACAGCCAGCACATAAGCCCGGATGCGGTCTCCAATATTGTAGTCCTCTGTGGAAACGCGTTCCCGGCCGGGCATGATCGCCTCAAACTTGCCTAGATCAATGATGACATCTGACCGTTCAAAACGCCGCACCGTGCCGCTGACAATCTCTCCGGCCCGGTCCTTGAACTCGTCATAGAGCATCTCCTTTTCGGCCTGGCGGATCTTCTGCAGCATCGCTTGCTTGGCCGTCTGGGCGGCGATCCGCCCAAAGTTGGACGGGGTGACTTCTTTCTCGACCTCATCACCCAGCTGCGCTTCTGGTTCAATCGTGCGTGCCTCCGCCAGGGAAATCTCATCGTGCTTGTTCTTTACCCGTTCCGTGACCATGAGCTTAGCCAAAGCCCGCACCTTCCCGGACTTGCGGTCTACCTGGATCTTCAACTCCCGCGCCGGACCAACGCTTTTCTTCGAGGCAGACAGCAGGGCATCCTCAACCGCTTCAAAGAGGGTCTCCCGATTGATCCCCTTTTCGCGTTCAAGGTAGTCGATGACAGATATCAGCTCGCTGCTCATGAGTTGTGCCGGTAAAAAAAGAAAACCTAGCCTGGAAGGTGCGCGCGGTCAGGCACGGCGATTTCCGGACTGGGTCACGAGCAGACAAGTTATGGCTGGAACTTTATCCCGTCAAGTGACCGGCCCCGATTCATTCCACGCCATGGTTAAACAAACCCTTGAAGCACCCAAGTGATAATGATCGATAACACCGTGCGCCTTGTCACCTTTGATGCCGCAGGTACTCTCATTTTCCTGCCGGAAAGCGCGGGGGTCCATTATCAGCGCATTGCATCAGCCCAAGGTATCAGTACGGCCCCACCTGAAGCCTGGGAAAGCGCTTTTCGTGATGCCTGGAAATCTCGACCCCGCCCGGCTCCTACCGCAGATGGCGGTCCCAGCCCGGACGATCATCGCGGCTGGTGGCGCTCCCTCGTGGCCGCAACACTCGCCAAAATAGGGCCAGAAAATCCACCCCGACTCGGCGATCCAGCCTTTGAGCGCTTTTTTGACCAGCTGTACGAACATTTCCGTCAGCCGGGCGTATGGGAACCGTTTCCGGACGCGGCACCCACCCTGGAAGCGCTCCGGCAACTCCCGGAACCGCCTGAACTGATGGTGCTAAGCAACTTTGACCGCCGCCTGGACGATGTGCTGCGCCACACTGGGTTGCGCGACTTTTTTGACAGGATCATCGTCTCCAGTGTGGCTGGCGCGGAGAAGCCGCATTGCCGCATTTTCGATATGGCCCTGAAGATGGCGGATCTGGAAGGGACGCCAACCGCTGCGCTCCACGCCGGCGACGATCCAGCCGCGGATTGGCAGGGCGCGAAACAAGCCGGCTGGCATGTCTTCGAGCTTCTGCGGCCGGAAAATTCCCTCGCCGATCTGATCCCTGACCGTAAAGCGGTCCGATGATTCGTCACTTTTTGTTTGCAAAAGGCGCGCTCGCGAGCATGTTCTCGCTCCCCCGGATTACGCAGTCCGGTGCGACTCCAATCTTCCGAATCAATCGTTAAGCAGGTTGAACCGGGGCGCCCGCGTAATAAAAATGGGTTGGTAGCTCAGTCGGTAGAGCAGTTGGCTTTTAACCAATTGGTCCTGGGTTCGAGTCCCAGCCAACCCACACTTGAGCTTTTTCTTAAAGATCACCTTTGGAGCTTGCTGGGCGCCCCTCGCTTCGTGTATCCATTCTCATGTGAGCGTGTGGCACCGGGTTTTAATCTTCTTCATTGGAGTTGGCAATTCGTGGCTCCATCTGCCCGTCAGCTTTGCTGCACCAAGCAACCCCTATGATCGATGGGCCATTGGTTTTTTTTGGCTCCGCTATAACGCCTCAAGCGGCCTACTTTGCCGATCCTGATCAGGACGGGGCGATTAATCTCTTAGAGTATACCTTTGGCACAGATCCGACTGATCCGGCCAGTTTTCCTGAAACTGTGCGGAGTGAAATCCTCGGTCCCGACGCGAATGCAAAGGGCATCATGTATCCACAACGCAGTGGAGGGTCAGCCGGATATTATCTTTACGAAGCTGAGTTTTCCGCGTCTCCGGCTAGCTGGACAGGATCTTTTCCCGGGACCTTAGTCAATTCCACCGCATTAAACGATGAGCCGATCCCTGGAACCGACGACGGAAACTTCCGGATGAATCAGGCCTACCTGCTGAACGGGTTGAGTCAGGAGAAGATGTTCTTTCGCGTCCGGGTCACTTCTTTATCCGCCTTGGGCCGCGAAATACACGACGAGATAAACGAGGTCAACGCCGCCCTTGGGCAGTGGGCGATCGAAGCAAATCTATCAGACGACACACCCATATGTTGGAATTGTGTCTGGCAATATCTACTCCCCACTTCCAGGCTGAAAAAACTGCTGGCTGACGGTCGCCTGACCGCTTTACCACCGCCTCTGCCAAAAGATATATTCTCCAATGCCTACATCCTTGGCACAGTGGACGAGGGAATTTCCTTGAGCCAGGAGAGTCTGCACTATCTGCAGAATGGCACGGAGTTTGCGCTGCATACTCACACCGACGAGGAAATCGCCCGATTAATTAACGACGAATTAGACGCCCTCCAAAGCGCCCTCGGGCAGTGGGCGTTGGAAAATTCGGTGGCTCCAGAGGCCCCGGTCAGTTTCGAACAGATTAAAGAGTATATCCCACGATCCACTGCCCCCCGCCTTCGGATGACAGGGAACATTGATCCGTTTGGCAACGCTTACGTGATTGGTCCGACCGTTGACGATCCTGTCACCCTCAATTCGGCAACCTTCTCGGCTCTGGAAGATGCAGGGTTAATCGAAAATGGCATGGTCCTGTTAGAACCAGACGTGCACAAACTTCTCAAAACCATCACTGATAATCTGCGGATTCTTTCATCGGCCGTCAACGCCGTCGTGGTTGAGAACAATCTTGCCTGCGACGCAATTTATACGAAAGAGATGCTGAATAATTATCTGCCGGTGGATTTTCAGGACTTTACAGATCCATTTGGCCGACCTTATCAAACAAGTTTTCTTGTTCAGGATGGATTTTGGGTTGATGAAATGACCTACGCAGATTTGCGGGCGCGCGGCCTTGAGCTTCCTGACGATCTTTTAGAAACGTCACAACGGCTGCGTGATGATCTGGAGGTTTTAACTGATGCCGTTTTCACTTATTTCCAGGCTATCGCTAACAACCTGGAAGCGCCCCTTAACTTTGAAGTTCTGAGACCTTTTCTTAGTGACTGCGGCGCCGATCTTTTGCAACGCAATGGGCACGACCTGAGAGGGCGGCCCTACCTCATCGGACCGACGATTGCCGATCATTGCCGCGCCAACTCCGAAACTTTTGCGGAACTGGAGGACCTTGACTTACGTTTTAGTCAGAACGATCTGACCTCCGAAAAAGGCCAATCGGTCGTGCTTCGCTTTGCGATTATTTGCGTGTGATTGAGTCCGCCATGGCTCAGTATTCCATTGAAAACAGCTTGCCGGACGGGGCGATTATCTCTTGGGCTGAATTATCTCCCTATTTGGATGGAACATTTCTGGAGCGTGGGGACGCTGACTTATTCGGGAACCCGATTATTATTACCACGGTCGATCATCCCGTTAATCTCAGCTTCGAAACGATCCAATTAATCAATGCGGCCGGCGGGATTGCCGTGGTCCGATCCAATTTCATGGGATGACATACCGTTATCTTTTCTGCAATCAGTCAGCTTGATTGACCGCCAGTGGCCCTATCAGAACTATGGCTTTGATAGCTTGGGCCATCGTTTCCAGATCGGCCAACCTTTGCCGAGGGCGTCCGGACGAACCTTGCAACGGTGTTGTTGTTGAAAGAGGCAGGCGTCACGCAGTGCGTTTCATCCACTGCTTCGCAGAATTGAGTGCAAACAACCGAAATGGTCGTGATTCGTCTTCATTTGCGGATAAATCACATTTGATTGGCTGATGCGACCCTTGAGCATACGGTGCTGCGGGCAAATTTTCTCTTGAGATCCTGTCTTCATGATCCTAGGTGTCCCTAAACTGGAAGGGTGGCTGAGTCCGGTTTAAGGCACTCGACTCGAAATCGAGCGTAGTTTCGTGCTACCGTGGGTTCGAATCCCACCCCTTCCGCCAGCAATTTGCACGGGCGCTGGCAAATTCTTTTCCTTGGGGGTCCGGCGC
>CAZUPP010000010.1:0-105262 GCA_964622095.1 uncultured Verrucomicrobiales bacterium
GCAGGCTGAATACCTCGCCGGCCGGCCCCTTTCTTTTATACCCTTTTTTCGCTCCGGACGCCCCGATCGCCCCGGACGTGGCTCTTTTTCTTTGATCCCGGGCGATATTGCGTAGTGATCTCGTCCTCTCTGCCTTTCTCCAACCCTCCGCACCGTGGCTCGTGCGCCCCGGCGGCTTTCGCACGAACAAACCGCCCCTTTCTGTATTTTACCAAACGTTCGGTAAAATACCGCGACTCCCCGCCGATTGCCCTGTTTAAGCCCTTCTAGCCTTTAGATCGACCGGTCGGTAAAATAAAAAACACACCCGTTCCCCTCCTCTCACACCCTCGCCCGCCTGATAACCCGGACGCACTAGTTTTCCCCGCTCAACTCGAAGCCGAGCATCTCCCTCAGCTTCATGCGGTGGGCCAGGATCACTTCCTTATACTCCGGATCGGTGGCGAGGTTTTTCCATTCATAAGGATCCTGCTCGTGATCATAGAGTTCTTCTCCGCCCTGATGGGCTCGAATATATCGGTACTGGGCCGTGCGAATGGCATAGTTCTGGTCCGTCCGGCGTTCGCTCCGTTCTTCCGGTGGTTTGCGGCCCGGCGCAACGACGCTGAGCGCGGCGTCCGGTCCATCCCATTGCCCTTCGGCCGGGTTTTCCGCGAGCGGCCGCAGCGAATATCCATCGAGCGGCGGCGCGTCCTCGCGGGGACGCGGGCTCATCTGGCCGTAATCGATGATCGTCGGATAAATGTCGATCAGACTGACCGGTGCCTCGCACACCTCGCCCTGAGCAATTCCCGGCCCCGCCATCACCATCGGCACCCGGCACGATTCTTCCCACAGCGTATTTTTGAAAATGTAATCCTTTTCGCCCATATGATATCCGTGATCGGACGTCACGATGATCACCGTATTTTCCGCCAGACCATTTTCTTCGAGCGCATCCAGCACGAAGCCCAATTGCGCGTCCGCAAAGTAAACACACGCCAGATAGGCTTGCGTCCAGCGCTCAAGATATCCTCGCGAGGTAAATTTATTGTATTTGCCAAGGCCCGCCCCACCCGACCACAAGGCCGACCTGAGGTCCTTTACAAATTCCGGCGCACAGTCCGCCAGATCATTTTCCAGCCGTTTGGCCAGCTGAATTTCCTCAAAAAACGATAAAGAGAATATTCGGGCGTTCCTGAGTCACTTCATCCATCGACCAAAGGTCAGAAGCGAAAAATAGCAGGCTCATGAGAGCAAGCCTCAGCCCTCGAAGACATCGATCATCATTCGGGAAATAGTTTGGCATTCCGCATTGTTCAACCCATCTCACAGTCCGATCAAGCCCGGAGCACCTGCGCCTTTCACCGAGTTCTTGCGCTTCACGTGGCAGGCGGCATTATTGAGAACAGAACAAGCGTTCAGGTGAACGCTAGCATTTCAGCCCACATGCTCGCATCGCTTCGGATCAAAAACCTCGCGCTCGTGGAGACGCTCGAATGGAGCCTGAGCGAGGGCTTCATCTCCATTACCGGGGAAACCGGGGCGGGCAAAAGTGTGATCATCGGGGCGCTCAATCTGCTCGTCGGTGAGCGGGCGGATAAATCGCTCATCCGCACCGGAGAAGAAAGCTGCACGGTGGAGGCGGAGTTTCTGCTCAGCCAACCCGCCCTCATCAATACCCTCCTCGACGAGAACGGCGTGGAAACCTGCGCGGAAGATGGCCGCCTCATCGTCAGGCGCATCCTGAGCACGGGTGGCAGCAACCGCCAGTTCATCAACGGGTCTCCCACCACCCTGGCCGTCCTCAAGGAGATCGGCGATTACCTTGTCGATCTTCACGGGCCGCACGATCACCAGAGCCTGCTCTCAACTGACCGCCAGCTTAAGTTGCTCGATGCCTACGCCGGCAGCGAGGATGCCCGCGAAGCCTTTCGCGACCATTACCGGCACCTTGAAGAACTGCGCGAGCAGCTGGAAACCCTCAGCCAGACAGAGGAAGGTCTGGAGCGCGAGCTAGAGCTGTTGCGGCATCAGGTCAATGAGATCGATCTGGCTGAAGTCCGCCCGGAAGAGGAGGCGGAGATCGAGCAGCGCTTTCAGGTGGCCAGCAACAGTAAAGAGATCGTCGCCCTCGGCAGCCGCATCGTGAATATGCTCAGCGAGACCGAAGGCAGTATCACGGAACAACTGACCGAGGCGCTACGGTTGCTTCAGGACCTCGAGGACCTGGATCCGGCCATGAAAGAGGCCGCGGAAAACCAGCGCAACGCCCTCGCTGAGGTGGAAGAAGTCGCCAATACCGTGCGGCGGCACGTCGATAATCTGGACATCGACGAAGAACAACTGGCCGAACTGGAAGCGCGCATCAACACGCTTGAGGATCTCAAACGCAAATACGGGCGCACTCTGGAAGATGTGCTCGCTTTCCGAGACAAAGCCGCCAGCCGTCTCGGTCAGATCGAAGGGCGCGAAGTCGAGCTGGAACGGTTGCAGACGGAAATCGAAGGAGCGGAGGAAAAACTCGAAGCGCTGGGTAAAGATCTCTCCGCCAGGCGCCGTAAAGCCGCTCCTTCTCTGGCCGCTTCCATTGCCGATAACCTGAAGGACCTCGGCTTCGCCAAAGCGGGCTTTCATATCGATTTACTGCTGCATCGCAAACCGCGCGCATGGGGCTATGAAAGCGTGGAGTTTATTTTCGCGCCGAATCCGGGTGAGCCCGCTAAACCACTTAAATCGATCGGTTCGAGCGGAGAGATTTCTCGCGTCATGCTTGCGGTGAAAACCGCGCTGGCAGAAATCGATCAGATTCCCCTCCTCGTTTTTGACGAGATTGATGCGAATGTCGGCGGAGAAATTGCTCATGCGGTTGCCTTAAAAATGGCCGCGCTCGGTCAGCAGCATCAGGTCTTGTGTATCACCCATTTACCGCAGGTCGCGGCCCGGGCCGGGCGCCAGTTTGTGGTGGAAAAACAGGTTGCAGGCGGACGCACTCTCAGCACCCTCACCGAAGCGCAGGGTGACGGGCGCATCACGGAAATCGCTCGTATGCTGGGCGGCGTCTCCAGTGATTCCGCCCGCGCGCACGCCCGTGAATTACTCAGAAATGCAGGACATTAGAGCAGGGAATGACAAGATTTGATTGAGACGATTCATAATAAGAACGGTGCGGGCAAACTCGACCCGCCTCTCAGCGGCCTGCGCCTTACTTTTCTCGGGACTGGCACCTCAACCGGGGTGCCCATGATTAATTGTGATTGCGAAGTCTGCACTTCAGATGATCCACGGGATTCACGGACCCGGTCTTCGGTTTATCTTCGGGCCAATGACGCGGCCTGGGTCATCGATACCGGCCCGGAATTTCGCATCCAATGCCTGCGCGAAAAAATCGAGACGCTCGACGCCGCCGTCTTTTCTCATGCCCACACGGATCACATCATGGGCTTTGACGATCTGCGCCGGTTTTCTACCTTTAAAGAAGAGTTTTTCCCGGTTTATGGTGCCCCGGGGACGATCGGTATGATCAAAAAATGCTTTGCCTTTGCCTTTCAGGATGACGCCCCTTTTTATTATTTGCGCCCCAAAGCAATCATTGTGGAAGAGCCTTTCCGTCTCGGCCGCACGACGCTCACCCCGCTCGATCTCCCGCACGGGCGCTTCATTACGACGGGCTATCTCATGTCACAGGGCGACCGTAAACTGCTCGCTTATTGCAATGATTGCCATGAAATTCCCAAGGTCGAACTGCAGAAAATCGCCGGCGTGGAGGTGCTGGTCGTCGATGGTTTGCGCTATCTCCCGCACCCTTCACACATGACGATTGAGCAGGCCGTTGAAACGGGAAGAAACGTTGGCGCCAAGCAAACCTATCTCACCCATATGAGTGACGACGTCCTCCACGACGCGGCCGACAAGAAATTACCGGAAGGATTTAATCTGGCCTTTGATGGTTTAACCGTCGCGATCACCTGAGCGGATATTATTTTTTCTTTTATGCCCTCATGGAATACAGCGGAAGCACTCCGGCAGCGCTATGAAAATATTGTCGGCGCACAAAAGGAGAAATCCATCCTGCGCGATCCGCCTCTGCCGCTCGATCATGATCCGCTGGAGAATGTTTCGGAAATTGAATTGCAATGCGCATTTTTCGCCGGGCATTTCGGTAAACAGTTCACCGCCACCTGCGGCCGCGGCGTGGAGATCGTTCAATTTGGTGAATGGAACCGTGAACCCGGACCGGACTTCGTTCATTCCAGCATCAATCTGGAAGGTCAGCGTGGTCCGGAAGGTGGTGACCTTGAAATGGACCTGAGCGCTGAAGGCTGGGAGCAGCATGGTCATGCGACTAACCCCGCCTTTGATCGCGTGCGCCTCCATTTATTTTTTCAGAAAGCTTCTGCCCGCGAATTTTTCACCCGCACCTCACAGAATCGACTCGTGCCACAGGTCCACCTTGATCTGAACGCTTCCCCGGAATTTTCAAAGTTCCCCGCCGAAATGCCGGCCGCAATTCCGGGTCGATGTGTGGCGCCTCTCGCGGACGCAGGTGAGCAAACTCGCCGCGAAATTATCATGGGCGCGGCCCGTCACCGGCTGGAACGCAAAGCAGCGCGGCTTCGGCGCACCGCCGTTGTCCATGGTCAATCCCAGGCCATTTATCAGGGAATCGCAGAAACCCTCGGTTATAAATCCAACAAGCTCCCTTTCCTTTTACTCGCCCAACGTTTCCCGCTGAAAACTCTTCACCGTTTGGACCAGCTCTCGGCTGAAGCGATTCTATTCGGCGCAAGCGGTTTCCTTGAAAGCCACGCTGATCTCGCCTCCGTCCCGGTCGATGCGCGCCACCACCTCAAAACGGTGTGGGAAGCCTGGTGGCCGCGCCGCGCGGAGCATGAACGGTTCATCCATGAACTGCCGCCGTGGAAATTGAGTTCCACCCGGCCCGCCAATCATCCCCAGCGCCGTTTAGCCGCGCTCAGTATCCTGGCGCGGGATTGGCCTGCCTTCGCCCGCATTCTTGAGGCGAGCGATATCAGGGCGGCGCAGGCATTCTTCAAGGGTTTGCGGCACGACTTCTGGACATGGCACTACACTCTGAAAAGCAGGCGCTCGCCCAGGCCGCTTGCCGTGGTCGGCGAGAGCCGGGTCTCTGAGATCTTTTCTAATGTTATCTATCCCTGGCTTGTCGCGAACGACCCTTCCCGGTGGGACCATTATGCCGCCCTCCGCGCGACGGGTTCCAATCAGAAAGTGGACGTAGCTATCCCGCGTCTTTTCGGCGGCGCAACCGGCCATGAGCACTTCACTCGCACCCTCGCCGGGCAGCAGGGCCTGATCCAGATCTATGAGGATTTCTGCCTGCGGGATCTCTCGGATTGTGCGCGATGCCCGTTCCCCGATCAGGTCCAGCGATGGTAACTTACCCAATCAAAGTTATTCCCTATTCCGCGCGGTCAGCGTCCAGCGTCTCAAGCATCGACTTCTTGCGCGCTTCAATGTCCTCTTCGCCTTCCAGAAGAGTTTTCAGGCTGCGCAGATCTTCTTCCACCCAGCGCTGCGGATTGAACATGAGCATAGCAAACCCGAATGCGCCAACCGGACCTCCCGGCGGGCTGAAATCAGCCACCAGCCGGACCTCGGTCCGTGGTTGCCCATTCTTTTTCGGCAGCGGGGTAAACCTCACAGAGCCTGCGTTCTGGAACTTTGTTTTGCCGACTGATTCCCACGAGATCAATTCGCCGGGACGGTCATTGATCAGCTCGGCCTCCCAGCTCAGCCACGTATCATACGGGCCCTTGGCCCGCCAGCGCGACCGTGTCTCATCAATGATCTCGACCTCCTTGATCATCTGCATGAAGACAGGGACGTTGGTGAAATCGCGCCAGAAATTGTAAATCTCGCCAGCCTCTAAATCGATGGAGACCGTTGCTTCCAGCTTCTGTTTACCGGCTTTCACCCCACGCACGCCATTGATCTTGGAGGTGCTGCGCTTGCTGGTCTGTGGGCTGGGCGCTTTGGCCATGGTCACGGGCTTCGTTGCAGACGCCTGCCGGGCTGCCGATGTGGTGGTAGAGGGTGATGCGATCATAAGATGGTCTTATAGATTTTGAGAGCGTTGGTTAACCCTGTTAATAGAACGAACCCGCCCGGGCACGGGTTGCCCTTTCATCCTGAAATGCTCCGCTCACACGTCCGAGTGATTTCCTCTGGCTTCTCATCCCAGAGCAGCTAGGTAACCCCGCGTTATGCTCAGCTTCCGTTTTCTCAACATGCCCGTGCAGATCCACTGGCCCTTCTGGGTCATTGCCGGGCTGGTCGCTTACTTTGCTTTCAATCCCGTCGATCCGGAACGGCTCATCGCTTTTCTCTTGGGCGTTGGCATGGTTTTTATCTCCATCCTCGTTCACGAGCTGGGTCATGCCCTCACAGGCAGGAAATTCGGTTCGAAGCCTGCCATCATGCTGCACGGGTTCGGCGGGGTGGCCATTCAGCGCAGCGCTTACTTTTCCCGGAAACAGGATCTGCTCGTGCTCTTCGCCGGCCCGGCCGCCGGATTTGTGCTGGCCGCGATCTGCTTTGTGCTGGCCGGCCTCATTCCCGCAAATTCCATACCGACTGCGATTCTGCGCGACGTGATCTTTTTCGGTTTCCTCATCAACGTATTCTGGAACGTGCTGAATCTCGCGCCGGTGATGCCCCTGGATGGCGGCCAGATTTTACGCAATCTCATGGGACCAGCCCGGGCGCAGCAGGCCCGTTACATCGGCGTTATCTTTGCGGTGGGCCTCGCCATTCTCGCCATTGTTTACGGTTTTATTTTTGTCGCCATCGCTTTCGGACTGCTGGCTTATCAGAATTTCACCGGACAAGGGCTTTTTGGTTCCACCGCCACTTACCGGCGGTAGATCCGAAGTGACAGGTTGATTTGCGTTGAACAAATGCACCGGTTATGCCGTCCTTCCCGCGCAGGTCCCCTCCTTGTTACCATCATAAACTTAACCCGTCCGTTGTTGCCAGTTATGCGCCTTTCCTCCGTGATTTCTCTTCTTTTCATCGTTACCGCGGCTTTCACCCCAGTCTACGGCCAGGAAGGGCCGACGAAACTGCAGTTGGATGAAGCGGACTATTATCTGCGCCAGTTTGAAGAGTATGTGAGCGGGCTCAAAGGCCGGGAAGGCTCGCTTGATCCCGGACGGCGCGCTTTGGAGAAAGTTTCTACCCTGAAGAAAGATTTTCCTGACCATCCTCAAGTGTTGCCGTTGATTGAGCGTGCACAGAATGCGGCCCGCGCTCTTCGCGGGGACCGGATCGAAGTCACGGAGGAAATGCTGGCCTACCGGAAAGGGGAAGACGTGCGGAGTGATCTTCTCGCCAAGTACACCAGGAAAGCCTGGCGCAACCTGCAATTAGAATTGCTCAATGGGGACTCCCCCGTTTTGACCGAACCTCTGCCAGCGCCCAACCCGGAAGAGACTTCCCTTGATGAGATCAAAGGCACCACGGTGGTGCTTGAGGGACTTCAATATCCGGACGGCGTTTTTCTTCATTACGGAAAGCCCTATGTGGCGATCGGTTCGCCAGCCACCGGCTTTTATTTTATCAATACTGGCGCACAGAGATTTGTCGGTGCCTACGAAGCGGTTCGCCGGTTCCAGCGTCTGGTCTCCGGGGATACACCCGCGGAGTGGACGGTTGTCGGGGAGATTTCCTCAGCCCAATACATCGTTCCCGGCGGAGGAAAATCCGGTGAAGCGTATGCCGGGTGGATTCTGGATGTTCACAGCATCTACGTGCCAGACATGGTGCTCGGCCGGTTTGATGCGGAAAATGATCTGGGTGGCAGTTTTGCCGGCGAATCCGAAATGGATGAATTATTGGGAGATACCTACACGGTCACAGAGGTGCCAGAGGGGGCCTCCCCGGAGCAGCTCATGGAAACTTTTGTTGCCGCGATTAAGCAGAAAAACTTCGAGTTGTTCAAGGAGTGTATTCATCCCGATGAACAACTGACCGCGGTGCAAAAGAATTGGATTGAACGCAAGTGGGATATTTTTCAGCGTCGTTTCAAGAATGATATCGTGCACGTGGCGATCGGCGAAAAAGAAGAAATCGAAACCGTCCAGGGTGGCGGAACAAATGAGGACGTGGATTTGCTGGCCGACATCCTGGATGAAGAGGAAGTCAAAGATATCACCGATGACGGAAAATCCCGCATTGAAGATATTGTCCTTTGGCTGAAGGTTTACGATGAGACGGGCCGGATTCAGGAAAGCCTCAAGGCGGTGACCCTGCGCCGGGAAGAGGATCTCAATAACAATCGCTGGTATGTTTACCGGGGATTCCCATTCTAATCAGAATTAAACCTGTTTAATAAGTTTCCACCCTGCTCACTATGAATCTCCAGCCTGCGATTTCACGGATCCTTTTCTGGGTCTTTCTTGCTCCGGCAATCTCGATCTTCACCGGTTTAATTCACGCGGCCCCAGACGAAGTGCCGCCCGGTCTTCCAAAAGATTATCAGCGCAAAGCGGCGCAATACGTCCGCGAACGGGCCGAGGCGATTCAGGCAATGGAAGCTGCTCTGAAAGATCCCGATGGATCTAAGGATGCTGCGGCCGAGTCCGCCATGCAGGGTGTGCAAGCAGCCAGCCGGCAGCTGGCGAGTGACGCCAAGCAGGCCCTTAGCGGGGCAACCGGAGCGGATAAAAGCGCTCTTGAAGAACTCATAAAATTCTGTAATTCTGAGTATACAAATGCTCGCATCATGCTGCGCGACGGCCAGGCTGGCTTCACCCAACGTGATCGAGCCTACAAAACAATCGAAGCGGTGAATCTGGCGGCGGAAAATTCCACCAAAAGCCGCGAGCGCATTTCCGGACGGATGTCTTTCCTTGCCGGAATAATTGATACCGCCAATAAGGCCGGCGTGAGCGGTGGTCTGGGTGTGGGAGAAGAGATGAATGTGCTCAAGGAAGTTTTGGCTGACACTTATGGAAATCAAGCGCTCGCTGAATTCCTTACGGCCAGCGTTGACCGCGAAATAAACCAAATGGAAGCCCTCGTGCGGGATACCCAGACTTATTTCGACATTTTTCGCAGGGATATTAAAGACCTCGATGATGATGCCTCGCTGGTAGGACCCTGGAAAGCATCCAAAGCACGGTGGGATGATATCATGGGCGATCACGAGGAAGCGCTTGAGAAGGCCAAGAATTCCCTCGTGGCAGATGTGCAGAAACCCTGGCTCGCCTATATGAAAGAGTGGGGGCGTGAGACCATCATTGACCGGTTGAATTTTTCGGTTAATCGGCTGACGGGACGGATTGCGGAGCTTGAAGAGGAATTGGAAGAAGAAGAGAAAGAGTTACTGGAGAAAATCAGCTCCACGGAAGAAAAACTCAAGGAAGCGGAAGATGAAAAGACACGCCTGGAAAACGAGATCAAACGCGTCGAAAAATTGCTGGAAGTTCGCGCGGAGAGCCGGGATGAAGCGCAGCAACTTGCGGACGAAGCAACCGATGATGATGAGAAGCAGTCAGCCTTAGCTGATGTTGAAGCTCTCGAAGAAGGCATCGAACGTGACACCGAATATCTGGAAACCCTTCAGGCAAATCTCGAAGCTGCCGAGCAGACCATCGCCGAGGTTAAGGACGAGTTGAAGGAATTGAAATGATTCATACGCCTGGTCAGGCGCAATTATCTTACCGGCGGTAAACCCGCCCCGCCGTTACGACTCCGTGCTTGCTCACGCAACATCTTGAGTCTTAGCGATCCATTCATACAAACCGTTCGTGAATGTCGCTCCAATATGATGCATCTCTTTCAATAGCGAAATGCCGCTCTTAAACTCTGTTTCCGGAAGTGTGTTGAAATCCCCCTCCCAAGCTTCTGGATTCGTAATTGCTGACCACATTTCTTTGGGGAGCGCGTCTTTATCACCATTAACACTATTAATAAATGAGAGAGGGAATCCATATTCATCATTGTTGCCCCGGTGCCACCACATCGGTCTAAAACGATGCACGAAAAAGTTCCGCAGCTCATTAAGATTGGCGCTCGGACGAGGCTTGCCGTCTGACCTGAGTTTATCCCATAACTCTGGATTTAGGCCCTGGATGGCCTGATCTTTGTTATCTTTGAGAAACGCACAAACGATTTTATTTCTATCTATTTCGTTATCCTTTGTTAATTTTGTGAATTGTTTCTCATCAATTTCGCATTTGTTCCCGAAGCGGTGGAGTAATGCCGTAAGATTTATGATGTAATCCTTTACCGCTCTTGCGGTCAGAAAAACAGCCATGAAGTCGGGAAGCTGGTTGGACGGTGGTGGCGGGTTCTCTGGGCAATTCAATCGCCGGTGGATATAATGAAGGGTCTCAAAATGCAATAGCAGAATCTTTCCACACAAATCCAGTAATCACGTTCTGCTGGAGTTTCTGAATTGATGCGTCGATCATAGCAGGTTCTCCTGGAGTTCTCATAAGCGGGGAGAAACTCTTCCAGATAGCCCTCATTCTTGGCATTCTGCTCATGGCCATTCATTTCGATCAATGAGCTCATCTCTCGGAAGGAAGGACGACTTCGTCCAGATTCGGTTGGAGCATTACGGAGCGCCGCGGCCAGGAGCCGCCTTCTTCCGGGCTCAAGCTGGTGTAAATATCCGGGTCGGGAACCAGAAACATTTTCTTCGTGTAAGGCGAACGGATGGCGGTGCCGGGCGGGTCATTCGTGAAAATCAGGCCATCATAGTTTCCCGGCTCAATGTAGAATCCATCCCGGTTAGGCACAGGGACGAGAAACTGGGAGTCCGGGTCAACAGCCTGCTCCGCGCTGGCCAGACCAAAACCTGCTGTCCCTGGTGAGGAGGCACTCTCTTTTTCACCCGTTTTCCGTTCACCAAAGGTGAGGACCTCACACCCGCTCAGCCAGATCACGGCGAGGAAAGCGAAGAGAAACGGGAAAATCAGGCGACGCTTTTTTAAGATCATCATCATTGCTGCTGACCCTGCGCGGCTGCTTCCTGTTCACGAAGCCTTTTCTGCTCAGCCTCATATTTTTCCTTCAGATATTCCCGCCCCTTGGCCACGAGCAGGTTACAGATCTCACTGCAAAGCAGAGGAATGGCCCGGCGCGGACCGCCCGTGATGTTCAGGTTCGGGTCGAGTTTCCAGCCCGGCAGAGTGCGGACAGGCACGCCGTGATCGAGCGGCCAGATCGCGGTGCGCAGGCAGTTCCCCGGGTGACATACCCTGGCGGTCAGTTCATCCACCTGATCGGGAGTCATTCCAGCCACCCGCCGGTACATTCCCGTCTGCCGCCGCATCGTGTCGAGCACGGGCGTGACCCGCAATTCTTTGGCACGATGCCGGAGAAAATTGGCCACCATCATGGGATACAAGAAATCCAGCGCATCCAGCAGGGCATGCCCATTTTCCAGATCGAGCCGCCATTTCTGTCGGAGACTGGGTGAGCCCTGCAGAGGCCGATACTCACCGCCCGCGTCATAGCGCCGAATTTCCAGGGCGGCGGAGGGGTCCGTGTAAATGTTTTCTGCGTTCTCTGGCCGGTCCAGGTAATGATAAAGCTGATAGCCGCCTCCGTTCCAGGGATCGATAGCGACCTCACCGATCTGCCGGTAGCTCTCGTCATGCACGAGGGCTCCCAGCGCCATGATCAGATCATCCCGGGATTTGATGTGTCCGCCGCCGCTGCTCATGTTTCCACCATAGCAGGGTGGACGCTCTCCACGCCAACTCCACCGTGCGTTTTCTCAAAGTCCGCGACCTGATCCAGGATGACCTCGACCAGCTGCGGATGCGATCCGATCGCCGGGGTGTAGTAAAGAGTCTTGCCCCTGAGATGATAAGGGTTATTCCGGAAGACTTCCCGCTGACTGGCCGACGCGCCGACTTCTTCCTCCACGCCCAGCATCACCGGGATATCCTGATAGCTGTGCAGGCCGTCTGAGATGAAGAATGGCACGACGATGACCGTGTCCTGTTCCGCAATGTCCGCCCAGTCCTCAATGTTCGGCGGCTCCTCCATGTAGGTGTTGAGCACCTGCGCGTAGTCAGTCTCCGCACGGAACTTTTCCACCTGCTTCTCCACGGCGAGACGGCTTTCATCATTCAGTTTGGTTCCGTGGCCGACGACGAGCAGGCTGGTGCGTTGTGGGTCCGCCTCCGGCGCGGTTTCCTGAGCGCGGCGGAGCAAAAGATCACTCATGGCGAGGTGTGCGCCGACTGGTTCGCAATACTTCAGCACCTGGTCTTCGTCGCGGCCGGGCATACGCTGACGGGTGACTGGCCCGGTCAGCTCCAGCTCGCGCGGGATGACATCGAGGGTGAAGTATCCGTGGCTGATGAAGAGCGGCACGATGTAGATCTGCCGGGAGTGAATGCCGCTGAGCACCTCGCGCATGGAGGGCTCCTCCTTCCAGAAACAGGCGTGGACCTCGGCGAAAAGGCGGCGCTCGCGCAGGACCTGGAGACATTGCCAGGTTGGGGTGCTGGAATCTTCATTCTCGGTGGAGCCATGACCGACGAGGAGGAGGGCGTGATCTGGATAGTCCATGGTTTTCATATTTACCATAAGTCAGGATTGTCGTAAGATACTGGGGTAACGTCTGCCGGGCCAGGCCCAGGCGCTTGTCATCTCCATTTCAACGGTCGATCCCCGTCGATCTGGAATTGCATAAAATTGTGGCACGCCCGCGTCTTCGGCATGACGACGACCACGCCCTGCACCACACCACGGAAGGAAAGTCATCATGCGCATCACCATCGTTGCCGCCATGGATGAGAACCGGCTCATGGCCGGACCTCAGGGTATTCCCTGGCCTAAACTGCCTCGTGACAGCCAGCACCTGCGTGACAGCACCAATGGCCACCACATGCTGCTGGGCCGCACCACCTACGAGGAGATGATCGGCTGGTTTGACCGGCAGATCCCCGTCGTTCTCACCACGCGGCAGACTTACCCGGTCAGCGAACCGGGCGGCTTTGCCGTGCCGGATATTGAGACCTCGATCCAGCGCGTCCGGGAGACGGGCGAGACCAACTTCATTATCGGTGGCGGTTCGCAGGTTTATCATCTCGCGATGCCGCACGTGACCCATCTCTACCTGACAACGGTTCACGGCCAATTTGAAGGGACGAAGTATTTTCCCGAATGGTCCCAGCAGGAATGGCGCATCAAGACGGTCTCCCGATATGATGCTGATGCCGAAAACGCCTACGGCATGACCTTCACGCTTCTCGAAAGAGTGTGAAATGAACAGGGTGGGCCCGATCCTTTGCGAGGGCTGCGACAATTTTTCACGCTTCCAGCATTGCCTCGAGGCAACGGGTTCGCTAACCTCCGCCCCACCATGACCAAGATCGCCTGCCTCTCCAAGTTTGCCATCGCGCTCAGTGTGCTTCTCACCGTTGCTCTGGGCCTGACCAGTTGCCAGACCAGCCGGGAGCAGGCTCTTTCCGAAGACGTGCCCGGCGCCACGGTGGTGAAAGATCCTAGTATGATCCGCGGGGCATTTACCCAGGTGACGGGCGGCCAATTTCCGGACGATCTCGGCGGAGGAAGCACCTATTTTGCCTCCACGAACGGCAGCCTGGATGGTTCCATTGCCTACCACGAGTTTAACGTGACCATTCCGCCCTACGCCGTGCCCCAGGTCATCACCAGCGTGAGAGCAGCTTCTGGGGGCAACGCCACCCACCGGCGGCCCACCTGGCAGGGCGAGCAGGAAACGGAAACCTTCGGCCAGCTTGAGTTTAGCAAAGAAGGCACCCACCGCGTTGATTTCCCGATTGCGTCCGCTCCGGGAAAAAGCGGTCGCATGCTTCTGGATGCGGAAACGGGTCATCTTTACGTCCGGGCCTGGGTGGCGGAGTGATGCGGCCGGCGAGGAAGAAGGTCCTGATGGGAGCACGGATGTTTTTACCGAACGTTCGGTAAAATCAAAAAAAGGACGTCGGGACGAGGACGAGACCGGCGCTGAAGGCTGACAGGAAGGGGCTGGGCATCTGTTGGAGGATCGAAGAGGCGCGTGGTTTTTTTGCTGAACGATCGGTAAAATGGACGAGATGCGTTTGAGGCGTGGACCTGATATCTCCCGTGGAATGGCGAGAGCGAGAGGATGATTTAATCAATCGAGGCGGAGCGGTGGAAGGTGGAGGTGAGGTCAGGTGACGCGAGCTGAGGGGGTAGCTGAAGGAAGGCCATGAAAGAATCATGGTGAGCCATGTAATAAGGTAGCAGAGAAAATGGCTTGTGGCGACACGTCCGGAACGTCCGGAACGTCCGGGGCGTCCGGAGCGAAAAAAGGTAGAAAAAGAAATAGAGGAAATGGCGGCTGGGAGGAAGGCGCGGGGATGGGCAAGGGGAAAGGAAAGAAGGGAAGGGGATGAGGGCCGATATAAAAAACGAACATTCGTTCATCACCGATGAATGAGGCATCTTTTCCGCTGGGAGGGTCAGCTTGGGGTGAGCTGCTCTTGAGAGCGTGGGTGGGGACGGGTGGCGTTCTGGGCGGTGCGGGATCCGGCGCTCCGAGCTTTTTTAAGCCTGAAGGACAGAAAATCGTTCCGCGCCTTGCTGGCTCAGGGGCGTATCGGTGCGGGGATGAAAGGTGCTGAGGCCGAAGCTTTCGCGGACGACCTGGCGGAGTTGGGGCAGCCCGGTCAACCTGCCGGTAGCGATGGCCTGGATGAGGACGTTACCGATGGCGGTGGCCTCAGTGGGTCCGGCGATAACCGGCCGGCCGATGGCATCGGCAGTGAGCTGGTTGAGCAGATCACTCTGGCTGCCGCCGCCGACGATGTGAAGGCGCTGGGTGGTCGAGCCGGTGAGGCGGTCGAGATCGGCCAGGGTAACCCGATAAAAAAGAGCGAGGCTTTCGAAAACGCAGCGCACGACCTGCCCGGGTGACTCCGGAGCGGGCTGGCCGGTCTCCCGGCAGTAATCAGCGATCTTCCGCTGCATTCCGCCCGGGGTAAGGAAGGGCGGGCTGTTGGGGTGAATGAGACTGCGCAGGGGTTCAGCTTCCTCAGCCATGCGGGTGAGCTCCCCGTAGCTGTAGGCCATACCCTGGCGCTCCCATTCCCGGCGGCACTCCTGGACAATCCAGAGTCCGACGATGTTCTTGAGGAAACGCACGCTGTCGCCATAGCCGATCTCATTGGTGAACCCGGCCTCCCGGCTTTCATCTGTGATGAGCGGGGCTTCCAGCTCCTTGCCGATCAGCGACCAGGTGCCGGAGCTGAGGTAGGCGGAGGTGGCGCGGTCTTCCATGGGCACAGCGGCCACGGCCGCCCCGGTGTCATGGCTGCAGGTGGCGATGACCTGACGGGCACCGCGCAACCCGGTTTCTTCCGCCAGAGCAGGTAAGAGCGGCCCGAGCAGGGTGCCACTCGGGCAGATATCCGGAAAGACGTCGCGGGGCAGATCAACCTCAGCAATCAGGCGGTCCGACCAGGAACGGCTGCGCGGATCATAAAGCTGGGTGGTACTGGCGAGGCTGGCCTCAGCCCTGGCCACCCCGCTGAGGAGGAAGTTAAAATAATCTCCAATGCAAAGAAACTGCTCGGCAAGGGCGAGCACCTCAGGCTCCTGCTGCCGATGAGCGGCCAATTGGTAGATGGTATTGAAAACGAGAAACTGAATGCCGGTTTCACCGTAGATCACCTGGCGCCCCGGCCGCTGGGCGAGAGTCTGGAAGGGGCCCTCCGTTCTGGCATCCCGGTAACAATAAGGCGGAGCGAGCTCCGGCAGGTGGCCGCGAAGCAGGACATAGTCGACGCCCCAGCTGTCAACGCTGAGGCCATCGTAATCGAGACCACGGCGGGCCGCGGAGCGAAGGCCTTCGACGATCTCACGATAAAGCCCGAGCGAGTTCCAGTAGAGGTGGTCGCGCACGGGTACCGGGCCGTTCTGAAAGCGGTGCAGCTCCTCCAGGGTCAGTTTGCCGTCGTCACTCAAGGTGCCGAGCATGACGCGGCCGCTTTCCGCCCCGAGATCAATTCCAAGGTAATGGGAGGTCATGGCTCATGGTGTAGAGGCGGTGAAAGGCAGAGGGCAAGTCCGAACGGCAAAGCGAACGGGCGGAGAAGGGAAACGAGGGATCACCGCAGCAGTCCGTGCAAACGCTCCCAATCAGCCGTCAAGACAATTTCTGAACGTTCCCGGGGGTGAGCGTCACTAGACGTAAATCACCGCTGGCCGGAAAACGGCGGCCCATCGCGGCTTCATCTTCACCGTTGAGGGAGCGCACTCGTAATCTTCTAGAGCCGACCTTCCTTTCGGCCGGTGGAGCCGCGCAGGTTCCCCCTGAGCCGTCCGGCGGCACCTTTCATTCAAGACCTTACTCTACTCCAGACCCAAAAAGTTAACTGACCGATCGACTGACTTGAACCTGAAAATGAAAACTGCCATCACCCTAACTGCCGACCGACTTGAACAATCCCGCCGGGCCGCGCTGCATCTGCGTCTGGCCACGATCGCCTTTGCCGGGCTGATCACGGCGCTGGTGATCCTGGGTGCCCCTTATGCCCTGGGCAATCCGCTCAAAGTGACCTTTGACGAGACGGAAATCGACCGCACGGCTTCGGCTCCGCTGAGCTACGCGCCCATGATCAGTGAGGCGCAAAAGAGCGTGGTGCATATCTTCACGACCACCCGGGTGGCGGCCTATCGCGGCATTGTGGTGGACCCGGCCATCCGGCGATTCTTTAACATCCCGGAGAGCGGCCAGCAGGGAGAAATCACGGGCCTGGGCTCCGGCGTCATTATCACAGAGGACGGCTACATCATGACGAACAACCACCTCGTGGAAGATGTGGATGAGATTAAGGTGAAAATGCCTTCCAGCGCGAATCAGGACGAACTGGACGCGGTGGTGGTCGGGACAGATCCGCGCACGGACGTGGCTCTGCTCAAGGTGGAAGCGTCCGGCCTGCCGGCGATCAAGTTCAGCAAAAGCGATCAACTGCAGGTGGGAGATCAGGTTTTTGCCATCGGCAACCCGCTGGACGTGGGACAGACCGTGACTTCGGGAATTGTAAGTGCCCTTGGTCGGAGTGATCTGGGCATCGTGGACTTTGAGAATTTCATCCAGACCGACGCCGCGATCAACCAGGGCAATTCCGGCGGGCCGCTGATCGATGTGAAAGGACGCATCGTCGGCCTCAACACGGCGATCATCAGCCGGTCCGGAGGCAGCCAGGGCATCGGTCTCGCGGTCCCGGTGAATCTGGCCTATAACGTGGTCCGAGAGCTGGCGACCGATGGCACAGTGGAGCGCGGCTTCCTTGGGGTAGAGATTCGCCCGGTGACCGATGAGCTTGCGGAGATGTATGGCATGCGCTCCGTGCGCGGGGTGATGATTGCCAACGTCATCGCGGATTCACCGGCGGACAAAGCCGGACTGAGAGCCGGGGACATTGTGACGGAAGTGAATGGAACGGTGATCAACCGGCCGCAGCATCTCCAGAGTGTGGTGGGTCAGCTTCCTCCCGGGACGGAGGTGCGGCTGAAGGCCAACCGCCGAGGCGAGACGAAGGATTTCATGCTCATCCTGGCAGATTCCGAGACCTATGCCCAGGTACAGCGCACGGCACGCTCCCTGCCTGATGACACCGTGACGGAGACGCCGGAGGTGGAAGAAGATTTCCCTTTGAGCGGCGTGCAGATGTCTGATTTTGACGCGGGCTCACAGTCCAGCGCGACCACGAGCTATCCGGAAGGCCTGAAGGGCGCAATCATCACCGGGCTGGCGAGCGACAGCGAGGCTGCCCGGGCAGGCCTGGAGATCGGCGATATCATCCTGCAGATTGACGGTGAGGCCGTGACGGGCGCCGAAGAGGCGGCCACGAAAGCACGCGAGGCCAAAGGCGGCAAGCTCCTGGTACGCATCTGGCGGCAGGGCCGCTTTGATTACAAGGTGATCGGCTAATGCAAGGGCCGGAAGTGTTAAAATTTTGTAAAGTTCGAATGAACAAACGCTTCGTGGATGAGTCTTAATTAACAGAAGTAATTGAGGGAAAAGCAGTTCGTTCAGCCCCTCGTGACAAGCCTAAGAGACCGGCTGAGCACACCAAAGAATCGCGTAACCTCTTGGGTTTCATGTGGTAGCGGCAAGCCGAAGCAAAAGGGGGTCCGGAAGTTTCCGGGCCCCCTTCTTCGTGTCCGGAAATGAGCGCCCGTCTTCCCTGCGCTGCCTTCAGTTTTCGATGGCGATCAGACTGTGACCGGACATTTCCTCCGGCTTATCGATGGCCAACAGATGAAGCAGAGTTGGAGCGACGTCGGCCAGAATCCCGTCCTCCAATTCCACCTTTTCATGATTGGCGCCGACATAGATGAAGTGCACCAGAAAAGTGGTGTGGGCGGTATTTGGTGAGCCGTCCGGGTTACGCATACGCTCCGCGTTTCCGTGATCGGCGGTGACGAGGGCTTTTCCTCCGAGGCGCAGGATTTCCTCGATGACCCGCTTGAGGCAGCGGTCGATCGTCTCGCAAGCCTTAATGCCCGCGTCAACCACCCCGGTGTGTCCAACCATATCCGGATTGGCGAAGTTGAGGATGACCAGGTCATAGTCCTTCAGTCGTGGGATGAGGGTGTCCGTGAGCTGCTCTGCGCTCATTTCCGGTTTTTCATCATAGGTCGCGACCTCTTTGGGTGACGGAATGATTTCCCGGTCTTCTCCGTGAAAGGCGACTTCCTCTCCACCATTGAAAAAATAAGTGACGTGCGGATATTTTTCCGTCTCCGCAATGCGCAACTGATTTTTTCCTGCTGCACTGACGACTTCTCCGAGGATTTGGGGCATCGTTTCACTGCCAAAAATGACCGGGACACCATAATTTTTATCATACTCTGTCATGGTGCAGTACTTCACCCGAGGCCAGGTTCCGCGGTCGAATCCAGCAAAGTCTTCCTCAAGGATGGCGGCTGATAATTGCCGGACGCGATCGGCCCGGAAGTTGAAACAAATAATTACATCGCCATCGCGTACTCTCTGCTCGTTGGCGTAGCCGAAAATCATTGGCTTGAGAAATTCATCAGTGGTGCCGTCTTCATAGCAGGCGGCAATGGCCTGATGCGGTTTTTTATCTGTAATGACTTCACCGTGGCCGTGAACCATGGCGTCCCACGCCAGCCTGGTGCGGTCCCAGCGCTTGTCGCGATCCATGGCATAATAACGGCCGCACACCGTAACGATTTCCGCGCGCAAGCCATGTAGATTTTCCTCACACCATTGGAGATAATCTTTGCCGCCGGTGGGCGATGTATCGCGACCATCGGTAAAGGCGTGCACAAATATCTCCTTTACTCCGGCTTCATGAGCGGCCTTCGCGAGCGCTACCATGTGAGCCTGGTGACTGTGAACGCCGCCGTCAGAAATCAAACCGTAAAGATGTAAACGCGAATTATTCTGAGAAGCCTCGCGGAGGGCGTCCTTCAGCGCTTCGCGTTCGAGGAGCGAGCCGTCGTCAATCGCATTATTAATTCGCAGGAGGTCCTGATAAACGATGCGGCCGGCGCCGAGATTGAGATGGCCGACCTCACTGTTGCCCATCTGCCCGGCGGGCAACCCTACATCCTCTCCGCTGGCGCTGAGGCGGCTCATCGGATAGGTGGCATATAAATGATCATGAAAAGGTGTGTGCGCCAGCAGGGTGGCGTTTCCGTCTTCCTTGGCGGTCTTATGGCCGTTCGGGTTGATCCCCCATCCGTCGCGAATGACTAAAACCACCGGGGCCTTTTCTCCGCCGGCGGACTGGTTCGTTGATTCCTCTCCCATGCGGTGAGATTGGCCGTCTGAGGAGCGGCGCGCAAGCTCCTAAAATGGGAGTTTGGAGAAGGCGTCTCTTTTGCTATCTTCCGGCCGATATGAAGCAAAATTCCAGTGTGTCCATCGGGCTGGTGGTGCTCGTCCTCATCACCCTGCTGGCCGTGATCATGCGCAACGTGGACCTACCTTCTCCGCAGGAAACCGGAGATGCGGAGGCACCAACCCTGGATGACCTGAAATCCCTGCTGCCTTCAGATGCGGACGATGCGCAGAGAATTCAGGAGATCGAAGAATCTCCACTGGGAACCATCGTTGACCGCGGGGAGGCCGATTATGTGGAAGGTCGAGCCGTACGTTGCGGAGATGGAGATTCATTCGACCTGCTCATCGGCGGGCATTCCAACCAGAAACGGACGGTGCGGCTGCATGGGGTTGATGCTCCGGAACTGCATCAAGAGCGAGGGAAAGAGGCCCAGCGCGCCCTTGAGGCGCTGGTAAAAAATAAAGACGTCAAACTCCTTGTTCTGGAAAGGGATCGTCACGGCCGTCTCGTGGCAGTAGCGCACACTGGCGAGACTCACGTTAATCTGGCTTTGGTCGCTCGAGGCTGGGCCTGGCATTACCGGCGGCATAATCAATCAGAAATTCTTTTTGAAGCAGAAGAATTGGCCAAGGAAAACGAGCTGGGCATCTGGCAGGATGAAAATCCAGAGATGCCGTGGCGCTGGCGCCGGGATAATCCCCGGACAGACTGAGAATGGAAAAAGCAAAAAGGGGCCTCACCGCAGTTTAACTCATAAGCGGTGAGACCCCTGTGTTTGTGTGGTGCTCTATTATCAGGTATTGTTGGACAGGAGCACTTCATCTTTCTGCTCCGGCTGTTTTTTCCGTGAGGAGATGACGTGGATGGGGGTGCCTTCCGGCATATGCTGATACATCAGTTTTGAAACTTCATAGGGCAGGCGCACACAGCCGTGAGAGGCGGGATAACCCGGCAGGCGTCCGGAGTGCATCCCGATGCCTTTATAGTTCAGGCGCTGCCAGTAGTGTACGGTGCAGCGGTATTTCTTGATGTAAGCGGAGGTTACTTTCTGTTTGGTCGGAAAAACTCCGGTGGGCGTTTCCATCCCTTCGCGGCCGGTAGAGACCGGGGTATCGATAGCGAGCACATTATCGATGAAAAGATAGGCGCGCTGCTCATCCAGGACAACCACAGCGTAGATCTCACGGCCTTCGGCGACAGCGAGGACTTTGTGGTTGGCACGGGGAGGTTTCTGGCCGTGCAGCGTTTGGTTGATTTTGATTTCTTCAAAATCGCGCTGACGTGACTTTAGTTTATCTTTTTTACGGGGATCAATCGCGGGTTGATGGGCGGCCGGTTGTTCATCGGGCAACTCACCAACCGCGCTGAAGTTTGCCGCTACGTGCAGGCGCTCCGGATGATCAGCCAGAGCGGCGCCACTGAGGCTCAGAGAAAATAGGGCAAGGGTGCATCCCATCAGGATTGGGATGATTCGGTTATCAGATAAATCAGTTTTCATGAGAATGGAAAAGTCGAACATAAAACGAGTGAAGTGTTTCTATCCGGACAGACGCGGTCCCAGGGGAATTCTTCATTTCACCTTCCACATAAATTATTGAGGAATTGTGAATAGAGAGTGGGTTTTTCCGTCGCGAAAGCCCATCGCGGCGGCTGGTCAGCCGTAAAATTATTCAATCGGCGAGTTGACCTTTCTGGCGTTACAGGCTGAAGTCACCGGCTATGCGGTTAAGGAAAGTTTTGACGCCGAGGGCAACCCGGTCAACGTCGTGTCTGGGACTTGGATTAGTGATTTTGCTTGGCGGGTGCGGCTCGCCACGAGGGGTAGAAATCGTGAAGGAGCCCCAGCGGATCAACGCGCCGCCTCAGGTCAGGATCGTGCTCAGTGAGTGGAAGATGTCTGAGGCTGGTGAACGGGCTCTTGCCGAGGCCGGGATTTCTCCGAAAGAGTTCCGCGAGGATCCGGAAGGCGCAGCCCTAAGTTGTCTGGCCCTGGATGGAAGCGGAGAAACCCTGGGACAGGCGGAGGTGCTGAGTGATGCGGCCGGGCGCCTCTTTAGAAAGGATGAGAACCCCCGGGCCGCGGTTACGCTCTACCTCGCCGCGGCTGAACTGGTCAGCTCCCGGGCTATTGCGGAGGCGGCGAGGAAGCGGTCAGTCAGAGATAACGCGCCGCTGCATCAGGAGCTTTACGCCCACTGCTGCGGGCAGGTTGTGCGCCTGCTCTACAAGCTCCAGTCCGCGACAGATCAGCGGCTGGAGGCGACCGGCGAAGATCCCGGTCAACCGCGGGTTGTCTACGACCTACGCTGGGAACGGACTCCTTCCCGTGAAGGAGTGTGGTTGCCCGAGGAGATGGACTTCGTCTTTCCAGTCGAATACCTGGAAATCCAGGCCAAGTATGGCGATTCCGACATCAAACGCGAGCCCGGCATCGGCGCTCCCATGGTTGGCCGGATTGATTACACGGAGGAGCGCGCCAGGATCAACCCGCTCCTGCCCAAGGTCGGGATGTCCCTCCCGATCACGGCCACCCTGGAATTCCCGGACCGGCGCCCTCCCCTGGATGGCCCACAATCCGTGACTCTGACGCTGCATGATCGAGCCTTGCGCAACAAAGCCGAGTTAAGCGGTCGCTCCCTGCCTTTGGCAGCTGATTTCACCACACCCCTGGCGACGCTGGGTAATTACCAGGAAAATCCGCGCGCGAACCTGGCCATGATGTTGCGGCCGTTGAAGTTTGTGGATCAGCGGGGGCTCTATCAGCTGGAACCTTACCGGAAGGACAAAATCCCAGTTATTCTGGTCCACGGTCTCGGTTCCTACCCGGGTGTCTGGTTGCGTATGGTCAACGAGCTGCGAGCCGATCCCTACCTCCGCGAGAAATATCAATTGCTTGTTTACCAATACCCAACCGGCTTCCCCATCCCGCTCAACGCGGCGGCTTTTCGCTCGGAGCTGGAGGAGTTTCGAAAGACCCATGATCCCAACAACCAGCACCCGACTATGCAGCAAATGGTTCTGGTTGGGCACAGTATGGGCGGGATTCTGATCAATTATCAGATCCGCAGCAGCCGGGATACCGTGGAGAAGCTGACGTTGAAGAAGCCGCTTGCGGAGATCGAAGAGATTTCAGCGGAGGAGCGGGAGTATCTGGAGTACATCCTTTTCTTTGACGCAAATCAGGCCGTCCGGCGAGGTGTCTTCATTGGCTCACCCCATCGTGGCAGTAACGTAGCGGAAGGGATTATCGGGATGATTGGCGCCCGGCTCATCCGGTTACCGAGCGACCTTCTGTTGAGTGTTATTAGGATGGATGTCCTGCAATATATGACAGATCTCGCACAGTATGATCTGACCCACAGGATGAATAGCATCACGCAATTGCGTCCGGGCAGTCCGGCTTTAAATGTGATCCTGAAACTGCCTCTGAGCGACCGGGTGACCCTGCACTCCGTTATGGGCAAAAAGCAGCCGGAACTGCCGCTGGAAGAAAGCTCAGATGGCGTGGTGCCCTACAGCAGTGCGCATCTGGATGAAGCGGTATCCGAGAAAATCGTGCCGACCGGTCACGTGGATTTACCGAGAGACCTGGAGGTGATCGAAGAAATCCGCCGGATCCTGTATCTCCATCTGGAGGAACTCTGAGAGGCGTGACATGCCGCTGAGGGACAGCGCAACGCGCGGTCCGGCGGTCACGCCAACCATGGCATAAAGCCGCATAAAGACTGCCGCAAAGTGAGGGGCTGGGCGAATCCTTCCCTAAACGTACCCGTCCTTAGAAGTAGAACTGGAGGCCGGCGTTAAAGACGTTCCGGTCATACTCCCGCACATCGATGTCTGAGGTAAGAATGGTGTAGGTATAACCAGCCGTGATACCCCAGTGACGAGAGAACGCGTAGGAAGCGCTGACGCTCAGGTTAAAGGTGTCGTCATCAAAGTCGACATCATCCTCAAACTCATCATGCGAATAGAACAGACCCAGATTGGTCTGAATCCGGCCGGTCAGGCGATGGCTGATATTCAGCCCGGTGCGGAAGGTGTAGCGCTCAAGCACGCCCACGGTATCGCTGACTTCGTACCCCAGCCGGGTATTCCAGCTCGCGGTCGTTTTGTCACTGACGACATAGGAGATGTCACTGGAGAAGAATGGGTTGGTCGCCGTATCGCCGCCAAAGTCAAACTCGCGGATTTCCACCCCACCACGGAAGGTCCAGGAAGCGCGGGGATTGAACCTGTGATTGAAACCGGCAAGGATGTATTGAGAGAAAGCGTCTTGGGTTTCGTCTTCCTGATCGAAAAAGCGGATGCGGTATTCCAGAACGGCGGAGGTGGTGGGAAGCACCTGATAAACCAAAGAAGCGCTCGCGAAGTATTCCAGCCGGTCAAAGAAGCTGGAAATCTCATCATCTTCGTAGAAAACCGTGCTGAACCCGAGCGTGCCGACCTTGCTCAGGCGTTCGGTCAGCTGAATGGAGGCTCCAATGTTGGTATTGCTGACGAAGTAGTTCCCGTCGCGGCGTGAGGTCGTGAAGACGGAACCGAAGTCCGGCTCATTTTCATAGACCAGACTGGTGCTGGCGAAGAGATTGATGCGCTCCGAAAGGTTATGCGTGGCGGAGATACCGAGGTTCGCGGCCCAGTCCAGCTCATCATCCGGCCGGTCCCAGTAAACCGTGGTCCGCGCACCGGCATTGATCGCAACGGAGGACCGGGGTGTGCCGAAACTGTAGGAGATGGAGCCGGACAGGGTATTGAAAGCACTCTCCTGCTCATCAGTATTTGTCGTGAAGACGTTGTCATCATAACCGATCAGAAGGCTGATCCGGCCAGCGAAACGCTTGTCCGGCGGCCCGGAACCAAGTCCGGCAGCGCCCGTATCCTGAGCGGTGACGGTGACGGGCAAAAGCGTAGGAAGGAGAAGGGCGATGGCAGCGGCAGCTGCGAAGTAAACTCTGGTGGTCATGGTAGGACGGGCTTCTGAACGGGGATAGAATGTCAGACAGGTGGCCTGCCGGTCAAGGTATCATAGGGGGAAAAGTTGCGCGAATGCAACGCTGAGATTCAACCGCGGCAATAATTCTCATCATCTTCAGAGGTATTTCGGCGATCTCAGTCCTGATGTGACACAACCGCGGTTCATGCCAGGTTACCATCCTTCATGGCGATCTCCCGGCGAGCCCGGCGGGCTACGTCCTGACTATGCGTTACGACCAGCAGCGTGGTAAGCTTTTTGTCAGCAATCTCGTCAAAAAGTTTCAGGACCCGCTCCGCGCTGGCGCTGTCCAGGTTGCCCGTAGGCTCGTCAGCTAAGAGCAGGGCGGGCCGATGCGCAAGTGCCCGGGCGACAGCGGTCCTCTGCATCTCGCCGCCGCTCAATTGCTGGGCAAAGTGATTTGAACGTTCGGCAAGGCCCACCATCTCGAGCAGCTCATCGGCCCGCTCGCTGGCGTCCTGATGCCGTTCACCCTGGAGCAGCAGTGGGAGGGTAACATTTTCCTTCACCGTCATGGTCGGCATCAGATTGAAGAATTGAAAAACGATCCCGAGCTTCTCGCGGCGATAACGCGTCAGATCATTTTCGCCTGCTTTTTCAAGCGCGACGCCGTCAACAAGGACGCTTCCCTCCGATGGTTTATCCAGCCCGCCGAGCAAATGGAGCAGGGTGCTTTTTCCACAACCGCTTGGACCGGTGACAGCAGCATACTCCTGAGCCTCGATTTCCAGGTTTAGCTCACGCAGAGCGGCGACAGGTTTCTCGTCTTCGCCGCGCTGATAGTATTTTGAAACGTTCTTCAACTGGATCATGCTCATCATATCGCTCTGTGCTGACTACGCCGAACTCGGAGGAAGCGCTTCATGGAAATCACCCTGATCGAAGAAGCGGACGGCTATGTGGTTGCGGATAAGCCGCCTCATATGCTGGTCCATGCCTCCAAGCCAGGCAATCCGCTTTCCCTTCAGGAACATCTTCAGCGCATGCTGGCCTCAGACCTGGCCGGGGAGGGGCCAGGCGACTCAGGCCCTGCGCCCGTTTCGATCGTGAACCGGCTCGACCGCGAGACAAGCGGCCTGGTGCTGGCGGCAACCCAGTCGGACTGGGCGAGGCTATTTTACCGCGCGATGGAAGACCACCGCATCAGAAAGACCTATCTCGCTTTGGTCTGGGGCTGGCCGGACTGGGAGAATGATGTGCGGGAGGCGGATTTCCCTCTCGACTCCCAGCGGCTGCACGCGGCGGCCTTTCTGATATGGGTCAAACAGGTGGTTCACCGTGCCGGGTCGCCCGCGGTGACTAGGCTGCGGGTGGTGCGACGCTTCGAAAAGAACACGTCCGCAGGAGACCGTTTCGCCTTGGTGGAGGCACAGCCGGTGACCGGGCGCATGCACCAGATCCGGGTGCATCTTTCCCATCTGGGGCATCCGGTCGTGGGAGACAAGATCTATGGCCCGGATGAGCGTTGCTACGTGCGCTTCACGGAAACCGGATGGACGCCCGAACTGGAGGAGCAGTTGCTCCTTGACCGGCACGCCCTGCATTCAGCGGCCATGTCCGTTGAGACGGAGAACTTTCAGGCGGCCTGGCAATCAGTGCTTCCACCGGACATGGCGAGCTGGCTGCCTCAGAATTGATGAGTCACCGCGCGTTGCACGCCACCTTTCACATCGCAGATCTCAAAAGTGACCGCCGGCTTTTCGGGGCCCTCGCTCCAATTGACACGAATGAGACTAAAGTTGTCGTGGGTGAAGTTCTGCCCCTCCCGCAGGCGGTTGGGTTCCGATGACCAGCGCGGACCCATCCCTGCATTGAGCGAGCTGGCGGTGAGCTCATAGAGCGGGAAATCGAGCCCGTTTTCATCAGCAGGCAGGACGGAGATTTCCGCGAGATGACGGTCCCCGCTGACGATGATGGCATTGCGCACCTTGCTGGTTTTGAGAAGCTCGATCAACTTCTGGCGCTGCTTCGGGAAAAGCGACCATTTCTCAAAGCGCTGCTCCGTTGGCAACACCTGAAAGCTCGAAACAATGATCGTCAGATGTCCGGGGCTCTCCAGTTCCCCGGCGAGCCACTCCCACTGGGCTTGGCCGAGGAGCGTTTTTTCAGGGCTGTCATCCGGTGCATAGCGCCCGATGGTTTCCTTGTCTTCCTCAGAGCTGAGTTTCCAGGGGTCCTTAAAGTAACGCGTGTCCAGGACGATCAGCTTGACCAGAGGACCATCGGACGGGCCAATGAGCCAGCTCTGATAAAGACCCGGCCGATCGAGGCGCGGGTGATCGGGGGGTGTTGCATAGACTTCGTGAAAAACCTTTTCGGCCATTTCACGGAAAGCCCAGGTACGGTCGCCGTCGTTGATGCCGTAGTCGTGATCATCCCACACGGAGATCAGGTGCGTGTTCTGCCTGAGTCTGGCATAGCCGGCATCGGCAAATAGCTCCTCATAGGCTGCGCGCATCTTGTCCGCGTCATCGGTATCGGCATAAACATTGTCCCCGACGTGCAGGAAAACGCCTGGATCTTTTGCAGAGATTGCCTCCCAGGCAGGCATGGGTTTGTTGGCGTGAGAACAGGACCCCGCGCCGATGACCGTCACGGGCGCTTCCGTTTCCAGGCGGACCTCGGCGGCAGGTTCTACGGCATGAAGGATCGGCGATAAGGGAAGACAAAGGCCCAAGGCAAAGTTGGCAAAGAGGAGCTGGTGACAGTTCATGCTCTCCATGGTGGTCCCGGAGGATGGAAATGTTCGCTCGGCACGGGGTCTGTGACAGAATTGTCACTGATCACTCGTATTGACCGCGGCGAGAAAGCGGCGGTTCGCCTGGGCATAATCTTTCACCGGATGAATGCACCAGGCATCATTGCCATTGGCGTTGACCCTGCGCAGCACGCTCCCAGGCAACTCCAGAGGCGAGACAAAGTGGTTCTGCTCCTGAGGCAGGCCGACGACACGGAAGCCCAGATGATGAGCGATGGAAGGAGCAAAGAGCTCCAGGTAGATCCGGACTGGCGGCTCGGTCCGGGACACCTCATGAAAGGCCGGCGTGCGCCAGAAGGCACATGGCCCCAGGAGCTGAAGGACACAGCGGGCGTCTTCCCGGCGGCTGATCTGAGAAAAGTACCGGTGGAACTCCGGGTCACGAGCATGATCCAGGTAGAGCGGACTGTTTGTCCGGTCAATCCGGCGCAGCCGATAACCGGTGAGGTCCGCTTCACGCTCTCGGAGATAGGCGCGAAACCTCCTCGGCACATCTGCCACGAGCGGAAAAAGGTCATACTCCGCAAAGAGAACGTGAGCAAAATCTGCATTCTCCGGACGGCTGAGCCACTCAGAGATCAGCTGGAACACGCCCTGGTAACTTTGACGCTCCCGTTGCAGGTCCTGACACCGCAGACGGGAATCTCCGCAGTAAACTTTCTGGCCCCAGTCCGTTTTCTCAAAGTCTTCCCGGGAGCCGCCATGGACAAGCAACACCTCATCCGCCCCCTGCTGCCTGGCCCATTCATTGAGCACGATCACACTGGAGGCTGGCTTGAGATGGCTCAAGATAGCGACAAGAATCCGGGATTCGGACACGCGGGAAGATGCGCCGATTCCAGATGAAAGGTCAATGCCATCCTGTTCCAGTCTAACCAAGGGTGTCCTGGGAAAAAGCGAGTAGGGGAACAATGACAGGAGGGACCGTCAAGAAGAAGCTACCGAACTCTAGGGGATTCGCAACTCATCTCCGGGCTTGATCAGGTCGTCCGCCATGGCATTGGCCTCTTTGATGGCGGCCACCGTGGTGTTATGATCCCGGCTGATTTTCCAAAGACTGTCTCCTGGCTGCACGACGTAGGTGCCACCACTGCCTGTGGCTGGGCTGAGAGCGGTGCCACCGCCACCTGCGGGGGACGATGAGGTGGCCGGTGGAACAGTGGATGAAGACGCGGATGCGGCCGGGGTCGGGAAAGAGGAATCCGAGTAGGGATCACCGTAGGCCGCCGGTGCGCCGCCGCTCACGACTTCCGCAGCCTGTGGCTGCAGGCCGGAAGTTTCTGCGGTGACGGCGACGCCACTGCCAGAGGTATAGGGATCACCGTAGGTTGAACCCGGAACAGCCTGGCTGGGAACGGTTTGACCGCCGGCCACCGTCTGAGGTTGAAACCCGCCCGCACCATCCTGTGGTCCCTCATACACGCCCGAAGTTGCGGCACGGTCCTGGCTCCGGTTCGAGGGAAAGCACCCGGTGAGGACAAGCGCGCCAGCCACGAAAAGGATGCTCAGGCGGAAAAGTGAATGGCCCCAGTCAATCATCGGCTCTGCAAAACGTATCGTCATGGCTCTGTGAGAAAGGTTATCTGGTGAATAGTTCATTCATCTTTACCAATCGTCGCTACCAGCTAGATCCCCGCTTTGTCGGGCGGTCAAGGTGGCATTTACAAATTCTGAACCACGACGGGGGCGCTTGAGTCCACCCCATCCCGCAACGAAAAGTCACCGTGACTTTCTTACCCAGTTTGCCCGCATGATCAGTCTTCCACCTTCTCCATTCCTCCAGTCCTTTCGTCACGGAATGATCCGTCACATACTACTTTGGGTCGCCCTTCTGCCGGTGGGCATCGGTGTGTCCACCGCGCGTGAACCGGAGGATGCCGCCTCAACAGAGTCATACTCCCAAAGTTCTCAAGAGAAGGAACGACTGCGTGATCTCGCCTCGCTCATTCTCGAAGATGCCCAGCTTTTGGAGAAAGCGCTGGTGCAGTGGAAAGCCGAAAATAAAAGTGCTGGGGAGTTAGAGTTTGAATGGTCGCAGATCGAAAAATACCTCGAGCCCGGTTCATCCGTGGCGCGGTTTAAGGGAGTGGATCTGGAAAATAATCCGTATCAGATCGACGCCGAAAAGGCGAAAGTTAAGATTCATCCTCGGACGATCAAGAAATACTACGAAGTGGTAGATGCCACCTTCTGGGGTGATTTTTATCCAGCTCGACTGATTGAAGAGGCAACACCGGTGAGTGAAGAGGCCGAGCTGGAAAGTGCGCGGCCAGCCACGAAAGATGAAGGCGAGGGTAGCGCCACGGCGTCCAGGCCCGAGACTTGGAAAGAAATCGAAGCGCAAATACCGGCGGGCAATGAACTGGAAAAAGTCATTCTGCATGTGTTTACGAATGAAGCCAAAGCCACGGAGAACACGGTCAAATTGTTCGAAAGGCTAGCCAAAGATAGCCCGGAGCTGCCAGTTGAAATTGAGACGCAGTCAGAGGTCGATTCTGATACGATAACGCTTTTGCTCGATGCCGTGACCACGGCGGGATTGAAGAGGCCCGCGATCAAGACCAATACCGCACCGCCAGACCGAGAGGAACAGAATAAGCCTCTGGTTATCGAATTAGTGCGAAAGGAAAAACAACCAGAAACGGGAGCGGCTGGTAAGGCGGGAACAACTGCAACGGTCGACCCCTCGGCGGAAGAAATTACCTCCGACACGCCGCTGACGATTAAGATTGAAGCCGACGGCCGGATTTTTGCGCAGGAAAAAGAATACACCCTGGAGCAATTAAGTAGTTTTTTGGGTTCGCTCTTTGAGTCTGACAAATCCAGGGGCAGAACCGCGGAAGAACGGCCGGTGATCATTTCAATTCACTCCAACGCGCAAGCGAAACAGGCGACCGAAGTGTTGGACGTGCTGGGTGAGGCGGGATTCCGCAAGGTCACGGTGTCCGCGGTAACTGAAGAAAGAACCGTGACGGCAACCGGCAGTGCGGAGAGGAAAGAGGACGAAGCTCAAGTGGCCGACGCGGGCGCCATAAAGGAAGCGGAGCGAGCGGCTGATGAATTCATGCCGGAAGGATTAGAAGCGGAAAAAACGCACAGCGCCGAAGAGTTTGCCACGAAAGCAGACAGCAAAGAAACCGAAGAGCGGTCAGAGCGAGCCGACGTGGAACCGAAAGAAGAAGCGACTGATGTCAGTAAGGTATTGCGTGCGGTAGATGACATTGAGCAATTGCGCGTGGCAGTGAGTTCCTTTCGTGCCCTGGCCGAACGTAACCCGACAACGGAGGAGGGTCTGCGGGCGCTTGTGGAAAAACCCGAGACGTTCAGGTTCGGTAACTGGCGCCAATTGATCAGTGAACTCCCCACCGATCCATGGGACAACGCATACATTTACAAGCTACCCGGCACGCGCAGTGATCAGGACCCTTTCGACCTTTTTTCCGCCGGCCCGGACGGAAAACCCGGAAATGAGGATGACATCGGCAACTGGGATTAGTTAATTAGTTAGGCCACAAGAAGGACGAAATCTCACATTACCGATCCAACTCCATGATGCGCTGCTGGATTTCCGGGGTTTTGCTTTGCACCCACTCAATGGTGGCCTGGTTCACTTCGGGGGTTTTTGCGACGATACTCTGACCAAGTTCGGATGTGTAAAACTCGATGGCGGCTTCCATTTCTTCCATCGTGTAAATAGTGGCGAAGTTACGGGCCATGACATCCTTGAAGATTTCCGGATCAAGAATCTCCCGGGCGACTTCTTCGATCTTGATCATGGTTTCTTCGAACTCGCGCATTTCGGTGTCATTAAGATTCAGACCCTGAACCTGTTGCCGCTGCAGGCCGGTCATTTGCTCAATGGTTTTATCAATCATCATTTCCATCTGGCTGGCCTCAACCATGGCATGGGCCATCTCCATTTTATCGGGATCAATACTATCGGTTTCTGCGTTCTTTTCCAAATCGATTCCATTCCCAAGGGCGCTCTGCAGGATCTCCGCAATTTCCGGATCGGCCTCTTCAAAAATCTCGAGAAAAGTCATCAGCTGATCTTTTCTTTCCTGGATTTTCTGTTTCTCCTCTGGGGTTGCTTCGAAGAATTCGGGATCGGTATTGTACTGCAACGTAACGAGGTCGGCCAGGAAACGGAAAACAACAGCAGGCCCCAAAAGCTTGAGGTCGTCTTTTTCCTCGAGTCGATGGAGAAGCAGCATGAAGGCTTGCTCGGACCGGATATCAATTTCGATGGTGTCTCGGAACCATTTCTGTTCAGTATCCTGAAGCGTTTCTTCCTGGGCTCGGATATATTCTTCGGCGAGGAATCTGGCGGATTCTACCGCTTCATCCGGATCGAGCATGGGTGCGGCAGAATCCTCCTGCTGTCCGATCACCAGAAAGGGAGAGGACAGAAAAAGGGAGACGATGGCGGAGAGAATGTAGTTATTCATTTTCAATTTTTCGCTTAGTTCGAAACTTCTACTGGTTCTGCGGATTCGATTTGCGTGCTCTGATCTTCTGAATTCTCCGTGGTGGAGGAGGACCAGGACGATTTCTGTCTGATGCCCGCGAGGCCCTTGAGCGCTTCGGCAACTTCAGGATCTTCTGTTTCGAAAACTTCGAGAAAAGCACTGAGCTGGCGCTCGCGCAGTTCGATGTTCTGTCGCACTTCCTCACTGACTTCCACGACGCTTTCCGGGTCGGCCTCGTAGCGGTTGAAGGTCAGATTGAAAAGGAACCGGTAAATGACGGCGGGAGCGAGCAGATCCTCGTCGCCGGCGTCCTGCAGGCGGTCCAAGAGGAGCATAAACATTTTCTCCGTGGCGATATCAAAGGCGATGGTTTCTTTGTGGTGGGCGGTGAGTTCGGGATCTTCGAGATCAGCCTTGATCGACTCGATGTATTCAGCGGCCATTTCCTGAGCGACCGCCACGGCTTCCTTGGGTCCCAGGAGATCTTTCTCATCCTGTGCGTGGGTCTGAAAGATGCCGATCAGAACAGCCGCAAAGCAGCCGAGAACTTGGCCGCAAAAACCATGGGTGGAGATGGTGGAGGTTGAAAGGGCGATTTTTTTCATGGCGGTTGGGTATAGCGGGGAGAGCCCTGCCGGTCAATTGTGACGGGAAAATTGCTTGGCAGCTAATCGGTTGCTTCTTATGGTAATTATCAGATTGTCAGAAATTTACGAAAAAGGTCCCCTCAATCTGCTTTCGGCCTGATTCCTGCTCATCTGACCTTACCCCATACTGTTCGTTCGGCTGACCTGTTCAGCTGACGGGCAGCCAACTCCTCACGTTTCGTCACGTCCTCTCAACATATCATTATGAAAGCGCAATACGCTGTTGTTGTAGAACACAGTTATGGTTGCTGGTCGGCACACGTGCCGGATGTCCACGGGTGCATGGCCACAGCCGGCTCCCGAGAAGAGGTGATCGAGCTGATCACCCGCGCGATGGAAAGCCATTTTCAGCGACTGCAGGAAGAAGGCCACCGCATCCCGGAACCACGTTCAGAGATTCACAGCGTCCAGGTGCACCTCCCGATGTCCGGCACGGTGGAGCCTGATCCCGCGCCTCGCCAATCAGAATACATCAGCCACGGAGCGCACCGTGAGGAACCCGCACATGCGGCCTGGCAAGAGCAGGACGCGGCCATTCATGGCCAGCGCGAAGGCGGGCGGTTGATCCGCTGGCGACACTCCGCTTGAAGCACAGCGGGGCAGGGCGGAGCAGGATGAAAGGGCGCGTGTTACTGCAAAGCGAGCCGTCCCAGGCGATCAGACCTCGTCATACATGCCCATAATCTCGTAGCCGCCATCCACATAGATGACCTGGCCGGTGATACAGGCGGCGCCGGGGCTGGCGAGGAATACCGCGGTGGCGCCGATATCATCTGGCGTGCAACTGGTTCTCAGTGGCGCATAGGCCTCATAGGTCTTTATCATTTTTGAGATGCCGCTCACACCCATCGCCGCAAGGGTTTTCACTGGCCCTGCGCTGATCGAATTCACGCGGATTTTTTTCTCCCCAAGGCTCCAGGCCAGGTAGCGGGTGGTGGCTTCCAGGCTGGCCTTCGCTACGCCCATGACATTGTAGTTCGGGATAACTTTGACGGAACCGTAGTAGGTCATGCTGATGATGAGCCCGCCGTCCGTCATGAGGGGGGCCGCCCCCCGGCTGAGGGCAATCAGGCTGTAAGCGCTGACGTCATGCGCGGTGGCAAAGGCTTCCCGGCTGGTGTCGAGGAAGTTGCCCTCAAGCGCTTCCTTGGGGGCATAGGCAATGGAATGAAGCAGCATGTCCACCCTGGCGTAGCGTTCCCTGACCGCAGCAAAGAAGGCATCAATCTCCACGTCATTGCTGACATCACATGGAATGACGATGGGATTCTCATTCAATTCCGCGGCGAGTTCGCGGACATTCTTTTCGAGACGTTCCCCCTGATAGCTGAAAATCAACTGGGCGCCCGCTTCCGCCCAGGCTTTGGCCACTCCCCAGGCAATGGAACGCTTATTGGCCACACCGCAAACAAGGCCGACTTTGCCTTCGAGCGGTTTGGCGGAACTAACGGCGGTGGATGTAGTTTCAGCGTCCATGGATTCTCTTTGAGTAAATGAAGATGATTGAGGTGCGTGGGGTGTGGAACAGAGCCTGCGTTTCGATTGAGGGCAGACTATTCCTGAGGGCCGGTGGCCTGTGCAACGATTTTTCGCGGAAGTCGCCAGGAGCGGCGAATGACGAGTTGAACGTACGCTCAGGCTGTGTAGAATGACGCCAGCATGAACCCTGGAACCCAATCGCTGGTAGTTGCCTTCTCCCTGCTCGCGATCATCCTGATCCGACCCTTCACTGTCACCGTCACCGCTTCGCCGTTGAATCAGGCGATAGAGCCTGGTCAGCCGGAAAGCGCGGCCAAACCGGCCCCAATCGGGACGCCGCAACCGCAATCCTCCCCCGCCACCCAGGGCAGTGGGCCGTCCGCAGCTCTGCGTGAGGTGAGCGGGAAGGTAAAGGCGGAGGCCGCCCTTCTGGTCGATGCTGACAACGGGGAGGTGCTTTTTTCCCGGCGAGCGAAAGAAAAGTTTCCGCCCGCCAGCACGGTAAAGCTGATGACGGCACTGCTGGCCTATGAACTGCGCGGCGGGATGGATGGCAGCATCAAGGTGGTGGGTGCGGACGCGGCCGAACCGAGCCATGTGCCCCTGCGCACGGGTGAGGTCGTCAGCGCGAAGGCATTGTTCCATTCCATCCTGATTGGATCCGATAACGACAGCGCCCGGGCTCTGGCTCGGCACGGAGGGGGATCCGTGGAAGAATTCATGAGCCTGATGAACCGCTATGCCAAAAGGTTGGGTTGCACGGGCAGCCATTTCAAGAATCCGAATGGACTCCCCGCCCCGGGGCAGGTGACAACCTGCGAGGATTTACTGCGCATTTTCCAGACGGCCATGACGCGGCCGGAGATTCGCGAGATTTGTCGTCGTCCAGGCTTCACCTTGAAGACGCAGGCCAAGACGCAGTTCGTGAAAAACCACAACCGGTTGCTTTTCAAATATGAAGGGATGGGCCCGGCCAAAACAGGTTGGACGCGGGCCAGCCTCCACACTTACGCGGCGGAAGTGCAACGGGGGAACCGGCGGTTTCATCTCGTGCTGCTGAAGAGCCCGAATAAGTGGAATGATGCCACCGCGCTATTTGATTACGCCTTCCAGGTACGCCCGCCGAAGCCGGGCAGCTGGCGGGAAGGCTCGGTTCCCCTCCCCAGTTCGAGCGCGGGAAGCGGACTGGTTCTCGGTCCAGTGGCCGGGGCGGCGGCAAGCAGCACGGCTTCAACCGAGACGCCTGCTTCCGGCCGCGCCACGGCATCCGCCACAGGCCGGACCGTGACTGACCGCAACGGCACGGTTTATCTGAGCGAAAGCGGAAGGGGCAATGGTGAAGTAAGCTCGCGGAATCATACGAGCTACACCATTCGCAAGGGTGACACCCTGTTCAAGGTCGCGCGCCGACACGGGTGCACGGTCGATATGCTCGTGCAGGCCAATGGCATGAGCGACCCGAATAAAATCATCGTCGGGCAGACCATTCGCGTGCCTCAGCCTTGAAAGTAGATCTTGCCCCTGGCGAGAGAAATTGATGTCATTCGGGCCGTTGTTCAAACTCCCCATTGACGGCTTTTAAACGGCGCACAGGATGAAATTACAACCCTACCTCTACTTCACGGGCAATTGTGCACAGGCGTTCGCTTTTTACGAAGAAGTCTTTGCCGGCAGCACGTTATTGATGAGTCAAACGTACGCAGAGGCTCCGGAGGAGGTCGAATACCGCGAGAGCGATTCCACGAAAATCATGCATATCAGCCTGCAGGTCGGTGAGACTATTTTAATGGGGTCTGACGTTCCTGCCTGCTATGAAGAAAGCTTTGTCCTCGGTAGCAATATCGCAATCAACATCGGGCTGGATAGCCGGGAAGAAGTAGAGCGTATTTTTGCCGGTCTGTCGAAAGACGGGAAGGTTGAAATGCCCCTCGAAGATACTTTCTGGGGCGCCTATTTTGGAATGGTCATCGATAAGTTCGGAATTCACTGGAGCCTGAATTGTCCCAACTGAAGCTGGGAGTAGTGGCCACGGAGACTTTGAGACTCTGAGAATCAGCATTACGGCGGCTGATCATACTTAATCAGCGCCTGAAAGTCACTCCGCCACGACGGGCTCCACCGCACTCTGTTCGGCGGCGGGGAATTGGCCGGAATCGGAGAGGACTTCGGCGTGGTATTCCTGAAGGCATTTGACGCGCAGCCCACGTTCTTTGACGGATTGAATGGCCAGGATACTGGCGCGAGCGGCGCTTACCGTGGTCATAATTGGTATACGGTGAGCCACGGCGAGACTGCGAATTTTGACTTCGTCCTGGCGTGGGATGCGTCCACTGGGGGTATTGATAATAAAATGCATTTCGCCGTTCTTAATCATGTCGAGGACATGCGGTCGGCCTTCGTGAATCTTATAAATCCGATGGACCGGCACCCCGGCCGCCTCAATGGACCGGGCCGTGCCATTGGTGGCAAATAGTTTGAACCCGAGGTCCACAAAATCACGCGCGATCTGTTCGATGCCCTGTTTGTCGGCATCCTTGACGCTAAGAAATAGATTACCGCTGTCCGGCAAACCGGGTTGGGCGGCCAGTTGCGCTTTGGCGTAGGCCAGACCGAGATCGGGATCAATGCCCATCACTTCACCGGTGGAACGCATTTCCGGTCCCAGGACAATATCCGTGCCCGGGAAGCGAATAAACGGAAAGACACTTTCTTTCACACTAAAATGGGAGGGCGTGATCTGCTGAGTAAAGCCGAGTTCTTCGAGACTGGCACCTGCCATGACTTTTGCGGCCAGTTTAGCCAGCGGCACCCCGATCGCTTTACTGACGAAGGGCACCGTGCGGGACGCGCGTGGATTCACCTCAATTACGTAAAGTTCCCCTTTCTTCACCGCGAACTGCACATTCATGAGACCATAGACTTCCAGTTCTCTGGCCATCGCCTGGGTGGCCTGGACAATTTCTTCCTGAGTCCATCGCGAGAGTGAAAAGGGCGGCAGAACACAGGCGCTGTCCCCGCTGTGAATACCAGCCTGCTCAATGTGCTGCATAATGCCGCCGATAATGGCGTGCTCCCCATCACAGATACAGTCCACGTCCACCTCGATGGCGTCTTCCAAGAAACGATCAACAAGCACTGGCCGCTCCGGGCTGGCGTCAACGGCGAGGCGCATATAATTCAGAAGATCATCTTCCGTGTAGACAATTTCCATGGCGCGCCCACCGAGGACAAATGAAGGACGCACCAGCACGGGATAGCCGATATTATTCGCGATCTCAATGGCCTCATCTTCATTCGTAGCAGAACCGTTGGGGGGCTGACGCAGCCCCAGATTACCAAGCATCGCAGCAAATTGTTTCCGGTCTTCCGCCATTTCAATATTTTCCGGCTGCGTGCCGATCACGCGCACCCCGTTGGCCTGTAAATCCTGGGCGAGGTTCAAGGGAGTCTGCCCGCCAAACTGAACAATGGCCGCGGAACAGTTTTCTGCCTCATAGATATTGAGCACATCCTCCAGGGTGAGCGGCTCAAAATAGAGTTTGTCGCTCGTATCAAAATCCGTGGAAACGGTCTCCGGATTGGAGTTTACCATGACCGTTTCGTAGCCCATTTCTTTCAGGGCAAAGGCAGCATGTACGCAGCAGTAATCAAATTCAATGCCCTGTCCAATGCGATTGGGTCCCCCGCCCAGGATCATGATGCGTTCCTCGTCCGTGGGGCGCACTTCATTTTCGATCCCGCCGTAGGTGGAATAATAATAAGGGGTGTAAGCCTCAAATTCCGCGGCGCAGGTATCCACCAGCCGGTAAGTTGGCAGGATCCCCAGTTCTTTCCGGCGCGCCCGCACCACATCAAAATCCGCCCTGCACAGAAATGAAATCTGGCGGTCGCTGAAACCCCAGCGTTTCGCCTGCCGAAGAGTCCCCTCCTCCAGCGGCCAGGACTGCTCAGCCAAGTGTTTTTCCAGCTCCACAATCTGACGCAGATTTTCCAGAAACCATACATCGATTGCACTCAACTGATATATTTCCTCCACCGACAAACCTGCGAGCAGCGCATAGCGAATGTAAAAGGGTCTTTTGTTATTGGCCCAGCTCAGATGACGGCGGATTTCCTCCAGATCCCACTCGCCATTTTCCGTGCGAGGTTCAAAGTCCCGTCCGTCAGCCCCCAGGCCAAACCGCCGGGTTTCCAGGGAACGCAGGGCTTTCTGAAAAGCCTCTTTAAAGGTCCGACCGATTGCCATCGCTTCGCCCACACTTTTCATCATGCTGGTGAGGGTCGCATCGGCGCCGGGAAATTTCTCAAACGTGAACCGCGGAATCTTGACCACACAATAATCGATCGTTGGTTCAAAGCTCGCCGGGGTGTGCTTCGTAATATCATTGGCCAACTCATCGAGGGTGTAGCCGACGGCGAGCTTCGCCGCGATCCGCGCAATCGGATAACCGGTCGCCTTGGAAGCCAACGCGGAGGAACGCGAGACGCGCGGATTCATTTCGATAACAACCATCCGGCCGGTCTTGGGATCCGTCGCAAATTGAATATTCGAGCCGCCGGTTTCCACGCCAATCTCGCGAATAATGGCGAAGGAAGCATCCCGCATGAGCTGATACTCGCGATCCGTCAGCGTTTGAATGGGCGCGACGGTAATTGAATCCCCGGTATGCACGCCCATGGGATCAAAATTCTCGATCGAGCAGACCACGATGCAATTGTCGTTCCGGTCCCGCACGACCTCGATTTCATATTCTTTCCAGCCGATAAGACATTCTTCGATAAGAATCTCGTTGACCGGTGATAGATCGATCCCGCGTCCGGCCATTTCTTCAAATTCTTCCCGATTATACGCCACGCCGCCGCCCGTTCCGCCCAGCGTGTAGGCAGGACGGATAATAACCGGAAACTCCCCAATGACCTCATCCACGACGCGTCGAGCTTCTTCGACAGTATGCGCAATGCCGCTGATCGCGACGTCCAGTCCGATCTTGATCATCGCTTCCTTGAAAAGCTGCCGGTCTTCACTTTTCTCAATCGCCTCCGCGTTGGCACCGATGAGCCGGACCTGGTGTTTTTCAAGCGCACCCCGGCGATGAAGATCCATCGCGCAATTCAGCGCCGTTTGGCCGCCAAGGGTCGGCAGGAGGGCATCCGGTTTTTCCCTCTCTATAATAAGCTCGACGATCTCCGGGGTGATGGGCTCGATGTAGGTTCGATCCGCGAACTCCGGATCCGTCATGATGGTGGCTGGATTGGAATTGACCAGCACCACCTGGTAACCTTCTTCGCGCAGCGCTTTACACGCCTGGACTCCGGAATAGTCAAACTCACAGGCTTGGCCGATGACGATAGGGCCGGAGCCGATGAGTAAAATTTTTTCCAGACTGGTATCTTTGGGCATGGCGGCGTGGCGTGCTTCTAGAAAGGGAGCGAAAGACTCAGGCGCAGGAGCCGCTCCAGGCGGGCCGGTGAACGTAGGCATAAAGGTAAGCCAGCGCCAAGCGGAATGCGGCGCAAAGTTTGCTCGAAGGCAAATTGAGGCCCGCAGACACCAGTCAGGCCGGGGCCGCGTCAGGGCGTTCCGGCTCCAGATCACGCACGACCTGCCGTAGAATCGTGCTCCAGCGCTGGATCAGCGCACGACATTCACCCGCGATGCGGATGGCGTCTTCGGGCTTGATGACCTCCCGGCCTTTCAGCTCTCCCTGGCGGAACTCTGCGCTGGCCACTTCCGTCCCGGCCGGATTGGCGATCTCCCAGTCGCCGTGGGTCTTGCCATTTTTCAGTGATCCACTCACGCGTACGCGCTGCCCGGGATCTTCTCCCATAAACAGCGTGTAGGGACCTTCCGGTTGCCCGTCACGATATGTGATCTGCGCGGCCAGGGTGCCGTCCGGAAAAAACAGGCGCCACTCCCCAACCGGCTCGGTCTCATCCAGGGTGCCCTGGGCCACAATATTCCCATTAGGTGCCTTGAATTGGACCGGACCGCGGAATCCATCGAGATCCTTGCGTACGATTTTCAGATCGATCGGCGTGGCCGCGTTGCGCAGATCTTCACCGGTGTTGCGGGAGCAAGCCGAAAGCATGACCACCGGCAAGAGAAGCATGGTAGCGATGTGGAGTCGTAAAGCAAGCATACGCAAAGGAAACGTCGAATCAGAGAGGGTGCCGTAAAACACGAATACCTATAACGCAAGACACAGTGGATGCCAGAGAGCTTCGGCCGCTTCTTTGTACTTGATTTGCCGCGTGACTTCTGGGCATGAGACGCCCTTGTGAAAGCTATCCTCACCAAACCAAAAGTATTATTGTTCATGGCCTTTTCAGGCCTTTTTGTTTTTCAGCCTCCGCTGCGCGCAGACTTTGTCATGGATGTGACGAATGCCCTGACCCAAGCCATTCTGGCGACCGACGCCAAGGGCGACCCGGGCCTGAGCTCACGCAACTACGCGATGACACATCTGGCGATGTATGACGCCTACATGGCCGTGGAACAAACCTACCGGCAGTTTCACTACATGCAGCAGGCTATGCCCGGCACCTCCAGCCGCGCAGCTATGGCGCAGGCGGCCCACACTGTGCTGGTGGACCTCTACCCCACCCAGCAGGCCAGCTTTGACAGTCTGCTGACCAGTCAGCTCGGGCAGATTTCAGATGGCGCGGGTAAAGAACAGGGAATCGCGCTCGGCACCGCGGTCGGGCAATCCATTCTCAATTGGCGGGCCAGTGATGGCTGGAACACCAGCGTGCAATACACCCCAAGCGGCACTCCCGGTTCATGGGCACCCGATCCTCTCAATCCCGGTCAGGAGGCCTGGGGGCCGAACTGGGGGAATGTCACCCCGTTTGCTCTGCAAAGCGGCAGCCAATTCCGGCCGGGGCCTCCGCCTGCCTTTAACAGTGCCCAATTTGAGAACGACTATAATGAAGTCAAAGCGCTCGGCTCCCTCAACAGCTCAGTGCGCACCAGTGACCAGACGGAGGCGGGCATCTTCTGGGCCTATGATCGCACCGGTATCGGGCCGCCCCCTCTCCTGTTTATCTCCGTCGCTCAACAGGTGGCGACGCAGCAGGGCAATACGGAGGCAGACAATGTGCGCTACATGGGGATGATCTCTGTTGCGCTGGCTGATGCGGGCATCGCTTCATGGGATTCAAAATATGAATTCGATCTGGGGCGGCCGGTCACAATCATTCGGCAGGAAGCTGAGGAACTGAATTCCAATCTGGAGGAAGATCCAAACTGGGTGCCGCTGGGTGCCCCCGGTGATGACCCCAATAGCTCCGCTGATGATTTTACTCCGCCCTTTCCAACTTACACCAGTGGACACGCAACCTTCGGGGAAGCGATGGCTGAAGCGATGCGCGAATTTTACGGGACAGATGAAGTCTCCTTCACCCTGGAATCGGATGAACTGCCTGGGGTCATGAGAGACTTCGAGTCATTCAGTGAAATGGCAGACGAAAACGGGCGCAGCCGCGTGTATCTGGGGATCCATTTTGACTTCGACAGCACGGTGGGCCAGGACCTTGGCGAAGATGTGGCGCAATATATTTTCGCGAATAATTTCCAGCAGATTCCTGAGCCCGGCGTGGGATTGATGCTGGGAATGATTGGGTTGCTGTGTCATTGCTCGCGCCGCCGTCGCCGTCACCTTGTTTAGGTGGCTGCCCGTAAAGGGAAGGAACGGATTTCCTATTAACCGTTAGGTTGAAGAAAGTGTCATGCGGCACCGCGCGATTGAATCGGCGCGTCCCGTTGCCGTGCGCCGATTTACACCTTCACATCCGGCAATCTCAACAATCAATTAATACGTGAAACCGAGAGCCAACCTAGCCTTTTTCATTTCTGCGTTTTTTGTCATAATCGTGACCATCGCGGCCATCAAACCGGCCTCCGCCGCTGAAGAGCAGGATTCTGTCACTACCATTCAGATTACTGATCAGGTACTGGTCGAAAATGTCGAACGGCTGGGCATTCATTTCGGCGGAGATAATTACTATGACTCCGCCATCCTCAAACAGCGGGTCGCCGATAATTTCGAGGGTGGCGTCCATCGGCTTCATGTCATCGGCCCCGATGCACAGCCGGAAGCGGAAGGGATCTTTAACTTTGGTCACAATGAAAGGCGTCCCGTGCCGGTGGAGTGGATTGGCGCAACCGCGCATGTCCTTTGCGGCCCGGACATCTGGGAAACTCGCGAAATTGTCGATGTCCAGGTGAAACCGAATCCGGGTCGCAACAACGAGGAATCTCTTTTTTATGTATTCAATGAACCGGTAACGTGGCCGGCGGATGCACGTTTTAAAGGCGTCCTCCTTGACAAGACAGATCTCACCCAGGGCGGCCACCCCTGGATGGAAGAATCCGGGGAGGAACGGGACGGCAAGAGAGTAACGGTCCTGAAGATTAACGACCGTCATTGCTCCATAGAAAACACACGGGTGGTGACGGGTGACACTCCGCCGGAGGTTGGCCAGTACGCAGCTTTTGAATTGGATGGCACCTCAAGCCGGGCATTTTATCAGCAGCGAGTACAGTTCCACAATGCCGCCCCGTTCGGCGGAAGCTGGACGGTAAAGCTGTGGGCCAAGGCGCTGAATGGCACGGAACCGCAAATGACTTTAGCGCCTACGGTAGCTGGAACCCGGGAGACGTTTCAGCCGGAGGGTGAGTGGAAGCAATACACCTTCAAGCTCGTTCTTGATGAGGTGGAAGCCGGCACAGATGCCAATCCGCTATTCAATCTGGAAATAGCGGTCGAAGGCGGAATCGCTCTCATCGACAACCTGGAAGCCTGGAAAGACAGTGATCTTGAGAATCCGGATAACCCGACACCTTTCCGGGATGAATTGCTGAATACCTTCCGCTTTCTTAACGCTGGGTCGGTTCGTTACTTGCGTAACACGAAGAATACTTTGGAAAACTCCATCCTCCCTGCGATCGAAAATTTCTCGAGGAATGGTGAGGGGCACAGAGGCACCGATGATTTTGGCACACAAGAGTTCTATGCATTTTGTATGGAGATCCAGGCCAGCCCCTGGGCGACGATTCCCGGCACGCTTCTTCTGGAAGAGATGGATTTGCTCATGGAATACCATGGCGGCCCGGCCGGAACAAAAGGCGGTGATCTGAGAATTCGTCTCGGTCAGGAAAAACCCTGGTCTGAGGTATTTGATCAGATCCATTTTCAGTTCGGCAATGAGGTCATGACTTTTTTCGGGACCGGTTTCTACGGGCCGGATTACTGGAGCGCGCTGATTGAGCGGTGTAAGCAGTCTCCTTACTGGGAGGAGGATAAATATGTCTTCCATCTCAACGAGCAGGGTTGTGGGATCACTGGGCTGGACGAACACCCCGCTTTTGATCGCCTCACGACGGCCGGTTACCATATCTTTGGCCTTTACGATGACCAGATTGAAGCCGCGGGAGATCTGAAGGGCTTTTATGATTTTGTTTATGCCTCAGCCTGGCATCTCTGGATGGATGAGCGCAATAGCCGGCCATGGGGTGTACTTAACGGAGCTAAAGAGCGCGGAAAAGAAATATCCATTTATGAAGGGCTGAATTATCACACAACATTCGGCTCAGATGATCCGCCGATGGAACAGATCAATAAAATGATGGCTGGTTTTGCCGGCGGTGTCTCTGCAACTCATACTGGTCTGATCCTGCTCAAACACTGGGGCGCGCGAACCATGCAGAATTTCAGTTTATCTCAGGAGAGTTTTGCGCCTGGCGGTGCCTTCGGAAATCTGCCCGGACGAATTCGTGGCTGGGGCGGTGTTCTGCGAATTGGCAACGAGGATGAGCGCCGCTATCGCCCGCGATTTCTTGCCCAACACGTCGCCAATCAGGTGATCGGCGGTGACCTCATCGAAACCGTCCATTCCGGCGCGGACCCGAAATTCTCCGTCACCAATCGCTTTGGTGCGGGCTATGGTCCTTCTCGGAATCCCGAAGAAATGACGATCGAAAATATCCCGCGAATTCACAGTTATGCCTTCAAGGACGGTGACCGTCGCGGATTGATTCTCGTGAGTATGGATCCGGGTGAGGCACAGCGGCTACGAATCAATTTCGAAGGCGGCGTGAAAGGCGGCAAAGCAAAAATCTGGTGGGTTGACGCCGATAATCTGGAAGCAACCAATGAACACGATTGGGCACCGGAGGAGCCTCAGGTCACGATAGAATCACAGGAGATTGATTTTTCCAATGGCTTTTCTACCCTCCTCCCGCCGGGAACAATCGGCGCGATCGAATGGGAAGAATCCTGAACTTAATAGGAATAGGGTTCTGCTTCTCGATCCGCAATGATTTGCAGGCGCTGCATCACGTCCGGTGTCGTGCGCAAAACGGCGTCGCCTTCTTCACCGCGTATTTTTGTAAAGCGAATCTGAATTTCGTGATGCTCCCCATGGAAATTGAGCTGGATAGGAAAAAGCATCTGGCGGCCGGGCTTAGCGCGATGAGCCTGCTCAGAAAAACGCACGATCTGCATGGGATTGAGTTCCACCACCGGATCATCGTCGAGTTTTTTCATCAGTCCCGCCAGCCGGGTGATCGTGGTCCGCAGCGGGAGATTCACGGTGGGCATCTTCCATTCTTTGTTTAGCGAAGGTGCATTATCATAAGCTCCCGGCTCAAATGCTCCTCCAATGCTGAGTGACCGTGAAAACATACCGGCCATGGCATCGACGATCCACTTGATTAAAAAATTTATAATCATGACGTCTCAAAGTAGTCTGCTTGCGTGGTCCTGGCAGAAAAATTGTCTCTTCGCCTTTAAATCAAGCGCAGCCTCGCGAGGTCCTGAGAATCAACCAGCCCAACGGGCACATGATTATCATCTATCACGATGAGGTCGTCGATCTTCTTTTCTTTGAGAACGCGGACGACTTCACCGGCAAGCGATTCAGCCGCAATGGTTACGGGATGCCGGGTCATAAGCTCCGCGATGCAGCGGTCTTTGATCTGAGGATCACGCAGATAGGCCCGGACAAAATCGCCCTGACTGAAAACCCCCGCCAATTTTCCGTTGGCCTTAGAAACGACTACGGCCACGCCTGCCCGTTGACGGGTCATTGCTTCCAGCCCGTGGCCGACGGTGGCGTCCTCCGTTACAATTGGGGTTTGCGCGAGAGGCCGCATGATGTCCGTTGTTTTCGTAAGAAGTTCGCGCCCCAGCGTGCCGCCTGGATGGAGGCGGGCAAAGTCTGACCGTTGAAATCCCCGGGCCTTCAGCAGGGCCATGGCCAACGCGTCCCCCAAAACAAGCATCGCCGTCGTACTCGAAGTGGGAGCCAGCTCCAGCGGACACGCCTCACGCTCAACTGCAACCGATAGAACCACGTCACTGTGGCGCGCCAGTAGTGATTCCGGTCTCCCGGTGATCCCGATAACCTCCACCGCAAAGGTTCGCAAATGCGGAAGAACACGAACCAATTCCTCTGTCTCTCCACTGTAGCTGAGAGCCACGCACACGTCTCCATCACAGACTACACCCAGATCACCATGGAGCGCGTTCAGGCTATCCAGCACCACGGCGGGGCAGCCAGTGCTGGTTAAAGTGGCTGCGATCTTTCCGCCGATCTGGCCGGATTTTCCGACGCCGATGACCACAACTTTGCCGCGCCGTGCCATACAGGTTACGAGCACTTCAATAGCGCGATCAAACTGGCCATCGAGACGTTCTCGCAGGGCACTGAGTTCCTTTATCTCCAGGTCGATGACCCGGCGCGCTTCTTGCAGGTGAGGGCTGAGATCGCGGGCGGCTTCCATTTCCGCAGGAAATCCTAGCTGCCTCCCAGGCTGGCGGAAGTTTTTTCCGGTGCGGCAGGCAGAGTGAAGGTGACCCGCGTGCCAGCGTTTTCTCCGCTTTCAACCTGGATCTGTCCACCGTGCTGCTCGACAAAGGCCTGCACCAGAACCAGCCCCAACCCGCTCCCGGTGGCTTCCTTGCCCTGGCGGGGGCGCACTTTCTCAAGGCGGAAGAGATTCTGGACCTCCTCCTCCGTCATACCCCGGCCGTTGTCTTCGACTGAGATCGCGACCCGCTCTCCGTGCGGCACAGCCTCCAGGCGTAGCCGCCCGCCGCGCGGAGTGTATAGAGCGGCGTTGGAGATGAGCTGCTGAAATATCCCCACCACCATCTCTCCGTCTGCGAGGACACAAAGGGCTTGGGGAAGATCGTTACGGACCAGAAGCTGCTTGGCCCGGATGACGGAATCCAGGGGCTTAATGGCGAGCTCAAAGGCGTGAGTCAGGCGAACCCGCCGTGGCTCAAAGGTGATCTGCCCAAGCCGCATGTCTACCCAGGACAGGAGATTCTGGAGCACCTGATGAGTGCGTTCGGCTTCGCCTTTGAAATCTTCGCAGACCGCGAGGACATCTTCCAAGCTCAGGGTTTCTCCACCGCTTTCCAAGAGCTTGGCAAAGGTCCGAAAACCCGTCATGGGCTGGCGCAGGTCATGGGCGATGATCGAAAAGAAACGGGCCTGGTTGGCATTGACCTCCTTGAGTTGAGCATTCGCACGGCGCAACCCGGTCTCCGCGCGGCGCAGACGGATCTGGGTGCGTACCCGAAGCGTCAGTTCACGTGGGCGAAACGGTTTCGTGACGTAGTCTTCTCCGCCAGCACGAAATCCCTGTACGATGTCATCTTCCTCACTGCGGGCGGTCAGAAAAATGATCGGAATCCCCGCGGTCTCCGGATCTGATTTGAGAATGCGGCATACCTCAAGGCCATCCATCTGCGGCATCATGATATCCAGGACGATGACATCCGGCTGGTCCTCCCGGGCTGCTTCGATTGCCTCCTCTCCGTTGGCGGCCAGAGCAATGTCAAATCCTTCATGGCGGAGGAGGCTTCCGGCCAGCTGGAGGTTCTTCGGCTCATCATCGACGAGCAGAACCAGCGGAGGATCGTCACTGCTGCTCCGCGTCTCAGGCGGAGGAGGATCGACCTCCACAGGCACCGACTGCGTGATGTAGGGGCGCTGAGCTTGATGGATTGAACCGCTGGAGCTGCTGCTGGAGGTCATTTGTGTGTGTCTCTCTCTTCGCTGCTGCTGCTGACTTTTCGATAATAAACTAAGACCAGAACAGTAAGACCGTCGTGGAATTTGTCATTATTCGATTATTTATGGGAATTCTGACCAAAGCAGGGCTTGTGCTTTACAGCTTTTCCGGGCTGTGAATACCTTTTAACGTCATCGGCACAATTCATCTGCCTCCTTGCCCACGTTCTTCTGATCGTCGCCCTCAATCCACTGAACCATGTCCCCTTCACCTGGACCTTTGACGCCGCCTTCGGAATCCGACCGGATGGACTCCGGCATTGGCCAGCGGCAGATCACACGTAATATCCCGCCGCAGATTGACGAGCTCAACCGGCTGCGGGAGGCTTCCCGGGAGCTGGAAAGTGCGATCGAGTTTTACGAAGACCAGCTGGATCACACCGAACGGCTGGCGCATCTGGGCAGCTGGAACTATGACCTTGGTCTCAACGAAATCTGGTGGTCAGAGGAAATGTGCCGAATTTTCGGCTTTGACCGCGGTCAGGGACTGAGTTTCCAGCAATTCATCGACCGGGTCCACCCGGATGACCAGGGCGTGTGGCTGCGCGTGGTGGAGGCGCTTTCATCTGAAGGCACCCCTTACGTGGTGCGGTTCCGGGCCATGAGCCCGAACGGAAACTACCAGTCTCTCATCGGGCGTGGCATGGCAGACTTTGGCGAAGACGGCGGGGTCTGGAGGATCTTCGGCACGGTCCAGTTGGTGAGCGCCGCGCTTCAGGGCACGGGAGCAAAGGCGACGGCCAGCGGGACTTTTCCCGCCGCGGTGGAGCATCCGCCTGAACCCGCGGCTATCCTGGCCCAGGCGGATGACCTGAACAATACAGATTCCTTGCACGCCAGCCTGGCCAGCGATGCGGAACTGGGTTTCTGGGAACTGGATCTCACCAGCGGTGATATCGTTTGGTCACCCCAGATGTATCTCCTGCACGATGTGAACGCGGAATCCTTTAAACCGAGCCTGGAAGAAATGCTGAGCTTTTACGATCAACAGGATGTGACGGTCTTCGAAGATGCCCTGCAATCCAGCGTGGAAAACCGGACCGGCTTCATGCTCTCAACCACCCTGACAACGGACAGCAATCAGGTCAGGCGCATCCACGTCTCCGCGAAGCTACTCGGAGAGACGCCCGACCAATACAAACTGGTCGGGACCGTGCAGGACGTGACCGGGTGGTCCGCTTGAGGATTGGTCAGGCCACACCGAGCGGAACTGGCCCTTAACGTTAGGCGACAACGAAAGCAGCGTCGACAGGTCGCGATGAGAGGCGTATACCCTTGTGCAACACTTAAACTGTGCTTCTTGATCGATGGCTTTTCGAAAAGTTTACTTAATATCATTCTGGCTTATTCTGGTGACCTTGTTTGCCACGACGCCCGTTTTTGCGCAGGACGATCAATCCTCTTTCGACGGCTCGAAGGACACTTTGCAAGGAGACTTAGACAACTCTGGGGATGAGTCCGTCTTCACTGCGCAGGACCTCTTCGATGTCTATCAGGTGATGCATGTGCATTGCGCTGAGTGTCATGGCGGCCATCTGCGCCGCCCGAAATCCGGCATGGGACACATACTTGATCTCAAGCGACTGGGAGAAAATGAAGACTGGGTCACGCCCGGTGATCCTGGAAACTCCGAGCTGTACCTGGTGATGATCGATCCTGACCCGGACTTTGTTATGCCTCCCCCGGACAGCGGTATCCCGCCGGTCCCGGACGAGGGGGTTGAACTGGTGAAGCGTTGGATTGAAGCTGGTGCGCCGGGCGAACCGACCGACCGAGTGCAGAGGCTTTCCTCTGAAGCAGAAGAAGCCATTTCTCACACCGCTGAGCTGGATGAAGCTCCACCGGCAAAGGCCAGCTTCGACCTGAAGCGGACCTTCGCGCTGGCTCATCCTCTTTTGGTGCACTTCCCGATCGCACTTCTTCTTGTGGGAGCTCTGTGCGAGGGGCTGGTCGCGGTCCGCCCCCGCTGGCGTGGCCTTGAGCCCACCGTCCGCCTGACTCTCGTTCTGGGCGCTTTCGGCGCCCTCGTTTCCGCAGCTTCCGGTTGGCTGGATGTCTCCGTGCAGGGGTATGCACCGGATACCGTGTTCACCCACCGCTGGTTGGGCGTTTCCTTGGGTATAACTGCAACGATCACCGCGGTGTTCAGTGAGATCGCCTACCGGTCCGGCAAAATGCCGCTACGGTGGATCCTGCGGATTCTCCTCCTGGCGGTCGTCATTCTGGTTTCCCTCGCGGGACATACCGGAGGAGAGCTGGTGCACGGCGAAGGCTACCTTTTCTAGGCAACTACCGCCCTGCGCGATCAGCGATCTGCACTGTCTGTGCATCAACCAAACTCGACCGACCAGCGGCTGGGATCAACAAACTGCAGCCAGCTCTCGTGCATTGTGCCGCTATGGCACAGGTTGACCTGCGGCTGCCATTTGGGAGCCCTGGGCTTCTGCAGCAGCTTCATGCCCGCTTCGCGGGGCAACTTATTGCCTTTGCGGGTATTACAGGGCACGCAGGAGCAGACCACATTTTCCCAAGTCGTCTTGCCACCTTTGTCACGGGGAATGACATGATCAATGTTGAGCTCCTTGCGCTCATGGCGCTTGCCGCAATACTGACAGGTGAAACTGTCCCGCTCGAAGATGTTTTGGCGGGTGAGCTTGATCTCTTTTTTGGGAAAGCGATCAAAGAGCAGGAGGACGATAACCCGGGGAATGCAGATACGGCAGCTGACAGTGCGCACTAGTTCAGAGGCGCCGCTGCTCACCTGAGGACGCTGAGAAGACTGATCCAGCCAACTCTCAAAGTCATGAGTGTGGTAAACGTTATCCCCTTCGTGGCTTACGACCTGAGCGTGACCAAGATAGAGGAGGGTAAAAGCACGACGCGCCGTACACGTGTTCACTGCTTGCCAAAGGCGGTTTAAGACAAGCACCCGCTGGTCAAGCGTTCCATACATTCTTTCGGTAGTGTCAGCACTTGTGTTTCCGTTGAAGGTACACCTCCCTTGGGATTTTAGGTTGCTGCGTTTACTCTATCTGTCAAATAAGGATGGATGAAATAACGGGCCGAGATACTGAAAGCTTGCCGATGTCTGGCCCGGGAAGGAAGTTTTCAGAAGCTGCGCTCACAGTAAACGCTGACTCCCCGCCGACGATGCGGAGCACATACCACTGAAGCGCCACGGTGTCAACGGCTTGCGTGCTTGAACCTGCCTGGCAAGGGATGCGGATCAGCAGTCAGGTATCCGGGACGATAGAGACGACCTGGAGGAATAGCTCCTCCATTCCGGATACATCAACCGTGACCGTCTGAGTACCGGCGGTGCCGGCCGGGAACGGGTTGACTCCGCCACTGAGACTACTTCCCGGAACGGGGGTAAATGTCATCAGATCCATGCTTTGATCGATTCGAACAGGAGCTCGGGAACCTAAGGCAGGGAAATCTATCTCAAAGGTCAACGTGGTGCCATTGACCGTTGGAGTTGAAAAAATGGGCGGGGTAAAGGCATTTGGATCAGTGCGGAAAGTAAATTCCGTGCCGTTTTCCAGTGTATCAGGCTCACTATCATTCTCATTCGCGCCGTCTCCACTATTGGCTGGTGAACCAAAATTATCGAGGCGCCAAAATTGAATCTCCGTGAAGTTGGTGGTGGCCACGGTAACTATGTTGGATGGGGATGAGTTAACCGGACCACCATCAGCTAAAACGCGGTAATCATAAGAGGTTCCGCCTGAAAGACCATCATCACGAAAGCTGGTAACATTTTCATCAACCGTTCCGGCTTGGGAAAAGTTTCCGCCCCCGGTCAGACGGCGCTCGATGATGAAACCTTCTTCACTGCTGGAGTTGTCTGTCCAATTGAGATCAATTTCTGTATTGGAGTCCGGCACAGCCATACCGGTTAGATTCGTCGGGGGATCGGGAATGGCCGAGGGCGAAGTGAAGATTCTTCCGGAGCTCCCCGCCTGGCCGACGGTAACAAAGGTGTCATTTGCAAAAATCACCGACCGGAAAGCTCCTCCATCGTTTGCACGTCTTTGCGTCCAGGTTTGGCCGTTGGTCGAGGTGATAATCCGGCCGAGTTCATCCACCGCGACGAAAAAATTTGCTGCAAAGATAACATCGTTGATCCGTGAAATCGTGGGCACCGTGACCGGTGTCGACCAGCTTAATCCACCATTGGTTGAGATAACGATAACCCCGGTCCCGGTGCCACCCGGAGTGCCACCTGCCGCCACGTATAAGTCCAAGGCTGGTGAGTAAGCGATCGCTCGAAAGGGCAGGCTTCCAGAGAATTCTTCCTGCCAGCTGGTGCTATTGGTGGAGCGATAGATTTGTCCAGACTCTGTGGCCGCGATGTATTCAGTATCCCCAAAAATTACTCGATTGACCCGGCCGATCGAACTCGGGGTCACATCGGTCCAACTCGTATTCCCCGTCGCCGAACGATAGATCGCTCCATTTCCAATGGAACCGCCCACCGCGACAAAATCTCCGTCACCATAAACAATATCCAGAAAGCTTTCCGACGCAACCGTGCCAGTGGCAAACGTCGCCTGAGAAAAGGTTGCTCCGTCATTTGTCGACGCGATGATGCTTGTGAGACTGAATCCTTCAGACACACAAACCACCCGGTTCTCTCCAAAGGCAACCCCGGTAAAGGAAGTTGAACTGACTGTCCCTGTCAGGCTTGAGGGAGAAATACTCGGTAAAGTCCAGGTTGTCCCGTTGGTGGATCTTCGAAGCCCGCCTTGGGTTGCGACCGCGATAAAAGAGTCGTCAGGTGAAATGGCGACTTCATTAAATTGTGCCGCGTTATTTGAGTTTCGCGAAGTCCACTGGGTCGCATTGGGTGAGGTCCAGACTGCTTGATCCGAACCGACGGCGACAAAGATGCCGTCTCCAAATGTAATGTCATCAAATGCGCCAGCATTGATGTTGACTTGAGTCCAATTCACTTGACCTGAAACCGCCGGGCTGAGAAGCAAAGCAAAGGACAAAATCCACAGGAAGGCTGACCGGGGCCACACATTCTGAAAGTAAGCAGTAAACAACATGGGGATAGGATATCTAAACCTGCTGTGAACTAGCAGGACGATTGAACTGCATATTGGTGTGAACGTTATTGCATGCTGGACCTGCTTGCAAGCGAAAGATCGCACCCTGCTCTCATCCAACGACCCTCCCTTGGAAGCTCCGTCCTCCGTAGACCTGTTGTTACTTCAGAGTCTTGATTCGCAATACAGGGCCCACCGACACTGCCGAGCTTCATGAATGCCGAGTCTTGAAAGGGCTACATGTGAAACCAAGAGACCGTTGATGGTGAAAAATCTCCCTTTGCAGTTTCGGTCACCCTGAAGGAGACCCAAGGGTTTTCCTCTTCACTGGTCCACGCCATTTATGCGCCTCCGAAGAAATTGCAGCATGGCATATTCTTCGTGACTTATCGCGGCGTTACCAGCGACAAATTTCTTCCAAAATCTGCCAAACCTTTCTGGATCACCACTTCGAAATATATAGATCGCCATTGCGCGAATAAACCGCACATCGACATCAGACTTGTCCATCTCCATCAGCATGGAGTCGAGAGCTGCGTTGAGCTGATGGCTATCTTGCCGTGCGATCCCATCGACAAACTGGAAACGTTGCCGCACACCATCCGGAGCGTTGAGCTCTTCAAGCGATTTAGAGAATAATTGGACTGGTTCCAATTCATCCCACAGTCCACTGTGAACAAACTCGACAACTGAATCATAGAATAACCTTTCACGTCGCTTCCAATCTGGCGTATCCGTCTCATAACTTAACACCGAAAATAGCACCTCACTGTTAAGATAGTCTTGCTTCCCAGGCACCACTTCCCTTTGGAAAACTTCTCTGACGTGACGTTGCCATCGCTCAGGCTCGAGAATCTCTTGGTAGGCGGCAAAATAGTTCCTTCCTTGGAATAGAGTTCGCGGAAGCAGGGCGACTGATTTCAGGTACATGGCCTTCGCTGCGTTTTGATCGACGTAAGGAAAGTAATCAGAATTGGCCATACCCGGAGTAATCAAAGGCCGGATTGACGCAAGAGAAGCAATGTAGTTTTCTTTCGAGAAAGACCTTTCAACCCATCCGAGCATTTCCAAGTCCTCCCTGACTTTTGGAAGCGCTTTCATCAGCTCCTCATTAAGGGCTGGTATCGGAGCGCTTGATGCAATGATAATCACCTCGCCATGTTTTGGAATATTATAGATTTCACCATATTCAAATGACTGGTCAAGCGCCGCCACAATTGACAGCAGCAATTCGTCATCAAATTCATAAAGTTGTATCCATTGCAAAAGCACGCCTTCTTCCTTCAAGAATTCCTTTATATATCCGTAAAATTCCACCGTGAACAGGCTAGATACACCGCTGACCCATGGGTTCGACGGAATCGAGACGATAACGTCATATTTTTTCTTAGCAGAATAGAAATAGCTTTTCGCATCAGTCAGAATCATTTCAACCCTTTTATCCTCGAAGACCCGGTGATTCATTTTGCCCATACGAGCTGCAAGGGTAACGACGGCTTTCTCAATTTCGATTAAGTCAAGCGACTGCAGCCGTGGATCACCAAGCATGCTATGTGCTGTCATGCCTGTCCCAAGGCCGATGAGAGCGGCTTCATAATTTTCGTCTTGCAACATTATCGCGCAGTGACCAAGGGTTACATTTGTAATTAAATCTCCTTCCGCGACTTGTCCCTCGGAAAGTTTAAGGATATTTCCATCGGGTTTCCCATTTGTTCTCAGAATATACGCACTCTCTGTCTCTGTAAGTGAAATTGTGGCTGTCTGCCCATCGATCATTTCAGTATGTCCACCGTCCTTCCACATTGACAAGGTTTGTGGTGATCGAAAAACACCAAGAGTTACAAGATTTGGATTAAAGCTGTAGAATGCTATAGGAACGGACATAATCACGACTATTCCGTATGCTAACCTGCGCCGAACAACTGATGCCCAAGGGTAAAACGAGAGAATAATAAGCCCCAAAGCCATGTCCAGAATAGCTCCAAAGGCAATCGTATTTTTTAATTGGAGCAAAGGAAGAATTAGAATCCCTCCGAGCGCCGCTCCTGCAATCGCGCCGATAGTATTCCAACCATAAACATAGCCAGTATATTTTTCTCCGCCGGTTTCACGCACCAAAAGATGCGTAATGATCGGCAAGGTCATGCCCGCGCAGAAACTGGCGGGAAACATAAATGCAAGGGCAAGTAAATATTTGTAAATACCCAGTGCAACGTAACCTTCCTCCGTCTTAGCGAGGATAAGGTGGCTTTCGTTGATCAGGTATACAATAGGCTCAAAGAGATAAACACTTGCCATGGCAGCAGCCCCCATAAAGACTTGAATCCAGACCATGGCCCATGCGAGGTTTTGTGCTTTCCTGATGACGCGCAGGGCAGCAAGCCCTCCGAAAGCCAGTCCAAAGATAAAGGCGGATACCATGATGTCGAAACTATGAGTCGACGACCCAAAAAGAAGGCTAAGCATCCGGATCCAGCCGATCTCATAGACAAACGATGCAAACCCGGTGAGACCAGCAATTGCGAGCCACAGTTTCGGACGGGCGACTTGTTTGGGCTCATCTGGGATAAGCTCCTGATTCTCAAGAGCTGATCTCTCTTGTTCGATATCTTTCTCATCAAGGGGTTTGGCTGTTCGCCCAAGGAGGCGCGGATACCTTCCAAAAAACAGAAAACACAAGCCGATTCCAAAATTAAGAATCGCGGCGATTGCCAGCGTCCCCGGGAGACCGGCCACCCGAATAAAATAATACGAAGTTGCCAGAATGCCGATGGCGGCGCCGATGGAATTCGTGAAATATAGCATGGGCAAAGAGCGTGAACCACTGTCTCGGTCCATTCGGATTATACCCACGGCAAGGAAGGGGAAATTCATCCCGAGAAAAATTGCCCAAGGCAAAGTGATCAATAGCCCGAGACTCAGACGAATAATCATACTGGGCAGACCTCCCAGCGCCGTGCTTGCGATCTGAGAGAAGTATAAATCCTCCACAAAGACAAAAAGGTAGTGATATGAGATTCCCCCTACCCCAGCGAGTAATTCGACGATGGCGTAAGCCCGGAGTGGATTGGAGAGCCGTTTGACCATCCATCCCGCGATGAATGAGCCCAGCCCCAGACCTCCCATAAAAATTATGAGCGTGAGGACCTGGCCGTAGGAGGAATGACCCAGCAGCAGCTTCAGGTAGTTCTGCCAGACAGCTTGGTAAATCAATCCGGCAAAACCAGAAAGAACGAAGAGGATGTAAATGGTGGCTCTCACTGGGCTGGAGCCTAGCGATCCAGACGATGCCAGGCAAGAAAGAAAAACACGGCGCGTTTACGTCTTAGGGCTGTAGTGACGCTTTAACCACAGGCTCAGCCCGTCAAGGCCGGGAAAGAGAACGCGTTCCGTGATGTTGCCCTGATCGAGCTTATCACGGATCTCCCACTTTAACCCAGCTGGCACGATGACCCGGCGGCACAGGTCAGGGTGACGTTCTACCCAGTCCTCCAGAGTCGCCATGGAATCACTTAGCACGCTGAAAAGAGCGTACTGATTGACGATACGGTCATCGATACTCGGCGGCTCAAACATAATGAGAAAGGTCTCTTCGCTGAGCGCGTCAAATTCCGGCAGGCTTTTTACGGCGCGTGATAAAATCTCCGCGGTAAATGTATTCGCCCCTTCCCCGTATAATTCATCCCGGAGCACTTTGGGGGCTAATTGATGCGCCGTTTCATAATTAATCACCCACACCGCGCCGTCCATCGTCATTTTATCCAGACGCGCGCACGCAAAATGCATCGCCACAAAAGGACTGTAACTCCAGTCCATTAACCGCGTAGGCAAACCATGATGTTGCGCCATGCTCAGCCAATGCCAGAGACTGTCCCGTTCTACGACACTCCGGTGCGCGTATTTTTTGAAGTTTCTTAACAGATGACGCTCCAGTTTCTGGTAGGATCCACCCAGCCGCATCAGACTGGTCTTTTGCACATACGCCTCGTTATCCACCCCGCGAAATGCACAGGGCGACCGAAACCGGCCCAGCTCCGTGTTCCAGCTTTCCGCAAAGAGCAAATCCTGCAGATGGCTGTAGCTCGTCGCGCGGACAGTGGGAACGGCGTATTCACTCATCGCCCGGCATCATATCAAAGCCCGGCGTCCCTGCGAAGTGAATTCATTGAGGCAATCGCCGGATCAAAAAGTAGTCGTTCTTGGCAGACCGCGGACTTTCTTTCTCACGAATCACTTCGAAGGTCTGTCCTTCCCGCCACGAAAATTCGTGCCGCGCATCACTCAGCTTCTCTTCATCAATCAAAAGTAAATCCAGCTCGCCCCTCTCCCAATTCTCACGCGCACGATCCAGAAGGATGAAATCTGGCACCTTGGCATAAATCACCAGCCCTTCATCTTCCGCACGAATGACACCCAACCGCAGTTCTTCTGCCTCCGCGGTTCTTCGGGCATCGCGCCCAAATTTTACCAGCCAGTCTGCAGGCATGCTAAATTGCTTATGTAATTGCTGCGCCGTGTAGCCGCCATAAGCGAGCGCGGCCAGAATGAACGCAGCTACCACCGCGCGCCCCGCCGGCTTCCAGGTGAATCGGACCTGCCCGGCGAGCGAAGTAATCAGGAGCGTCAGTGGCAGGACGACCGGATAGATGCGGTCCACCCGTTTGGACGGCACCAGCGACATGACGATAAATGCCCCTGCCACCCAGCAGATCAGCCAGAGGGCCGCCGGATTGTCCCTGAGATAAAGCCGTGCGCTCTTGAAATGAAGTAGCACGAAAAAAATCAGGCTCCACGGCGCAAGCTTATGGAGCAGATGAACAAAATAATAGTAAACCGGCTGATTATTGTGCACGGCCTCTTCACCGGTGGTAAACCGTCCGGCCAATTCTCTTCCAAGGACCGCTTCCGCAAATTCCGGATCATGCTGAGTGAAGGCCCAGCTCCACCACGCAAAAAGCGCAAAAGGAATAACCGAAGCGATGACAAAATGCAGCAGGGGCTGCCATGCGTCCCATTTTGCGAGCCCTTCTGGCTTTAGCAAGATCGCCGCGATGGGAAACGCAAGGAGTCCCGGCAACAGGAAAGCGTAAAGCACAGGCCCTTTGGTAAACATGGCCAGCAGAATAAAAAAACCTAGAATGGTTGTCGCGGACCAGTCCCACTTACTTTTATTCCGCAGTTTTTCCCAGATGAGCGCACCGCCTGCAAAAATGAACAGCGCCAGCAGCATGTCTGTGCGCACAAGAGTCGCAATGCGGATGCTCAGCATATTCAGCCCGAAAATGCCCATCGCCAATAGCGCTCCCCACCCACCAGACCATAGTTCCTCGCCCTTTTCCTTGAGATAATAGAGCAGGGCGACCGCCGACATAAATGACGGCAAAATCAGCACAAAAAGCCAGCCCACGTCGGGCACGGCCAATTTAAATCCTGCGGAAATCCAGCCCATGAGCGGCGGTTTGGTCGCGGGACCGCCTTTGGGTAAACTCTGGAACCACCAGTTTCCCTGCTCCACCATTTCGTAGGAGGTGTAGCCCTGTTTTGCCTGATCATATTCGTCCAGATTCAGCGGCAGATTCCGCACACCGAAGATCAGCAGTATAAAGGCAAAAGCCATCCATGGCACCAAGGCAGGGAGCACCAGCGCGCCATTTTTTTTTACGCCGCGTGTTTCTGCATCCATTCGCGGTGTATTTCCGGAGAAATTTCGCTCGGCTTGATCTCACTGCGCCCGCCCCAGAAGACATTGGTGTAGTCAACCGGGATGCCCACCGCCTTGAGATGTTCGTCGATGGCTGCTTTATGCGCCAGCACCCGTTCTTTTTGGGTGCCGTGCACCACCCCCATGATATTGACATTGCCAAACTCTGGCCCCGCCTCTCGCCAGTAGCAGTGTGTCAGGCAAAAATGCCGGCCCACCTCGCTGCCCGCTTCTTCTTCCATCCCAGATGGCACCGCCCAATGAAAAAGGCCGTTGAACCGGGTCACCCGTTCTCCGCTGGAGGAGGGTTTGACATGTTCGAGAAACGTCGAAAACCGCCCGATCACCTTTTTTTCTTCCAGCTGGCGTGCCACCTCAATGAAATCTTCCAGGCTCACGCCCGCTTCTGCAGCGCGCACTTTCCACGGTGAGGGCCCGATTTCCTCGGGCTCGAGTTCCCGCTTGAGCGACAGCAGCACGTTCCATTGCTCCCCGGTCAGCTCGACCAGCTCGACCTTCGTCATCGTGGCCGGTTCCTCGGCTTTTTCACCCGGTTCAATCGTCTTGCGGCGCGTGTGCCCTACACCCAGCACGAAAATGCCCTTGGCCGGCATGAGCTTGTAGGAATCCGCGCCGGTCAGGCGCAGCAAAAGGTCACTATGCTCCTCCAGGGTGGAAGGCGGCGGCACCTTCAGGGTCGTCCACAGCTTGTAGTTGGACCCCGCCGTCTCCCGGTCAGTCGAGCGCAGGACCACGTGGCCGCTGAAAGGGTCCTGCTCATGCATAAACTGAAATGCGCTTTCCAGCTTGTCCGGGTCTTCCACCTTCCATGCCACCAGCGCGCCTTTGGCCAGATTCGTCGCCAGTAAGGTTTGCCTCACCCGGCGGATCACTCCCTCCTCCAGCATCGCGCGAATGCGCATCGTCACCGTATACTCATCCAGGCCCGTGCGCGAGGCGATCTCCGCAAAGGGCTCTTCGTGAAATCCCGCCAGTTTATCCTCGGACACACTTAAGATCAGCGCGTTGATCGGGTCCGTGAAATCTGACGCCACCGCTTGTCTTTGAAATAAGCTCACTTTTAGAAATGGGAGCGCGAACTGGGGTGCGAGTCAATTGCACCAAGGGCGTTTACTCTGTTTATTGAAGAAAGAAACTACCTCACCCTCAGCTCTTTGGTGATCCCAAAGCGCTCAATCCGTTTGCGTAAGGTCGCGCGGGTCACGCCGAGCAGTTGTGCGCTGCGCACTTGGTTTCCGCCCGTTTTCTCCATGGCATAGCGGGTAAATTCTCGCTCCAGCCATGGCAACAATTGGGTGTCCGGCTCGTTCTCCGCTTTCTCCAGCAGAACCTGAATCGCTTCTTCCACGCTGGGCTTGCCGTTGACGTAGCCGCCAGACTCCTGTCCTTCGCCAGATGGATCGTCAGCATCCGATGCCATGGCCGCTGCCCCGGAGTCGCTCTCGCCATAGGGGTGCCGGTAGGCCGCATAAACCGATGAACTGTCCTCACCATTTCTCCCGCCGCCGCCATTCACCGGCAGGGACACGGAAGAGCCGATGCTCCCGTCCAGCCGCGCGGAACTTCCCAGCGGAATGTCCTTGGGCAAAAGAACTTCCGTCGTGGCCAGGATGGTCGCGCGCTGCATGGTGTTTTCGAGTTCCCGCACGTTCCCCGGCCAATGATAGTCCACCAGCATTTCAACCGCTTCCTGGCTGAGCCGCAGCCGCGGCGCTCTAGTTTCCTTGGCGATCTTCTGAAGAAAATACTCGGACAGTAACCGGATGTCGTCCCGTCGTTCGCGCAGGGGCGGCAGATGAATGCGCACGACATTTAACCGATAGAAGAGGTCCTCGCGAAAGTGACGCTGGGCCACTTCCTCCTCCAGATTGCGATTGGTCGCTGCCAGAATGCGCGCTCGGGTCCGCAGCGATTCATTTCCGCCCACCCGGGAAAATTCTCCGTCCTGCAGCACGCGCAGGATTTTGCTTTGCAGGGGCATGGGCATTTCCCCGATTTCATCCAAGAAAAGCGTCCCCTGATCACACTGCTCAAAGCGTCCCACCCTCTGGCTGACCGCACCCGTAAAGGACCCTTTCTCATGCCCGAAAAGCTCGCTCTCAAGCAGGTTCTCCGGGATCGCCGCACAGTTGATCGCCACAAACGGCCGCCCTTCTCGTCCGCTGTGCCGGTGGATCGCCCGGGCGACGAGTTCTTTCCCCGAGCCGCTTTCGCCTGTGATCATCACCGGGACATCAGAACCCGCGACCCGGCCAATAATCTTGAAAACATTCTGGAGCGCCTCGGAGCTGCCGATGATGCTCTCATTTTGGAACTCCACAGGAAAATCCTGCTTCAGGTGGCGCGCTGCTTTCAGCTCGGCATGAGATTTGAGTGCGGCATCGACGACAATCTTCAGGTTGAAGGGCAGCATCTCTTTGCGCACGAAATCAAACGCGCCCAGCTTCATGGCCTCGATCACGGCCTGATTCGTGCTGTATTCGCTCGTTACCAGCACAGTGGCATTCGGGTCTTTTTCCCGCAGTCGGCTGAGCAGTTGCAGCCCGTCGAAGGGCACCAGGCGCAGCTCGGTCAGGACCAGATCCGGACGCAGGGTGTCATACAGCTCAAGCGCCTTCTGCGGGTTATCCGCCGCGCAAACCTTGACGCTGGGCGCAGTCAGCTGGCTCGTGGCCCATTGGACAAAGTCCGCCTCGGGATCCACGATGAGCACCGTTTGCATGTGGTTCTGAGCCATCGTGTCGTAGGAAAATGCCTGGCAGCTCTGGAATGTCTGCCAAAAGACGGTCAATCGACCGGAACAGTGGCCGGTGCCTGTGGCGAAGGCTCTCCCCGTCTCAGAGAGTTATCCACCGGCTGAAGCCGCACCATAGCGCGAAGGAAGGATTGTGCGGCAACTTTTTGCGTTTTCCACTGAGAAAATGGCGATTTTTGCTCAGAGCGCCCCAAACCGGCGCCGCCGCCGCCGGTAGTTGGCGACCGCTTCAAGAAAATCCGCCTCCTTGAAGTCCGGCCAGAGCTTCTCAGATACGAAAAGCTCGGCGTAACTGATCTGCCAGAGAAGGAAATTGGAAACTCGCATTTCACCGGAGGTCCGGATGAGCAGGTCCGGATCGGGAAGGTCCGCCGTGTGCAGATGCTGGCTGAAGGCGTGTTCATCAATCTCTTCGGGCAGCATGTCTCCGGCGCGAACTTTTTCCGCGAGAACACGCGCGGCCTCCACGATCTCCTGGCGGGCGCCATAGCTCAAGGCCACGACCAGGGTGTAGCGCGTCTTGTGCCGCGTCTCCTCCATGAGCTGCTCAATCAGCGCCCGGCACCGGGCGGGAATATCCTGCAGACGGCCGATCGCTCGAAAGCGCACATCACGCTTGAGAAATTCCGCCCGTTTCTCGCGCAGATAGCGCTCGAGCTGGTCCATCAGAAAATCCGTCTCCATCTTGGGACGGTTCCAGTTCTCTGATGAAAATGTGTAGAGAGTGAGCACATCCACTCCCAGCTTTTCACAGGCCTTCAGGCATTCCGCGATCGATTCCGCCCCGGCCTTGTGGCCTTCATTCCGTGGCAGACCCCGCTGGCGCGCCCAGCGGCCATTGCCATCCATGATCACAGCCACATGCCGGGGCACGGGCAGCAGCTCCCCTTCCTTTTTCTCCGCGGGAGCCGCAGACGGCAGGACGGAAGTATCAGCAGCGGGTGCGGCGGTCATGGACAGGGATGACATAAATGATTAGACAGTCGAAAAAAGATTTAAGGGTCAGCGGCGCAGGGTCTGGCGGCGCTCCGGGCCGACTCCCACCAGGGTGACGGGCGCTCCGGCGACTTCGCCCAGCCGCTCCAGATAGTGGCGCGCGGCTTTGGGCAGATCAGCAAAAGATTCCGAGCCCGAGGTATCGGTCAGCCAGCCTGGCATCACTTCATAGACCGGTTCACATTGGGCCAGCTTGCGCCCGTCTGATGGTGGCATTTCCACGATATCTCCATCCAACCGGTAACCGGTGCAGAGACGCACCGTTTCCATCTGGTCAAGCCCATCCAGATTCGTCACGGCCAGCTCTGAGATCCCATTGACCATCACGGCCAGCCTGAGCAGACAGCCATCCAGCCAGCCACAACGCCGGGCCCGGCCCGTCGTCGCACCAAACTCCCGGTTCATCCCGTGGAGATGATCGCTCAGCCGGTCGTCCGCCGTCGGGAAGGCTCCTTCACCTACCCGCGTGGTGTAGGCCTTGGAAGCGCCCACCACCCGGTCGATCTTTGTCGGGGCGACTCCCGTGCCGGTGCAGACGCCGCCCGCCGCCGTGCTTGAGGAGGTCACGTAAGGATACGTCCCGAAATCAATATCCAGCAGTGTCCCCTGCGCTCCCTCAAACAGGATCTCTTTGCCCTCTGCCAGCGCCCAGTTGACCAACTGCACGGTGGGCTTGACGAAAGGTGCCAGAATCTTTGCCGCAGCCGTGTAGTCACGATGGATCGCCTCGGCATCAAGCCGTTCGTCCCGGTCAAAAAGGGGATCAGCTAAAATGCGGCGGCATACCTCGAGACGGCGCCGCAGCTTTTCGTCGAAAACCTGAGAGTCCAGCAAGTCCATTACACGCAGCCCGTCACGGTGGGCTTTATCCGCATAAGCAGGACCAATGCCACGGCCGGTGGTGCCGAGCTTGAGATCTCCCCGCTGCGTTTCCATCCACTCATCCATCAGCCGGTGATAAGGCAGGACCAGATGGGCGCTCTCACTGATCACCAGACGCTCCGGCGTGATATTCACCCCCTGCCCGCGCAGGCCTTCGATCTCCTTCACCAAGCCCACCGCGTCGAGCACGACCCCAGACGCGATGACGTTGACCTTGCCCTCATGCAGAATGCCGCTCGGGATCAGGTGCAGCACATATTTTTCCCCGCCGTGCACCACCGTATGCCCGGCATTGGCCCCACCTTGGGCGCGCACGACAAAGTCCGCGCTCTCTGTGAGCACATCGATGACTTTGCCTTTGCCTTCGTCACCCCATTGGGTGCCGACGATGATCGTTGCCGCCATAGATTTGATGATGTCCGCAGTTCGAAAGGACGGGCTCTTGCTTTGCCAGGCCGGGAGCGTCTGCTCTCCGCGCCACGAATGCGCGGATCACGCGCTCACCGCGCATACTTGGTAACGTAAAGCGAGCACTCACACTTGCAAGAATGGAAGATGTCATGACTCCGAAATTTCCCCCACTCCCGCTCGTGCGACCTAGGCGCCCAATTGGGTAAAAACGAGGAAGAGCACTCCGGCCATGGCCAGAATACTCAGACCCGCCAGCGCCAGAATGCCCTTGCTGGGCCCATCCAGAGTCAGGCCGGGCTTCGCATAGGGTGATTCATTCTGAAATCCGGGGGGACGCATCGTTCGCGTCGCAGGCTCGACGATTGGCTCGGAATCTCCGCCGCTGGCTGGCAGCGGCTTGGAACCCGGAGCTTCGCCCACTGGCTGGAGGGATGCGGGTACGGAGCCGAAAACGATCGCGTCATCCGCCGTGATCACTTCTTCTTTGGCGTCCTTGCGGTTGACCAGGGTGCCATTGGTCGATCCCAGGTCGCGCAGGGTCACCTTATCCCCCTCCACCACGATTTCTGCGTGATGACCGGAGACAGAACTGTCTTCGATCTGAATGGTGTTGTCCGGCAGCCGCCCAAGCGAATTTACGCCCTCTTCAAGGTCATAGACCGTCTCTCCGGCTCCTGGAATGATAATGGTGAGTTTCGGCATGGCAGCGGCTCAATCTGGTTTGATTCAATTGCTTTGGCTGACGGCGGGACAAGGGCCGCCGGGGAACAACAGCTCACGAGCCTAGGCGCGCGCTTTCACGGCATCAATCAGTTTTGCAAACTCCCCAAAGAAATACCGCGCATCGTGGGGGCCGGGAGCGGCTTCCGGGTGGTACTGAACGCTGAAGACCGGTTCATCCCGGTGTCGCAATCCTTCCACCGTCTCATCATTGAGATTGATGTGAGTAACCTCCACGTTCGACGGCAACTTGTCCGCGTCCACCGCGAACCCGTGATTCTGTGACGTGATAGAAACCAACCCGGTTTGCAGATCCTTCACCGGCTGATTGCCTCCGCGATGGCCGAACTTCAGCTTAAAGGTTTCCGCTCCCAAGGCCCGGCCAAGCACCTGGTGCCCCAGGCAAATGCCGAAGATCGGTTTCTTGCCGATAAGATGGCCGACTTCCCGCACGATGCCATCCAGAGCGTCCGGATCGCCCGGCCCATTGGAAAGAAAGATGGCGTCCGGGTTCAGCCGCAGAATCTCTTCCGCACTGGTCTGAGCCGGTACTACGGTGGTATCAAAGCCATATTGCCGCAGGCGGCGCAGGATGTTGTATTTCATCCCAAGGTCAAAGGCCACCAGCGTGTGGCGCAGCGGCGGCAATTCCTCAAACAGCAGGCGTGGATCGTCTCCCGGTCCAGCGTTGGGGCGGATTGAGTTCAAAATCGTCCACGCTCCGCTCCGGGTGCCCAACGGATGATCTTCCCACCGAAAACTCTCCGGAGTGGTGACCTCCGCCATGAAATTCTGCGCGATGACCCCAGGACTGGCTTTCGCCGTTTCAATCGCGGTTTCCACACTCACCGCCGGGTCCGTCGTGAGACATCCTTTCATCGCGCCGCGGGTGCGGAGATACATGGTGAGCGCGCGCGTATCAATGCCTTCAATGGCCGGAATCCCATGCTCCCGGAGATACTCGCTCAGCGTTTTCTCTGAGCGCCAGCTGGATGGCGCGGGAGAAAGTTCTTCCACCACAAATCCCCGAACGAAAGGCTGGCGGCTCTCTGCATCAAGTTCATTAATCCCGTAATTACCGATGAGCGGGTAGGTCATCGTGACGATCTGCCCGAAATAGGAAGGATCTGTCAGCACCTCCTGATACCCAGACATTGAGGTGTTGAAGCAGACTTCCCCACTGGCCGTCAACGGCACGGCCCCAAATCCGCTTCCATGAAACACTCTCCCATCTTCCAGGGCGAGCAGGGCCGGTGTTTTGTTCAGAAAAGCCGGGGATGAATGGGGTGGGGCCGCCTCTGCCATGAATCAATTTTCCGGGGTAGTCTGGTCGTCTCGACTTCGGTTCCTCGTCTCCGCCGTTGCCGCCGATGCACTCGCGGTATCGCGGTAGGTAAACCGCGCGGAGACTGGCACGGATTGACGTGGTTGTCTATGGGCCTGGCTGGATTAGTTCAACCCCTACCTTGCGTAGGCGCGCAAGGACCTCATCTTGGGAGTCCGGATCCACTGCCCGGCTGGCCTGGGTGATCACACAGGTCGGAAAATCTTCCCGGCAGGACTCCGTCGCCGTATCATGCACACAAACATCGAGGGCTAACCCGCAGACGACCACCCGCTCGACCCCATCCCGGCGCAGCCTTTCGCCCAAACCCGTTTGATCGAAGGCTGAGGTCTGATCCTGGTCAAAGCGCGTGCCTTTGCTGATCAGCGGGACACTGGCAGGAAGCTTAAGATCATCCGCAAAGGCAGCGCCGTCGGTGTCTTGCACGCAATGCACCGGCCACGGCCCACCTTCCTCTTGAAAGCTGGGATGAGTCAGCGGATGCCAGTCACGCGAGGCGTAAATCCAGGCGCCCGCCACCTGCGCTCCGGCTATTAGCTCGTTAATCGCCGGGACAATCTCATCACCCCCGCCCACCGCCAAACGGCCATCCGGCAAAAAGTCTTTCTGCATGTCAATGACAAGCAACGCATCCCCGGAACGGAATGAAAATGAAGAACCCGCCGATGCAACGGCGGGTTCCACAGAGCCTGATCTTGGTTCATACTGAGCCATGGGATCATCCTCGGCCAGAATAGGACGGGATCAATCCCCGGACATGGATCGCACTTCAGCCTTCGTCTGCTGGCTCATTGGAAGCCTCGTTCCCGGCAGGCGAAGCAATGGCAACTTCGTCCAGCTTTTTGCCCGTCCACGGACAGTAGACCCACGTGATGTGGGCCGGTTTGCCATTCGGACAAAGGCGCGGCTCATAGATGGAATTCAATGGCGTCTCAAAAACGGCCTTCTGTTTTTCACCCTGGCGGTTGGTCAGAGTAAACCGAAGTTCTCCGCTCTCGTAGGGATCGAGCTCCTGACCAGTAACGGTCGTGTCATAGACGAAAAAGTGCAGGTTGGCACCCAGTTGGCCAATCACATTGGTGAACATCGGCCGCATCACGGCGAGGAGCGTCTGAACTTCCATCGATGGCTCTTCGATCGGCGTGAGCGTTACTTCCTCTCCTGCCGCGTTCAAATACGTGAAAATCAGACCCCGGGAAATCTCTTCTTCCGTGTAGAAATCAAAGGCCCCGCTATCTGAAACGAGTGCCTGGCAGATCGCCACGATGCTGATCCCTTCCAGATTTTTGAGCATATCCTGGGCTTCAGCGCCTGCAGTCGGGTCCTGGGCAATGGAAGCCTGCCAGAAGACATTCGGCATCCACCAGATGAGGTTGACTCCATCAATCCCGCCCGGAGGCTGTACCTGGGTGTCATCGATCAGATCCTCGATCGGGATCTCTTTGAAAGCGCGACGGTCCGTGGCGTGAGCGGCGGAGGACAAACTTCCTGCCAAAAGGGCAAGGACAAGGAGAACAGATAGTGGGCTATTCATGGATCAATCCTGACTGCCCGGACGGTCCGCATATTCAATCAATCTCCAACGCTTTCAACCCAGGGCTTCCACCGCCTCAGAAGAAGCCTCGTCTCCATTCATCTCCTCCGGCTGAGTCACGGCAATGTTTGTCGCCAGATCCTGGGCCGCCTGACGGTAGAGCGCGGTGCGGCTGATCTTCTCCATCTGCTTCCGCAGAGTGGTGAAACGCATGCGCGGCAGGGCGAGATGGCAGACGGGTTCACCGGGTTTGACGGTGGGCAGGGTAGCCATCCCGAGCACGATACCGCTGTGCGGGCTGGTGAGAATATTCTGCTGAAGGCCGAGCACCCCGTAATTGGTCGCAATCGGTTGGTTCTTCTCCACCAGATCTCCGGGGGCGACGTGAAAACGCAAAATCCCTCCAACCTGCGCGCGGATCCACATAGTGCGCTGGCTGGTGATCTGCAGCTTCGGCAGAAGCGGATTACCTTTCATCATGTTCAGGCCCTTGAGCACATTCTGGATACCGCGCACACCCACCGCCATCACACTGGGTTCCACCTTCCAGGGCTCGCCCGCCTCCAGAATGATCGTCGGGACACCTGCGCGGCACGCTTCTCTCCGCAGAGATCCCGCCGGTCCGGTTCCATTCACAACCAGCGAAGCGCCAAAGAGCTCGGCCAGTTGGCGGCAGCCCGGGTTGCGCAGATTCGCCCGCACATTGGGAAAGTTCGTCCGTTGCATGGCGGCGGAATGGAGGTCGATCCCGAAGTCACATTTCTGCACGACTTCTTCCATGATCGTGTGGGCAAAGCGCCCGGCCAGGCTGCCGGTGTCCATGCCCGGAAACGCGCGGTTGAGATCACGCCGGTCCGGCAGATAACGGTCATGACTTTCAAAGCCGAAGATGTTCACCACCGGCACAAGCACCAGCGTCCCCGCGATCAGCTCAGGCCCGGCCCCGGCAATCAGTTCCTGCACGATGCCCACCCCGTTGATTTCGTCACCGTGGATCGCCGCGGTCACAAACACCTTCGCGCCTTCCTGTTCGCCGCGAATCACTCGAACGGGCATGAAGACTTCGTTTCCGGTGTAGGTTTCGGAAATTTTCAGGCGAATGTCTTTGCACTCGCCGGGCTTCACGTTGATCCCGCCTATCTCCACCTAGCCCAATTTATCCTCCAGGTTGCTCTCCTTCTTCCTTTTGCGGGTTCCTGCCAGAACTGGCTTTCGACCGGGCCGAAATCTTGCGCTGACGCTTCTGCTCAAGCGGCGTGGTAAACTCTCGCAGGGTCTGGAGTTTGCCATAACAGAGAAGTAAATCACCCGGCAGAATCTGCGTTTCCCCGTGCGGCACGGGAATGACCACGTCGCCCCGGCGGATATTCAGGACGGTGACATCACGCTCCCCAAGGCCCGCATTCGCGAGGTTCTTATTGGAGATTTCCCAGGCCTCATTCACGGTGAATTCCACCACGCCATAGCCTTTAGTCAGAGACAGCCGCTGGCGGATGTCCACGTCATCAAAAGCCGCCTGCTCTTCCAGATACTCGATGATGCGCCCGGCCACATCCGCCCCCGTCGCCCCTTCGATTCCCTCCAGCCCCGGGCTGCTGTTGACTTCCATGATCTTGGGGCCATCCGCCCCTTCCAGCATATCCACCCCGGCCACGCGCAGTCCCATGATCTGGGCGGCGCGCACGGCGGTGTTTTCAAACTCCGGCGTGAGCTCGACGGCCTCCGCCGATCCGCCCCGGTGAATGTTGCTGCGGAACTCCGTTCCTGCCGCCGTCCGGCGCATCGCCGCTACGACGTGATTACCCACCACCAAGGCGCGGATGTCTTTGCCGCGGCTTTCTTTGACGAATTTCTGGACGAGGATGTTCTGCTTGGTGCTGTGCAGCATCTCGATGATGGACTCCGCCTGCTTGACGGTCTCCGCCAGCACCACCCCCACCCCTTGGGTGCCTTCCAGCAGCTTGATCACCACCGGCGCCCCGCCGACCCGTTCGATCGCTTCGAGAATGTCCCGCTTGTCCCGGACAAAAGCGCTGTGGGGCAGACCGATATCATGACGGCTCAAAACCTGCAGGGACCGCAGCTTATCCCGGCTCACCGTAATCGCGTGGGATGGATTCAGGGTATAGACCCCCATCTGCTCGAATTGCCGCACCACCGCCGTGCCGTAGAAGGTGATCGAGGTCCCAATGCGCGGAATGATCGCGTCATAGGTGCTGAGCAGTTTTCCGCGAAAAGTCAGCGACGGCGCCTCTTCCTCGACGAAAATACCGAAGCGCAGGGTGTCGAGAGCTTTAACCTGATGACCCCGTTCCTGGGCGGCCTCCTTCAGGCGGCGGGTACTGTAAGTGTGCAGGGAGCGCGAGAGGATTCCGATCTTCATAAAAATTCATTCATTCATTCAAAAACGGTAAAAACAGAGGAAGAGCCTCACAAAGGGGATTTGAGGCGCTTCTGGCGAAGGTTGGGAGACTCAGAAAGCACGTAGCGGTGCTCAGCGTCGACGATAAAGTTCCCGGCCAGCGCCCGCCGCCCCAGCAGCACCCGACACAGCATATGCGCACGCCGAACCAGGCTGAACTCGACCTCCACCGCTTCGCCGCCAATCTCCACCCGCGTCAGCACGGTGAATCGCTTTTGCAGCACTCCGTTACTTGGCCGAATCTTACGCATCCGGTACACGTCCGTTTCCACGGTGGAAGTCTGGATTTCCCCGCTCTTGCGGTCGCGCAGATAGACCAACTCGAATCGCACCCGGCCTTCCGAGATTTCCTGGAGATTCTCGACGTCAATCGCGCTGCTCTTTGCTCCGGTATCGCACTTTGCCACGATCGCCGGCACTTCCCAGTCCGGGAGTGCGATCTGTTCTTTCCAGCCTATAACCACGGCCGATGGTGAAGTTTCGGAGCGGAAGGACGCATCATGATCAGTTGGTGCGGGCATCATGAACGAAGAGGGTAGAGACTCAGATTGATTGGGCCGGGCGTCCGGGGTATGCTTTGCTCGGACGCAGGGAACGGAACGAAACGAAATCAAATGAATCGTGACGATGCAAATGACCGGCCGGTGGTCGCTTTTTTGCATAACATAGAAATTCAGAAATAACACGCAGACATAAGCTGGAATCATGAACAAACCCGGAGAAGAAGCCAAGGAAGCCGCTCAACAGGCGGAGCAGAACGCCCAGGAAGCCGTCAATAAGGGCGTCGAAAGCCTGAAGGAAACCGTCACCGCGAAAGCTCAGGAACTGCGTGAACACGCTGAACAGCACGCGCAGAAATTTGCCGAAATGGCCCACGTGAAGATCGAGGAATACAAACGGCTCGCTCAATCCGAAGGTGAAAGACTGCGCCAGGAAGCCGGCAAACTCGGCGAGCAGGGCAAGGCCTACGTGCGCCAGCATCCGCTCAAAGGCGTCATGCTTGGCCTGGGCATCGGCTTTGTCATCGGCCTGATTTTCCGCCGCTGATGCTCAGCGTTTCCGCTCGCCGAACAGAGCTCACGAAGCCCTGGATCTTTTCGGCGTTCTTCCGCCGCGGGGAATCCGCATCTTCCACCCCGCTCGCCACATCGACTGCCCAGGGCCGTACCTTCCGGACGGCTTCACCCGCGTTCTCCGGCGTTAATCCGCCCGAAAGAATGATGCGCCGGTCCGGATAATTCTCCACCGCGGCCCGCGCCAGAGACCAGTCAAAGGTCGCCCCTGTCCCGCCCATTTCTCCGGCCCGGTAGGCATCCAGCAGCAGATGGGACACTGGCCACTGCTCCAGTTTCTCAACGCTCGCCGCGTCTTTCACCCGCAGCGCTTTGATCCACGTAAGCTCCGCAGGCGCTTTCATTAGCTTTAGCCGCGCACAATCCTCGGCCGTCTCATGGCCGTGGAGCTGGACTCCATGGAACAGGCCGCTTCCCGTGATTTGCCCCAGCATCTCTTCATCCGCGTCCACTGTCACCGCGACCAATCTGATCTGCCCACAGAATTTCTCCGCCAGCGCGAGCCCCTCTTCCATCGGCAGGTAGCGCTTGGAGCCGGACCACAGATTCAGCCCCACAAAGTCAACTCCCGCCTCAACGCAGGTCCGCAGGTCCTCTTCATTCGTCACCCCGCAGATCTTGATCCGCACGGCCTCGTCCTTGCCCTCACTCATCATCGCCCTCCTGCTACGGGGAAAGCCGGTCAATGCGCCACTCATTTTTGATCGCGGAATCACCCAGTTGCCCGCTTTCTTCACCCACATGAGTATAAAGAAACCGGTCGTGCAGACGGCTCGCATTGCCCTGCCAGAACTCGATCGTTTCCGGCACCACCCGGTAACCACCCCAGAAATCTGGCAGCGGGACCTTACCGTCCGCAAATTTCTGGCGCATTTCCTCGAATTTCGCTTCGAGCAGCCTGCGCGATGGGATGATCTTGCTCTGCTGGCTGACCCATGCACCCAGGCGGCTCCCGAATGGACGGCTGGAAAAGTAGCGTAGAGACTCCAGCGTGGAGATCTTTTCCGCACGCCCGGCGATGTTCACCTGCCGCTCCAGCGGCAGCCACGGAAAGGTCATTGAGACTTGGGGATTCTCCGCGATCGCTTCGGCTTTGGTGCTTCGGTAATTGGTGTAAAAGACGAATCCACGCGCATCAAAGGCCTTGAGCAGCACCGTCCGCGTGCTGACCTTCCCGCTCGCGTCCGCCGTGGCCAGGATCATCGCATTAGGCTCCAGCAGCTCCGCCTCGCGTGCCTGCTCAAACCAGACCCGGAACTGCGCAACCGGATCCGGATCCAGATTTTCTTCTTCCAGCGGTGTGCTGGAGTATTCCCGCCGGAGCGCCGCGACATCCCCGCTCAGGCCAGGCGCCTCCCCTGAAGGTGGCGTTGAATTTTCTACGGTGGCTTGTGACATAGCTGGCGGTTCGTTCTCTCCTGCCATACGTCCATGCCGGTCCGCCGTCACGCAGGAAAACAAATTGCTCTGGCAATCCGCTACCGCAGCCGTTAACTACCGCGTCTTAATTCAACTAACCAGGCAATCACGGCCACGGGTCTCTTTACTCCCAACCAATCCATCCGAATTCTTATGAAACAGAATCGTTTTTCATTGATCGTCTTATCCTCCGCCCTCGTCCTTGGAGTCAGCAGTCTTTTGCTGGCCAGGGAATACATCCTGGAAATCAACGGCACTGAGCACACGGTCAAGGCGGGCGTGGAAACAGAAATCCAGCTCTCCGAAGGCAACACCATCAAACTCAAGCTCACGGAACCGGAATTTGCCACCTATGAATCAACCATGGTGAGCTTTGAGCATAAAACCGCCCTCTCCCCCGCCAAATCACCCGTTGACCCGAACATCACCCAGATCCTCTGCAGCACACCTCTGGGCAGCGGATTTCTCGTTCAGGAATATTCCAGCATGAATCCGTCCGCCTTCACCTTGATGATGCTCCAGGAAATCACCCGCGAAGAAAAAACCGCCGGATACAACATCACGGAGAGCGAGGTGACCAAAGAAGTCGGCGGAATCACCCTCACCGGAAAACGCTCCATCAGTGAGGGCAACGGTGACCGCTGGGTGCGCGAGGCTTATGGCTATGGCACGGACAATAAAGGGTTCATCATTGTAACCTACTATGAGGAAAACAATAATGACCCGGACCTGGACATGATTGAGCTCTTCTGGAATTCTCTCAAAATCACTCTTTGACGTGATTGGATTTATTGCGGCACGGCCTCGCCCTGCTGCTGCAGAAATTGCCGGCTCGGGGCGTGCTGCGGGTCAACCCGCAGGGCGTCTCGGGCGGCTTCATTCGCCTCATCAAGTTTCTGCTGGCGGATATAGATCGTGGCCAGGGCATAATAGTAGTCCGCATTTCCGCCCTCTGCTGCCTCAATTGCTTTCCGCAGCGCGGTCACGGATTGACCAAGATTCTCCTGCTGCGCGTAAAGCAGGCCCAGATTATACCACGCCCGGTCGAACTCCGGCTCGAGCTGGACCGTTCGTTCTAATTCCGCCTGCGCCTGTTCCATTTGTCCCAGTTCAACCCGGAGCAGGGCCAGCGAATAAATGATCCGCGCATTATTCTTCAAGGTGCGGTTCCCCCGCTCCAGGATGCTCAGCGCTTTCTCGGATTCACCCATCGCGCTGTAGGCTGTCGCCAATCCCTGATAAAGCGGCGCGGAATACGCATCCCAGCTCAACGCTTTTTTCAGCCACGTCGTTGCACGCTTAAAATCGCGCTGCCGAAAATAAAACTCACCCCGCTGTGCGGCCCCCGTCGGCTGATCGGAAACAAATCGCAAATGTTTTTTCAGTTCCTCATAAATCGCATCATCAGGGTTCAGAGATTCCAGCGCCAGCCAAGCCGTCTCCAGGCGTATATCGCGCACCGGATCTGTCCGGGCCGCGTTTCGCACCAGCTCCCAATCGTTTTCGTCCCGCGAATAGGCCAGGGATGTCACCGCCGCTTTGCGTAAATAGGCATTTTCACTGTTCTCAAAAGCGCGCGCTGTTTCGATCACTTCTTTTTTGTTCGGAGCCACATTTGACGCCAGGGTCAGATAAGTTGCTTTCCAATACTCATTCTTTTCCCGGCGCAACGCCTCCAGCAGTGGCCCCGCGGCTTCACTCTGTCCTTCGTAAGCCGCGGCGACGGCCCGGGCGCGTTCCCGGCGGCCACCCGCCGCAAGTTTTTCCCCATACCATTTCTCGGACCACTCAATCGCCCACTCCACCGTTTCCTCAGTGTGACATTTATTGCACGCATTCGGAATCCCCAGTTCTTTCGTCAAAACCGGGTCGGGCGAATGATATCCGTGATCACGCCGGTCGTCCCGGCCCATATACGTGGTGTGCGTCATGTGACATTCCACGCATTGATTTCCCGTGCTGCCCGCCGGGTGAAAACTATGTTCGGTCGGATTAATGATCGGCGCCCCCAGCTCCCCGCCCGCGCCGTGGCAACGCATGCACAGCGCATTATTTTCATAAGGCAGAATCAATTCATTCGAGTGCGGGTTATGGCAATCCAGACACGTCACCCCGGCGTGACCCATCGCGCTCATCTTGAATGAACCATAGACATACACTTCATCCCGGATCTGACCGTCCGGATAGTAAAGCCCCGCCTGCGTGGGTAATTGCAGCCGGAAATGATCCGCAAATTTGTCCCCCGGTTGGAATTCTCCCGTCAGATTTCCCCGGCGGCTGTGACAGGCCGCGCAATTATCCATCATCACATTTTCCCAGTCGGGTTCGGTTTCCTTCCGGTTGATCGCGAATTCATGCACGTCACTCGGACAGTCCTTCACCTCCCCGTGACATTGAATGCATCCCACCCCCTGCTCTTCCCACGTGGAAAAATAGATGTCCTCCGTGTCATCGTAGTTCTTTTTGTAGTCGGTCATGTGACACTCCGCGCACATGCTGTTCCAGTTCATCCCGCGCCCATGCCATGAACCCCACTCATCCGTGCGGCGGTTTTGCTCACCGTAAATGTTGAACCACTCCTTCGCCTCCGGATCCCACGCCAGTTCGGTGGATTGCCAGCGTCCACCTTCTTTCGGGATTAAATACTGGATCAGCGGAAATACCCCGATCGCCATCTCCGCGATTTTCATCTCCCCCGCTTCTGCCGCCGGGCCGCTTTCGGCAAAGCGAAAAACCGGTTGCTCCTGATTGACTAAATTCACCGAGGCCCGCGCTTCTCCTGCCCCGATTTCCTCTCGCACGGTAAAAGCCGGCTTATCCTTGGCCGCCTGCGCCGGCCGGTTCGCCAGGCCATGATGGGAGTTTTCCCACTGCTCAAAAATCTCCGCGTGACACTCCCGGCAATTATTGCTCGAAAATTTTTCCGCGGACAGCAGCCGCGCCCGATCCGCCTGCTCAAAACGCCCCCCGCCAGCCTCCTTGCGCTCGTCCGCCCCGTCCTTCCGGCTCGATTTCTCTTCACCTCCCCCACCGCAACCAAATTCCAGGATCGAGAGGCTGCTGAGAAAAATGGCATAGCCCAGCGCCGTCAGCCATTTCCATTGTCCGCCCCGGGCGGGTGTCGAGCGATGCGATGAAGTCACTCTCACACGGTGGACGCCACCCCGTGCGGCGTCGAACTAAAATTAACGCAGCTTATGCTAAATCGTGCGTCGCCTCCTGCTGCCTTGCTCTCCCCGTGTGCTCACTTCGCGCACGCCACGCTGAGATACCCCAGCACGCTGGCCAGCCGCTCCCGCAGCTCAAGCCGTGAGACCACCATATCGATCAGCCCGTGTTCTTCGAGAAACTCCGCCGTCTGAAAGCCCTCCGGCAGATCCTGATGCGTCGTTTCCTTAATCACCCGCGGCCCGGCAAAGCCCACCATCGCCCGGGGCTCCGCCATGATGACATCCCCCAGGGTCGCAAAGCTCGCCGTCACCCCGCCCGTCGTCGGGTGGGTCAGCACGCTGATATACGGTAATCCCGCCTGACCGTGCCGCGCCAGCGCCCCGCTCGTTTTCGCCATCTGCATCAGCCCAAAGGCTCCCTCATGCACCCGGGCCCCGCCTGCCGCGCAGAAGACCACGACCGGGATCTTCTCCTTCGTCCCCCGCTCGATCAGCCGCGTCACTTTCTCCCCGATCACGCTGCCCATGCTCGCTGCCAGGAAATGAAAATCCATCACCCCCAGCGCGATCCGTTGCCCTTCGAGCCGCGCCACTCCCGATACGATTCCGTCCTTCAGTCCCGTCCGCTTCTGGTAGTCAGCCAGCCGGTCTTTATATGCGCTTGGCCCCTTGAACTCCAGCACGTCGCGCGGCTCCAGGTTCGCGTCCATTTCTTCAAAGCTGTCCTTGTCCACCGTGATCGCGATCCGGTCATGGGCCCGCATCAGGAAATGGTGCCCGCACTTCGGGCACACCCACAGGTTCTGCTTCAGCTCAATCTCATGGATCAGCTCCCCGCACGCCGGACACTTATGCCATAGCCCTTCCGGGATGTTGCGCTTGCGCAGAAAGCGAAGGGGCGGTTTCTCGAAAATCGACATGGCCGGACCTTCCACGAAAAAATCCCCGCACGCAAGCCGCGGAAAATCACGGCCTACCCACCTGCCCGACCGCAATCTCACCCAAGCTTTGCGCGGAAAAATTCAATCATCTCTCCCACACCCTGCTCCGCTTCCGGTGTCTCAAAGCCATGCCCGCCTGTCTCATAGATCGTCAGCGTGCTGTCCACCCCCATCCGGGTCAGTGCTTCATGCATGTCCCGGGATTGTAACCACGGCACAACTGGGTCATCACGGCAGTGCAGCAGAAGTATGGGCGGATCTGACGGGGCGATGTGCGTGATGGGCGACGCTTTGAGCCAGTCCTCGGAGGTGACATCAAAGGGCGTGCCGATCCATTCACTGATTCGTGCAACCGCTTCTTCAATCTCCGGGACCGCCCGGTGCTCTTCATGGCTGAACCGCGCCACGAAATCCTGCGGGCCGCAGAATGAGACTACCGCTTGAACCTCGCTCGAATATTCCTCGTGTCCGCCGTGCCCTTCAAATTCCGCCATCCCGCCGGTCACACCCAGCAGCGTGGCCAGCGTTCCGCCGGCAGACCGTCCCATCGCCCCAACCCGCGATGCATCAAGATGATACTCCTCGCTCAGCGAGCGCAGATACCGCACCGCCGCCTTCAGTCCGGCCACTGTGTCCCGGTAGGTGTGCTCCGGACGACCCCGATAGCCTACGGACGCCCCCGCCAACCCGGCTTCGGCAAGCGCCTCCGCAGAGGGGCGGAAACCTTTGCCGTCCTGAGAGCTGAAGCCTCCCCCCGGGATTAGCAGGATCACTGGAGTCAATTCTCCTGTTCCCTCTTCCGCCTTTTCCGGCAGACACAGGTCAAGAGTCAGCTCCGGTGACGCCGGGCTGAAGCTGAGATTTTCCACAATTTTCATACGCGATCGGGCCCGCGCTACAGAAAGGCAAAACGCCCCTTTCGCAAGGATCCGTCGCCATGATCTCCTTGTCCGCTCATCACCCGTTTTTCTGAAAAAATCCTCGTCCCGGATAACCCGGACGTCCCGGACGGGATGCGCTCCGCCCCAGACTGCGCTAGGTTATCTTAAGAGGTTGAAATCTGTCTGCCCTCCATCCATTCGTCCGCCACCCATCCGACCACCCGCCGTCTCATCTCGTCCCTCGTCCCCCTTTGCCTGCCAGCCCTCCTCGCGTTTTACCGAACGTTCGGTAAAATTCTTCCCCTTCCCCGCAAATCGTTCAGCATCAACACTTCCCATCCGCCTGGCCCGCCCTTTCTTCACCCCTTTTCCGTTTTACCGATCGTTCGGTAAACTGTTCCACACCCTGCTGCCGCCAACACAACACCGGTCCTTTTCCTTACCCGCCCACTTCCTTTCTTTCTTCCATGCCTGACCACCAGGATCCCCACCACCCATCTGATCTGCACGACGATCGTCAGGAATCAAACGGACTCCCGCCCGCACCCTCGCCCCCTCCGGAGTTCGCCGCCCGCGCCGTCGTCCTCATGGCCATCATTGTCGAAGGCGGTCTCGCCCTCATCGGCTGGGCCGCCGCCGCCTGGCAGGGTATCGATCTCGCCGGACCCCTCCGCCCCAGCGGCCTCGCCTTCGCCGCCGGGCTCCTCACCGCCCTGCCCTTCATCGCCCTCGCCATCGGCAGTCACAACCTCGACTGGGCACCCATGCGGCGCATCCGCCACGACCTCGATAGAATCCTGCCCGTCTTCAAAAAACTCGCCCTCTGGCAGATCGCCCTCATCTCCATCCTCGCCGGGGTTGGCGAAGAAATCCTCTTCCGCGGCGTCCTCCAGCAAGTCCTCCTCGACCGCTTCGGTCTCCTCGCCGGACTCCTCGGCGCCAGCCTCCTCTTCGGCATGGTCCACTACCTCAGCTTCGCCTACTTCATCTCCGCCACCCTCATGGGCTTCATCCTCGGCGGCCTCTATCTCCTCACCGATAGCCTCCTCGCCGCCGTCATCGCCCACGCCGTCTATGACTTCGGCGTCCTCATCTTTCTAACGAGAGCAAAGTCTGATTAATCGCCACCCCAATGGAATATAGTTTTCTCGATTTACGGCGGGCCTTCCCTTTATTCGATCCTCCACACGTATTACTTTTTCAAAAAAATTAAAAAAACACGCTGCCTGCACCTGGGGTTCGGCAAGGTTCTTTACCGCGTCAGATTCGGAGCAAATCACAATTAATTATTAGCAAATAATATAATCAGCCCGTCATCTGCCTTTCATTTAATTTGCAGGCAAATTCGGAAAAAGAAAAGGCCGGACCGCAGGGGGAATGCGGCCCGGCCTTAAAGGGGCAGCCTTATGGACCACGGGCTGCCCGGTTGTCGGGGGAAGAATTGGTCAGCGATCTAAAACGGGTGTCTGAAGGGGGCTCCAGGCATTCTCATTCCATGGCGCGCTGACCTTGTAAACAAACGTGTAACAATTCACAGGCCCTGTAAACCGGAAAATGCACACAAAAGTGAAAAAGTTTTCACGTTGTCCACACCCGGCCTCACCAATCAACGCTTTCACGCCCGTTTTGGCGATTTTTTGCCAGATCACGATCCAACCGTTCTACCCCTCTCACGTAACAGCCAGCCAGCCAATTCTCCACCGCACGCCAGAGACAAAACAAAAGGCCCCCGCACGCTTTTCCTCTCTTTCTTTTCTTCAGATGACTCCCGTCACCCCAAGCCGATCAGCGCGAGTAAAGCTCGACCACCAGTTGTTCGTTGGCGATCGGGTTGATATCTTCCCGGCTCGGCACCCGGGCGATCGACCCGGAAAAAGTGTCCCGGTCCACCACCAGCCAGTCCGGCTCCTTATGGATCTGGGTCAGCTCCATGTGGCGCATGGCCAGTTGACGCGAGCGCGGCCGGTCACGCACCACCACTTTGTCCCCGGCATTGCACTCGAAACTGGGCACATCCACCTTCGTCCCGTTCACCATGACGTGGCCGTGGCCGACCATCTGGCGCGAGGCGCTGCGGCTGCTCGCAAAACCCATCCGGTAAACGATGTTGTCCAGGCGGCACTCCAGCATCTGCAGCATGGTTTCCCCGGTGATCCCGCGGCGCTGGAGAGCTCGCTCATAGTAGCGGCGGAACTGACGCTCGAGCAGGCCATACTGAAACTTCAGCTTCTGCTTCTCACCCAGGGCGATGGCGTAGTCCGACTTCTTTTTGCGGCCCGCCTTCGGCCCGTGCATGCCGGGTGGGTATCCCTTGCGCTCCAGGGCACGGGCGCTCCCGGCGATGTTTTCACCGAATCGGCGGCTGACTTTGGTCTTCGGTCCGAGGTATCTGGCCATGACAAAATTCTGAGGTTAAGCGCGGCGCGGCTTGGGCGGCCGGCAGCCGTTGTGCGGGATCGGGGTAACGTCGCGGATCAGGGTGATCTCCAGGCCCATCGCCTGCAGCGTGCGCACGGCCGATTCCCGGCCGGAACCGGGGCCTTTCACGCGCACTTCCACCTCGCGCAGACCGTGGCCCATCGCCTGGCGGCAGGCATCCTGCGCCACCATCTGGGCCGCGTAAGCGGTGCTCTTGCGGGATCCGCGGAAGCCCATTTTACCGGCGCTCGACCAGCCGATCGAGTTACCCTTGGCGTCCGTGATCGTGACAAGGGTGTTGTTAAACGTAGCAAGAATGTGTGCAACGCCGGAGATAACGTTCTTCGCCCCTTTGGCACGGACGATCTTTGGCTTCTCGATCTGATCGTCATCCAGCGAAAGTGCGTCCGGCTTCTTCTCCTCGTCTTCCCCGCCTTCTGCGGCGCCTTTTTTCTTATCGGCGCTTTTCGCTTCCCCCTTGGGAGCGGCCGCCGCTTTCTTCCCGGCTTTGGGCGCTTCGGCTTCATTCTTCTCCTCAGCCGCAGCCACAGGTGCTTCGGCGGGTTTCTCGTCCCCGGCTTCCTTCGCCGCTGCGGGCTTGGCTTCCGTTTCCTCCGCCTGCGGAGCTTTTTCCTTCGCCGCCGCAGGCTTGGCTTCCGTTTCCTCCGCCTTTGGGGCTTTTTCCTTCGCCGCAGCGGCCGGTTTGGCATCCGCGTCCTGCGTGGCCTCTTCCGTCGCTTTGCTTACTTCGTCCGCCTTTTCTTTCTTCGCAGCGGGAGCAGATTTTTTCTTTGGCGCCGCTTTCGGCTTTTCTTCCTCCGCCTTTACCGCCTCGGCGCTTTCGGCCGGAGCGTCATCATCCTTCTTCTCCGCCGCAGTCGTCGCTTTCTTGGCGGGTGCCTTCTTCTTGGCCGGAGCCGCGGATTCCTCCGCGGAAGCAGTCGCGCCTTCTTCGGCTTTCTTCGCCTTGGTGCTGGCCGGCTTCTTCTTGGCCGGAGCGGGCTTCTCCTCAACCGCGCTTTCCGCGGCCGGAGCGGCAGCCCCTTCCGGGGCGGCGTCCGTCGCTTCAGGTTTCGTTTCTTCGTCAGCCATGGATCAGAGTGATGATGGTAAAACTACGTGAACAGTCCCAGGTGAGCTTACACCTTCCCGGCTTTCGCCCCTTTCCGGCGGACCACACCCACCGTGCGGCGGCGGCCCTTGCGCGTGCGGGCATTCGTGGAGGTGCGCTGTCCGCGGACGGGCAAACTGCGCACATGGCGCATGCCGCGGTAACATTTGATCGTGGTCAGCCGCTTGAGGTTGGCCTGCAGCTCTCGGCGAAGGTCCCCTTCGATGACATAGCCGCCTTCAGAAATGGCGCTGGCGATCTCCGAAAGCTGTTCCGGGGTCAGGTCCTTCGCGCGGATGTCCGGGTTCACGCTGGTGCTGGCCAGGATTTTGCGCGCGCTCGTGTTGCCGATGCCATAGATATAAGGCAGGGCGGCTTCGATGCGCTTATCGTTCGGGATATCTACTCCAAGGAGACGTGGCATAGCGGCTTTGGGACGGTCTTGGTCTTGAACTCGAAAAGAAGGAGGACGGGACGGCGGCAGCGGCGAAGGTAACCTCAGCCCTGGCGCTGCTTATGGCGTGGGTTGCGGCTGCAAATGATGCGGACCACGCCTTTGCGCCGGATGACGCGGCAGTGTTCACACATGCGTTTGACGGAAGGTTGAACTTTCATGGCTGTCGATGGATGGGAATGACTTTGAAAAGGACGAGAAAAGTAGAACAGGATGGGGAGGCATCACCACCAGCCGGGGAGAAGGCGATGGCTGAAAACGGCCCGGGATCAAACGGAAGGTTGAGACCAAAAAAGCACCTGAACGATGGTGACCCGGCATTCTCAGCGCGTGGTGAGCAGGGAAAGTCCCACAGCCGGCGCGCTTGGCAAGGGATAAATGCGTCCATCCAGAAGATTTTTCCCCGCCTGAAAAAGGGCATGACGCTCTCGCACGCCTGAGTTACTTAACGCTCCCGCTTTTCCACCACCATCAACCGCTTCGCTCCCTTACTGAAAGTGTCAGCCGTCAAGGAACAGCCCTCAGCGACCACTCCGCCCGGTCCGAACCGGGATAGTCAGGCCACGGATGGTAAAAACCCCTTTAAGGATACCCTCAACCTGCCCCGCACCGCCTTCCCCATGAAGGCGAACCTCGCGCAGAATGAGCCGGCCAGCATGAAGCGCTGGGATAAGCTGGGCCTCTATGAGAAAGCCGTCGCAGCACGCGAAGGCGGGGAGCCGTTCACCTTTCATGACGGGCCACCCTACGCCAACGGGGCCATTCACGTCGGGCACCTCTTAAATAAGGTGCTCAAGGACATCGTGGTGCGCACCCGCCTCATGAGCGGCCGCCATTGCCCCTATATCCCGGGCTGGGACTGTCACGGTCTGCCCATTGAACATAAAGTCGTCACTGAGCTGCATGAAGCCGGTAAGCTGGAAAAGATCAACGCCCTCGACGAAGACAAACGGCGGATGATTATCCGCAAGGAATGCCAGAAAAGCGCGGAGAAATTCGTCAAGCTGCAGGCCGGCCAGATGCAGCGCCTTCTCACTCTCGCGGATTATGCCGATCCCTATCTGACGATGAAACCGCGCTACGAGCGCGAGGTCATCACCGTCTTCGCGCGCCTGCTCGAGGAAGGACTGGTCTATCGCGACCTCAAACCGGTGCACTGGTCAATCGCCAACCAGACCGCGCTTGCGGAGGCGGAGCTGGAATATAAAGACAAAAAGGACTGGAACATCTTTGTCCATTTTGACGCGCTCGATCCCGCCGCTGTCCTGTCCGCTTTCGGAGAAAAAGCGGGCAAAAAGACCGGCCCCGTCTCCGTCTCCTTCATGATCTGGACGACCACCCCGTGGACCCTGCCTGCCAACCTCGCCGTGGCCGTTCATCCGCGTTTCCGCTACGGCCTTGTGCGCCTGGAAAATGGTCGCCTTACCGTGCTGGCCAAGGAGCTCATCGGTAAGGTGGCTGAAGCCGGAGGCAAAGCGGCTCCTGAGGTGATCGCGGAAACGGGCGGCGAAGATCTGCTCGGCCTCGAATATCAGCACCCGTTCATTGATCGCGCAGGCAAGGTGGTTGGCGCGGACTATGTCAAGGCGACGGACGGCACCGGCCTGGTTCATACCGCCCCGGGCCATGGGGCGGAGGATTACCAGACCGGCCTGCGGGAGGGGCTGGACGTTTATTGCCCGGTGAAGGGGGATGGCACCTTTGACGATTCCGCGCCGGACTGGCTGCGGGGTGTGCTGGTCTGGAAAGCCAATCCGCTCGTCATCGACCGGCTCAGAGAAAGCGGCCATCTTTTCGCGGCGAGCGAGTTTGATCACAGCTACCCGCATGATTGGCGCAGCAAAACACCGGTCATTTTCCGCGCCACGGAACAATGGTTCATCGGAGTGGAACGGCCGGTGAAATCCATCGGCAAAACCCTGCGGGAACTGGCCCTGGACGCGACGGAAAACGAGGTGGAGTTTTTCCCCGGCTGGGGCCGCAACCGTTTGCGCGGCATGCTGACGGATCGGCCGGACTGGTGTATCAGCCGGCAGCGTTCATGGGGCTTGCCCATCCCCGCTTTCCGGAATGAATCAGATGGAGGCGCCTTCATGACCCCGGCTTCCGTCCGCGCGGTGGCGGAGGCCTTCGGTCAGCGTGGCAGTGATGCGTGGTTCACCGAGTCGCCCACCGAACTGCTGGCCGACTATGATCCGGCAAGCGATCCCGAAGCGCCCGAGGGGCTGGACATTTCCAAGCTGACCAAAAACTACGATATTTTTGACGTGTGGTTTGAGTCCGGCACCTCCTGGCAGGCCTGCATGCGGCGGCGCGGGTTCGAGACGCCGGTCGATCTCTATTTAGAAGGAAGCGATCAGCACCGGGGCTGGTTCCAGCTTTCTCTTTTACCGGCTCTGGGCGCGACCGGTCAGCCGCCTTTCAAGGCCCTGCTCACGCACGGGTTTATGGTCGATAAGGACGGCAAAAAAATGTCCAAAAGCCAGGGCAATGCGCTGAATGTAGAGGATCTCCTGCAGAATTACGGGGCAGATATCTGCCGGTGGTGGACGAGTTCGCTGGCTTATGATGGGGATATCAAAGTCGACTTGAGCTTCTTTAATGACGCCGCTGATTCTTATCGCAAAATCCGTAATACCCTGCGTTTTCTGCTCAGCAATTTAAGTGACTTTGACCCGGGAAAAGATGCGGTTGATCTGAAAAAACTGTCACCGGCAAGCCTGGACGCCTACGCGCTGCATCTGTCCGGGCAGGCGGAGCGCAAGGTGAGGCTGGCCTACGAAAAATATAATTTTCGCGAAGCGCATCTCACTCTATTCGATCTGGCGAGCGAGACCCTTTCCGCTTTTTATCTGGGCGCGCTGAAAGACCGGTTGTATTGCGATAAGGCTGACAGTGACCGCCGGCGCACCGCGCAAACGGTGATTTATCATCTCGCGGAATCCCTCATTAAATTACTCGCCCCAATTATTCCGCACACCGCGGATGAAGCATGGCGTGAATTAACAGGCGATGCCAATGCCTGTGTCCATCTGGAAAATTTCGCGGAAGTGCCGGAGATCAAAGAGATCGATGAATCCGCCTGGGAACACCTGATGGCGGCGCGTGATGAAGCACTCAGATTATTGGAGGAGGCCAAGGCGAAAGGCATTGAAAACCGGCTCGATGCGGCGGTGCGTTTCCCTGATCCCAAAGGCGTGCTTGCGGTTTTTGATCCGGTGGATGTGGCGGATATGCTGGGAGTGAGCCAGGTAAAGATCAGCCGCCGCGCGAAACATTATAAAGTGGACGATCTTCGCACCGAGGAAACGCCACGCTGCGAACGCAGTTGGAAACGCGACGGCACCGTCAAGAAACGCCGCGATGGCAGTTGGCTGTCAGACCGCGACGCCGCAGCGGTGGGAATGGGCTAGAAATTCAAAGTATTTGTGATATTCCGAGATCGAAGCGGAACGCATTGATTTCTTCGATGGCTTTCTCCGTCCTGGTGAGAAGTTCCGGAGCTATCTTCTGCGAGGAGAGCGAGGGCTCAACCTAACGTAAAAGACGAGATTATCCCGGTCTGGAGGGGACGATTCACGGAGCTGGTATTGACATTGTCATCGGCAGGCTGAAGTTGGACCTGTCTTATTCTCTTAAAAACTCTCCCACCCTACCCCCCGACCGATGAACGATCTTCGCTTCCCCCGCGAACGGATAGTCTCTCATGATCAATTCTTTTTACTGAGAGCAGCGTGTTCCGCTCTGCTCCTGGCGGGTTTTATCGGTGGACCGAGTATGACTTTAGCTCAAGGTCCCGGTTTCACTCAACCGACAGGATTTTCACCGGGTGAGGTCGTTCATTCCTGGGATATTTCACCCGGGAAAAATTCACGCACAACCACGGCCGGATTTCACCAGGGGTATATGTTTTCTGACACGCGGAATCAGGTAGGAATCCAGGTATGGGATATTTCGAATCTAACCAATCCCCGTCTGGTTGAGCAAACGGCAGGCCCGGGCACCAACCATCATCATTTTCTGATCGGCGACTATTATCTGAACGCCTCAGGCTCAGGCGGCCTGGCGCGGGTCTGGGACATGGCTGATATGTCTGATATCCGTGAGGTGGTGCCAGGAGAATTTCCTTTCATCCGGCGGGGAGGAAATCAGCGGCGGGATTGGTTCCCCCTGCCTTTCGTGTATACGGGCCATAATGGATATCATCCCCCGCAGCCGATTGCGCGGATCGTTGATTCACGGACGGATGAAGTGCTGGCGGAGCTGGATTATGAATCGGATCTTGGTTTTCCCGGTCAACCGTTGACGGTGGGAAATCTGCTCATCGTGGCTGCCTCACAGACCGGCGACGGGGTGGCGACCTATGATGTCAGTGACCCGCGCAACCCGGTTTTGCTGGACATTATCAAGGGGGTTGGTCCGGGTTATGAGCCCGCGATTTATAAACACTATGTTGTGCTGGCGATGGATGACTTCGGCAATTCACCGGATCAGGTGACGATCATTGACTTCCAGGATCCCGCCGACCTGAAGTTTGCCGGACGAATAACGAATCCACCGGGGCGCAGCCGCTACACTCATTTCCAGGATGACATGATGTTCGTGGGGCGCGCGAAATATGACATCAGCGATCCCGGTAATATCCGGGAAGTGATGCGGCACAATAAAGGTGATGAATATCTGCTGCCCCTGGGCAATATGCTTGCCACCTTTACGGCAGACACAGGCGAAGCCAGTTTTGTCGTGCATCAGACGGAGCCGGACAATAACCCGCCCTCAATCGGATATCATCTCCCGGCGGATGGCGCGATCAATCAGGCGGTTTCGAGCCGGATCGGACTGGTCGTTAATGAGACGCTGGACACGGCAACGGTGAATCCGCAGAACATCACCGTCCAGACAGTAGATGGAAATCCCATCCCGGGGATTATTTCTCTGACCGACAAGGATGTGATCAATTTCCACCCTGAGACGGATCTGCCGGATAATGAGACGATTGAAGTGAGGCTGCGGGCGGGTGGTCTGAGTGACGTCTCAGGAAATGCTTTGGCCGAAGATTTTGTTTTCCTGTTTTCCACCGGCTCAACCATTCAGCCGCCGGTGACCGGACCCGAAGTTGTTTCGGTCGAGTTTCCCTATCCGGTTCTGACGGAGGAGGACTTCGAAGTGATGGTAACGGCGGTGGACCGTGATGAAACGGGCAGCCTTGAATATCAGATTGAGAGCGGTGAAGAAATCATTGCGGTCTGGCAGAGCAGCACGCAGGTGAGCCATCGATTTGATCAGGCAGGACACTATAATCTGGTCGTCAAGGTTCGTGATGGAGCGGGCACGACGGCGATCGAATCAGTCGTGGTGACGGTGGTTGATTCCATTCCGGATTGCGCCGAAGGAAAACGGAGCGGGCCGATCTTTTTAAATGAATCAACGGAAACGCTGTGGGTGGTAAATCCGGATAACGATACAATAACATCGATCTCCACGGAAACCCTGGAGGTTACCCGTGAAATACCTACAGGCAGGGAACCGGCCTCCATTTACCCGGACGCCTTTGGCAATTTATGGGTTCCTCTGCATGATGACGATGCTCTGCAGGTCTTCAGTGCGGCGGGAGAATTGAGGCGGACCATTTATCTGGCTTATGGAGACCGGCCGAAGGCCGTGCTGGGAGATTCCCGGGGATTTATCTATGTATCCCTGGAGGGTGCCGGGGAGATGCTGAAGCTGGACGCGGCCGATTACCGGGTCCTGGCGAGGACACCGGTGGGACCTACTCCGGGAGCGCTGGCTCTCGATCCGGCAGAGGGACGGCTTTTTGTCTGCCGCTTTATTTCTCAAGACGAATATGGTGAGGTATGGGAGCTGGATCCGCAGACCTTTTCCGTTCGCCGCACCATCCCCCTGATGCCCGAGACAGATCCGTCGCTGGATACGGGAAATAATGGGCGAGGCCTCCCGAACTACTTACTGGGGTTAAGCCTTTCCCCCTGCGGAAGGGAATTGATGGTCGCCTCAAAAAAGGACAATATTTTCCGCGGACGGTTCCGTGATGGGAAAGACCTGGCTCACGATCTGACGGTGCGAGCGATCACCTCAGCAATCGATCTGGCAACGTCGACGGAAGTTTTCGATGCGCGGATTGATCTCAACAATAGTGCGCTGCCCAGCGCGGTGACATTTTCTCCACTGGGGGATTATCTTCTGATCACGACCCAGGGAAATAATGAAATCAATGTGGTGGACCGGTTCACCGGTCAGTTGGCAACACGGATTCTTACGGGCCTGAGCCCGACGGGGATTATCTATGACCGGGCGCGGGACCGGGTGTATACGAAGGACTTTATGGAGCGCACCGTATCAGTTTTTGAAATGGCGGACTTTCTGCGGGCAGGCCGCATCCCGGTGACCCGAAGCACTGTCATTCCAACGGTTGGCACCGAAAAATTGCCACCGGATATCCTGGAAGGTAAGCAGATATTCTATAACGCGGATGACGACCGGATGTCACGGGATGACTATATCAGCTGTGCGGTGTGCCATCTGGACGGGGGACATGACGGGCGGACGCTGGATTTCACCCAGCGCGGGGAGGGAATCCGCAACAACATCAGCCTGCGTGGACGGCAAGCGATGGGACATGGATTTCTCCACTGGACCGGGAATTTCAATGAATTACAGGATTTTGAGAATGATATCCGCACCGCCTTTGATGGGGAAGGTTTTTTGCCGGATGAAGATTGGGAAGATCCGGACGTGCAGGCACCGCTCGGAGCTAAAGCGAAGGCTGGCCGGTCCGTCGAATTGGATCGGCTGGCGGCGTATGTGGCGAGCCTGGGTGAAGATTCCCTGTTAAAATCACCACACCGCACGGCGGAAGGAAAATTCACCCTGCAGGCACAGCGAGGCCGTGACGTGTTTAATTCCGCTAATTGCATCGACTGCCATGCAGGTCCGAATTACACGGATGGGGCGCGCCATGATACCGGAACGATCAAACCGGGATCAGGCACCCGCCTGGGGGCGGCCTTGGACGGGATCGATACCCCTACTTTAATTGACCTTCATGATACGGCTCCTTATTTACATGACGGTTCAGCGGAAACGCTGGAGGAAGTTTTTCTTCAGTATGACGCGAACGCGGCTCCGGGCAGCAGCGGACGCGCTCATGATCTGAGTGACCTGACAGAGCAGGAAAAGAATGACCTGATCCGGTTTCTGTTGGAACTGGATAAACCGGCGGTGATTAGTTCAGACGGATATGTTTCCATGGATGGGCAGGCTGTGTTTGAGGCGGAAAATGGAGAATTTGCCGCGGGCCAGACGATCTGGGAAACCGGCAGCGATGCGACTGCCTCCGGAGATGAATATATCTATTCCATGGAAAATGAGTCACCGCAGCGTCCGAGCAGCGAGGAACCGGCGCGTCTTGTCCGGTATCCGGTGACACTGCAGACCGCGGGGGATTATAAACTGTATGTCCGCATCAGAACTTTCGGCGCGTCGTCAGATTCTTTTTTCTGGCGGCTGGTGCCGGAAGGTGGCTCAGGCGGGTGGGAGCGATGGTATCTGCAGCTTTACGATAAAAGCGAATTCACGTGGGTGGAATGGCAGGGAGAGTTTCTCGACACGGGCGATGAACTATACGGGCTTGCGGCGGGAAACTATGTTTTCGAGATTACCTACCGGGAAAACAATACGCAGTTGGATAAATTCAGCATTCAGCTTGCTTCGATGGCGAGTCCATCTGGAATGGGTCCAGAGGAAACTCTCAGTGAAGGAAAGGATAGCAGCAGTGGCATGGAGAGCCTGAGTTTCGAGGAATGGCTGGTTTCTCAGGGGCTGCCCTCCGGTGAACTATTCGACGCTGGGATGGGTGATTCCGGTTACACAACAGGCGTTTATTATGCCTTGGGTGGCAGCATCGAGAGTGGGCCGGTAGAGCCGGTCTTTGGCCTGTCTGAAAATGGGGACGAATTCGTTTATACGTTCGTCCGTTACCCTACGCGCGGAGGCGCCGAGACGATCGTGGAGGTGTGTGAGGGCCTGGATAACTGGATGCCCGTAGCTGTGTTTTCCGCGGACGGTGGTTTGACGAACTATTTCCCGGACGAATATATAATCTCCGAGAATTTTGAGGAAGCTTTCCCTGACGGCATTGTCACGACGGTGCGAGGCACAAAAAGCGGGGAACGAATCTTTGTCCGGTTACGCGCCGTTGAAACGGCGGCCCCTTAGATTTTTAGAGAGGCCACATGAGGGGGATAAGAAGGGATGCGGTGAGCCAGAGAATGATCGAGAGAGGGAGGCCGGCGCGAACGAAGTCACCAAATTTATAGCCGCCGGCGCTGTAGATATAAGTATTGGTCTGATACCCGATAGGGGTAATAAAACTGGCACTGGCGCCGAACATAACGGCGATGACAAAGGGGCGCGGATCGACTCCTAAATTGATCGCGATAACGATGACAATGGGGGAGAGCAAGGCGCCGACGGCATTATTTGTCACAAGCTCCGTGAGGATAACGGCGAGTAGATAGGTGACACTCAGGACAACATAAGGTCCCAAATGGCCAAGCGCACCCACCGTGGTTTCGGCCAGTAATTTTGCTGCACCGGTATGCTCCATGGAAATACCAAGGCCGAGCATGCCAATAATCAGAAATATGACTTTCCATTCAATCGATTCATAGGCCTCGCGCAGATCAATACATTTGGTGATAATACACAGCAGGGCACCGGCCAGAGCGATGGCGGCCAAGGGTAAAGGAGTGAGCGCTCCCAGCAGGGCAAAACCGGCAATGGCGCCAAGAGCAATGGGCGCTTTATCTCTCCGGACCGGGCGGTCCTGGGGGCGGGTTAAACTGACCAGATCCCCGCGGTCGACGAGACGTTTAATCTCATCCGCGGAGCCTTCGAGCAAAAGCGTGTCCCCAAAAGCGAGTTCGACATCCTGAAAATTTTCACGTAAATTGACGCCCTGCCGATGAATGGCGAGCACGATAATGCCGCGCTCCTGGCGCAGGGTGAGATCTCTGAGACGTTTACCGGCCAGACGTGAACGCGGCCCGATGACACCCTCCATTAATTCAGACCGGACTACTTCGATCTGGCGCAGGCCGAGTTCTTCCGCTTCCTCCACAGGGTGCAGCCCCTCGATTTCCTGCACGCCCTGCACCCCGCTGATGTGTGATTTCAGAATAAGACGGTCGTTCTTCCGGAATTTAATTTCATTGAGAGGAATCTGTACCCGGCGGCCAGACCGTCTCACCTCGATCAGGCGGACATCTTTCATCTTGGACAGGCGGGTTTCGGCCAGCCGTTTATCAATAATCGGCGAATTCTCGCTGATCATGACTTCCGTGAGAAATTCACGTCCGTCGAACTCAGAGATGAGGCTGCTCAGCGTGACGCGATCCGGGAGCAGTTTACGACCCGCCAGGATGAGGTAGATCCCGCCAATGGCAAAGAAAACCGCACCGAGCTTGGTTATCTCAAAAATACCGAAGGGCGCCATTTCGACATTGGGCGTATTCTCGGCGATATCCTTGACGATGATATTGGTGGAGGTGCCGATGATCGTACAGGTGCCCCCGAGAATGCAGGCATAGGAAAGCGGGATGAGCATGCGGCTGGCCTTCATTCCCGTGTCACGCGCCAGGCCGATGACAATAGGCATCATGACCACCACCACCGGTGTATTATTGACAAATGCGGAGAGCACCCCGCTCATGATAATAAGCACGGTGACGGCGCGAATCTCACTCTTGCCGGCGAGCTTGCGAAACCAGCTGCCCATCACTTCGATGACGCCGGTACGATCCAGCGCCGCACTCATGACAAACATGGCGGCGATGGTGATGGGAGCGGGATTACTGAAGGCGCGCAGGACTTCCTTTTCCGGCGCAAGCCCGCTCAGGATGATAAAGGTGAGCGCACCCATCGCGACGAGTTCAGGGGAAACGAACTCTTTAAACAGGCAGACAAAAACCAGCCCGACGAGAAGCAGGACGGCTCCCGGCGGGCTGAGAAGAAAATCGATGACCGGCACGGGTGGAGGTATGCTTTACTTTCCTGTGGCGGTCAAGATAAGACTACCAGTAGCGGTTGCCAAAAACGGTTCCTGCCTGCAGGCTGGTGGCGGATTCTTTTTGCGTATTGCGAACGCGCGCTTCGAATTGTTCGCCGCGCTGAACGGGGTGCGGATCAGCCGGGAAGGGATGCTCAAAGGTCGCGGTCACTCTGGCGAGCTCTGACTTTAGTTCGGACAGAATATCCGCATAGTCCGGGAGGGAGGCGAGATTGAGCTGTTCATAGCGGTCCTGTCGAAAATTTATTCGTCCCTTCATGGAAACGCTATCTTAAACCAGGGACATCAATTCGCGCTACGCGCTTGCGTTGGTGGATTCTTTCATCACAAGAGCAGATTCATCCGTTTCTTTCTCCATCTTCCCTAGCTTGAGCGAAAGGACGGCTTCTACCACCACCCCGAGGCCGAGGATAAAAAGCACGGCGGAGATCATCCCGACCGGCCCGGCCACACCATTTTTCCAGACGAGCGCGGCAAGGGCAGACATGGTCACGGCGAGCATGAAAATCATGGGGATACCGGCAAAGAGATAAGCGCGGCCGGTGCGGCGCAGCCAGACGGTGACACCCAGCAGGGCCATCGCGCCGAGGAACTGATTGGTCGCGCCAAAAACCGGCCAGATCGCTTTCCAGGCGGGAATCAGATTACCATCGCCATCCGGATATTTAATGAAAACGAAAATGGCAGGGAGAGTGAGGGCGATAATTGTCGCGACCGTGCGGCCGGAGACGCTTTCATTTTTCAACCCGCTCAATTCCTGGGTAATGTAGCGGACAAGCCGCGTGCAGGTATCAAGGGTGGTGAGCAAAAAGGTGGAAACGGCCAGAGCGGCAAACGTTGTCCCGACGGCGACGGGAATGCCCATGGAATTCAGGAACGCCCCCATGCCATTCGCGTAGGCAGCAACTGCATTCCCACCGGCGGTCGAGGCATTGGCCGCGGTGTAAGCAAGAAAAGCCACCGTGCAGACCGACAGAATGGCGACAAACCCTTCAATCAACATCGCGCCATAACCAACCCGTCTGGCATCTGTCTCAGACTTAATCTGGCGCGCGGTCGTGCCGCTTGCGACAATGGAGTGAAAGCCGCTGCAGGCACCGCAGGCGATGGTGATAAATAGAATGGGAAAAAGCGGGCCGTGCCAGATCTGCCCCATTTCCTCCGCCATGGTGGGGGTGATAAAGGCGGGCCATTCCGCCTTCATTCCACCGGCTCCCGCGATGATCAATCCAATTCCCCCACCCAGGACGGCGGCATAAAGCAGGAAACTGGAAAGGTAATCGCGCGGCTGCAGAAGAATCCACACCGGCGCCACACTGGCAATGAGACAATAGATCAGGAGCGCGCCCCGCCAGAAATTGAGAACGCCTTCATTTCCCGCTTGATAAAATTGCAGGCCATCCAGGCTGCCGAGCCAGAGAGCGCCGAAAACCAAAGGCACAAAGATGAGAGTCGCCGTGCCGACTTTCAGGGCACCGCTGCGCAGAAGCAGCCCCATGACCAGCGCCAGTCCGATGAAAATAACCGAGGCATTGGCCACCGTGGCGTTGGCCGCAAAGGTGGTGGCGGTGAGATCGAGAAAAACGACAATTACATAAACCAGGGCCAGCCAGACAATGATGAGGAACAGAATCCAGGCGCGCTTGCCCAGGTAGCGCTTGGCCAGGTCCGGGATGGAGGCGGCGCGATGGCGGATTGAAGCCATGAGTGAGCCGAAATCCTGCACCCCGCCGATGAAAACGGAGCCGAGAAGAATCCACAGCACCGCCGGTCCCCAGCCAAACCAGAGCGTGGCCAGCACCGGCCCGACGATCGGGCCCGCCCCGGCGATGCTGGAGAAATGGTGACCCAGGGCCACCCAAAAGGGCGTAGGCACATAATCTACTCCGTCCGTCATCGTCTCGGAGGGCATCCTGTTCTTGTCCGAAAGCTCAAAGCGGCGGCTGAGAAAGCGCCCATAGAGCAGGTAGGCGGCAATGAGGACCGCGGCAGCGACAATCGGGAAAAAGATGATCGGCATGAGACAGGAAGAAAATGCAGGCGGGTTGAGGAGGGCCAGTGAATTGCTGCAACAGAAAGAGCGCGACGGTTGTCCAAGAGACTAAGCAAAGCCGCCCGGGAGGCATTTTAGAGCTTGTCGAAGCAAGCAATAATCCCCGTTATGTCAATCCATGAGAGTCGTCTTGCAAAGGGTATCCGCCGCATCCGTCACCGTGAACAGCCGCATCGTCGGGCAAGTCGGCCCCGGCCCCGGTCTTGTCGCCCTCGTCGGCTTTGAGGAGAAGGACGATGTCAAGAGCGCGGACCTCGCCTGGATGGCCGGCAAAATCGCGACCATGCGCATTTTCGACGATGAAGAGGGTGAGATGAACTGCAGCATCCTGGACATGGAAGGTAATGTTCTCGTCGTGAGCCAGTTTACTCTCTTTGCCGAGACGAAGAAGGGCAACCGCCCCAGCTTCAAGCGCGCGGCAGAGTCGACCAAGGCGGTGGAGCTTTATGAAGCGTTCATTGACGAAATGGAGAAAGCCATGGGCAAAAAAGTGCCGACCGGCGAGTTCGGCGAAGAAATGCAGATCGCCATGGTCAACGAAGGGCCGATGACCATTTGGCTGGATTCACGCAATAAGGAGTAAACACGCGCCTTAACTGCCTGAAGTATTCTTGCTGAAATCCAGAATTCTTTTCGTCACCTCAGCCGGTTCAAAAAGATCATAGTGATTGGGGAGAAGATACTCGATCTTTTCCCGCTCCGTAATTTCCAGCACACGCTGGAAACTTTCCAGGAGTTGTTCCGGATTATCATTCAGCATGTCTGTCGGGTGATGGGTGCTATGCCGGTAGGACGCAATGATGTCCCCGATGAAAAAGGTGCGATGCGCGCGGCTGAGAAATCCGCAATGCCCATGGGTATGACCCGGCAGATGAATGACTTCCAGCCCGCCCCACACCGGTAATTGCTGCCCATCAGACAGATCACATTTCGGCCTGGCCTGATCCCAATTAAGGATGGCACGCCCGAACGCCTCGAGCTGGCCGGTGCGCCGGGTTCGTTCACCGTAATTATGTTCACCCAGGGCATGCTGCAGGTCGGCTGGGTGAATATAGGTTTCCGCACCTGTTTCCTCCGCCAGCCGGGCCAGACTGCCAATATGATCCAGATGCCCATGCGTAATCAGAATGCGGGAAATGGCCGACATCGGGCGGCCGAGTTTTTTCATGGTTTTGCGCACGAGCAGGCGCTCAAACCAGAGGCCGGTATCGATCAGGGTGCATTCTTCTTTTCCGGCTTCCAGAAGAAGATGACAGCGCACCAGCGGGGAACCGATGCTGATCAGGTTCGGCAGGGCCGGGTCCGTGGAGATATTAAACGTATCATCCAGTGGCGGGGCTTTCGTTTCCTCCTCCGGCACGGATACTTTTTCTGGCGAAAGGGAGTCAGACATTTGCATTCATTTACTCTCGGGCGGAGGGGAAATGGCTAGGCGAACTGCATGCGGTCATACTTAAAGGTGCCAATAAACTGAAAGGGCACGCTGGGGTCGATGGATTCAGCAGGCAGATCCGCTGCACTATAGTCAAATTCATAGAGCAGGACGCAGCAGGTCGCCTTGTCCACGCCCGCTTTTTTCGCCGCAAAGACGGCTTGTTCAATAAATGATCCCGCATAAGGCACACGATCCAGCACCTCCGCCACGTCTTTCTCCCCGGCCCCGGTATGCGCGGCATATTGGAGATCCTCATCATACCAGTTGATTGAGTAGGCCGCGGCAAAGGCATTCAGGGCATGCTCGCCCGGTTCGCCCAGCGTGGCCTCGTCAAAATCCGGCGCCTGCTGCAGATATTCGTGGAATTTCTCCCGGGCACTGATTTGCCCGAGCCATACCGAGACGCGCTCTTCCTTTTCCAGTGCTTCACTATCCAGAAGCATAAGCCATGGGGGACGTCTTCACTCTGTCTGTTTGCCGGTCAGTTTTATTGCTCCGGATTATAGGTGCGGAATTCCACTTCCGTTGGGCCCTGGCGTAAAATGGTCGTGTGAAATCCACGCGGGATCGCGTCATCGACTTGATCACAGAATGCATCCAGCCCCAGCATCTGGAAGATGAGGTGAAAACCCACGTGAGAAGCCACGATCCAGACGGGCTCCTCATCAAAGTAATCCTTCAGCGCCTCATCCGTGAAACCAGGGCTGGTCAGGGCAATATTGAAGCTGAGGTTGTGCCGCATCCAGAGCAGCTTGTCGATATCCGGGTCGTAAGGGGTCTTCTGCATGCTCTCGGTATCGGGTCGTGGTCGGTCGATCGATGGTGGGGTCGCGCCGCATCAGCCTGAAGTGGTGATCTTGAGCGGTCATGCCGCCATTGACCTGTGAAGGGGAGTGCTCCGGTGGGATGGGTCCATTTAACGCCGGGCGGAGTGCGAAATCGAGCAAAACCTGATTTGGCCGTCCGCAAAATTGGTGGCGGCGACCGGCCCGTCATGGCACGTTTCCAGACATGGCGCGCAGTGCAACGACGAACATTTTCCTCTGGCTGCTGGTTTTGGTCGGCGTAGGCTTCAGCCTCTACCGGGCGATGAGCGGCGGCGCGAGCGCGGAGGAAATGGAGGGGCTGATCCAGGAAAATGCGGCGCTCCTGACCCAGGTCGAGGATCTGGAAGCCCAGGTGGCCGAACTCCAGACGGAGCTGGACACCGCCAAGGCTGCGCTGGCGGAGGCGGAACCCAGCCCGGTCCGTGAGGAAGAACCTGAGCTGGCAGGCACTCCGCCCGCACGCGGCACGCCGCTCAATGAAGAAACGGACCTCGTGGCTGATGTCCGGGCCGAGATGGATGATCGTCAGCGCCAGGCTGAACAGCAGGAGAATGCCAGTCTGGAAGCCGCAACCCAGATGGAGCAGGGCACCGCCCCTCCAGCCGCGGCGACCGCCACGGCTGCGGAAGCCGCGCCTTCAATCTCCGCGCCCCCGGACCCGAATGCCCCGGTCGTGCTGAAGCCGGTTGAACCGCCTGCCACCGAAGGTGGAGCGGCTGAGCAGGTCGAGGTAGCGCCCTCGCCCTTTGCCGCTTCACTCATCACCACCCTGGGTGAGTCCATGAAGCTGAGAAATCTTTCCTATGCTGGCGGCGAAACAATGAAATTTCAGATCGAGGAAAAGTCCTACGAAATCAGCCTCAATGACGTGAAGAAAATCCGGCGAATCGGCAAGCCGGATGAACGCCTCGGCACAATGCCCGTCATTCTGCAATTGCGCGATGACCGTGAACTGCGCGCCACCCTCACCGTCGCGGAATTTACCGGAACCGATGCACAAAGCGGGGAAGGCAAAACACTGCCGGTCAGTGAGATCAGCGAGATACTGGTCGTTCGGCTTCAGCAATAAAAAAAAGTTGAGGGATTTCCGGGTCTCGTCGCCTGAATTCAATTCCCGTCCGTAGCCGGAGCCAGGGCGGCGGGCAGATTATCAGAGGTTTCTGCTTCCGGGCTGGTTTCCTGCGCCGGGACCGTCCATATATGGAGAGCATTTACGGCTTCCGGGGACAGCTGGGATATAATTTCCCGTGCGCGCTCATTCAAGGTATCAAGGTCCGGGTTCGGCACAGGGTTCCCGGAGTCCGGCACCGCCACGATCGAAAGCGCCCGCGGCCATGTGTCGCGGCCGTTCTCTCCAGACGTCATCGCCTTTATCAGAAAGGCAGACAACTCTCCGGCGAGCGCTTCGCGTGCGTCATCCGCGTAAAGGCACGGATATATTTTTTCTTTTCCAATCACAAAAACGATGTCGCCCATTTTCGGCGCGAGCGCGTCATCGCGGTATTGCCGATAAATAACCGGCAGACTGATAAACGGGAATTCCTCGCCGTTCAGATAATTCCACTCAGGCAACTCGGCGAGTTCCGCTTTCCGCTGTGCGATGCCTTCCTCAAGCTCCCGGTTGCGGGCTCGCGGTAATCCCACGATCGCATATTCCTTTTCGAGCAATTGCAGGATTTCTCTCGTGGCACGAATCCGGTCAGCATTCAGGCTATCCTGCGCCGGTTCTTTCCAGCGATAAGCGGTAAGGGGCTCATAAATCGCAGCCACCCCGTCGCCGTTCATCGAAGCCGGATCGAATCCTGTTGTCGGAGAGCGCGCAAAGAATTTTCCGGCAATCACCACTAAAGCAGGGACTTCTCCGTTGGCCGGGACTTCGAGAATGGTATCAACATCATAAAAATGGGTGCGCGGTGGAAGCGGCAGACAAAGCATGAGACAACGAGCGATCTCGCGTAATTGTTTTTGCTGAATCCCCCAGAAAAACGGAGAAACCCGGGTGCCCGAGACTCCTTCCTCGGGCCATGCCATCATGGTATCACGCAGCTCGGGATAAATCTGAAGTAGCTCATTCCACTTTTCGACCGGTTTAGGTAATGCCAGGCCCGTCTGAATCTCAAAGAAATAGCTGTCCTTTTTTGCAGGATCTCGCTCCGCCGTGGCGCTGCCCCCTGCTGTTTCCTGGACAATCGCTTCCACCTTTACCTGATCACTCAGGCTGCGCGGGTCGAGTGTCTGCCGTCGAATCTGTGAGGGCACCTCATAATTCTGCCCGGTCAGGGCGAAAGGAATTCCCCCGACAAAAAATAGAACGATGGCCAGATCAAACCCGCGCTTCATAGGTGACTATTCCCCGGTTGGTTTTTCGTGGTCTTTTTTCGCAAGCCCGAGCCGGAAAAGAAAGCGCAGAATCGGGATCGGCAGCAGGCCTAGAATCGTGATGACCACGGCAACCTGCCACCCCGGAATAACCCGGGCGCGATTGAGCAGCACACCGCGGAGCGCATCGGTCGCCACTTTCTCGACACTCACGTAAAAAGAATCAGGTGCGAGATCGAATTCCTCACCCTCACGTCTGGCGACATCGCCAAATTCTGTCTCGACCGGCCCGGGACATAGTGCGGTCACGGACACGCTGGTGTCGAGTAATTCATGGCGAATCGCCTCGGAGAAACTGGTTACATAAGCTTTTGTCGCGGCATAGACCGCGAAATTGGGAATCGGCAAATAACTTGCCGTTGAACTCACATTCAGAATGGCGGCCTGCGGCTGCGCCCGCAGGACGGGAAGCAGGGCGTGTGTCAGATAGGTCAGCGCATGGATGTTGACCTGCAATTGACTATTGATGCGCCCCCACTCGGCGCTGGCGAAATTTCCTACGTCACCCAATCCCGCATTATTAATCAGCAGATTCACCGGAAAATCATTGTCGCTCAGCCATTTCACCAATTCCTGCCGCTGTTTCGCCACGGCCAGATCACATTTGCGGGTGAATATATTCAGCCCCGGCCCGCCGCTGGCGCGCAGTTGCGTTTCCAGTTCCTCGAGCAGATCCTCCCGTCGGGCGACCAGAATCAGGGTATGCGCGACGGGCGCCAATTGCCGCGCGAATTCCCGTCCGATTCCCGCTGATGCCCCGGTGATCAGGGCGGTGACTCCTCTTAAGGTGGTAAGCATAGAACTGTGTGCGTTTGAAAAACCGGATTGGATTGCAACAAGCGAGCGGGTTCGATAGCAAGAAAGAATCCGTCTGTTCGCGCGAACATATTCTTGCCTGCGCAACTCTGGGTGTTATCTTCAGATTATGGCGAACGTAAATGATGTCGCGGCATATTTTCTAAGTCGGCAGGGGATTTCGCCGGGGTGACGATGTTTTCCATCTTCTCTGGTGGGACCCGGCCCATGAAATTTATCCATCCCAAAAACGAAACACCTGATCCATGACCATCACTCAACTCTCCGAGCAAACACCTTTCACCACACGGGACGGGTCAACCATCCGCTCCATTCTGGACAAAACGAATGCGCCCGTGGCGAATCAATCGCTCGCGGAGGCCAGCCTTCCTCCCGGCACCGCGACGGAGCGTCATTATCATAAGGTCAGCGAAGAACTATATTTCATCCTGGAAGGAAAGGCTCTGATGGAAATGAATGGAGATACACGCGAGGTTCAACCGGGTGACGGCATTCTTATCCCGCCGGGAGTATGGCATCAAATCACGGCGAGCTCTGACCAGAATGTGACGTTTCTTTGCTGTTGCGCGCCGCCTTATGCCCATGAGGACACTTATTTCGAATAGTGATCAGCGGGTTCTGCTATTTTCTCTGCAGACGGCGCTCCCGCTGAATGGCCAGCTCCAGCTTGCGGTCGCGGATTTTTGATTCGATCTTCCGGATTTCTTCTACCAGCCGGTTTTCGGCGCGCAGTTGATCCCGCTTTCTTTCAAGGAGGATAATCTCTTGTTGCAGCTCGAGCTCTGCCGGCTTGAACCCGGCATTCCGCACCATCCTGTATCCCGCGCGTAACTCCTCCGGGGTCCGAAAATAGTCACTCAGATCAATCGGCTTACCTTTGCCTTCGAGATTATCGAAATCTCCGCGCTCCATCGCTTCGCGAATCTGATCTTCGACACAATTCAGCATGGCTGTCCCACCCATTGAATCATCCTATGCCAGGCGGTCATCCTCGCCACTGGTGGGCGGAACAGACGTGGCCACCGTGGGCGCCTGAGCCGCTTCATCTGCTTCCATGGAAGGCGCAGAATCACTCGTCGGTGAAACCTGACTGACAATCACCCGGGCCCCGGCAATTTCAACAATGCGCACTTCATCCCCGCGGCCGATCCATTCCCCGGCAGAAATGACGTCCGCATAGATATCCCCGAACTGTGCCTTGCCGCTCGGACGAAGATTATTGGAGGCAACACCTTGCATCCCAACTTTCAGCCAGCGGTCTTCTTTTTCTTCGGCGGCGTGAATTCCGGTAGTCGACGTCCCCGAAATGGCATCTCCTAAAGCGATGCCTTTGAACATGGGAGTCTTTGGCAAAAATGCCGCCACGATAAATCCGAGGATAAGCGAACCAAGCACACCGACAGTCAGATTAAAGATCGCCCGATCCGCATTGGCGATCACCGGTAACCAGCCGCCGCCTTCCCCCCCTTCCGTTGGCGGCATGAAATCTGTCATCGCGGTAAACGCCCCGAGCAACAGACAGACGATTCCCAGCAGACCAGTGATGAGCGTGCCCGGGAGCACAAATAACTCAACTGCCAGCAAGATGAGCCCCAGCATGAGTAGCGCAACCGATTCCCAGCCGGCCAGACCGACAATATATTGCCCGAAGAAAAAGAGGGCGAAGCTCACGATGGAGACCGCTCCCGCCACCCCGAATCCCGGCGATTGAAATTCAATATAGGCACCCGCCAGACCGAGGAGCAGAAAAACACCAGCCAGGGTGTAGAGAAAATAGCCAATCGCCTCAAAGGGTGCCGTCTCCACCTTCACCAGCCGCCCCTGCAGCCCGGCGTGTTCGACCAGCGCCTCCACATCATCCACCTGCGCGACGGCGAGGACTGGTTTGCCGTCGATTACCTCAGTCGCTTCATTGGAATTCAGCGAAAGTAGCGTGCCCGATTCACTGATCATCTTACCGCCGATTTTGACCTCCTTCTTCTTGTCCATGAAGGCCACGGCGATGTCCGGGTTGTGCCCGTTGTTTTCGGCGATTTCCCGCAGCTTGGCGGAGTAATAGGAGTAAATCTTGTCTTCCATATTTTCGCCGATATCACCACCGCCACCCGTGACCACCGCCGCCGCGCCGATCGTGCTGCCCGGCGCCATGTAGATCGTGTCCGTGGACATCGTGATAAGCGCGCCTGCGCTGCCCGCGTCATTATTGATGAAGCAGAAGGTGTTGAGCGGTGAATCATTCAGTTCCTCGATGATCTTGAAGCACGCGCTGAGTTCGCCGCCCGGGGTATCCATCTCCAGAATGAACGCGGCGGCCTTGGCTTCCTCCGCGGCATCCAGAAATCTCCGCATGAAAGCCAGTTTGGGATAGCTGATGACGTCCTCCATCGGCAGGACCACGATGTCCCCTTCCTGGATGTCCAGATGCCGGCTGGTGGTTACCGTTTCGCTGATGCCCTTGCTCTCCGCGTCCCCGGCTTCCGCGGACTCGCCCATGGTTTCATCCTCGGAGTCCGCTTCGGCCCGGTCAGGGGCGGCCATTTCCTCTCCCGCCGGGGCAGACATCTCCCCGGTGGCTGAACTTTCGCCGCTCTCATCGCCGGCCGCCTGCTCAGCCTCGCCGTCCTGGGAAGCAGGTGAGCGTTCGTTTCCGCTCAGGTCCCGGGTATCCGGCTTGGTCTGGGCCTGGAGCGCCGCTCCCAGCAGGAAGAGCACAGCGCCCAGAACGAGGCTGAGGCGGGTCAGAAGAAGCACACCGGGGGTGTCTCCGCGATGATGATGATGGCGAGATAATGATGCTTTCATGGCAAATAGAGAACGGCGCAAGGGGGTAAGGAATGAGACACCTTCACCCGGCTTCTTACACAAAACGATTGAGCAAAGGCAAATCGTCCTTGGACAAATCGATACGAACCATACATTAGCGCCAACATGGAAAAGCCTGAAATAATCGCATATTTGAAGCCGCAGTGCGGCTGGAGCAATGGAGTCCGGGCCGTGCTGGCCAAGTATGATCTGCCGTATACGGACAAAGACATCATCAACTACCCGGAGAACCGCCTGGAGATGGAACAGCTCAGCGGCCAGCCGCTTTCACCGTGTGTGGTGGTCAACGGCACGATGCTGGCGGACGTGAGCGGGGACGAGGTGGAGGCCCATCTGGTCTCAGAAAATCTGGTCCAGGCTTCCAGTGCGGAAGCCGGGGTGCCGACGAATGCGCCCTGCACGGATGAGGAACATGCCGCGCAGATGGCCAATCTCCCTTTCATTCCGCCGAAAGGCTGATCACAGGCGGCTGCGGCGCACATTTTCTGTTGCGTAACGCTAAACCCTATTGAATTCTCGCGACCTGCGCCACCCTGCGTGTGCGCGGGTCTTTTTTTAGTTGTAGTTTTAGTGATACGGCAGCCGTCATGATGACCTTCGAACTGTTCCAGCAGATTTCCCGGCCTCTTTTTGCCCGGATCATGGACTTTTTCTATGAGAAGGACAAAGAGGCCCTCAAGGCGGCGGTCCAGACGATGGCGGTGAACCGCAAGCTGCGGCCGATTTTCATCCAGCGCAAACCCAAGGATGAGCGCTTCCGCTGGTTGCAGAAGGAGATGGCCAAAAAGTACAACCAGACGGTGGGCGAAAATCTGCTCCAGACGTGGTTTATGCAGGCCCGTAGTGAGATGCTCATCGCGTTCCTTGATGAACTGGGCATTGAACATAATGAACAGGGTGAGGTGAAGGAAATGCCGGAAAAGGTGACCGACGCCAAGCTGAAGAAAGGGGTCGATACCCTTCTGGAGAAATTTGATCGTGAGGAAGTGACTCTTTATCTGGAAGCGATTCTCGCCATGGAAATGGCTGGCTGGCCAAACCTTCGCAAAACTCTGGACACGGACGAGCGGCTCTGGCTGGGCGATGGACCGGCTCCGGAGAAAAAGAAACCAGCAGCGGCCGAAACCCAGTCGAAAGAGGATGCTCCAGCCGCGGCCAAAGAGGTAGAGGAAAAGACAGAAAAACCGGCTGCTCCGGCAAAGAAAGAAACGTCCGCCCCGAAGGAAAAAACTCCCGCCGACAAGAAAGAAGGGGCGCCAAAATCCACAGCCCCGGCCGCGGCGAAGAAGAAACCGGCGAGCGCGGCTTCCTCTCCATCCTCCGCAGAGAAATCGAAAACCAAAGCCGCATCGGCCCCTTCCTCGAAAAAGTCCGAGGAACCGGAAGATGAACCAAAAACAAAAGCCGGCCCGGCGAAAAAAAGCACAGCCGCAGGCGCAGCCGGAGCAAAGAAACCGGCGGCGGCGAAATCCACCAAGTCGACGAGCGCTGAGGCTGAGAAAAAATCGTCCACGGCAAAATCAAGCGGCCCGGCCGCGGGTAAGGGAACCCCGGGGAGCAGCGCGAGTAAATCAACAAAGGCACCGGCCAAGAAAAGTACTTCGACAGCGGCCGGTAAGAAAAAGTCAGGGGAGTAAATTATTTTTCCGTAAACTCACCGAAGCGGTGGGGAAGGCGTGCGCTGATCTCACGCAGGTAGCCTTGGAGGCGGGTTAAGTGCTCCGCGTAAGCTGGATCTTGCAGATGATTCGGCAGGCTGTGATCATGGATAAATGAAATCTCTGCGAGGTTCTTCTTTCCCTCCCAGGCCGCGTTCAGATCATAGAGCGCTTCATAGACGGGGGCAGATTTTTCCTTACCCTGTTCCAGGGGCCGGCCCTGTAGGTCGAAATGAAGTCCGCTCGCACGTTTCGTCTCAATCTCCTCCGGAAAACGCAGGACCATATATTTATATCCCTGATCATCCACGATGGCCCGGCGGTATCCAATTTCCGCATAGGCAAATTTGCGCGGGCTGGGCTCGCCATCAAGAAGATGCCGGGCGACGGACATGCCATGAAAATCCGGGTCCGGGAGGGGTGCCGCCCCGCAGATTTCCAGCACGGTCGGCGCGATGTCAACATTCTGGATCAGGCCGTCACTTTTCCGGCCCGCTTCAATCCGGCCCGGCCAGTAAGCCATCCCGCCACTGCGAATACCCCCTTCGCGGCAGGTCCATTTGCCATTCGTTCCATGGTCTGACATAAGCAGAATCAGAGTATTCTCGGCCAGACCGAGATCTTCGATCTTTTTCGTGATCACCCCAACCGCGTCATCCAGCCAAATGACACCTTCGGCGTATTTCTTTTCATAGACGGGATTTTCTTTGGCCAGTTCCGCGGTGCGCTCGAGCACACTATCCCGGCTGGGCTGGACCTCGGGAAAATCGACCTTGCCGATCGGGGTGATGGAACGATCAGCCTGGAGCGAACCTTCTTCGGGCGGAGGCCAATGCACGAGGGTGGGATTGACGATAAGGAAAAAGGGCTGCTCGCTGTTTTCAGAACTGTCATCCAGAAAACGCAACGCGTGATACGTGATCCAGTCCTGATTATGGAACTGAACGTCTTTGTAAAAGTTATCCGGCTGCGGGTTATCATGGTAAAGCCCATCGGCAAAATCGTATCCACCGGCATAACAACCTTCCTGGGCCAGCTCGAAGTTCTTTTTCAGTTTAGCGATTTTCTCCGGGTCATCGAGACCCGTCTCTCCCACCGTTCGCTCGCGGGCTCCCATGAAGCCCAAATGATATTTCCCCACGAAACCGGTGCGGTATCCGGCGGCCTGCAGGGCGGCGGGCATATTCCACCTTTCCGGTGGACGATTGTGTTCATCCCCCAGGTGCTGCAACAACATCACCGGCTCACCGGCTGGCGACTTTCTGAGGGTGGCCGGCGCCGCACTGGCGTAGCGGCCGGTCTGCAGGGCGTAGCGGCTAGGTGCACAGAGGGCCGTGGAAACATAAAATCGATCAAAGCGCACCCCGCCCTCGGCGAGCCGGTCGATATTGGGCGTTGGCTGTCCGCCATAGCATCCGAATTGCGCAATCCCCTGATCATCCGTGTAAATAATAACGACGTTTGGGCGTTCCGCGGCATGCACCTGAGGAACGGCTCCAAGAAAAAGGACTATTCCCAGCGATAATAGGGGCAACAACACAGAAATGGTAAGGGAGCGGACGCGGGTGCAGCGGCGGAAAAGTTTTTTTATATTCATCGTTAACGACATTATCGCAGATGGCATCCATGGCCTTGCGACGTTTTTCCTTCGCGTTAGAAAGAGAGCTAGACTGCCCTCGTGGCTACAAGGGAGTATCACAGGCTGAGGCCGGATGGTTTCTTTTACCAGAATCTCCACTTTGGCACCACGAACATATCATGGAAATACCTCGTGTATTCGGCCGCGTCAACAAGCGCCGTCGCTCAATTCATAGTCACCGGTGAGCTTTCTGATCCGCACAAGGTTCTCCATGGCTTCCGCGGCGGGTGGGTGAGGTCGTGGCTCCCAAAAAGCCAGCAGTGTCCCGTCCGCGCCGGCCGGGGCGATGACGATCACGGCCAGGGAACCGCAGAGAATCGATCGATTAGCTTTCATAATCATATTCATTTGTCCGACCCAGAGGCGGCCGAGGGGTTGATTGAGTGGAGCCATGATGCAAGGGCAGCGAGTGAATACGCGGGCACGGTTGGCCCCGGCCGATCCTTATGATGGGCATCAATATAGAGCAGAAAGAGGGCTGGGCAGGCAAGGTTGAGGTGTGAGGGGGACGAAAAGAACGAGTTCAAGGGTTTATTTTAACGATCGGTCTAATATGGAGAAAGGGAAATCCGGCCGCAGGTTGATTGATAGTGAACGAGTTATGAGGCCTGTTTTACCGACCGTTTGGTAAAACAGAAAAGGCACAGGGCGAGATGGGGCGCGAAAGTGCGTGAATGGGATGGGCCAGGGGCAGTTTGGATTGAGGGGCAAGGGGTGATTGATCGAGGGACCGTTTGTTTCCGGTTGGTGTGGAGACCGTTGTGAAAGGGACGGAGGGGCCAGTGCAACCGTGGTTGGAGAAGGCCGGTCTTCAGCTCTCACGATGGTGATCATCGCCAGCTATAACAATATATCCCAGGTTGGCGGGTGAAGCATCACGTCCGGGGCGTCCGGAACGTTCGCGGTGTAAAAAATGAAAAAAATGGCGCGCGTTCAGCGACGCAGCGCAACGCGACGCGAAGGAAGGGGAGCGGGAACGAGGAACGAGGAACGA
>CAZUPP010000010.1:105362-124711 GCA_964622095.1 uncultured Verrucomicrobiales bacterium
ACGCAGCGCAACGCGACGCGAAGGAAGGGGAGCGGGAACGAGGAACGAGGAACGAAACTGGCGGACAAAGAAATGAACGTTCGTTCATCGCAGATGAATGTAGCTAATCCAAAAGGGGGCGGGTCCGAAGCCGGCCGGCTGGCCGATCGAGCCAATTCTCGCGACGATTCCGCCCTACAGCCGCAGGAGCTCGGGGCTGGTGCGTTGCCCGATGAGGCGGGAAATTTCGTGGTGGCGCTCGTTGAAGGAGGGATCGATGGCGGGGGCGCGGGTGTAGAAGCGCATGCCGCGAAATTCAAAGGTCTCAGCGTCCATCTGGCGGCGGATAATTTTCAGGGCGTGGAGGGCGGGTTCATCGAGCAGATCGCGGATTTCCCAGAAGAGGGTGACGGTGTCATCCGGGGCGAGCGGGGGCAGATCTTGGGCGAGGTGATGATAGTTCATGACGATGCGCACGCGCCCGAGGCGCGCGAGGGGGTTGCGCAGGCTGTCGAGCAGTTCACCATAGGGGCGCTGGCCATTTCTGGTGACGCTGGGAAAAATGACGAGGCCGGCGCTGCCGTTGTGCTCCAGTTCGATCCCGAGATCTTCCGGGGTGTAATGAAGGAGCCCGCCGAGGCCACTGTAGTCTTCATCAATGACACACCCGAAGGAAATGGCGCTGCCGGGGTCCTGGGTGGCGACGAGGACAAGGGGCATGTCCGCGACCGGGCCGCTGGAGCGCACCCCGAGCTTGATCCCGTCCACTGTATGGCGGGTAACGATAAAATCATAAGTGCAGCTCATTACCGGGGAAAGTTCATCACGGGGCGGGTCAGGTGTCAATCTGTGGTTCTCTACTCAAGCGAATCATTGCAATAAATGTATGGCCAGGAGGGTTTTACAGCTGACACCGACACCTCGTTCGGAAGTTGTTTTAAGTGGGAGCGCCTCCGTGACTCAAACATACACCGGCACTCCTAGTTAAATCACTTCTGTGACTGGGCTCTTTCCCCCAGAGTATTCGACCGTAATTGCAACGGGAAGTTTTGCTCGGGATGTGCAAGCGTCGTCTACCTACAATGCGCCAGCGAATTCTCAATATAAAGACATGCTTATAAAGGAAGAGAAGTTCCATGAGGAGGATCAAATGGAAAATGCGGACCACCCTAGATGGGGTACTGCGTTCATCGTCGCAAATATTATTACCGAAGCCCAATCTGCCCAGCCCTACAAGGCGGCAACTGCAGCAGATTCGCGAAATAAAGCTGAAGCAGCGTTCGCCGCGGCTGAGGATAATGAACTCCACAGAAGCGAAATCTACCTAAGTCAGCAATCTGTGAGATGTGCTGACGAAAAAGAGGCGAAAGGTGCGGCGGGGTCATCCCACAGGCTTGCTATGCCTTCTACCTATCCGGATTGCAATTGACACGGTGGATTTACAGGCTTACTGATAAAACGTGAAAACGATAATTGTATCTGTGACTCTATTGAGCCTACTCTTACCCAGTCAGCATCTGCGCAATGCGATGGATGTCCAATGGGAGAGGCCGATTTAGATGCGGCTCTTACGACTATGGCCAGTGCGCTACAGTCTGAAACGCAGAACATAGTGGTAGCCGCAAAGGTGCCTTTCCAGGAGGTTAGGGAATTGGTCAAGCAGGGAGTAATTGATATAGAGCTGTTGGATGATGTCTCTAGGGCTGGAAAACATCTGCAGGTTTTCAAAGTGACCGATAGTATTCAAGGTAGCCCTGAGTATTTAATTTATCCGGCAACCATATACGGGTCGAGCCAAATGCTGCTTCCTGAAACTGGGACGCCTGATTTTACGCCCCCTGGGGGCACCCAATGGATGATGGTTGTTGGCTACGTGGGAGAGGCTGCCGGTCCATTCGCTAAAATTGAGTTGCCCGATCTTTACAATGGGTTGTTTAGCTACAAAGCTGATAATCGGCTCAATGTCGATTTAGACAAGCTTATGAGTGACCTAAAGGCTCTTGGAAAACAGGGGGACGGGAGTGCCGACGCTCTGCAAACGGGAATGGCCAAAGCCCTCCTGGATAAACTCAAAGCAACGGAGTGAGTTGATTGGACGGGGCAATATCGCGTTGAAGAGATCACCTTCATCTCAAAGCCCTGAAAAAATTGCGGAGGTCCCGGACGCAGTGGGCTGCAGTGGTGGTCTTTGGTGACAGCAAGGGGGTGGGAGCGGGCGCTTACCCTGGGGGCAAATTACCCATGAACTTCGACTTTCCGGAGAAGAAGCTCATCCGGGCTGCGGACCTGGAAAGCGTGCACGACGGTGTCCAGCTCCTGTTTGACGAGCAGAAAATAGCGGCCGCTGACCGGCAGATAGAGGGCGCCCTGCACGGTGCCCTGGCCATCTTCCAGGCGATTCTCCCAGAGCTTTTCTCCCTGCAGGTTATGACAGGTGGCATGCCCGCCATCGTCATCATTGACGATGGTAAAGAGGCCGCCGGGGTGTAGGAAGCCGCGATCAAAGCCGCGGCTGAGCTGGCGCACCAGCCGGGGCGGCCCGCCACTGCTGGAGAGGGTAAGGAGGCGCGGCCCTTCCTCCGGACGCAGGCTGGCCTCCAGGCACCAGACCTCACCGGGGGCGTCCTCCGCGGCAACGTTGGCGAGCAGGAGCACCGGCCCGTGGAGGGTGACCTCCTGGATGAGCTGTCCCTGCCGGTCCAAGAACTGCACGCATCGCCGGTGCGGTCCAGGGGCGAAGGCGGTTACTCCCCCGGGCAGAATGAGGATGCGCGGTGGCACGGCATAACTGGGGGCGGGCCGGGTCCAGAGATGGTTACCGGCTTCGTCAAAGGCGACCAGCTCTTTGCTGCCGAGACAGAGAATGATCCCATCGCGCGGCCGTGCGGCGAGGGCCTGAACGCGCAGTTTCGGCGCGAAGAATTCCGCCGCTTCATTTTCCGCGCTCGACCGGTAAATAATTTCTCCAACGCAAAAATAGCTTTCCCGCTCCGGCATCGTGGCGATGGAAGACGCAGTGCAGGGCCGCATAAAGTATTGCGGCTGCAGGCGGCCAGAGGCGGCCTGCAGGCGGGCGGTGTATTCATTGTCCCCCAGGTAGATAATATCATGCACCCAGGGATTCGGCGCGATCATCTCCCGCAGCCCGCCCAGGCGAACTGTTTTTTCCAGCTCCAGAAAAAAGGGAACTTCATCACGTGGCGCACCGCTTTCGCCGGAGAAATTCTCTTTTCCGTGTGCCGATGTTCCGCCGCTCATTTTCTCGGTGCGCTCGGGCAATTCGAGTGAGAAAAGCGCGCTGACGGAAGCCGGATCAAGGACGGCCTCCGAGGTCGTCTGGGCACGCAGCTCATGGAGCATGGCGTCCGCGTTTGGCCAGCGTTGCACGGGAGTTTTTTCCAGGAGCCGCCCGATAAGGTTTTTCCAGGGATCATCGATTTTTGACAGATCCGGATCGTCATTGAGATGATGCCCGTAGAGCTTCATGCTGTCCCCGGAAAAGGGGCGCTCACCGGTGTAGCATTCATAGAGAATAATGCCGAGGGCATAGAGATCGGTCGCAAAAACGGGTTGCCGGTGGAATTGCTCGGGAGCCATATAGGCCGGTGACCCGGTGGCGGATTCGCTTTCATCTTTCAGCACCCCAGCCAACTGTGAAATACCGAAGTCCGTGATTTTGAATTGCGGATCGTTGAGGTCGCCACGGCGAGGAAAGACGAGGATATTCTCCGGTTTGAGATCACAATGAATGATTCCCGCCTGGTGCAGGGCGGCGAGGCCTTCGGCAATGTGCCGCAGAATCCGCCTCAGGAGCCGGTCTTCGATCGTTTGTTTTTCGCGGAGCAACTGCCGGAGATTTCCGCCTTCGGCATATTCCAGAACGAGATAATTCCGCCCGTGCACCCCGTATTCGACGGACAGACAGGAAATGACGAATTCATGCTGCACATTGAAAATCTGGGCCATCTCCCGGATAAAGGAGGCGTCCTCGACATCGAGCGGGATGAATTCTTTGAGGGCGACTTTTTCGCCTGTCTTAATATCTTCCGCGAGATAAACCTGCCCGAAACTGCCCCGCCCGAGCACAGAGATGAGCCGATAACTCTCCGGCAGACGCGGCTCAGCGAGGGGCGCGAGGGCAGATGTTTCCGGGTCGTGCGGCGCGGAATCGGCCATGGCGGTATGGGTGAAAAATAATGGCGGTGGGTGGTAAGAGAGTAATTATTCTTCCTTAAATCCCGAGGCGCTTCTGAATGGTTTCCAGATTCATGCCGCCGGCAATTTCATCCGCAAGGGGTGCGAGGCGGCGGCGGGCGGTAAGGATAAAGCGCGAGGCCTTGCGGGATGCTCCGTTGCTGCCGGGATGCACCAGCTCCTCGCAATCCAGTTCAGTTTGGCTGAGCAGGGAAAAAATCCGTCCGAGGGCGCCCGAAATCATTCCGTCAATGCGTCGGTTCGGTTCAGCCTGATCCATTACTTCCAGAAATATGGAATCACGCAGTTCACCGTAAATCACGCCGTTCGTCTGTAATTTACCGAGATCAAGCGAAAGCATGCCCCACCCATAAAAGGCGAAATAACGCATGAGGAGCGAAATAAATTCTGCGGGCGCGACCTTTGATAAGGGAATACCCGCCGTTTTCTGGTATTCACTTTCCAGCCGTTTGAAAATCAGTTCGCCCCAGACTTCGCCACTTTTCTTCAGCACCCCATACCAGGCCGGACCGGTCTCATCTTTCAGCGCGGCAATAATGCCACTGAGGAGGTCCGTATTCACCATGCCCAGCCGCAGACTCATGGGGCTGTGAATGACCCCGCCGCGCAGATCATAATTCAACCGGTCATCGGAGAGAAATTCTTCGAGCTTTCGCGCCCACGCGCTTGGCGCTCTTTCTGTTTCTGTTTCTGATTCGGAGGCCGTGAGGTATTCCGCCATTTTGCCGTGCTCCCTTTTCGTGTTTAATCTGGTCTGTTACCATTTACGAGGCGTAATCCTCCATCAGAGTCGCACGCACCTGTTCGAGATACGGCCCGATGACCCGGTAGTGATCCTCCGTAAGGAGGTCACGGATCATTTCTTCCAGACGCCAGTAACTGTGATAAATACAACGCGCGCCGGGCGGGAGTTTCGCCAGGGCATTGATCAGGTTTTCCTTCACCCCGTCACGGTCATGCAGGTCCGGGAACTGAAAGGACCGCAGGATCGTCTTGAGCCAGATAAGCATGCGGTCGTCCAGCCAGCGGCTGTCATGGCGCAGGGCGGCATGCTGCACATAGGCCAGCACGTAGAGCATGTCCCGCACGGTCTTATCTGTGGCGAGTTCGTCATATGCCGCCAGGCCGTAACGTCGGGTCATTTCCTGGGCGATCTCCGTCACCACTTCTTTGCCGCAGGCGCTGAGGGAGCGCGCTGCTTCCAGGCCGCTTTTTTCCTCGGGAGCCACCTGTATCAGAGAATTGATCTCCGCGTCACTGAGCAGGTGTCCTTCCGCGGTCGAAAGCAGGTTCAGATAGGGTTTACTGGGGGCATGCGTCATTGCTCGCAGAAATAAACGCTCCAGCGCGGGCACAGTCACGGTCACCAGACAGTCACGCCGCGAAACGCTCCAACTTTTATAAAAATTATAACAAAGCGCAACCCTTTACCTTTCAACACTTTGCGCTTTTCCCAAGCCGTTCGGTCAGGTTCCGCGGCCAGGGGGTCATCTACTTGCTGCCCTGGTCCCACGGCGCATTACGGAAAAAGCTCGAGGCATCCTCATTCCCTGCCCCAAGGGGCGACGCGGAGCTGGAGGTGTCTTCATCTCCGTGGCCATCTTCGGGATCGGTCAAGTCCTCATCTGGCCCCCCCTCAATGGGGTTGGCCGTGCCGGGTGTGGCGAGCTGCGGAAGGTCAGCCAATCCATCACCCGCATCCTTGTTTATTTCAAGGTCACCCCCGGCTTGGGGCCCGCTTTCCAGAGCCTGCTTCTCCGCTTCGCGCCGGGCTTTTTCCAGGACACTTTGGGTGGCCATGTCCATCATTTCCGGGAGCGGCGGGACGGTGACCGAGGGCAGGATCGAAGAATCATCATTATCGCCACGGTTACCTGCATTTGCCAGTTCCTGGCCCCCGCGCGTGATGCTCAGACCGCTGACGGAGTGCGCGGACTCTCCCAGTTCGACCAGGCGGGTGATACGCCGTTTCTGCTGGGGCAGAGGATTGGGCCGGGCAGGTTTCGGTGCACCACCCGCTTCCGGCTGCGTGATGTCCGGTCCCGTCGCCGGGGAAGGGTTCCCGGGTCCGATCCGTTTCTGCTGGCCAGGATGCCGCGTCACCGATGGAGACGGCAGCTCCCGGGAGGTTTCCGCCCCGGGCTCCTGTTCCGCACGCTCGCTGAGCAGTGTGTGGTGTTCGTCCTTCTGCAGGTAGCTGGGCTTCTGCACGTCGGCAAAACCCGGGAAATCCGTTTTGACTTCTACCGGCTCGGGAAAGACCGGCTCAGCCGGGGCCTTTCCCCCCTCTGCTGAGAGCGATGGTGCCGGGGTGTGTGCGGTAACGGCTTCTTCGATCTCCTCGGTCAGAGTGTCGTCTTCCGCCACAACGGAGGGCCTGCTGGCGGTGGCCACCGGCACGACCTGCTCCTCAATCAGATCACCGGCCAGAATTTTCCCGGCTCGCTGCCAGAGATCACGCTCAAAGTTGGAAAGTCCCTTTAACATAAAAATACTTCGCGCCCGCGTTGGTTCACCTCACCGCTCCTTTCATGCGGACCTTAAACGCCAGTCGCGAGCAATGTCAAAGCAACCGCTGGAGGATTTCCTCGGCGTTGGCGCCTTCACGGTGCCAGAACTCGGCCGCGTTGACGCGCTCTCCTTCACCGATGAGGAACTTGCAGCAGTCATTGCCCATCGAGTAGCACTCCACCTCGATGGAGCCTTTCTCACGCTGATTCAGCACGGAAAAAAAGCCCGCAAACATGCCAGCATACATGTGGCAGACCGGTTTACCCACCTGCTCCATGCTTTTTGCCACCATGGAATTGGTGATCGTAATGAAGGCCATCCCCTGACGCTCATAGTTGAAGTCGCATTGCCAGGCGCCCCAGCCCATCGTCGTCAGCGGCCACCACCAGCACTCCAGGACAAATTGACGGTTCATCTGCCAGATCTCGGTTTTGCCCCCGCCGAACTCCTGGCGCATCCGGTTGGCAAAGCGGTTAGCATCTTTTATCCCCCAATTATAACCGCTCTTATACATAATCAGGTTGGAAGCATCCCCCACCTCTTCTTCGATTCCCCGGTGCAGCCCGCAGATAAATGCTTCCGTCGCATAGGCGGCACGCTGCGTATCGCGCAGATGAATCTTATGCATCTCCCCGGAGCGCTGAATGTAGGTCTCCGGAGAATAGTAGTTATGCGGGGTGGCCATCCCGCCGGTCTCAACCGGGATGGCTCTGTTAGTCAGAGCAAAGGATGCATTGGCGGCGCTGGACATAATTCAGGAGCGTGAGGGGTTTCTGAGAAAGAATCTAACGTGGTGCCCCCGGGAAAATGTGCATCGGGACACTCCGGCACATTATGAGCGCTTTCCAAAGTTCCTCAACTTTGAAACAGCTCATCACCTTCTTTCTCATGCAGTTCGAGAATGCGGGATTTGGTGATGATCTTCCCTTTCTCAATGAGAATGCGTCCGTCCCTCGGATGCAGCACGGGAACCTCGGCGCGTTTCCCGACCAGACTGAGAAGATGATTCACGCTGTCCGCGTAAATGCCCTCCGGCATTTCAACCTGCACCCCTTCGCCCAGCACCCGTGCCTGGCAGCTCAACCGGGAGCAGGGTTTGGCATGGCTGATCATCGCCAGGGTGCGATTCTCCCGATCCGTCCGCTCATTGAGAGAATCCTCTCCCGCCGTGACATAGACGTGGCAGGTCGCGCAAAGTCCCTGTCCGCCACAAGCCATCCCGACATCGACCTGCCGCGCCAGAAGCGAGTCGCAGACCCGCGAATCAGTTTTGACAAGGACGCTTTCCTGGAAGGGATGGAGTAAAACGGTCTTCATGGCGTGGTCGATAAGCAGAATCTTATCCTGGTGAGTGCTCAGGATCAATCCTGCTAACGCATCCTCAACGGTTCCGGATACCGGCAGGCACAATAAACCGGAGGGATCCCCGCATTTTTCCAGGTTACGTTTGAGCGCCAAAATCCAGAGAGGGCGCCTGGGCCGCGGCGGAGCTTTCCAGGTTGAAAAGCTCCAAGGCGGGGAAACCGAGCAGTCCGGCGATGAGAACCTGCGGAAAGGTCTCCCGCGAGGTGTTGTAGGCCGTGACCGTGTCATTGTAGAATTGCCGGGCAAACGCGACCTTGTTCTCGGTTGAAACCAGCTCCTCCTGGAGATTGAGCATGGTGGCATCACTCTTCAGATCCGGATAGGCCTCGGCCAGCCCGAAGAGCTTGCCCAGCCGCTGGTTAAGTAGCATTTCCGCCCCCACAAGCGCCTGCATCGTGCCAGGGTCACCGATCTGATTATTGGCTCCCTGGAGCGCACTGGCCGCCTCGTTCCGGGCCTGAATGACGGCCTCCAGCGTTTCGCGCTCGTGGCTCATAAAGGCCTTGGCCGTTTCAACCAGATTCGGAATCAGATCATGCCGGCGCTGGAGCTGCACCCCGATCTGGCTGAAACCGTTCCGGGCCTGATTCCTCTTTTTGATCAGGCCATTGTAAACGCTGATGATGAAGATCAGCAGCACCACGGCAATAATCGCCCCCACCACGATGGCAGGATTGCTCCCTAGGGAGAAGGCGTGTAGGACAGGGACACTCTCGATCACCGCTGCTCTCATGCGGTTGATTTTATGACTCAACCCGCGATGCTGCGCAACTTCGCGCTGGCCTGTCTGTTTCTTTTCATGGCTGCTCCCGCCTCTTCTTCGTCTTCTTCCAGTGCTTCTGCCCCAGACCGCATGCACCGCGAGCTCGGCCTTTTTGGCGCGGTCATCACCGGGCTCGGCTCGATTGTCGGCACGGGTGCTTTTGTCAGCATCGCTCTCGGCACGGAGCTGCTCGGTTCAGGCGTCCTCTGGGCGCTCATCGCCGCTGCCCTGCTCGCCCTCTGCAATGGCCTCAGCAGCGCCCAGCTCGCCGCCGCTCATCCGGTGGCCGGCGGGACCTATGAGTATGCCTACCACTTCCTGAACCCGGGCCTCGGAAGGATGGCCGGCTGGAGCTTTCTCATCGCCAAAACCGCTTCCGCCGCCACCGCCGCGCTCGGTTGTGCTGGCTACCTCCTTGTCATGCTCGGGCTAACCTCCGGTGAGGATCCCCAGCGCTGGCTCATCGTCGTGACCGCCCTGGCCATCACCGCTCTCATCACCCTTTCCGTGGTCAGCGGGATGCGCCGGACCAAAGTGGTCAACGGCATCCTCGTCAGCCTCACGGTGCTCACCCTGCTGGTCTTTATTGGCTGGGCGAACTTCTTCCAGGATCCGCTTCCCGCAGACAGCGCCCTGCTCAAGGCCGCCTCAGGAGATTCGGGTGGGCATCCCCTCGCCGCCTTCCTGCTCGCCACCGCCCTCTTGTTCGTGGCCTACACCGGCTACGGCCGCATTGCCACCCTGGGTGAGGAAGTGAAAGAACCGCGCAAGACCATTCCCCTGGCCATCTTCATTACCCTGGCGGTTTCCTGTCTTCTCTACATCGGGGTCGCCGTTGGTCTGCCGGACCGCCCGCTCGCCGCCGATCTGGCCAACGCCGCACTCTTCGCCACGCTGGCCAAGGCCGGAAATGCGATCACCCTCAGCACCATCTTCAGCCTCGGCGCCATCCTCGCCATGGCCGGTGTGTTGCTCAATCTGGTCCTCGGCCTGTCCCGCGTCTGGCTCGCCATGGCCCGCCGCACGGACATCCCCCGCTATTTCAGCCAGCTCACAGAGAGCCATCGCACTCCTCGCCGGGCCATTCTGCTCACCGCTGTGACCATCGCGCTCATCGCCGTGACCGGCGGGATCGAATTGGCCTGGACGCTCAGCGCCTTCACGGTGCTCATCTACTACGCGGTTACCAATCTCACCGCCCTGCGACTGCCGCCGGAGAACCGGATCTTTCCCCGCTTCATTTCAGTCTGCGGACTGATCGGGTGCGTTGCGCTTGCCCTGGCCGTGCCGGTCGTTGCTCTGAGCTGAAAGACTTCTCCTCTTAAGATGCCGGACAGGAAATTTTACGTCCCCCACCCCGGAATCTCTTACGGGCGGTTGGTGAACTTTTCACACGAACTCCGCTTCGTCTGATCCCGTGATCCCCTCCTGACGGGCTTCTACGGCGAGTTGCGCGCCGCTGGCATATGATTTGCATCCTTCCTGCGCATCAAACGTTACAATCCTGCAACATAATTTTCACCCGGCCATCGCCGCCTTCTCCCTCTTGGCCTTCCGCCCACCGACCGTCATGATCCCAGAGATTCAGGAACTCCCCGCAAAAATCCGTCGCATCCTGACCAAAGCCAACGGCTATCTGGAGCTGAAAATGCCGGAAGATGCCGCGGAACTCCTCCAGAATGTCCCGGCTGAGCATCGGGGTCACCCCAGCGTGCTGCTCGCGCTATCCATTCTTTCCATGCAACTCGGGCGCTGGGCTGAAGCCCGTCACTATGCCAAGATCGGTTCGCAAAGCTTTCCGCAAATGCCGGACTTCTTTATCATCAAATCCCAGGCCTATGGTGAGGAAGGCCGGGACTGGGAAGCCAAACATGCCCTCCTCACCGCTCCGGAAGATTTTCGGCAGACCGAATACTATCATCTCACTCTCGCCCGGCTGGAAGCGAGGCTCGGTGAGTTCGCCCGCGCCCGCTATCATCTCGCCGAAGCGATGAAACTCAATCAAGCGCTCGCCTCCGCGATGAATCAGGACCCGCTCATCGGCCGGGTGGAGTGAATGCCCAGCCCCTACTCCCGCTCGTGTTTGCTTTCGCGGTCCATGAGCTGGCGCAGGGCGACCTTGGGCGGAAGTTTCTCATAGAGCACGGCGTAAACCGTTTCCACGACGGGAGCGCGCACTTTGAGTTTATCCGCCTGCTGATGCAGACTTCGTGTCGTGGGGTAACCTTCGGCCACCATATGCATCTCACGGAGAACGGTTTCTGGATCACCGCCCTGACCAATGGCCACCCCGAGCCGGTGATTGCGGCTGTGCTGACTGAAACTGGTGACCAGTAAATCACCGATCCCGCTGAGCCCCTGAAAGGTTTCCTGCTGGCCGCCGAGGGAAAGGCCAATGCGCATCATTTCGACGAGGGACCGCGTGACGAGCGCAGCCTTACTGCTGTCACCCAGGCCGAGGCCATCACTGATCCCGGCGGCGATGGCGTAAACATTTTTCAGCGCACCTCCGATCTCGATGCCGACGAGATCATCATTGCGATAAACGCGGAAACTGTCGCAGCCTTCAAAAAGCATCTGGACCGCGCGCGCATGCTCGATCTCAGCCGAACCGACCACCACGGCGCAGGGCTGGCCCACCGCGATCTCTTCCGCGTGACCCGGCCCGGAGAGCACAGCCACTTTGCATGAGGGCAGGCACGCCTGCAGCACCTCACTCATGCGCAGGCCGGTGCCGATCTCCAGGCCTTTCGTACAGGAGACCATGGTATGCGGACAGGACGCCCGGGCCGCCGCGACCTGCTGTGCCACTTCCCGAAGACCATCCGACGGGGTGACAAAAAAGACGATCTCCGCGCCGCGGAGCGCTTCCGCCAGGTCTGAGGTAATGCGGATCTCCGCTGGGATCTTTACCCCAGGCAGATAGTCCGGGTTTTCGCGGGTCGAGTGAATCGCCTCGGCATGCTCCGCGCGGCGCGCCCAGAGCTGCACGGGATGTCCCGCGCGATGCAACACCAGGCTCATGGCCGTGCCAAAGCTGCCCGCACCGAGCACGGCGATGGGAAACTGAGCGGGTGGCTGGGAATCGTCGTTCACACTTGGGTCAGGCAGAGTGTAGCGGAGGGGATAACCATTCAGCGGGCATCATCCGGCGGAGCCGCTGCCTTTACCGGATCACTGGCCTGAGCGCTATCCAAATCCGCATTGGCCTGTGCTCCCTGGGTGTCCCTCGGCACGACCGTATCCAGGCGGTTGCTCCGTTTCTCTCCGCTGAATTTATACTCCTCACCACGCAGGATTTTCCGGATGTTCGACCGGTGCCGCCACACCGCGAGCGCGGCGAGGGGTATGCCGAGGACGAGATAAAGCATCCGCACCATGGGAGCCTCCATCAGGCTGAGCAGCACAATGAGCACCGGCATGACGACCGAGCCGGCAATCGAGCCCAGCGACACCATCCGCGAAGTCTTGAAAACAACATAAAACGTCACGAGCATCCCCAACAGCACCAGCGGCATAAGCGCGGCCAGAGCGCCCGCTGAGGTCGCGATGCCTTTGCCGCCCTTGAATCCCAGCCAGGGCGTGTAGTTGTGCCCCAGCACCGTGGCCAGGGTGGCGACCATGCCGCCGTAGGCTTCCCAATGCTCTCTGTCCCCATATCTGATGGCGTAAAGCGCGAGCAGGACCGGCAGCGCACCTTTCAGCACGTCCAGAATGAAGGCGATGATGCCCTCCCGCTTGCCGACCACGCGAAAAACGTTCGTCGCCCCGATGTTGCCGCTGCCATGCTGGCGGATATCGATTCCCCGTGACCGGGCAATGAGAAAGCCGAAGGGGATCGAGCCGATCAGATATGCGCCCACGGCCACGGCGCCCAGATTAAGCCATTCCATATCTGGCAGCTAATGGCATCTTCCCGGCGGCCCGCAAACAGAATCTCCCCGCCGCTGTCTGAACCCTGTCATGAACCCGCTGCCCGCCATCCTTACTTCGCTCACCATTTTCCTGCTTTCCTGGACGCCCGCGGCCGCTCAGGCCGTGTCCGGCGAAGAATCGTCGTCCTCCCGCCGCGACGGCGAAACGGCGGTGGAAACTCCGGATCTCAAGGGCGGCGAGAATTTTGTGCTCACCCTTAACGGTCAGGAGCTGCCCATGGCTCTGGGCGAGTCCTATGAGATCACCCTGACCCGGGAAGTGGAGGTAGAGATTGAAGTGGATACCCCTGCTACCGGCGACACCGAGACGGGAGATGACACGTCCCCACCCAGCCCTGCGGAGGAAACGGCCGCGCCTGAGAAGAAGACAATCACCCAGTCCGTCACCATTCCGCTGAAGCTGGAACTGGTGCGACGGGACAACTCCCGCTACCGCGGAGAGCTCTTTCAGTTCGAGCATCCCCCGGCTCTGCAGCCAGTCACCACCCGGCTGGATGAGACGATCAGCCAAACCGTCATCCACACCCCCAGCGGCGGCGGCATTATCATCCAGGAATACTTCAGCGTCGCGCCCGATGCCTTTGCCGAAGCCATTCTTGAGGAGGCGCTCGCGACCCAACGGGCCAAGGCGGGTGCGGGAGGCAGCCCTGCCCTGGAGATCGTGCGCCAGCCCTTTGAAGCAAAGCTGCCTTCGGGCCAGACGATGAAGGGGCAGCGGGCCCGTGCGACCCTTCTGGAGCCGGAGCAGGAAAGCATCGCCCGGTTTGAGGTCGCCTCCTTGAGCTGGCAGAGCGGCGGGGTGCTCGTGCTCACCATGCGCCTGGATGAAAACGAACAGGCCGCCAAAACGCTGGTCGACCTTTTCTGGAAGACCTTGAAAATCGATCCGCAAACGGACTAACATCTTTCTATGAAAAAAATCGACCTGGCCGCGGCCACTCTCCTTCTCACTTTCTCCCTCGCCCTGGGCCCCCATCATACCGTTTTCGCCCAGGGGGGTGATGCGCCTATCGTCATTGATTTTGAAGCGGACACGGAGGCAGACACCGCGGACCAGCCGGAAAGCGCAGGCGCTGCGGCCCCCGCCACGGCAGACGACCCCACCCCGGCCGGTGCGCCCACCAAAATCCAGGTCGAGGCCATTCTACTGCGCCCCACCGATGCCCAGAATTTACCGGATGATTTTTTTGAAATCGCCCCGGAAGAGCTTGATGAAAAACTGAAAGATGCCGAGGTCCTGCGTCTCCCCGAGGGATTCGCTCAGCCCGGACGCGCTCTGGTCATACAGGAAGTCAAACAGGAAACCTTACCGGAAGGTTTTCATAAACTCGGTGCACAGTTTTTCGATACCGGTGTGAGCATTTTTGTCTATGCGGATTTTAATGAAGGAAATCAGGCGGAGATCAACTACCATCTGCGCCTCGAATATAAACAGCTTATCGAAATGAGTGACCTGGATGAAACGGACGTCTCCAAACAGCTTAATCTCGAGACAATCGAGGTGCTCCAGGCCGGGCTCGTCCAGTCTGATACCTGGCAACTCGTTTTTACACCCGGCTCAAAAATGAGTACCGAACTGGGTCTCTGGATTAAATTCGTCCCGCTGGAAGGGTGAGGATGGGTGGTTTTCCTGAGGCTAAGAAATAGCCAGGTCTTTATCCGGCGGGGCGTGGGAATCATCCGGTAAATGCGGCGGATGCTCGGCATCCGCATGGGGCGCGGTCCTATCTAACTGCGCGGCATGACCGCGGCCTTGATCATCTGCCTGCACCTGGGCATCCCCGGAGGCCTCGCCGTCTTCATCAATCATCTCTTCCGCCTCGCGCAGGCGCACGCCCACGAGCCGGCTGACCCCGCGCTCCTGCATCGTCACCCCATAGAGAACATCGGCGCGCGCGATCGTCCGTTTATTATGCGTAATGACAACAAACTGACTCTGGTGCACGAACCGGTCGAGAATTTTCAGGAACCGGTCGATATTTGATTCATCGAGCGGTGCGTCCATCTCATCAAGGATACAGAACGGGCTGGGCTTCACCATGTAGATGGCAAAAAGCAAAGCCACCGCCGTCATCGTGCGTTCGCCCCCGGACAATAGACTCACGCTGGCCAGCCGTTTGCCGGGCGGCCGCGCAATAATATCAATCCCGCTGTCGAGCGGATCTTCCGCATCGATCAATTGCAGATCAGCCGCTCCTCCCCCGAAAAGTGTGCCGAACATTTCTTTAAAGTTTTCCCGCACTTTTTCAAATGACTCTTTAAAAAGGGCGAGGCTCGTTTTATTAAGCCGGTCAATGATATCACGCAATTGCAGGCGTGAGTTACGCGTGTCTTCATATTGCTCGGTGAGAAACTTATCGCGCTCCTGTACCTCCGCGAATTCCTCGATCGCATCGACGTTCACCGGCCCAAGATTATCGATCTTGCGGCGCAGCAACTGAATCAGTTTTTCGAGCGCCTTCCAGTCGAGCGGCGACTCTTCTTCGTCTGGCGTCGTCTCCGGCAATTCCGCAGGGATTTCCCCGGAGACGATCTCCGCCGGCTCAGGCTCCATGGCCGGCTCAGCCGATTCTCCCCCCCCTGCCGCGGCTTCTGAATCCGCGGGCGTTTCCGTTTCCGCCTCTTCCTCCGCGCCTGCTTCCGCTTCGCGCAATAACTTCGCCTGATCAGCCAGCACTTGGCGCAGTTGCTCTTCGTCGATGTCCGCTTCACGCAGATCAACCTGATAACGCTCGGAAATCTGTTGGGTCAGGTTATCGACCTTCAAACCGATCTGCGTCGCTTTGACCTCCAGCTTGCCGGCCTTTTCCTGCAGGCTGACGATCCGGTTGCGCTGCCGGTTGACGTTCGTCTCCTGCTCCACGACCGCCTGAGTGACGCGTGCCCGCTCCGCCTCCATCTCTTCGCGGCGCCCTTCCAGCTCGAGCAGCTTGCTTTTGATTCCTTCGATCTCCTGGCTCAGCCCCTCGCTTTCCTTACTGTGCGTGGCCCGGCGCGTTTCGTAGTCGGCAATGTCCCGCACCCGTTCGCGGATGATCTCGCCCAGCTCCGTGCGGCGCTGCTCCGAGGCGGCGGCCTGCTGCTGCAGATTCCGCACGGTCTGTTCACCGGTCGCCACCCGCACACGCAGCTCATTGTGCCGCTCATTGGCCGCGGTTTCTTCCGCCCGCACGCTGACCAGATCTTCCTCCAGCCGTCCCAGCTCCAGCCGCGTTTTTTCCAGCACCTGCTCCTGGTGCTTGCGTTCGAGCTCCTGTTCGCCCATCGCCTGCACGGCCTGCTCCTCCGCGGTGTTGATCTCTTCTTCTTCCCAGGTGATGCGCTGCAGCCGCCGGTTCTGATCGGTGATCTGCCGCTGAAGATGGCCTTGCCGGTTGCGCAGATCCGTTACCCCATGACGCGCCTCAGCCAGCTCATTGCGCTTGCTGAGCAGCGCTTCCTCTGCCTGACCCTGCGCCTCAAGCGCCTCTTCCGCCTGACCCTGCGCCGCCGTAAGCCGCTCGCGGAGCCCTGTCAGGCGCCCGGTCAATTCATCCAGCTCATTGCGCCGCGCCAGAATCCCGCCACCGGCGGACTCCGCCTCATCGCTTTTCTGAGCCGAGGTGCAGATCACCCCGCTGGGCAAAAGCACCTCGCCCGCCACGGTCGCGATGGTTAACTGCGGTTCGCCCCGGCGAAGGTCGATAGCCGTGTCCAGATCCGGGACAATGACCACCCCGTTGAGCAGCGCGGTGACCAGTTCTTCTCCGCCTGGCTCAATCACCGTGACTTTGTCCATGGCCCAGGCGATCGCGCCGTCCGGGGTCATTTCCCGCTGCCAGCCTCCGGTCGGCGGCACCATCTCCGGCAGAGCCAGGGCGGCGGAACCCACGCCCTCCTCCGCCAGCGCCTGCACGACATGGCGCAGCTCCGCGCCTTTACCGAGAAGCACCGCCTGCAGATTTCCGCGCAGCGCAGCCTCGATCGCCGCGGCAAAACCATCCTCCGCCTTGACGATCGCCGCCACCGTCCGCGCCGCCCCCTGCCACAGGCTGGTCAGAGCGCCCTGGCCTTCCACCAGGGCCTGCGTGGCGCGGCCAAAACCTTCACCGCTTTCGACCAGATGCCGCAGGGCTTCCGCGCGCGAGGCCACATCCGACACCTCACGCTGGACCTGCGCCACCTCCGTCTCGCGCTGACGCAATTGACGCTTGGCCTCGTTGAGTTTCTCTTCCGCCTCCCCCGTCTGCTCAATCAGGCGCTGCTCGGTTTCTTCCGCCGCAGCCAGCTCCTGCTCGACTTCGGCCAGCTCTGCCTGAAATTCGCTCAGGCCTTTCTCCAACTGGCCCCGTTCGGTCTCCAGATGCTTCAGCCGGTTCTCCGAGCTGCTGCGATGGTCCTGGCCACGATTCAGCTCTGAGGTGATTGACTCGATCTGGCTCTCCGTTCGGCTCAGCAGCCGTTGCTTTTCCCGGAGTTGCTCGTCCAGCGAGGCCCGGCGGTTGCGCACTTCATTCGTGCTTTCCAGGTGACCTTCCACCGTGCGACGCGCTTCATCCAGCTCTGCCTGCGCTTTGCGCAATTCCTCCTGCAGCCCCTTGATCTCTTCTTCCTGGGAGCCGATCCGCGCCTCCGCGGACAGCCGGTCAGAGGTGTAGCGCTCCATGAGCTGGCCGAACTCTTCCAGCCGCTCGCGATTGAAGGAGATCCGACTTTCCTTCGTGGAAATCGCTCCCTTCTGCTCAGTCAATTCCTGCCGCAGCTCACCCAGGCGGGCGTCCATCTGCCGCTGCTGTTCCCGGGCCTGGTTCAGCTTGGCTTCATCTTCCAGGATTCCCTCGCTCTGACGTTCCAGTTCGCCGCTGAGCCGGGAGGCCTCGCTTTCTGCCTCGGCGCCCTCAGCATCCAGGACGTCGAGCTTGCGCTTGCTCACCGCGCAGTCCACCACGCGCAGGGCATCACTCAGCTCGCGGTAACGCCGGGCCTTGCCGGCCTGGCGCTTCAGGCTGTTGAGCTGGCGGCGCACCTCCTTCATCAGGTCATCCAGCCGGACGAGGTTCGCCTCGACGTGCTCCAGCTTGCGCAGGGCCTCACGCTTCTGGCTCTTGAACTTGGTAATGCCGGCCGCTTCCTCAAACACCGCCCGCCGGTCTTCCGGGCGCGAACTCAGGATAAGATCGATCTTGCCCTGCTCCATGATGGAGTAGGAACTGCGCCCGATCCCCGTATCCATGAACAGCTCATTGATGTCCCGCAGCCGGCAGGTCGTGCCGTTGAGCAGATACTCGCTTTTCCCGTCCCGATACACCCGGCGCGTGACGGCCACCTCTTTCCACTCTGTCCCGAGCGCTTCCTCACAGTCCGTAAAGCTCAGCGTCACCTCCGCCATGCCCATCGGCTTGCGCTGCTCGCTCCCGTTGAAGATGACATCCGCCATCTCCCCGCCCCGCAGCGCCTTGGCTGATTGCTCGCCCAGCACCCAGCGGATTGAGTCCAGCACGTTGGATTTCCCGCAACCATTCGGGCCAACCACCGAGGTCACCCCCCGGTCGAAGTCCAGCGCAGTGCGGTCGGCGAAAGATTTGAAGCCGAAAAGTTCCAGCGATTTTAATAGCATCGGCGGTCGATCGTATGGGGCAAAGGACAGTCGGTCGCCGGTCCCGGCGGATCGGCAAGATGAGGAACAAAACTGCTCCGGCCAGCCCGTGCAACCCTGAACTGGGCTCTGATCTGCTTGCCTGCGCCTATCCGCTTCCGCTAAAGGCCTATCCCGTCATGAGCACCCCTAATCAGGATCACGAACTGCCGATAGAAATCAGCGTGGAAGACGCCGCTGCCCTGCTCAAAGAGCAGCAGAGTGTCTTTCTGCTCGATTGCCGCGAAAACGACGAATACGAGATCGCCCACATCGCCGGCAGCGAACTCATTCCCCTCGGCACCATTCCCCGCATGGCCGAAGCCCGGTTGCCCAATGATAAAGACAGACGCATCCTCGTTTACTGTCATCATGGCGGCCGCTCCCGGCACGCCACCCAATGGCTCCGCGAAAACGGTTATCTCCATTCCCAAAGCCTCTCCGGCGGAATCGACGCCTGGTCCCAGAAAATCGATCACTCCGTGCCACGCTATTGACGGGAATTGTGTGGCTATCCGGCCACCCGACATAGAGCATGCATAGAGATCTGAAGGACAGAATGCACGGATGTCTGATTGGTTTGGCGGCGGGGAGCAATTGAGGCATGCAGTTAGTAAACTCCAAAAACTAATCTACGCTGCGTGAAAGGGAGTCTGTTTTGGCTAGAAAGAAGAGAATCAAGGTTTCTGCTCAAGAATTCCGAACAGCTATCGATGAAGTTGTGGAATTTGTTGAAATCGTTTCCAAAGGACAGGGAGAGGCGCACATAACGTTAATTCATAACTACGCAATCATCAAAATGTATAGGGAGTTTGAAGGCCTTATTTTGGATTGCTTAGTTGGCGCAATCAATCAAGATTCCACCACAATCTCCCAAAAAAAAGGCATAGCGTTTCCTCATCACATGAACCAAAGGGTTTGTGAGTATTTGATAACTGGAGGCGGAAACTTTGAATTCAAAGGAAGG
>CAZUPP010000011.1:0-119456 GCA_964622095.1 uncultured Verrucomicrobiales bacterium
GGGTCATGCCGCCGACGAGGACCAGCTCGTCAATATCAGCTTCCTTCAGTTGAGCGTCATTCAGACAATCCTTCACCGGCTTCACCGTGCGCTCGAAAAGATCATCCGTCAGCGCCTCAAGTTTACTGCGGGAAAGCGTTTTCTGGATGTGCTTGGGCCCGCTCTGGTCCGCCGTAATAAATGGCAGACTCAGTTCATAATCCTGTGAGCTGGACAGCGCGATTTTTGCTTTTTCTGCTTCCTCTTTAATGCGCTGCATGGACTCCGGCTGGCTGGAGAGATCAATGCCGGTGTCATTTTTGAAATCTGTCGTGATCCAGTCGATAAGTTTATTGTCCCAGTCATCCCCGCCCAGGTGGTTGTCGCCATTGGTCGCGACGACTTCAAAGACGCCGTCGCCGATTTCCAGGATGGAAATGTCAAACGTCCCGCCACCCAGATCGTAGACCGCGATTTTTTCATCGCTCTTTTTATCCAGACCATAGGCCAGGGAGGCCGCGGTGGGCTCATTGATGATCCGTTTCACATCGAGCCCGGCGATTTTGCCCGCGTCCTTCGTCGCATTGCGCTGGGCATCATTAAAGTACGCGGGCACGGTGATAACCGCTTCCGTGATCGTCTCGCCAAGCTTCGCTTCTGCGTCCGCCTTTAGCTTCGCTAGAATCATGGCCGAAATTTCCGGCGGGCTGAAGCGCTTCGTTTCACCGCCTGATTGGACCTCGACGGCGACATCGCCATTGGAGGCCTCGACTAATTTATAGGGAACGCGCTTTTCTTCGTCACGCACCTCTTCGTATTTGCGGCCCATGAACCGCTTGATGGAGAAAACCGTGTTGCTGGGATTGGTGATGGCCTGACGCTTGGCCGCCTGCCCAACGAGCCGTTCGCCGCTTTTTGTGAAAGCTACGATGGAGGGCGTGGTGCGCGCGCCTTCCGAGTTTTCCAGCACGACAGGCTCGCCACCGTCCATGACGGCCATGCAGGAGTTGGTCGTTCCTAAATCAATACCTAAAATCTTCGACATAAGCTGTTGGTGGAAATTCGCGGTGGATTCTGGGCTGTGGACGGGAGCAGACGCTGTGCCAGCGTGGTGGAATCCGTGCAACTGATTGATTATGAGCGCATTGCGTAATCTGCTCTGAAGGCCCTGCCCGCTCCACGGTGTGCCAGCATGTCACTGTGACCCACCAGTTGAGCCAGATTGGGCAGCCGTGGCTCACGGATCGGGACCTGCCTGCGATAATCCTGGAACCTCACGGTTTTGACCTTGCGCGCCCCTCTACCTATACTGGATAGAATTTCTGGAAGCCCACCCCGCTGGGACCTCTGGCGGTGCCCGCCCCAGATGCCCGCAGCCTGCTTTGCGCTGAATCCGCTTTGGAAATAGCTATCACAGACCGAGATATCTTCTTCGGGTGCCCGGTTTGCCGCGGTGATCTGGTGGTCGACCGGGACGGCGCCGGGATGGAGACGAACTGCTTTCATTGCGGTGCCTCCATCATCGTCCCGGAGTATCAGGGCCCGCCCACCCAGGTGGGTAAGCTGACCTCCCAGCGCAGTGGCGCCGATATCCCGGCTGCGCCCCCGCTCGAAGTGGAGGAGGAGCACAATCCATTTTTTCTGGCGGTTCCCCCGCCCGTGCCGCCGGATGAGATCGAACTGGAGGCGCCGCCCCCGGTGCCGGAGGACGAGGCCGCCCAGGAGGCCGCGACCGCTGAGCCTGCCAAACCGGCGGAGACGGCCCTCACACCTGCGCCGGAGGTAAGCTCCGGCCGGACGGGAGATGCCTCTCAGGCAATTCCGGCGCCGATTCCCGCCAGTCAGGCCCACCCGGTGACGCCCTCCGAGCCGTCCGGGGAAGAGCAGGCGGCGAAGGCGGCGGCAGCCGCACCCTTTGTTCTGGAGGAGGCGATCGAAGAATTCGGCCTGCGCGAGAAGAGCGATGAAGAGATCTCCAAGCGGGACGACGCGCTCAAGCGGCAGATGACTGAGAACGTCAGCCAGCTGAAGGAGATCACCAGTTACATAAACCAGACGCGGATCAAGCTGCACCGCTGGGAACTCCAATTGAAACGGCTGAAAGAGCGTCATCTGGAGATCAAGCGGGAGCAGCGGGCCATCACCGGCCTGCGCGGGGATGGCAGCGGGGACGCCGGCAAAGCAGCCTGAGCCCGGGCACATGCTGTCTATTGGGGCCAATCCCATCCAAAAACGGACTCCGCATCGGTTGTTGCCTCCGCGTCGTCTCCCGGGTCAGGCGCAGGTTTAGGCATGGCTTCTTCGCGCAGGGTCCACTGGTAAATCCGGGGCCAGGGGAAATAATTGGCGAAACGATAAAAAGGCTGACCGCGCAGAAGCCCCTGGTACTCGCGGCCGATGGTCAGGTCGAGACTGAGACCGGTCATGAGGCGGAAGGAGTAGCCTCCTTCAAATAAAGGCTCATCATCCGCGTCATCATCATCTCCCGGGTTGACCGCCGGGGTGCTCGAGCCGGTGGGCAGGGGGCTGCGAGGCAAGAACTGGCTGCGCGCGCTGAGGCGAAGAAACGGCTGCTTATCAAAAAGCTCCGGCGCGGGCTGGGCGATCTGCCGGGCGGAAAGCAGGAAAAGTTCTTCCCGGGAAAAGGCGAAGACACCTCGCTCCGCCGCTGCCTCGATACGGGCCTGCTCGGCGCGCGCGATTTCCCGCTGGCGACGTTCTTCCTCCGCTTCTTCATCCAGCAACCCGGCACGCGGCTCAGGGAGACGAAGGCGGGAGGAGGCCACCCGTTCCTTCCAGCGCTGGCTGCGCTGGTGCATGTCCAGGGCGTTGCGGGCGGCCAGGCGCAGGGGAGAACTCTCCTGCTGTTCATAGCGCAGGCGGCGGATGAGGGGAGCGGCCTCCGGCCGGTCAACCGCTCCGAGAGCGAGCAAGGCCTCCCGGCGCAGGGGCAGACTGAGTTCCTCATAGCGCACCCACTGCGGCAGCATCTCCATGGCGGTCTCCGGATAATACCGGGCCAGCCCGTGGAAAGAGTAATGGCGGAGATTCACCGGGCCGCGGCGCAGGTTATCCTGCCAGAAGGAGCGCTGGATGCCTTCGTCCAGATCAAAGAGCTTCAGGGCGGCTGGGTGGGTGAGGGGATCCAGCATGGCGGCCAGCTGGAACTGCGGATCCTGCAGAAGGGCGAGCTGCGGCCGCGGCACGCCGGCATCAAGGGCCACCCAGGCGGCCTTGATGAGCACGGCGAGCGAGACCCGGCTGGCATCCGTTTCCAGATCGAGCGGCGGTTCCACGGCCAGATCAAGATCTGAGAGGGCGAAGAACGGCACATTCTCCGTGCAGAGCAGGATGGCAGTGCGCAGGGTCTCATCGGGCTGACCTTCCGGACCGGTGAGAAGCTGTTGCGCGGCATCCGGATAGGCAACGAGGTAATCCAGGAGCAGCTCCGCCCGCTCGCGGCGTTCCCGGGAGGCGCGGTAAGAGCGCCAGGGCTGGCTTCCCTGATTGAGGATAGAGGACGGCAGGACGGGCACCTTCACCGTGCGCTCACCCTGGGCGGGCACAGTCAGGCGCATTTCGTCGGGTTGGAGGACCTCTCCGCGTTCACGATCCTCCAGGTAAACCTGGCCGCGGGGCAGGATGACATTGAGCGGTGCCGTCGCAGGATTCTGTGCGGTCACCTCGAGGACGCTCCAGCCATCACTGCGCAGGGAAAAGGTGGCCAGGTCACGTTCCATCGCCTCGATGAGGGAGACATGCGGCGCCAGCTCAGCTTCGCGTGCCTGCTGCTGTTCTTCATCAGCGCGCCGCTCCTCCTCCATGGCCGTCATGAGCCACAGGGCGCCTCCCAGAGCGAGAGCCGGGACGAGCGCGAAAAGCAGGGGGATCAATCTGCCGGAGGATATCATGAGCGGGCGGTAAAGGGTAAAAAAACGGAGAGGCTATAAACTTGTCTGACGCAGTGATGCTAACCTAGGCTTGGCACCGGTCCAGCCTCGCTTTGAGCGGGGTAATTCTTTTCCCATGTCCATATCCTAATACCCTGATGGATGCGTCAACCACTGCCAAAATGCCCTGGTCCGGGCTGAGCGACAAACTGAACCCGTCACTGGTCAAAGAAGCGCGGCAGGGCACGCGGCAGCGAACGTTTGCAGTGATTTTTATCATCGCGCAATTGCTCTTTCTCTCGGCGATGGCCGGCGCATTTGCCGCGGAGGAATTTGGAGCCGGCCAGAGCACGGAGATAATTCACGGGATCGTAAATTTTTTCTGCGGAATCATTCTGCCGTTGCAGGCCCTGACCAGCTGTCGATCCGAACAAAAAGGAAATACCCTGGAGTTGATTCATCTGACGGGTTTCTCCCGGATGCGCCTCATCATCGGGAAATACTTTGCGATTATTTACACGATCCTGCTGGTGCTGGCGAGCAGCCTTCCCTACTACCTGCTTTCTTTTCAATTCGGCGGGCTCGAAATCCTCGCCCTGCTCAATCTATTGCTGGTGACGATGGGAACCGCCATGCTGATGACGGCGCTCTGGCTGGCGGTTTCGTCATTTCGTTCGCTGTGGGGAAAAATCGTCGCATTTATCGTGCTTTGCGTGAGTTTAGTTTTTCATTTCAGTGCGCTGGCGGGAACCCTGATTGAACTGGTGGTCAATCTGCTGGGAGGCAGCAGCAGCAGCACGGGTAGTGCTTTTGTTTACTCTTCGTCGACCGACTTTTGGATGGCGCTGTATCTTTATGTGCAGGGAACGGTGTTTCTGACCGGAATGACCATTGTTCTGCTCGCAATCGCGAGCGCAAAACTGTTGCTCAAGGAGGAGGGAGGAGACCGCGGAAATACCTTGACCTTTTTATTTCTGATTTCTCCTCTCGGGATCGGGCTGCTTGGCCTGTTTTCTCGCGGGATTCTTATGCCGCTGGATCAATTCATCGATGCGCGCTTCGGGATGATGATTGGGGTTAACGTGGGCTGGCTGATTCTGTGTCTCATTGCGTTGCGTTATCAGCGGGTGAAGGATGGAAGTGAAGAGCGGAGATGGGCATCGGAGATGCGTCAGTTTCGCGGATCACGGGTATCGCCAGCTGCTTAGGCCGCTCGTTAAGCAAAATTCATCTACGATGAAAAAAATAAACGGGAAAGGAAGGGCGGACAAAACGTCGCACCGGGTGCGAAGCGACTGGAAAGGAGGGTAAAGCCGATTTTAGCTGAGGGATGGCGGTGCGATTCGTAGTTCGAGGTGTGAATGGAAGTTTGCGGGTAGCCGTGGTGATACTGATGTCCGGGCTGTTCGTGACCGTCACGCCGAAGGCCTCCGGGCAGGAAACGGAAACGGAAACGAGGAGGGTGACCCTGGTTTTTCGAGGGGAGGAAGTGGGGCGCTTTGAGTTTCCTTCGACGGCGCTGCAGATTCTGCAACCGGAGGAAGTGCCCGTCACGGGCGGGGCGGAAGAGGAGGCGGCAGAACCGGGCGCGGGCAACGAGGAGGCGGCGGAGACCATGCTGGTGCTGCCGAACGGCGCGATCTTTGACCGGGCGGGACGGGACGCGGTCTTCCTTTTCATCACGAAGGAGGACGCGCCGGACCAGTTTGTCACGCCGCATGAGATCCGGGTGAAGAGGCGGGGCGAGCAGATGGCGGTGATTGCGAGCGGGCTGTATGCCGATCAGCGGGTGGTGGGGCGGCCGGCCGCGGTGAAGCTGGAAGTGGCTCTGAATGAACATATTGAGAAAGAACAGGACCTGAGTCAGAACGAGCAACTGCAGGAAGAGGTAAAGACTATCTGGACCGAATTTTTCCTCTACGGCGGGGTGGTGAGTTTTTTTGCGGCCCTGGCCTGGATGTGGTGGTCCAGCCGCGCGCGAGCCCAGCGCCTGGCGAGACAGCGGCCTGCGGAAACGGCGGAGGAAGAAAAGAAAACTGAGAGTGCGGAGGCGCGGATTGATTGACGCTGGGGCGGGTTCTTCGCATCATAAGGATGGAAACCATGGTGCAGACTTCGCCCAGACCGGAGCAGCTGCCGTTTATCCTGGAGCTGCTGGATGATGAGACGCCGACCGTGCGAGAGGCGGTGATCGCGGAACTCCGCGCGTATGGATCGTCTCTGGAAACGGAGCTTTCCCGGCTGCCGCAGCCACCGAGCGAGGAGCAAATCCGGCAGATCGATGAGCTGCTGGGCCGCAACCGGGCTGAGCGCAAGCGCCAGAGAGCAGGGGCGATCATCCCTGCCTCTGTCATGCCCCCGCCTCCGCCGCCACCGGCCGGTGCAAGCGTTGAGGCCGCGGACGGATTTTCGACAACGGAAACCGAGATCACCGATTGGCTGCTGGATAACTGGGCGGACTGGATGCAGGAGGACAACGCGAACCTCCAGTTGGAGCGCGGCCTTTCCCTGGTGAGCGGTTTCGTGAGTAACACGATGGATGCGCAGCGGGTGGGCGAGGCGATCGATGGGCTGGCGCTGGAGTTTTCCCTGCAGGAACACGCGCTGAGTGAGTTGGAGCTGAGCAAATTTCTATTTCAGGAGAAGGGGCTGAAAGGTGTCTCTCACAGCAGCAGTTATTACTCACCGGAGAGCAGTGATCTGGTCAGTGTGATTGAGCAGGGACAGGGTATCCCGATCAGCCTGTGCTGCATTTACCGGCTGGCGGGAGCGCGTCTGGGGCTGGACATTCACGGGGTCAATACGCCCCGGCATTTTCTGGCGGCGATTCGGGCGGATAATCAGCGGCTGTTCATCGATTGCTTTGACAAGGGCCGCGTGTACACGGCGCGCAAACTGGAGGAGAGCTGGGCGGGAGCGCTGACCTCAGGCTCGATCCTGGAACGGGACGCCTCGCCGCATGCGATTCTGGGACGGGTTCTGCGCAACCTCGCGCTGGCCTATTCCCTGAGTGGGAGTGAAGAACGCAGCCGCGCCCTGCTTCATCTCATCGAGCAGCATGATCGGCGGCAATTCTGAGTCTGTTTAGAGGATGAGGTTGGCGCGCCGCCGGCGAAAGGCGAGCAGGCCCAGGGCGGTGAGCGCGGTCAGACTGAGAGCGCCCGGTTCAGGAATGCGGCTGGGATTGACCGCCCCGAAAGTGGGACCATCAGGCGGCGAATCGAAGATGGCGAAATCTACGGTCTGACCCGCTTCATTGAAGGCGGCCTCATCCGTCGCGGTGTTGTTGACGGCATACCATTCCCGCGTGAGGCGATCGCGAAACATGAGTTCCGGTGAAGTGCCGGTGAAGGGAAATTCCACCCCGCCGAATTCCAGAGCGTAGGCGAGGGAGGAATCGCTGGCCAGGTCGAGCACGGTGATGGCGTCCTGGACATCACCAAAGACGCTGAGGTTATCAATGGCGCCGTTGTCATCCGCGTCGACATCGGAGGAAAGGGTGAGAGAGGTCGAAGTCACGGTAAGGACGAGGGTAAAGGAAGGGCTCTCGAAATTGCCGGCGTTGACCGTGAAAAGGCCGTTGCTGTCAAACGTCTGTCCGGAGTTCAGGAAGCTGAAGAGATTATTGATATCACCCGGGTTGGCGCCGCCGGGGTCACCCTCGATCTGAATGATCTGGAAATTCGGGACGAGCATGCCGGGCATGCCGATGATTTCATAGGTGCCGGGATCCTGGCTGGGTGCGCCGGGCGGATCGGGACGGAACTCATTGAACTGGATGGTCTGGGCGAAGGCGACCAGACCGGGGCACGTGAGCATGAGTGCGGCGGCAGAGATGGCGATGAGAGAGCGGAAGAAGTGCATGGCGGCGGCAGAGAGGAGACGAGGCGGCTGGCGGATTTTTCTATTTTACCGAACGATAGGTAAAATGGATCGGAAAGACTGGATGGTTGAAAATGAGAGAGTTAGGAAAGCGAACGATTAGACCGAAAGGTAAAACAGGCATGAAAAGGAAGAGGAGTGGCGTGAGTCAAGATGATGGAAGAAGGACGGCGAAGGCGGAATGAGCGGGAGGTGAGCGCAATTTATTGATTGAACCCAGATACAAGAACTTATCCCGAAAAGTGAGAGGGCGCGACACGTCCGGGGCGTTCGGAACGTCCCGGGTGATGATTTGTGAAGATTTTTTGGATGAATCGCCTGAGCCGGAGGGCGTAAGGTGAGCCAATTGGAGAGATTGGGTGAAGGGATGGTGGAGCGCAACCCCGGCCTTGTAACAAGTTCGTTGCGGCGGGACAAAAGGCGGAGGAGGACAACCGGTGGGAGCGTATTGTCAGTCGTGTAATGTGATCCGCGCATGAAGCTGCCCGCCACCTGGTATGTGAAGACCGCCGTGATGCTGGCTCTGATCGCGCATTATGCGTTCACCGCCCTGGGTGAAAGACTGCCGTTCGGAGATTACGGATGGATCTCCTGGGCGGGACGGACGCTGATCCTGGGTGGGGTCAGCCTGAGCCTGTGGCATTATGCGATTCTGAAGAAGCGCAACCGGGAGCTGGGCAAGCCGGGTGAACTGGTCCGGGAAGGCGGACTGTTTCCGATCATCCGGCACCCGATGTATCTGGGAGATTTTCTCACGATGACCGGCCTTCTTTTGCTGGCGCCGAATCTGAGCGGGCAGGGGCTGTGGCTGGTGGGGATGGGTGCGATCCTGGAGCTGACGCGGGTTGAGGATCGATTTCTGCGGGACAGGTTCGGGGAAGCGTTTCGGGTGTGGAGCAGGCGGACGCAGCGCCTTTTCCCGGGGCTGTGGTAAAGGGAAAGGTTGCGCTTTGGCGGGAATGAAGCATTTTCTATCCTTCTCTCCGGCGGGAAACCTGCCGCTGCCGGGAGGTAGAAAAGATCGGGGTGTAGCTCAGCTTGGCTAGAGCGCGCGCTTTGGGAGCGTGAGGCCGAAGGTTCGAATCCTTTCACCCCGACCAGCGTGACGCTGGACCCAGTATTGCAAAGCATTCTTCGAAATCGTGCTTGTTTCGTTTTGAGTTCGTAAAACACACACATCCGCTCGACCAATGTGCTGGCGAGGGTGCTGCTGGCGAGGAAATCAGCCGGGTGCTGGACTTGGGCCGGTGATGGGTGCGAGGCTGAAGGGGAGATGGCAGCGCATAACGACAGGTTCACGGTAGCGACCCGCGGGAAGGGGACATATGAAATCACCGATGAGGTGGGGCGCATTGTGAAGGCCAGCGGGATACAGACGGGCACGGCGACCGTCTTTATGCGCCACACGAGCGCGAGCCTGATTATCTATGAGAATGCGGACCCGAGCGCGCGCACGGATCTGGAGGCTTATTTTGAGCGGCTCGTGCCGGAGAAGGCGGACTACTTTGTGCATACCCTGGAGGGGCCGGATGATATGCCGAGCCATCTGCGGATGGTTTTGACCCGGACGAGTGAGGTGATCCCGATAGAGGAGGGGCGCATGGTCCTGGGCACGTGGCAGGGCATCTTTGTCTTTGAACACCGGGCGGCAGGGCATTCGCGGAGCATTGCGGTGAGCGTGGTGGGTGATTGAGCGGATTCCACCTAAAGCAGAAAGGAAATTCGTGCTTTACCTTGTGCGGGGGGTTCGTTAATCACCTAAGCCCATCAAGGCAAGTGCCGCAGCACCTTCTTCGTCTTCCCATCCCTCGCCGATCCGCAGCCGGGAACACTGGAACAGCCGGATTGGGGTGATCCTGGCCGTGGCGGGAAGCGCCGTGGGCCTGGGGAATTTTCTCCGTTTTCCCGGACAGGCCGCGGAAAATGGCGGGGGCGCCTTTATGGTGGCCTACTTTATATCGTTTTTAATTATCGGTTTGCCCGTGTGCTGGGCGGAATGGACGCTGGGCCGTCACGGGGGCCAGCGCGGATATAATGGTGCGCCCGGGGTTTTTCTGGCAGCGGGCAAGAAAAACTGGATGAAGTATTTCGGGGTGATCGGGGTAATTATCCCGCTGGTGATCTACATGTATTACGTCTACATTGAGGCGTGGTGCCTGGGATACGCGGTCAACTTTCTGGCGGGCAATATGGAGTTCGGCTCAAAGGAAGAAAGCACGGCCTGGTGGGAAACCTTCATTGGCTTTGAGCAGGATGGCGGAGCTTTAACCGGTTTCGGGATGCAAAGTGTGGGCGGCTTTCTGATTCTGGTCTTTATCATCAATTTCATCCTGATTTACCGGGGGCTTTCCAAGGGCATCGAATGGTTCTGTAAGTTCGCCATGCCCCTCCTAATCTTCATTGCATTGATTGTCCTGGTGAGAGTTCTGACCCTGCCGCCGGACCCGGAAAATCAGGAGAATAATGTGAGCACCGGTCTGGGTTATCTATGGAATCCGCAGAAGATTATTCTGATGGAACGGTCCCTGGACGCGGACGGGAATCCCGCGGTTGACGAGAAGGGCGAGCCGCAGTTTCAGGAATCGCGAATCATTCCACCGAAGGAGCTGGAAGATTTCCGGGCTCAAGCCGAGGCGGAACCGGAGAAGTATGCGATCAAGGAATTGAAGCTGGGCGAAAGGCTGCTGAATCCGGAGTTATGGCTCGACGCAGCGGCGCAGATCTTCTTTTCGCTGTCCGTCGGGTTTGGGGTGATTATTACCTATGCGAGTTATCTGCGCCGGAAGGATGACGTGGTCCTGAGCGGCCTGGCGGCGACGAGCACGAATGAGTTCTGTGAAGTCGCGCTGGGCGGATTGATTACCGTGACGGCGGGGATTGTTTTTCTGGGTCTGAGCGGGGTGGCAGGAGCCGGAACCTTTGACCTTGGATTTAAGGTCTTGCCGATGGTCTTTGCGCAGATGCCGGCGGGCCAGATCTTTGGGTTTCTCTTTTTCTTCCTGCTGTTTCTGGCTGCGGTGACCAGTTCACTGTCGATGCTGCAGCCGGGGATTGCTTTCCTTGAAGAAAGCCTGTCGATTGACCGGAAAGCCTCCGTGGCGATCCTGGGATTTGTGACGGCGGTCGGGTGTGGATTTGTTGTTTTCTTCAGCAAGGACGTTAAAGCGCTGGACCACTTTGATTTCTGGGTCGGCACGCTTCTGCTTTTCGTTTTAGCCACGATTCAGATCATATTTTTTGGCTGGGTGATGGGCATCGAAAAAGGGTTCAAGGAAGCGCATCAGGGTGCGGCGATACGCATTCCGGGATTCTTCAAGATCATTATGAAATATGTGTGCCCGCTTTTTCTGGTCACGATTTTCATTCTGTTCCTGCTCGTGAATGTGCTTGGGGTGGATCTCTCCGGTCAAGGGAAGGAACAAGCGCTGACTTACTATATTACTGACCTTCTGGGAACCAAGGACACACCGGCGAACAACGTGGCATGGTTGAGTATCGGCCTGATCGTGCTGGTCGGGGCGCTGATTGCCATTCTGGTGGCGCATGCGCGATCCTATTCGCCGGAGGCACTGGCGGAACGTGAAGCGGCGGCGCAGGCCGAGGCGGAAGCGGAAGACGCGGCGGCGGCGAAAATCTGAAGATTATCCAGAAAACTAAACTACCCTGAAGCAAAGGAGATATTGTTATGACACTTGGTGGCTGGATCATGATGGGTTTATCCGTGGGCGGGGTGACGATCTTTTTTGCGTGGAGCATCTGGAAAGCGCTGACCACCCCGGAAGAAGCGGATAAAATTCACGGTTTTGAAATGGAGACGCCGGATATCAAGGCCTCCCGGGAAAGCCGGATGAAATAGCGCGGGCGGTCCTTGCCTGCCATTTGGTTCGCGTCGTAGATAGGGCCATGGCCGAAACGGAAGCGAAACCGGAAGAGCAAGAGGGGGAGCCGAAAAAAGCGCGGCGCTACACCCTGAAGACGCGGGGAACGGTGGCCGCCGCGCAAAGCGGGATCGACTACGCGGCCGAGCTGAACGAGCAGCAGCTGGAGGCGGTGACGGCGGGGCCGGGCGCACAACTGGTCATCGCCGGGGCGGGCAGCGGCAAAACGCGCACGCTGACCTATCGGGTAGCGTGGTTATTGGATCAGGGCGTCCGGGCGCAGGAAATTCTGCTGCTGACCTTTACCAATAAAGCGGCCAAGGAAATGATCGGCCGGGTCGATCATCTATTGCCGCGCAGCACGAGCGGCCTGTGGGGTGGCACCTTTCACAGCATCGGCAACCGGCTGCTGCGGCGGCATCCAGCGGAGATCGGACTGCGCCGGGGATTCAGCATAATGGATCGCGCCGATCAGAAAGATCTGCTCAACGCGATTATTTCGGACGGTGGATTTCGGAAAGGAAAAGACAGCGAATTTCCGACGCAGGCCATTCTGGCGGATATTTTCAGTTTCGCGGTGAACACCGGAAAATCCGTGGGGACGATCGTGGACGAGAAATACAGCCATCTCCTGGCAGAAGTTGACCGGATCACCGAAGCGCAGGAGCTGTATGAAAAACGAAAACTCGAAGCCAACACGGTTGACTTTGATGACCTGCTTTCGAAGTCCCTCAAGCTCCTGGAAGATCATGGCAGCATCGCGGCATTTTATCAGGAACGCTTCAAATACATTCTCGTTGACGAGTATCAGGACACCAACCGGATTCAGGCAGATTTCATCGATACGCTCGCGAAGAAACATGGCAACATCACGGTGGTGGGGGATGATGCACAGAGCATCTACTCGTGGCGCGGGGCAGATTTTCGAAACATCCTGGAGTTTCCCAAGCGCTATCCGGAGGCGAAACTGATCCGGATTGAAACGAATTATCGCAGTGTGCCGCAGGTCCTGGAGCTGGCCAACGCAGCCATTGCGCCGAACACCAATCAATTTAAAAAGACCCTGCGGTCCGCGCGCGAAAAGGCTCCGGAAGCGCCCGCGGTGATCCCGTTGCGCGACAATAACGAGCAGGCGGCGTTTGTTGCCCAGCGCATTGCGGAGCTGCAGGAAGAGGGAGTGCCGCTGGAAGAGATGGCGGTGCTTTACCGGGCGCATTATCACGCCATGGAACTGGAGATGACGCTGGTGCGCGATGACCTGCCCTACCGGGTAACGAGCGGGGTGCGCTTCTTTGAGCAAGCGCACATAAAAGACATCGCGGCATTTCTGAAGTTTATCGCGAATCCCGCCGATGAAATCAGTTTCGTGCGCATCGCGGAATTGTTTCAGGGGATCGGAAAAAAAGGGGCCGGGACCCTTTTTGGGAGATTACGGAAACTGTATAATGAGTGGGCATTGGAAAATATGCGGTCAGACACGGGCGGAGAAGGGGAGACAGGGGCCGAAACCGGTCCAACGGAAAGCGCTCCGCCGGTGCCCTGGGGTGAACTGATGACTGAGATTAGGGCGCCTGCTCGGGCAGCGGACGGTTGGGATAAACTCGCGGAGATTCTGGATAGGATCACGGCGGACGCGGAAGGAAATCCCGTGCTGCCCGGTGATATGATCGCGCGGGTTTTTACTGATTTCTACGACGACTACGCGCAGAACAAATTCACCGACTACATTTCACGTAAAGAGGATATTGAACAATTTATCAACTTCGCGCATGAATTCGAAGATCTGGACGAATTGCTCGCCGAATTCGCGCTGCTTGGTAATACGGATTCCGAAACCACTGATCCGAAGGAGGAAACCGGCGCGGTCACGCTATCCAGCATCCATCAGGCGAAAGGGCTGGAATGGCGCGTGGTCTTTATAATCTGGCTCTGCGAAAATATGTTCCCGAGCCACCGCAGCGTGGAAAGCCGGGATCAGCTTGAGGAAGAGCGGCGCCTTTTTTATGTGGCGGTAACGCGGGCGAAAGACATGCTATATCTCACCTGGCCGCGTCTTAAATTTGGGAAAGCGAGCCGCTGGACCTATGATTCCTATGCGGACAGCGTGCAGCAACCCTCCCGGTTTCTGGAAGAACTGCCCCTGGAGCTTTATGAGGAATGGGAAGTGGGCGGCTCGGGATTTTTTTGAAACAAAAGGCACGGTTTTCGTCTAAAGGGCTGTTTCCGGCTGCGATGGCCGGAATAACATGACAGAACCATCCAAATTAATTCAATTTCGTTCACTTATGCAGATTCATTCTCGTTTCGCGGGCCTTTGCCTGCTGATTTGTCTGTCAGCCTTCTCATCCCAGGCTCAGGATGAGGAAGTCGTGAAGATCGACAAAGAACTCGTGGCACAGATTGACCCGATCATCGATGCCGCGATGCAGGCCTATAACTCTGGTGACGCGGAAGCCTTCTCGAAAGACTACATGGACGGCCTCAACCAGGCGATCCAGCAGGCTTTCAGTAATCTCTATGATAAGGAGGCCTACGGTGACTACGTGAGCCGCGAGCTCTGGGAGGAACCGACCGTGGTAAGCAACGACGCCCCGGTTGCTCTGGTGGTGTACAAGGCGAAGTTCACCGGAAAGCAAGAGGTCATCCTATCCGCTAATCTCATCAATCAGGGAGGCAGCTGGAAGATCCAGCAGATCCAGTTTGACGACCCGGCGTTTAAGCAGCCTTAAGGCCCGCTGGCAATTCTGATGTGGCCCTGGCGCAATGCCCGGGGCCACTTTTGTTGTTGGCAAGGCTGGCCCTTGCCCTACATTCCCGCCTTCTATGATCCCTGTTTTTCCCGTCACCCTGGCATTCCTCGGCTTCCTCATCGGGCTGCTCTACGTCATTTTTATCATTGCGAGCCTTCTCATGGTGCTGGTCATCATGATGCAGCGCCCTAAAGAGCAGGGGCTGGGCGCGGCCTTTGGCGGAGAGATGGCACAGAGCTTCCTGGGTGCGGGTGCGTCCAATGTGCTCGTGAAGATCACCGTCTGGCTGGGGGGCATCTTCCTGGGGTGCGCCATATTGATTTCTCTGCTGCAGGCCGCAAAGCGCAGCCAGGATGAACGGAGTGCGCTGGACGGCGCGGCTGATGAGCAGGCCGAGGTCCAGGAAGCGAAGCCCGGCGAGCAGGACGAGGCGGCGGCGGAAGAAGAAGAAGAACCTGAAGCAGAGGACAGTGGCGAGGCCCAGCCGGAGGAGGACGAAACGGAAGCGGCGGAGGGAGAAACCGACGGGGAAGCTGACTCTGAAGCGGAAGCGGCGGAAGGTGATACTGTGGATACGGACGGTGCGAGCATGGGTGCGGCTGAAGAGTCCACTGGTGAGGCTGAGCAACCAGAGGTTGATAAAGCCCAGGCAGAGCCCGAGCTCAAAGAGACGCGATCCTTTGAGAATGAAGAGATCAGGAGTGCATTGGAAAAGCTGGCTACTCAGGCCGGGGTGACCCTGAAGATCGACGGAGAACTGAGCGGTCGCGAACCGATCACCGCGAATTTCCTGGAGAGCACACCGATGGCGGCGATGCAGGCGATTGCGAGTCTGAGGGGGCTGGAGCTGACGGTGAATGACGGGGAGAAGAGCGTGACCGTCACAGTGCCAGAGACCGAAGCGGCCGAGGCTGGCGATGGCGAAGCAGCCGCGGCGGGCGGGGATGCGTTTGTGGAAGAAGTCGAAGGCTTCAGTGACATTGATGAACTGCTGCAGGAGGACGAGAAGCTGGAGGAAGATACGGCGCCGCTGCTTCTGGGCGGGGACATACTTTTCGAGAAAAATTCCGCTGGGCTCGACCCGGCCGCACGACCCACTCTGGAGAAGCTGGCGCTGCTGCTTCTGCAACAGCCGGATATCAGCTACCGGATCGAAGGTCACACCGACACAACGGGTCAAGCGGACTATAACCAGAGGCTTTCCGAGGAAAGGGCGGAGAGCGTTGCCCGGATTCTGCGGGAGGAGTTTCAGATCCCGGCCGAGCGCATTGAGACGGTGGGCCATGGGGAGAGCAGGCCGCTGGTGGAGGCCGGCACGCGTGAAGAACACGGCCAGAACCGGCGGGTGGAAATCACCATTCAGACATCCGGGGAAGGATGATCACCTGATGCAAATTGCTCAGGCTGAGGGGTTTTGACCATGAATGGCGGGGAGAAGCGCGCGTTGCGATTGGGCTGAGCAGATTTTTCATCGCTCGATCACGTTCTGTCTGAGCGAGTTACGTTGATTGCGGATGGGTTGGCATGCCGTTTGCTTACGGCAGCGCACCGCCTTTTCGGTGCATCTCTGGAAAGGCCGGCCCGATGCGTTTTGCCGCCTGCCATCCCACGCAGGTCAGCGGGACGGGGGAGAGCTGGCCTTCGGGAGGTGCCGTTCGAAGAGGTCCGTCAGGCCGGGCGTGCGGAAGCAAGGCGATCTCGCTTGTCTGTGATCAGGCAAGCGGCCGTTCTTCCACCTGTCCGCCCTGGGTTTCGGCAGGTGGGTGCACCGGACCGAAGCTAAAAGCTCAGGCTACCCAAAAAAACAAACACACAGAGAAATCCGAAAAAAACACAGAAACATCTGTCATGAAATACACCTTTAAACACCTCGCCTGGATGGCGGCAGCGATCATCGCGGTTTTCGCGCTGTTTGGTCCGCACTCCGTGGTCTGGGGACAAAACGAAGTTGAAGAGACCGCCGAAGAAGTCGTCGAAGAGGTGACGGAAGCGGCTGAAGAAGTCGGCCAAGCCATGGAAGGCGAAGAAGCCGGCAATGAGGAAGCCGCGGAGGAGGAGGAAGCTGATCCGCTGCAGGGCGCACCGGATGACGCGGCCTTTGCCACCTACACGGCAAACAACGTCTGGATGATGGTGGCGGCCTTTCTGGTCTTCATCATGCACCTCGGCTTTGCTTCGCTCGAGTCCGGGCTCTGTCAGTCCAAGAACACGGTCAACATCCTGGCCAAGAATACCTTCATCATCGCGATGGGGATTATCACCTACTGGATCTTCGGCTTTGCCGCGATGTATCCAGGGTTTGCGGACGGCACCGGTGGAGAGATCTTCGGGGTGAACGTGAAGAATCTCTTCTACACGGCTGGCGATGCGGATCAGAGCTATGGCTATGTGGGTGGAGGCTATCCGGGTTATACGGACTTCCTCTTCCAGGCCATGTTCGCGGCGACCGCGGCAACGATTGTTTCCGGGGCGGTAGCAGAACGGATCAAGCTGATTCCGTTTATGATCTTCACGACGCTTTTTGTCGGCATCTGTTACCCGATCCTGGGCTCCTGGAAATGGGGCTACGGCTGGCTCCATGACATGGACTTCTACGACTTCGCTGGCTCGACTCTGGTTCACTCCGTGGGTGGCTGGGGCGCGCTGGCCGGTGTGATTCTGCTTGGGGCACGGAACGGCAAGTATGTGGACGGCAAGCCTCGCTTCCTGCCCATGAGTAACCTGCCGCTGGCCACGATTGGGGTCTTCCTGCTCTGGCTTGGCTGGTTCGGGTTTAACGGTGGCTCAGTCCTGAGCGCTGATCCGAATCTGACCTCGCTGACCCTTGTCACCACGAACCTGGCGGCATCCGCAGGGGTGATTGCCGGTCTGTTTACCGCATGGTTCGTCTATAAACGGGCTGACCTCAGCTTTGCCCTGAACGGAGCGCTGGCTGGTCTGGTTGGCATTACCGCGGGCGCAGACTCCGTCACTCCGGGAGAAGCACTCTTCATCGGCTTGATCGCGGGTGTGATCGTCGTGTTCTCAGTCATGATGCTGGACAACCTGAAGCTGGATGACCCGGTCGGTGCGATCTCGGTCCACTTGACCTGCGGTATCTGGGGCACGCTGGCAGCGGGTATCTTCGGAGGCTACAACGTCGGAGTTCAGGCTATCGGTGTCCTTGCCTATGGGGCCGCGGCTTTTGCCTTCGCCTTCGTGGTGTTCCTGATCTTGAAGGTGACGATGGGCATCCGTGTATCGCCAGAAGAAGAGGCCGAAGGTCTCGACAAGGGCGAGCACCATCTCATCGCCTACGATATGCCTGAGAAACTGGCATAAGGTTTAGAACCTTACTATTAGGAGAAACCGAGTAACTGTGCGGCGGAGGGCTGATCAACGGCTCTCCGCCGCTTTTTTGCCCTTAACGGGAGGATCAACCGGTGATTGCATCCCGAAACGCGGGATGCGCTTTCACGAGGGCAAGCGCCTGGCGCAGCAAGCCCTTGCCCGGCTCTCGCTGATGCCAGGTGGAGGCGCCCGAAGGGTGAGGCAGGGCGATGACCTCCAGTTCGCGTCCATCGGCGGGATCAACCCATGGGCGGACCGTGCCGACAATTTCATCCAGCTTCTTCACTTCGGGAAAGAATCGGCTGATCGAGAGCTTGCCGACCGACAGGATGAGCCGGGGCTGAATGATCTCCAGTTCACGCCGCAGCCACTGCGCACAATTCTCGATCTCTTCCCGGTTCGGGACGCGATCGCCGCCTTTCAGTTTCTTGCCCGGAAAACACCGGCAGACGGCGACCATGGTGACGCGGGCCCGGAAGACCTCTTCTTCTACGCCTGTGTGCTCGCGGATCCAGCGGAAGAGGGTCGTTCCGGCCGTCCAGGCAAAGAGCCGGCTGGCGCCGGGCTCACGAATCCCCGGGGCCTGCCCGACCAGCATGACCGGGCTCAGAACGGCCTCGGCTACCACCGGGCGGCTTTCCATCAGGCGGCATCGCTGACAGCGCCGCACCTCCTCCACATGAGTGCGGAGCATAGCCAGACGACTGGTCAGCGCATCAAGCGTCTCTCTTCCTTTTTTGGTAGATGCCAAAGAGGCCATGGCCTATGATCGGATGATTTTGGCGCTGGGGGGAGGATTTCCGGTGTCGAATTTCTGCACCACACCACCTGATACACTCATTTTTCATGGAATCTGACGCCGTCGATCCCACCTTGCCCGACGCGGCAACCGAGGCCGCTTCATCCTCTTCCGCCACGCCTATGCCGTGGATCGAAGGGGACACCATCTGGCAGATTGCCTTTCTTTTGCTTGCCGGAGTGTTTGTCCTTACCCGTGTGGCCCGGGGGGCTCAACTAGGGGGACCGCGCCAGTTTATGAGTCTGCTCGCCCTTGGCGGGGCCTACGCCGCCGCGATCTTCGGCGGTGAACTCCTCATCCCGCAGGCTAAGCAGCTCCTGAATTTTCCGGAATTTATCCTCCGCGTTATCTCAGGTGCCGCACTCGGCATCATCGTCTGGATATTTTTTGAAGTGTTGGGCGTTGTCTTTTTCCCCTCCACCAAGGATCTCAAGAAAGACCGGAAGCCTGATGAGGTGGACTGGGCCGCAGTGCGTTTTTACTCCGCCTCCGGGATGGTTCTGGGGCTTCTCAACGCGTGCCTGGCGATCTGGATCGCGATTGTTCTGCTCCAACCCATCGGCCGGATTGCGGAGCAGGCGATCGAGAATGAATTCAACTCGAAGCTCAGAGACCGCGACGCGGCGTACGAGGAGACGGGCAGTGTGGAAGCGGAAACATATCGTCCGAACAAACTCGCGGTGTTCCTTGCCAAGCTGCGCAATTCCATCTCGATGGGCCCGGGGGAGAACGTGGTGGAGACGGTCGATCCCATTCCGGAGCAGTTCTATGATGTCCTGGAGAAAGCGGTTCAGGTCATGTCCGATCCAATCGCTCTGCAATACCTTGCCGAGGTGCCGGAAGTAAAAGAACTGCAAAGCACGGACATGGTGAAGAGTCTACTCAATGACAGAGAGATTGCCGAGATGTCCCAGGAACGGGATTACATCGGGCTCCTGCAGCACAAAAAAGTGGTCGATACGGCGGACAGCCCGGAGTTCCAGGACCAGATCAAGGACTTCGACTTTGAAGGAGCGCTCGATCAGGCTCTGGCCCATTCCGCGAAGATCAACCGGAGCCTGGAGGAAGCTCAGGCGGCCGGAGAACTCGAGTTTGTCACGGAGTGAGGGAGCCGCCATTGTCCGGTTGACCCGGCGACGCGGTTTTGTCATCCCATGGAGCCTGACATGAGCACGGAATACATCGTCACCTGCGGCCTTGAGGTCCACGTTCAGCTCAAGACACAGAGCAAAATGTACTGCGCCTGCCCGACAAGCTATGGGGACCCGCCGAATACACACACCTGCCCGACCTGTCTGGGGCTCCCCGGCGCTTTACCGGTCATCAATGAGGAGGCCGTGCGCCTGACCATTCTCACAGGTCTGATGTTCGGCTGCAAAATCGCCGAGCGCTGCAAGTGGGACCGCAAAAATTATTTCTACGCGGACATGCCGAAGAATTATCAGATCTCGCAATATGACATGCCCCTCTGCGAAGGGGGCGAGGTCATCCTGCATGATCTGGCTTATCCCAAGGATGCGCAGAAGAATATCGAAACGCCGGACAAAGCCATCCGGCTCACCCGCATTCATCTGGAGGAAGATGTCGCGAAAAGTTTCCACTTCGAGACGAATTCCGGAATCGACTTTAACCGCGCGGGCTCTCCTCTCATGGAGATTGTCAGTGAACCGGATATCCGTTCTGCCGAGGAGGCTTTTGCTTATCTGACCTCACTGCGTCAGCATCTGGTTTATGCTGATGTCAGTGACGCGGATATGGAAAAGGGCCAGATGCGCTGCGACGTAAATATCTCCGTGCGACCGAAAGGACAGAAAGAGTATAACCCGAAGGTCGAGCTGAAAAATCTTAATTCCATCAGCGCGGTGCGGCGCGGCCTGCAGTATGAGATTGAGCGCCAGACCGAAGCGCTGGAAAACGATGAAAAAACCTTTCAGGAAACCCGCCGCTGGGATGACGATGCCGGAGTTTCCTACCCCATGCGCACCAAAGAAATGGCGCATGACTACCGGTATTTTCCCGATCCGGACTTGCTGCCCGTAGAAACACCGGATCTGGTGGCCGCGGTCCGGGAACGGTTGCCGGAATTACCCGGACAGAAACGGGACCGGTTTGTGGAAGAATATGGCGTCACAACCTATGATGCCGCCGTGATCGCGAATGATCTTGCTCTTTCCTCGTATTTTGAGGACGCGGCTCATGGCGCGAAAAATCCCAAGGGCGTGGCGAACTGGATCATGAATGACCTGCAGGCAGCCTTGAGCACGGCGGAGTTGACGATCATGGATTGCCCGATTCCTGCGGCGAGATTGAAGGAGCTGGTGAATCTGACAGATTCCGGCCGAATAAATTCCAGGCAGGCCAAGGAAATCTTCGCGTTGATGTTCGAGAAGGGTTCGGACCCGAATGAGGTGATCAAGGACCCGAAGTATGCGCCGGCCGATGAAAGCGAAGTGGAAGGAATCATTGATGAAGTGATCGCCGCCAACCCGAAACCGGCGGAAGATTTCGCCGCGGGAAATGACAAGAGCCTGAATTTCCTGAAAGGTCAGGTCATGAAGCTCAGCAAAGGCAAAGCCAACCCACAAAAGGTTGGTGAGATTATCGCACAGAAACTCCGCGGATAATTCACCGGAAAAACCGTCCATCCCTTATGCCATACCTGAAAATAGCGACCAATCTACCGACGCCGATGGAGCAGAACGCGGCTCTCGTCAAGGAAGCCTCCGCTCTGGCCGCGGAGCAACTGGGCAAGGATGAAGCCTACATGCTGGTGGAGGTCGCGGCAGGCCAGGACCTGACCTTCGGAGGAACGGCGGATCCAGCCGCCATGGTAGAGCTGCGTGGCTTGAGTCTCACGGAGGAGCTGGCGCAGAAGCTGACCCCGGTGCTTTGCGAATTTCTGCGGGCCCGGCTGAACATTCCCCCAGAGCGCGTTTATCTGAACTTCTTTGATGTGCCGCGGCCGCGCTGGGGATGGAATGGGAAGACCTTTGCCGGTTAGTCCTCCCACGGTTGAATGGGTATTGACGCTGGTGGCGGCACATACTTAACTCGCAGCACTTTCTGGGGGAGAAAGAGCGGCCGGGGTGGCCGTTCAACGGGTTGCGGGCAGGGAGTCCCGTTCTCCTTCCTTGAGATTCCGGGAGATGAGATTTTTTCACACCCGCACGTACGCAAGAACAAGCACACCTGAACTATGGCAACCTACGCAATCAATGGTTTCGGACGCATCGGCCGCATGGTTTTCCGCGCCCTGCCGAAGGAAATGGTCAAAGAAGTGGCCGTCATCAATGACCTGACAGACACCGCTACCCTGGCCCATCTGCTCAAATGGGACTCAACGGCTGGCAAATATGACGGCGAGATTTCTCACGATTCCGAGCACCTCATCGTCGACGGGCACAAAATCCAGGTCACCTCACAGAAAGATCCCGCGCAACTGCCGTGGAAGGACAACGGCATTGACGTCGTCCTGGAATCAACCGGCTTCTTTACCTCGGATGATACCGCGGGAGCACACCTCACGGCGGGTGCCAAGAAAGTCATCATCAGCGCCCCGGCCAAGGGCAAAGTTCCGACCTTTGTCTACGGCGTGAATGACGATAAATACAATCCGGAGACCGACCACATCATCTCCAACGCGAGTTGCACGACGAACTGCCTGGCACCCATGGTGCGCGTCCTTCACGAGAAATTCGGGGTGGAGAATGGTTTCATGACCACGATTCACAGTTACACGAATGACCAGCGCATCCTGGACTTCCCCCACAGTGATCTGCGCCGGGCACGTTCCGCGGCGATCAATATCATTCCGACCACAACCGGTGCAGCCAAGGCGGTCGGGCTGGTTATTCCGGAGCTGCAGGGCAAGCTCACCGGCGGTGCACTGCGTGTCCCGACGCCGACCGGTTCCATCACGGACTTCAGCGCGAACCTGAAGAGTGAAGCTTCCGTGGAAGCGGTCAATGACGCCTTTAAGGCGGCTTCAACTGATCCCAGCTACAAGGGCGTCCTCGAGTATTCCGAAGAGCCGCTTGTCCTGCAGGATATCGTGGGCAATCCGCATTCCTGCATCTTTGATGCCCAGTCTACCCTGGCGGTCAGCCCGACCTTTGTGAAGGTGCTCGGCTGGTATGACAATGAATGGGGCTACAGCAGCCGTTGTGTCAGCATGATGAAGCTGCTCGCCGGGGTCTGATCCCGGGCGCGGTCTTTTCACATACCACACCTCAAATCAGCCTCGACCGAAACGAATCGTCATGCCCAAGCTGAACTACCGGGATCTGGACGTCGCCGGAAAACGCGTCCTGGTCCGAGTCGACTTCAATGTGCCGCTCGATCAGAGCGGGGATAAGCCGGTCATCACAGATGACACCCGGATCAAGGAGGCGCTGCCCACCATCAAAGATCTCCTGGATCGCGGAGCGCGGGTCATCCTGATGTCTCACCTGGGCCGGCCAAAAGGTGAGGCCAAGCCTGAGCTCAGCCTGCAGCCCGCTGCGGTGCGGCTGTCCGAGCTACTGGGCAAACCGGTAGCCTTTTCCCCGGCCTGCGTGGGTGAGGAAGCGAAAAAAGCGGCGGGGGCCTTGAAAGATGGTGAAGTCTTGCTGCTGGAAAATCTCCGTTTTCACAACGAAGAGGAGCAGAACGACGAGTCCTTTGCCCGGGAGCTGGCCGCGCTGGGGGACTTCTATGTGAATGACGCCTTTGGCACAGCGCATCGCGCTCACGCCTCAACGGCAGGCATTGCCGCCTTCGTCGAGAAAGCGGCCATGGGCGGGCTGGTAGAGAAAGAGCTGAAGTACCTGCAGGGTGTGGTGGATAATCCTGAGCGCCCCTTTGTTGTCATCATGGGCGGGGCGAAGGTTTCCGATAAGATCGGTGTGATTGAAGCGCTGATGGAAAAGGCCGACACCATCCTGATTGGAGGGGCGATGGCTTACACCTTTGCCAAGGCGCAGGGAATACCGGTCGGGAAAAGTTTGGTGGAAGACGACAAACAGGAGATGGCGCTCGGGCTGTTGGATAAAGCCAAGGCCAAGGGCGTGAAGCTGCTTCTGCCCATCGACAACGTGGAGGCGGACGATTTTTCACCCAATGCCAACTACCGCAGTACCGGTAAGCTTGAGCCCGGCCAGGGAATCGCGGACGGCTGGGAGGGCCTGGACATTGGTCCGTTGACCATTGAGATCTATCAGCAGGAGATCCAAGGTGCCAAGACTGTCATCTGGAATGGACCGATGGGAGTCTTTGAAATGGAACCCTTCGCCAAAGGCACGATCGCGATCGCGGAAGCGGTTGCGGAGTCCGGCGCGACTTCGATCATCGGAGGCGGCGATTCGGTCACCGCGGTGAATCAGGCGGGGTTGGCGGACAGAATGACGTTTATGTCTACCGGGGGTGGAGCATCCCTGGAGCTACTGGAGGGCAAGGAACTCCCTGGAGTCGCGGCGCTGAGCGACGCCTGACCGTTCCGTTCAATCAAGCGACGCACCATCTTACGCCTGTGATCATGCGAAAAATCATTGCCGCAAACTGGAAGATGAACCTGAGCACGAAGGAGGCCGGAGCCTTCTTCGACGTCCTGTCCCGGGAGATTGGGACGCGGGACACGGTCGACGTGGTCATCGTGCCGCCCTTTACCATCATCCCGCGCGTGTCAGAGATTGTGACCACGATGACGCGCTTCGGCCTGGGCGCGCAAAACATGCATTATGAGGGCTCGGGAGCCTTCACCGGGGAGATCAGCGCGGCCATGCTGAAGGAGTTCTATGTCCGCTGGGTGGTGATCGGCCACTCGGAGCGCCGGGCGCTTTTTGGAGAAACTGATGAGATGGTCAACCGCAAGGTGAAGGCAGCGCATGAAGCGGTTATCAAGCCCATCATGTGCATCGGTGAATCACTTGGGGAACGCGACGCTGGGGAGGTGGAAACCGTTCTGGACCGTCAGCTCCGTGCGGGGCTGGCAGGAGTGGATGCGGCCAGGCTTCCGGATACGGTGATCGCCTACGAACCCGTCTGGGCGATTGGCACTGGCCGGACCGCAACGCCGGAACAGGCGCAGGAAGCACACGCTTTTGTCCGCCGGGTTCTGGCTGATCTCTACAGTGAAGAGACGGCCAATAAGGTAAGAATCCAGTATGGAGGAAGTGTGAAGCCGGACAACGCTAAGGCGCTGTTGAGCCAGCCGGATGTCGACGGTGCCCTGGTGGGGGGAGCGAGCCTGGATGGACGCAGCTTCGGAGCGATCGTCAACGCAGCCATCGAACTGGACAGTTGAAGCGGACCATGCACGGTTAAGCGCGTGCGCACGGTGCCTTTACCAAGCTTCCGGACATCCTCGCGTCGCGTGAAACTCGCGGCGTGCCTCGCGCTTTTTCTCTCCCTTTCCGGCGTCTTTCCCGCCAGCGGTCGCGGCGTGGACAACCGTATCCTGGGCCTGCGCGCTCTGGATGAGGGGAATGCGGCGCTGGCCTGCATTTATCTGGGCCGTGCCCTGGATGAGAAACCGGGAGATCTGGATCTGCGCGTTCATCTGGCCAAGGCGCTGGTGGAAAGCGGTCAGCCCGAACCGGCTGTGGAAACCCTGCGTGGGCTGGATGGGCGAGGTGAGCCAACCGTGGCCTACTGGCGAGCCCGCGCCTACGCTGCGCTCGAGCGATGGGAGTGGGCCCGGCAGGCATTTCTACTGACGCTGCGCCACGCCAGGGACGAGGGGCTGGCCCAGGCAGCTCGACAAGGATTTCTGGTTGTCGCGCTGCAACCGGGAGCAAGCAGTGGCATGATGGGCCGCTTGGAGCGCGAATTGCGCGACTCCCTGACACCCGCAGGGGACCATAGCTCCCGCGTCCTTCTGGGACAGATCGGTCTTCGCCGAGGCGATTACGAAGGTGCCCTGGAGGTCATTGCACCCACCCTGGAAAGCGCAGCATGGGGCAGACTCCGGCACGATCAACTGAAGGCCCGTATCCTCGCCGCGCGAGCTTACAGGGCTCTCGGTGATCCCCTCCAATCCAGCGCGATGGCTCAGCGGGCGCTGATCGACCATGGACGGCTCACCAACGGGGATCTTCTCACGATGTGCCGGATCATGGTCGATGCCAACCTGACCACGGAAAACGCGGCTGAAGCGGAAAGAGTCTTGCTGACGATCGTGCGGCAGGCCCGGCAGGATGAGCGCTGGCGCATTCCACTGGTTGAACTCAGCCGCCTCTATCAGGCTAGCGGTCTCGAAGCGGCCGCTTCGCTTTCCGCCTTTATCGCAGCCGAGGCTGACGCGCCCCAGCGGCCTTATTGCATGCTTATTGTTGCGCGACAGGAATTACGGCGAACGGATTCCATGGCGCGGATGCGCGGAGCGGAGGAGCTGCTGAGGCAGCTGGTTGAGGAGTATGAGAGTCACCCACTTTTTCCTCTTGCCGCGCTGGAGCTCATGCAGGTGCGCCTGCAGCTTGGCAATCCATCAGGGGCGCTCGCGGTTTGGGAGACCATCGATCCGGGAGATGAAGGCTTCAGCCGCTGGGCGGCTCCCCTGCGTTTTCTGGCGGCGCAGAGCAGATTCGCCCTGGGCCGGTTTGATGAAGCAGCGAAGGACTTCGCGAGCATTTCTTCGAGTACTAATGAGGATGACAACGGCGAGCTGGGCATTCGAGCACTTTACAATCAAGAGGTTGCCAGGTTGACCAAAGATGCTGCGGTCGAACTGCTTCCGGCAACGCGATGGCAAGATCAGTCAGCGGAGACCGATTTTTCGGCTCTGACCGACCGGTTGGTCCTGAATCAGGCAACTGCTCTGGCTCAGCAGCGGCGACTTGAGCAGGTTCCGGTTGTGCTTGCTCAATTGGAAACGGTGGAGGCGCCGACCCTCAGCGATGAAGGAGAGCAAAGCCCGGTGCGGGTTGAAGCCGAGTTGCTCAAAGCGGAAACAGCATTTTCCGAAGGGAATCCCGGGAAAGCGCGCGAAATCCTTGCGGAGCTGGATAAGGGCACCGGAATCCGGGAGGGGGATCTCCGTATGCGCGCGGATTATCTGCACTTCTGGATGGCCGCCTTTTCCCATGAAGAGCGACTGGAGGGAGCAGACCGGGAAGGGGAAGGCGTCGCTGGCTCGGAGGAGTCATTGCAGCCCCTGGTGGAACGTGCCCGGAAGTTTTTGGAGGATTATCCAGACACGCTCTATGCCGAAAGGATCTGGTTCAAGCTGGGTGAACTTTATTTCAATGCGGGCTATTACGTCGATGCACAGCAGGAGTTTGAGCGGCTATCCAAGAGCGCCCAAGACCGTACCCTGGTGCAGGCGGCGGTTTACCAGGCGGCCGTGGCGGCAGAGCGGACGTTGACGGAACGCGGGCGCCGGCGAGCCCTCGAGCTATTCGAAAGGGTGTCCATCCTTCCCGGACCGCTCCGGGTGCAGGCCTTTCTGGATCAGGGCGATCTTCTGACTGAGATGGGACAACTATCTGATGCGCTCTCTGTCTACCGGGCCCTGATGGTGGATGAGAACGTCACGGAGGTTCAGCGCTTACTGGCCTATCAGCGCATCGCACAGACCTGCTACGCCATGAGCGGTGCCGCGGAAGAACCGCGTGACGCCCAATACCGGGCAGAACAGGCCCTTGAAGCGCTCGAGGCGATTCTGGATTCCCCAGAAGCGACGCTGGAACTCCGGAATTTCGCCCATTACCTGAGTGGCCGTCTGAAAGAGCAGGCCGGGCAAGCCGGGGAGGCGCTGGTCGCCTTTGATCAGGGCCAGATTTTCAGTGAGCCGGGAAGCGCCCCGGAGTATCTGTGGTCCTACCGCTGTGGCTTTGCGGCGGCCGAACTGCTGGCGAGCCAGGATCAGGCACGATCTGCTGTCAGCATCCTGGAAGAGATGGCCCGGCGGCCAGCACCCCTGGCCCCACAGGCCGCGCAGCAGGCGCAGAACCTGAGGGAGGAGTTTGGCGTGGTGGATTCAGCGGCCGGGGACTAGCTCTACGCGGCGACAAACGGCCGGGCCGCGGAGTGGCTTCCTGCACCCATATTGCCATTGACGGCGGGGGTCTGAGTAACGGCGGGGCGACCCATGCTGATGTAGGTGAAGCCCAGTTGCTTCATGTCCGCCGGGTCATAGAGATTGCGGCCATCGAAAATGATCGGGGTGAGCATCTTTTCCTTCACTCTAGCAAAGTCCACGTTGCGGAATTCATCCCACTCCGTCGCGAGGATGAGCGCTTCTGCACCCTCGACGGCATCAAGGGCGGACTCGGCCAACACGGAGCCGGGCAAAAGACCGAACTCGCGGATGTTGTTCATGCCTTTAGGATCATAAGCGCGGACTTCGGCCCCTTCATGCAGCAGGTCATTGACCAGTTCAACCGGAACGGAGTTACGAACGTCATCCGTGTTCGGCTTAAAAGTCAGACCCCACACCGCGATCCGCTTTTCCTTCAGCACCCAGAGGATATCCTTGATCTTATGGATCAGCCGCTCGCGCTGACGGCGATTGATCCGCTGGACCTCTTTGAGCAGATCAAAGGGAACGCCCAGGGCTGAACTGATCGCGATGAAGGCGGAAAGATCTTTGGGGAAACAGGAACCGCCATAGCCGATCCCGGCGTTGAGAAAGTTCCGGCCGATGCGTTTATCCATCCCGATGCCGTCCGCGACCATCTCGATATCCGCGCCGCTGGCCTCACAGATTTCCGCTACGGCGTTGATGTAGGAGATTTTCAGGGCCAGAAACGAATTGGCGGCGTGCTTGATGAGCTCGGCGCTGTTGACGTCGGTGACAAGAATGGGCGCCACGAATGGCTCATAGAGCTTGCTCATGAGACTGACGGCGCGGTCGCTGTTGGCGCCAATGACGATGCGATCCGGATTCATCAGGTCGTGCACGGCGCAGCCCTCACGGAGGAATTCGGGATTACTGACCACATCGAAATCACAATCCGAGCGTTTGTAGCGCTGAATCGTCTCAGCCACCTTTTCGCCCGTTTTCACCGGCACGGTGCTTTTGTCTACGATGACACGATAGTCGGTGATGACCTCGGCAATTTCCCGGGCGACTTTTTCGATGAAAGTCAGGTCCACGCTGCCATCCGGCCGGGGAGGAGTCGGGACGGCGATAAAGACGACTTCAGCCCGGGCGACACCTTCTTCGGTTGAACCGGTGAAATGAAGGCGCTCCGCGGCCACGTTGCGGCGGATCATTTCTTCGAGACCGGGCTCGTAAATCGGGATTTCCCCGGCGTTGAGTTTGCGCACCTTTTCCGGGTTATTATCCACGCAGGTGACGTGATGACCTACTTCTGCGAAACAGGTGCCAGTGGTGAGACCGACGTAGCCGGAGCCAATAATACAAATGTCCATGGGATGACGAGCTAGGTGGAGACGATTGATCAGTTCAACGGGTGATAGGCTAAGCTTGCCCGGAGCATGCGCCCGAAAACCAGTCAGGATTGGGTGCACAGACACCTAGACGGTGCGCAGCCCATGTCAAGCCCGGTGCGGACGCGGAGCGCGTGATTTGATAGCAGCTACCGTACCGGGAAGCGGACGGGGCGGGCGGTCTCTGGGTTATTCCGTCCCACCGGTGGAGCCCGCGATGCCGCTGACCGGCAGGCCCAGATTCAGCCGGGGAAAGTCCTTCAGGGTGAAAGTGAGGAAGACGCCCAGTTCACTGTCATTACCATCGCGGTTATCCCGGACAATCGCGCTGAGAGAGGCTACCCAGGCCGAAAGATCACGGTGCAGGGTGTAGGCCTGAGTCTCCAGGGTGCTGTCATCAAACTCGTATTGTTCCTCGATACTGAAGCCCCAGTTGTCACTGATCTGCCAGTAGGCGCCGAAGGTCATCAGATTGCTGTCCTGAAAGAAATCATTGTCATCCAGGAAACGATGCCCGATCCGGAGGCGCAAAAAGTCCGTCGGCAGGAAATTCAGGTCTGTATTTACTTCAGAGAAACCGTCGTCAAAGACCGGTAACTGGGAATCGAAATCCAACCTGAACCAGGGAACCGGCTGGAATTGGAGTTCATTAAAGAGATTGGAGAGATCCGTATCATCGAAAGGATTGTCGATGTTGGCATCAAAGAAGGTGTCCAGGGTGAGCCAATTGAAGGTGCCGCCGTCCCGTTTGGTCTGCCATCGGTTACGCACCCCGAAGCGCCAGATGGTCCACTCATCAATGGAATCGATCGAGGTAAACTGGGGGAAATTCAGACGCTGCAATTCCGTCGACGGCAGGAATTCATCAAACTGCAGGATATCATCCGGGTCGACCGAGGGATCCGAGACATAGGAGAAGTTTGTGTAGGGCTGGATGATGTGCCGCATGCTTTCAAGTCCCCAGAAGCGGCTCTGCACATTCGGATATTCCCGGCTGAGCTTAAAGGAAGCCTCCATCCCGATGTTGAAGACCGTGCGGGTATCCGAGCCCCCTGTGACGAGTTCACGGCGGATGGACTCAACCGTTTCCGTGCTGCCGTCCGGATTCATGACCTCCATTTCCTCGAGGATCTCATCGACGAACCCGGTATCCGTATAGTGCGTTACGCGCACGCCTGCGCGTGGATTGATTGAGAGCCAGCCAAAGAGAGTGCGCTGATAGGAGAACTGATGGAAGGTGTCGGCGCGGAAGGTGTCGTAATCCGGGAAAGGAGAATCCTCCGCAAAACTGCGCTGTAAATTTGAGAGGCTGTTTTCGCCCTCATAGTAAAAGCGGCTTCCAAAGATCGGCTGGCGTGTGACATCCAGCGCAAACTCGGGCAGCCTTTCCACCGTCTCAAAGAATTCGTTGACCTGAAAGCGGCCGAAGAGACTGGCGGCGAACCGGTCTCTACGCCAGGTCAGGCCGGCGATATTATCCGGCTGGGGATCAAACCGGAATTCACTCTCGAAGAAATCCTCCAGAACGAGCTCATCACTAAGGTAATTGATATCGACCGTGGTGTAGAGATCTTCCGTAAGGTAGGTCCGGTTGCGCACCGCGACGCGGTAACGGCCATCATCAACTTCGGCGCGTTCGAGCCCGGTTTCATTGATGTCCGTGCTGGCATCAGCGATTCCGTAGCCGTCGAATTCGAAGTAATTCTTCGGGTTGTTTGAATCCCGGTAACGCAGATCAACACCACCGGCGAAACCGCGTTCCGAGCGGAGATCAAGGCGCAGAATACCGTTCAAATCCTGAGTCAGCGGAAAGCCGTATTGAGTCAGGATAAAGGCGCCCCATTTATCCGTGTAACCGGGGGTAATATTAAACCCGAGGTCTTCGCGCAGACTTTGGTAAACGTAAGGGAACCAGAAAATCTGCTGCTTGCCGACGTAAAATTTTACGTTGCGCATGATGACGCGGTCATCAGGATAGATGCGCACCTTTTCCGCTTCAAAATGGTAGCTGGGATCAGCTACGTCGTGGGTGCTGAAGGTGGTGCCGAGGCCTTCAAATTCCGTAGGAGAAAGATTCGTAAAGTTTTCCGCGGTGAAAAAGAGCGGGTTTGCTGCGCCGCTGAAGTCTGAAGCGAAGACGCGACCGGTCTCGAAGTTGTAGACGGCGCGTTCACCAGCAAAGTTAAAGCCTTCGCGGTAAATGCGGACGCGCCCCTGGAGGAACGCCTCCTGGGTGTCCGGATTGTAGATGACCTCATCCGCATAGATCGTGGTGTCTCCGTACTCGATGACCACATTATCCACCGCGGAAGCCACCCCGCCTTCAAAGCTCTTGGCTCCGTCCGAGCGAATATCGACCGGCAGCTCCTGCGACATCAGTACCCCGCTGAAAGCGAAGCTGATCAACAGGGTGCAGGCAGCATGGCGGACAGATGGAAGTGGTGCGGGAATGAAGAAATCAGCGGCAGTTCTCATGACAGCGGAAACAGAAGCTTTGGGTCTATACAGCGCGCGTGGACGGGAGCAAGTGATCAATGCATGCGGGCTCCCCCTTTGGAATGATTGCAGGCTAGCCGCGCCTCATTTTCCTTGCCAAGCACATTCCGCCCGCCGGGGCTGCGTTTTTCTGGCGTGCGTTCAAAAAAGCCTAATGGGCATACCCATCCGGATGGGCCTGGTGCCACTTCCAGGCCGTCTCAACGATCTCTTCAATGCCGGAGTGCTCCGGCTTCCAGCCAAGGGTTGACTTGGCCTTTTCTGAAGAAGCAATGAGCCGGGGCGGATCTCCCTCGCGGCGGGGTTTTTCTTCCGCCGGGATCTCTTTGCCGGTGATCTTCCGGCAGGCCTCGACGGCCTCCTTGACTGAGGTGCCACCGCCTGTGCCGAGATTAAAGACATCACTGCCTCCGTATTCGAGAGCCAGCATGTGGGCCTGGGCAAGGTCCTTGATGTGAACATAATCCCGGATACAGGTGCCATCCGGGGTAGGGTAATCCGTCCCAAGAATGTCGACTTTTTCCTTTTTGCCGAGAGCGACCATGAGGATGTTCGGGATGAGATGGGTCTCAACCCGGTGATGTTCGCCATAGGTCTCGGAAGCGCCCGCCGCGTTGAAATAGCGCAAGGCAACGTGTTCCACCCCATGCAGCTGCCGGTACCAGTGCAGCACCCGCTCAAACATGAGCTTGCTTTCGCCATAGGGATTGATCGGCGCTTTTGGTAGATCTTCATGCACCGGCATCTCTTCTGGGATGCCGAAAATCGCGCAGGTGGAGGAGAAGATAAATTTTTTCACGTCATTGTTCACCATGGCGTCGAGGAGATTGATGCCGCCATAAACGTTGTTGCGGAAATACTTGGAGGGGTTGCTCATGGATTCACCCACCAGTGCGTTGGCCGCGAAGTGCATGACGGCATCCGGTTGGGCCGCTTCGATGGCGACCGAGACCACGGAGCGGTCCTGAAGGTCACCATGAAAGAAACGGGCTTCTGGATGGACGGCGTCTTTGTGACCTTCGGAAAGGTTATCAAAGACAAAGACGCGGTGACCGGCCTTAACCAGTTCCTCCACGCAGATACTGCCGATGTAGCCCGCCCCACCCGTAACGAAAATTCTCATACGAGGCGGATCTTAGGAGAGCTGACCGGCGCAGGCCAATGACAAAGAAGCGTAATCCTGAGGCATGATTTCCGAAGGGAGAGCAGAAACCGGGCCGGGTTTAGCGGCCTGGGCTGGCATCGCCAAGGATTTGCGCCTGACTTTCGCCGCTGCCCTGGATGCCTTCCTGTAACAGCGTGCCGCTGATGTCCGCATCCTCCAGGTCGGCGTTTTCCAGATCCGCGCCATCGAGGTCAGCTCCAGAAAGATTGGCCATACTCAGGTTGGCGCCATGCAGGGTCGCTCCGCGGAAATCTGCTTTGGTGAGATTGGCCCGCCGAAGATTGACCGCGCGCAGAACCGCTCCCCGAAAATCTGCCTCATTCAGATCCGCGGCGTAAAGGGTGGCAGCGGCGAGGTCAGCGACGAAGAGATCGATCCCAGCCATGAGCGCATGGGAGAGATCAGCCTCGGCGAGATTAGCCCCACGCAGGCTGGCGCCGGTGAGGTCACAATGCCGCATGGAAGCTCCGATCAGATCGATGCCCATGAGCTGACAGCCGGCGAGATCCAGGTAGTCCAGCCAGCGGAGGAGATGGAATCTCTCCTCCGTGCCCATGAGACGGTGGAACCAGGCCCGGGCAGAATCGGCCGTGGGCCACTCAATCCGGGCGAGGGTTTGGGTCTGGTGGGTGCAGGCATTGAGCAGGCAAAGGAGCGCTTCTTCGGCATTACGCGCCTTCTCAATGACTTCCTTGGCATGGCTGCCCTGTCCTCCGCGCAGGACCATGCCCTCCCGCAGACAGTAGTCGATCAGGGCCGTCACGGTTTCCTGGATGGCTCCGACCCGGTCGCCGGGAAGGGCCGCGATTTCACGAGCCAGCATCTCGCCATGGTGGGCATTGAGCGGGGCGTCAGCCGTGATCTGGCTCCAGGCGCGCAGGGCGCGTTCCTCAAAAGTCGCTTCTTCCAGAAGCGATTCGGAGTGGAGTTCCTTCGCGCGACTATCCGCCAACTGCTCCGCGAGTTTCGCGAGGCGGCGCGACACCAGGTAGTCGCCCATGCGCTGGGGATGGAAGACGATCCCGCGGTCTCCTGAATCCGTTTTGGCCGGGCGGAAAAAGACCTGGTCAAGCAGGATGGGATCGGGGACCGATTCGATAAGGATGGGCTGGGCGTGAGAGCGCCAGCTCGCGAGAGCGAGCTTCTCCATTTGGCTTTCGAACTTCTCAAGAGTGAGTGACGGGTCCCGCAATTGGGCCTTGCGGAAGCCGCGCTGGATGAGGCTGCGGAAGATATCGCGGGCGGTGATCTCGCCCGTGCCTTCCTGTTCCACCTCATACCAGGCCAGCGCGGTCAGGTAATTCTGCAAGGGGAGATATGTCAGCTCGTGAAGGTCTGCATGGGTCAGTTCCTCGGGCAAACCGCTCACGGACAGGCCACGGGCTTCCTGAAAGCTTTTCCACCATGTTTCCCGCTGGTCTTCGTAGAGCATGGCGCTGTCATCACGGTAAGCCCGGTGCTCTTCCTTCGGCAGATAGAAGGGGAGAAGCTCCAGGTGCCGACCTGGAATCTCCAGGGACTCAGGCAGGCCGCGCTTGGGCAGCGTGGCGGCGGTGATAATCGCCTGAAAGACAGCGCCGCGTTCAGCCAGACGTGCGGCGGTATCCTCGACGGCGATAAGGAGATCACGCATCTCGCCGGTCCGGCTTTCGGGATTGCCGCGATGCCAAAGCTGGTCGAGCCCATCCAGGATGAGCAGGATGCGGTTGCCCTGTCCAAGGCGTGCGAGGAGGTCATGCGGGAGACCGAAACCAGCGGCGTAGGCGCCGATCGCGCTTTCAAAATCCCCGCGGAAGCGAAGTTCTTCGAGATCGACATAAAGCACGGGGAAGCTGACGCGGGCGCTTTGCTCCTCTGGAAAAAGATACGATCCGCTCAGTTTGGCCGCCAGGGCGGAGGTGAAACTGGTTTTGCCACTGCCCTGTTCACCGGTGATGAGGCGGAGGGAATCACTGGCTTCTGGCACGTAGATCCAGCGGAGCAATTCTTTGCCCAAGTCAACGACAACCGGCTTGCCCGCCTCTGGCGAGACCTGACGGTGAGGATCGTCTGAAATCGGTTTGGGATGGTAGACGGAAGCCCGGGGCGGAACATAGACTTCACGAAGGCCAAAGGCTTCATCCAGCATGCGGTGATCGATTTTCCGCAGCAGACTGGAGGAATAACGCCGCCAGAGGTTCTGTTCCCTGGAGCTGGCGAGGAAGGGCGAATTCACCTGGGCCACAAGGGCGGAGTAAAAGCTGGGATGGCTGAACCATTCTTCCTGGAGGGCATGGAAGAAGTAGCCCGGCAGGCGGCGGCCGAGTGCTTCCGCGATGGCATGAGTGAGGCCCATGCCCTGCAGCCACTGAACAAGGCAGCGGCGGACCGCGACGAAGATCCCTGCGTGCTGAGGCCGGTCGAAGTTGTTCGGTTCCAGATGGAGTTCGCTTTCGGAGTCGATAAGGGGGAGCTTACCGGTCAGCTTTTCCAGGTGCCGTTCTTCAAGCAGCTGATCCGGAAAAAGATCATCGGCTTCCTGGACCAGATCGGCGACGGCCGAGCTGAGAGCGCGGCAAAAGAAAACCTGGGCCTGCTCCGGACCGCTCGTGCCGGAGAAACCGAGCGCCTCCGCTGTATCCCCGGCTTCAAGGGGATTGATGTTCCAGGACATGCGCGGCCCGGAAGATTGCTCGAGACCGGTAGAACCCGCTGTGCGCTGACGGCCGACGAGTTGCCAGAGGGTGACAAAGTAACGCTGCCAGAAGGCATTCACGCGGCTCCGGTAATCGGAGGCGGACACAGAAACAGGGAGGGGGGACCAATTCTCCACGGGATAGATGTCAGGGTAGAGGTTTAACGCGGGGGAAACGGACCGGCCGGGGGGTGACCGGGTCTATAGGAATTAATCGCAAAGCGTGAGACGCATTTTTCCAGGGACGTCATCTGAACCTGCCGCAGGAGATCGGGTATGGGCAAGACTCGCCTTTCATGTATAACTCCAAAGCGGATGGAAAGATTGCGGGATATCTGGCGGGGTAACTTTGATGAGCGGGGAGAGATTGGAGCAGCCGTGGCGGTCTACCGCCATGACGAACTCGTTATTGACCTGTTCGGGGGCCATGCGGATGCCCGGAAAACCCGTCCATGGCGGGAGCAGACGCCTGTCCTGATCTGGTCAGCGACGAAAGGTCCCGCCGCGGCATGTCTCCTGCATGGCATGCAGGAGGAGGGCATCGTGCCTGATCAGACCATCGCCTCATTCTGGCCGGAGTTTGCCGCGGAAGGCAAAGCTGGCATCACTCTGGGGCAGCTATTGGCCCACCAGAGCGGGCTGAGCGCGGTGAAAGGGGGGACCATGGCGGTCGAAGATCATGAGGCGGTTGTCACGGCCCTGGCTGGTCAACCGCCACTTTGGAAGCCGGGTGAAGGCACCGGCTACCATGCGCATACCTTTGGTCCGCTTCTGGACGAGTGTCTGCGTAGAATCACCGGCGGCGAATTTACTCTGGCGCAATACTGGGAGAATAAATTTCGCGTCCCCTTTGAGCTGGACCTTTGGATTGGCCTGCCGCCGGAGCAAATGGATGAGGTGGCGGATATTCTGCCACCGAAGTTTCCCGCAACGGATCAGCCAGAGCAGCCATTCTACAAGGCGCTGGCTACACCGGGCTCGTGGACACGCCAAGCCTTTGAGCACCCGAAGGCGCATCGCCCGCGGCAAATGAACCAACCTGAACTGCGTCAGGCGGTGAATGCGTCCTTCGGAGGGATCGGCACGGCGCGGGCTTTAGCAAAATTTTACGCGCTGTGTATCTCGGAAGGTGGTCCGTTTACCGCAAAGACGCGCCGCTGGATGGAGAGTCCCGTTGTCCAGGCAAGGGACCGCGTGCTCTGCGAAGAAGTGGCCTTTTCTGCCGGGTTCATGCTTGATCCGGTTGATCACGCGACGGGCCGGAAGACGCGTGAACTGTTTGGCCCGAATCAGCGAGCATTCGGGCAACCGGGTGCAGGGGGAAGCCTCGCCTTCGCCGATCCATCGAGCGGGGTGGCCTTTGCCTACGTGATGAACCAGATGGAGTTTGGCGTGCTGCCGAATGCGAAGTCTCTGGATCTGGTAAAGGCAATCTACGCCGGAGAAGAACGAGCCCTTTAACTTTGCGGCCTCGCGGCCGGAGCGGATGGCGGCAATCTCAGCCGCGACCGTTAGAAAGCTCAACCGTCATGGCAGGTGCAAAGAGCTCATCCAGCTTTAACCGGAAACCGGGCAAAACGGCCTCATAGCTGAGGGCGACATCGCCTCCGGCCAGCTCAGCGATTTCTCCGACGGACCGGTGGGCGCGGACAATTTCGCGAGCGGGGTAGATGACGAGGATGAGCTTGGTGCCGGCATGCTGAAACTCTTCGATACGCTGCTCAAGCTGCTCCACCATGGTAAAAGGTGTGACGATCTCCGCGATCATATCCGGAACGACGGAAAGGACAGGTTTGCCCCACTCATAGTCAACAAGCCGCTCAAAGCTGATAAAGGCGACATCCGGCACCCAGATCTGCCCCGGATTCTCATGGAAGCAGCGAAATGGCGCCTGGCAAAGGGCGATGCCACGGCCCATATTTTCCGCCCAATCCGCCAAACGCAGATGAAAACGGCTGGCGACAAGATGGCTGATATCATTCATCCGCTTATCAATGACCTTGCCATCGATGAGCTCCTTGAGCCGGGGATTTTCCTGATTATGAGCGGCGGAGCTTTGTGATGAACCGGCGACAAGGCTGGAGCGGGCTTCGCGAGACTGTTCTGAGTGGAATCCAATCATAGGATCGAGCGTGTTAGACGCCGGAGAATGGATTCCGGCCGTGGTTCAGGTGACAGGGCGGCAGAAACAGACAACAGGAGGGAAGATAGCAGGCTATCTGGGAGCAATACAATAACTCAGTGGAGTATTTGTGGAAACTCTAAAAGTTGTTGGAATCAAAGTGCCAAGGAGCTTGGGGACGATCAAAAATCGTTGCGTAGGTGAGAGAGCTTTGTTAAAGGGCTATACAGTTGATTAGTAAGAGTAAACAAAATTCTAACCCATCTTAGTAATCAAGGCTATTGCTTGGACTTCACCACTTCGGAAATGAAATCGCTACCACGTCTGGTCGTCCCCGTCATGCTGGCTGGGTCTTCGTTGGTCATCTTATTCGTCGCAGGTTGCGCCAGCTCCTACACGAGCCGGGGCTCTGACGTAAAGATCGCCCAGAAGGGCGACGTGATTACGGTCCGGACAACGGCCTATACCCACAGCGAGGCGGATCACCGGAAGTATGGGCGCAAGAATGCGCTCGGGACAACTTTACGTAGCAGCGGGATTCGCAGCGCGGCGGCGGACTGGTCGCGATTTCCGGTCGGAACAAAATTCAAGCTGCTCGAAACAGGTGAGACTTTTATCATCGACGATTATGGGTCGGCGCTGGTCGGGACGAACACGGTCGATCTTTACAAGCCGTCCCGCAGCGCGATGAATCGCTGGGGAGTGCGCCACGTGGACATTAAGATCCTGGAGATCGGCTGTTATGAGGACAGTGAGCGCATCCTCATTCCGCGTCGCCGTCATCGTCACTGCGATGAGATGGTCAGATCAATCGAGCATCGACGGGCGAATCTGGACAAGCTGAAGCTGTATGCGCAGCAAGCGGATAAGGAGAGCGAGCGCGAACGGAAGAAGACGAGTTCGGGCAGCTGATCAGGGGGCCTTCAGGGAATGATAATCGGCCAGCGCCATTTCCCCGATGAGGGCGTGGAAACCCGGCCCCGCAGACCATCCGAGTTTTTGCTGAGCCTTAGTTGAGTCACCCAGAAGCCGCTGCGGCTCAGCAGGACGAAAAAAAGCGGGGTCGACCGTGACGTAGTCTTCTCCGTGGAGGCCGAAACAGCCAAAGGCAAGGCGGACGACATCGCGCACCGTGTGCAACTGGCCAGTCGCGAGGACATAATCTTCCGGCTCCGCACCGGGCCGCAACATGCGCCACATCCCGTCGACGAAAGCGCGTGCATCACCCCAGTCACGCTGCGCGTCCAGATTTCCCAAAGCCAGCTCCTGCCTTATCCCGAGGGCAGTCTCCGCAGCGGCCCGGGTGATCTTGCGCGTGACGAAGGTGGCAGGACGTCGAGGTGATTCGTGATTGTAACAGATGGCGTTGACCGCATGCATGCCGTGCGTTTGCCGGTAAAGCTGCGTCAGGGAAGTCGCAGCGGCCTTGGCAATGCCGTAGGGTGTGACGGGCGCGATGGGGGAATCCTCTGTCTGCGGGCGGATCTCCGGGCGGCCAAAGATCTCAGAACTGCTGGCGTGCAGAAACCTGGGAGACTGGGGGAGATGCCGGTCACGGCATAGCTCCAGAAGGCCTGCCGTCAGCCAGGCATTGAGCTTGAGAGCTTCCGCGGGGGCTTCAAAACTGAGGCCGGCATGGCTTTGCGCGGCAAGGTGGTAAACCTCGTCCGGCGGATCATCGCGCCAAAGCTGCCGGATGGTGGCGAGACAGGAATCCTGGCTAAGGTCGACGGCGTGGAGCACGAGACGGTCGTCCGCCCGAATTGATGTCAGGTTTGGGAAGTCACGGTCCAGCGGGGGACGAACCGTGCCGTGGATCTGGTCGACGCCTGCCTGGCGCAGGAGAAGTTCGGCAAGATAAGAACCGTCCTGACCAGCGATCCCGGTGATCCATGCGCAGATGCGTGCCACGGGTGGAAGGCTGTCATGGGCGGGGCCGCCTGACGAACAAATTGAGAAACTGATTGTGGCTTGCAATCGCGGCCCTGGAGTCTCTCAATAGGCACGCTTTCGCGACCCTGTCTCCAAGCCATGGAAATCCAGAAAAACAATGTCCTGGGCGTACACGTCAGTGTCCTGAATCTGGATCTGGCAGAGCGGGCCGTGATGGAGGCGCTGGAGAACAAGGAAAAGGGCTACGTTTGTGTGACGGGAGTGCATGGGGTGTCCGAAGCGCAAAAGGATGGAGCCTTACGTGAGATCCTGAACGGAGCATTTCTCAACACGACGGACGGGATGCCGCTGGTGTGGTTGAACCGGTCGGCGGGGCACCGGGAAGCGGACCGGGTCTACGGGCCGGACCTGATGGCGCGTGTCTGCGAAAAAACGGCAGAGACCGGGCACCGTCATTTCTTTTTTGGTGGAGCGGAAGGGGTGGCGCAGAGCCTGGCCGAGAAGATGTCTGAGAAATATCCGGGTCTGCGGGTAGCAGGCAGTTATACCCCGCCATTTCGCCAGCTCAATGACGCGGAGGAGGTGGAATTAAGGCAGATGATTGAAGAGACACGGCCGGATATTTTTTGGGTGGGATTGAGCACACCGAAGCAGGAAAAGTTCATGGCGGAATATCTGCCCAAGCTGGATGTCACGCTGATGTTTGGCGTGGGCGCGGCCTTTGATTTCTTTACGGGGCGGGTGAAACAGGCCCCACGCTGGGTGCAGCGCTCAGGGTTCGAGTGGTTTTTCCGGCTGTGCCAGGAACCGAAGCGGCTCTGGAAACGCTATCTGACGAATAATCCGCGATTTATCTATTGGATCTTTCTCCAGAGAACCGGGCTGAGGAAATATGAGTAAGTGCGCCTTTATCACAGCCGCGACAGGGTACCGAGCGGATCAGTTAATGCCATTTTTGTTATCGTTCGCCAAATACTGCGGGAACCATCGGCTATACATGCTGGTGAGCAACAACGCGGATGAAGAGTTTCGCCGTCAGGTTACAGAGATCCATGAGGACACGGTTATTCAAAGGCTACCGGATACATGGTTTCGGGATACAATGATGAAGCGGTTTTATGTTCCCATCAGAAACTTTCGACACCGCCGCGGGAAGAAGGGGAATCAGATCAATCCTCAGGCACCGGCAATGGATGATCGTCCGGAGCAGAACGCGGAAGACCTATGTCCTCGGACGATTCCGGATGAAGAAATTCTGGAACGCAAAAAACGACTTAATGAGTCGGTAAATCGAGAACAGTCCGCCAGCAGAGTGCGTAAAGCGATTGGTGTAAGTCTGCTTCATATCATGCTCGCGCGTAACTTTTTCACCCGGGAATTAATCTCGAAGCCGGAGTACAATCATGAGTTTACATTTATGGTTGATTGCCGGGACGTCGTGTTTCAGTCAGATCCCTTAACCTCATTAACGACCGACCTGGGTGCTGGCGCGGAGGATAATTTGATTGGCCAGGACTGGTATAACCAGCATTGGATCCGCCGAGCTTACGGAGAAGCAGGCCTCCAGGATGTGATTGGCAAACCATCGGTGTGCGGCGGAGTTTTGTTTGGCGTGACGGAACGAATCAAAGTATTGCTCAACTACCTGTGCGCTGAGATTTGGCAGAAATTCCGCAAAGCCACCCCTTATCGAGGCTCGCTTGATCAGGCCATGTTAAACTACCTGCTTCATGGAATGGGTAATCCGATGAAGCTTACTCCGGAACCGAATGGATCAGAGTTATTGTCGACGGTGGCGATTTACGCGAAGCGGCCGGACATGATTGAAATCAAGGAGGACTACGCCTGCCTGAAGACGACGGGAAAGCGCTCCGCGATTATGCATACCTATGACCGTTTTCCGGAGTTGGTAAAGAAATACAACGAACTCTACGGGATTGCGGGATAGTAGAACGAACGTCATTCCGGCGACACGTGAGCGACCATGCGCAGGCTTTCATTTCTCAAGACGGCGGTTTACAAAGCGCTGGACGTTGCGGATAAGATATTCCCGCGCCGGTATGCGGAGGTAAGGAGTGAGATCCCTCTGTCCGTCGTCATCCCAACGCACCCCAAAGATTTAGACCTTGCAGAAATCTGTATTCAATGCCTGCGAAAAAATCTCCGGCATCCGCTCGAGGGAATTTATGTGGTGTCCCCGCCTTCGGACGAGGCGCGGTCCTTCTGCGAAAGAGTGGGCGAAAAGGGTGATGTTCATTATATCAATGAAAAAGAAAGCTATCCCTTTACCCACGATGAGGTGAAGGCGGAGTTCGCTAGATTCCAAGCGCGCACAGCTCCGAGCTGGCTGTTTCAGCAGTTGCTCAAACTGAACTGTGATGCCGTCACCGAGAATGAACACGTGTTGATCCTCGACGCGGATACCATGCTGCTGCGGCCGCGAATTTTCTTTGATGGGCAAACGCTTTTTCAGGACTTTTCTCATGAAAATAACCCGATGTATTATATGACGCATGAGCGCCTGACCGGGCAACGAGTGCGGCCGCTCTTTTCTTTTGTCTGTCATCACATGTTTGCGCAGCGCTCGATCCTGCAAGCACTTCGCGCCCGTATTGAAGAACAAACCGGGATGGGATGGTGGAGAGCGATCATTGATGCCCAGCGCGATGAGCACTGGCCCGGGAAGTATCTGAACCGAGAAGGGCCATTCAATTATTTTTCTGAATACGAAACCTACATCCATTTTGCGCTGGGGCGCTACGAGAAGGTCAAGAAGGAGTACTTTTTTAACTTCAACGCAAAAGATCTGGAGCTTGAGAGTCAGGAGATTCCCGAGCATCTGCGGACGCTGTGCTCATACTTTAAGTGGGCCTCCTACCATCGTCATCTGAACAGCGCGATGGAGCAGCGGGCCCGTCAGGCAATAAGGGAGAATTCATGAGTCAGGGCGAGAAAACATTTCGATTATTTATCTCCGCGAACGGTCAATACCGGCCAATTCTGACGGCGTGCGTGCGTTCGATTCTAGACAATTACCGTTCTTCCTATCCGATAGAACTACACATCGCAGCATTAGATTTTCCGGCGGAGGACCGGAGGGCATTCACGAAGGATTGCGAGGATGAACGCCTGACCGTTGAGTGGCACGAATATGGCGATGGCCAAATCCCGGATGATCTTCCTGAGACCGCCGGGGTGCACTCGACTTTCTTTCCACGTCTCGTGATCGACCGATATTTGCCAGGAGATGAAGGGCAGATCCTCTGTATGGACAGTGATTTGCTGGTCTTAGATGATCTGGGAGAACTTTCTGAGATTCAAATAGAAGAGGGGAAGGTGCTGGCGGCCGTGACAGACTATAAATTTGCGCGGTTGAGTGATGCGCTGTATCGTTCTAGTGCGGAACGGCGCGCAAAGGAGGGGCAGCACTTTTTTTTCAATGGAGGGTTGCTTCTCATGAATCTCAGAGAGTGGCGCTCTGGCGATTATGGCGAGCAGATCATGAGACTGCTTCGTGAAGATCCGGAAATGCGGACCTGCGCCGAGTTGACGGCATTTAATTATGTACTCCGGGAAAAATGGCAGCCGCTACCGCTGCCGTGGAATGATCCATTCGGGCCGCCCTCAACTGGAATGATGGATAGAATCGCCCGGACTAAGAAAGAGCGTGAGCTGCTCCAAAGCAAAATCATCCATTTTTACCGGCATAAACCGTGGTCGTCGAGTCGCTACACCTTGTTTCTGGCACCCGAAATGTCCGATGCCTTTCGTGAATTCGCGAAAAGGCCACGGCCCCCTGCAGGATGGAGAACCTCCTTGAGCCGCTGGCTGGCGGAGAAGACCGCGCTCTGGGAGAAGATGTCGTGCCTGCGTAATATTCCAGAGCCGGCTGGAAACTCAGAGGAAGCGACGGCGGCGGTATGGAAACGTCTCCTCGCGCGGGAATTCTGGGTCTGGCCCATTTATATTTTCCTGAGACTTGTCCGTTCGCTCGGGCGCAGGTTCTCGGTCGTTCGTGACCGGTTGGGGCTGGATTGATCTGAGCTTTCCTATATTGTCTCGGAGTCAATATTCAATTTGTGGAGGAGCGTCTCAGCGATTCGCAGCGTGTGGTTGTGTTTCAGAACAACTTGCCGGCCTTTCGCCGCCATGCGACGCAGTTCTTCTTTATCCTGAAGCGCTTGGCGGATGACCCGGGATAAGTCGCCCGGGACGTCAGGATTGTAAAAGAAACAGGTATCTCCATCCACCAGATAATGAACGACATCCGGTTTGGGGCGATTGATGATGGGAACAGCGCCAAGAAGGAGAGATTCGTAATGCCGGTTACATTGCCAGCCGAGACCTTCCGCGGAAAAAACCAGCCAGGACCGCTCGATCGCGCGCAAGAAATCCGGAAAGGCAAGACGCTGGTTGGAGACTTCTACCCGTAATGACGGCTCTTGTTCTTTAAGTCGCATCAGCTCGGCTTTGCCTTCGATTCTGGCTTGGGAGACCATCCAGCCGGAAAAGAAGATGTCGATATCCTTGGCCAAACCTTCCGGCTGATATTGATCACAGTTCAAAGGCAGGGGATAAAGAAAATAATTAATCCTATTCTGGTAAGGCACGAACTGGCTTGCGAGATTCTGCGAACCATAGAGATCGATGCGCGGGAGGCCGGTAATCATCAGTTCACTCAAAACCGGATGGTCATGGGCATCCAGCACGACCAGGCGGGTTCTGTTTCCGAAGAGCATCAGAAAAAGCAAGCGGTGCATTGCCAGTTTTTCCGCCGCGCGCAGGAGGAGTTTTGCGCTGCGCATGATCCAATTCTGATCAAAGGTATGCAGGTAAACGGCATTGAAAATCACGACGTGATACTGGCGGGTGAAAAGCCGCCAGAGGGCACGCCATTTTTTCACTGGACTTGCCTTTCCGGCGAGAGGATTTGGGCCAGGGACATTGGGCTTGGCATTCGTCCGCATCCAGTCGACACGATCAGGCCGCAGCAAATGGATGAAAGGATCCCGGCCCGCTTCAAGGATTTTCACGTCATTGATATGCATGCGACCGGGTGGGAAGTAGCAGAGAGCGGAGGCGCTGTCAAAAACAGTTGCGGCACAACGGCTTTGCGGCTATGCGAAAGACCGCAATGGCAGAGGATCAATCAAGTCAGGTAGCAGGGCGTGAAGGAGACATAAAAAGCGGGCGGGGTCTGGTTCTGGTAACCGGCGCGGGAGGCTTTATTGGAGGGCATCTGGTGGGGGAATTGCTGCGCTTGGGGCGACGGGTGCGGGCGGTTGATCAGAAGCCGCTGGAGGACTGGTATCAGCGTTTTGATGATGCGGAGAATCATTCCGTGGACCTTTCCCTGCTCGAGGCGTGCCGCAGGGTGACCCAAGGCGCGGAGGAAGTATATAATCTGGCTGCGGATATGGGCGGAATGGGTTTCATCGAAAATAATAAAGCACTCTGCATGTTGAGCGTGCTGATCAATACTCACATGATCCTGGCGGCAAAAGAGTGCGGGGTGCAGCGATTTTTCTTCAGTTCCTCCGCGTGCGTTTATGCCGCGGACAAGCAAATCCGTGCGGATGTTATTCCGCTTAAGGAGGAGGATGCCTATCCGGCCATGCCGGAAGATGGCTACGGCTGGGAAAAATTATTCAGTGAGCGGATGTGCCGGCACTTCCGGGAAGATTTCGGGCTGATCACGCGGATTGGCCGTTACCATAATGTCTATGGTCCCCATGGCACGTGGGATGGCGGTCGTGAGAAGGCCCCCGCGGCGATGTGCCGCAAGGTTATTCAAGCCAAGCTGAGCGGAGATCTGAATATTGAAATCTGGGGAGATGGTAAACAGACCCGCAGTTTCATGTACATCACGGATTGTCTGAAGGGGACGATGGATCTGATGTATAGTGATTTTCCAGATCCGGTAAATATCGGCAGCAGCGAGCTGGTGACGATCAACGGTCTGGTCGATTTGGTTGAAGAGATCGCCGGGGTAAAATTGCAGCGGCACTATAAATTAGATGCGCCCAAGGGTGTGAACGGTCGCAACAGTGATAATACACTCATCCAAAAGGTGCTGGGATGGGAGCCATCGGTGAGACTTCGGGACGGCATGGAGAAAACTTACCGGTGGATCTATGACGAGATCCAGGCGGGCGCGAAGAGTAAATAACTGTCCTCCGTTGCTAATCAGAGGATTCTTCTTCTAAGATTACGGGATTGATCAATTCATCCATGGAGGGGTCAGGATCGTCTTGCTCCGGGTCGGATTCTTTCTGTATCCAGGTGAATCCGGAGCCGGTGACCTCTGGAACCTCAATCCATTCTCCCTGGAACGATTTATTCCGGAAAATTTCTGCCTGCTGTCTCTGAATTTCTTCGAGGGGCTTTTCCTCTGCCTTTGCGAGTGCCTGGGCAATGATTTGCCGGTCTTTATTCTCGGCGGCGACGGTGCGCTGGACGTAGTTTCCGTATTCACCTGGCGGAGTCGTCCGAATCTCCAGAGTTCCGTCCCGGGATTCGCCGACGATCCGATTGTTTTTGATGACCTGTATCTGACCGGACCGCTTTTCACGGCGTGCTTCCGCCTGCTCAATGACCTCTGTCAGGTTCTCTCCCAGAACCTCGGTCTCGGCTGACTCGGTTGTTAGGTCCTCATCTTCTCCCGGCTTGTCGCCTTCGTAGCGGCGCACGTTGAGATCAACCGTGAATTCGAATTTCAAAGGCTCGGGCGTCGTCAATGGCAGCTCAGGAAAGGCACAGCCGCCCAGTGCGAACGTTGGGATGAGCAGCTTAAGGATGACCTTTGGTGGATGAGAGTTGCGCCAACGCACATCAGCAGCCTGCCGCAATTCCGGGTGAACTGCAAGCTTTCGGGGTTCTTCCATCAAAACAGAATCCAGTCCTCCAGGGTGGATTCAGCGTGCTCCAAATTGACACGGATATCACGCATGCCTTCATCTCCGTCAAAGGTCAGCCGTAATTTACCGGCGTTTCCTGCGTAATCCAGTTCTGCTGACCCTGTGTCAAAACGATAATCACGCAACGCCTCCAGAGTGATTCGCGTCATGTCTGTGTTGTATCCGGGTGCCCAATCTGTCTCAATCCCCTCCAGCATGGCATCGAGAAAGATGAGTTTCATGTCCCCGGTGGATTGCACCTCCACTTCGCCATTGCCATAGATGATCTGATTCTCCACTCCGCCCGCGATTAAATCACCCTTGGCTCTGCCGGAAAGAGAAAAATTATTCTCACCGATGACGTCAAAGATGGGTTGTAATTGCAGGTCAACCGCTGAAATGAATCCGTCCCAGGTCAGGAGGCGAGATGGGTAAATGTTTATCTCACCATTCAGGTAGCCGTCATACCCATTCCCGCCGAAATCGATATAGACGCCGTTTTCATCGAAGGTAAGTGCGGCCCAGAGATCGGTCAGGGTGAACTCCTGGAAGTGGAGCGCATCGGCGAACACCTTGTTCACCAGATTGTTTACGTCCTCTGTTTCAGGAAGATCGAATTGCAGGTCACCCGTCAGTCCGAGAAGTTTTAAGTTAAGCCCCGGAAAAATTATGTCATCTTTTGGCATGGTGAGATTGAGACTCAGCTTGAGCTCCTCGAGATTGCCAAAATCCAGATTATCAGCGGATGTCTTGAATGCCCAGGGCAATGGGATGGCGTCTAAACCTGACACCGCAATAACGAGACGTCCGTAAGCGACCTCAAAATGCTTCACCGTCCACTCGGGAGCAGGCGCAGGTTTTTCAGATCGCAACATTGGGTCCCGAATATCCAGAACCACCGGAATATTCACGGGCTCCGCAGGAGCATTGGTTGTATCTGGAGCGCTGGAAGTCGAAGGTCTCTCGACGGGAGGACCCTGGATAAACTCAAAAATGGGTGTTTCCGGTGGAAGCAATTGCTCATTCACGCGGGCAAAGGTGGCGAAGAGATCATCACTGACAAAAATGGACGGGTTAAGAACTGTAACCTCTTCGATTTCGCTGCGCAGCAACCCGGGCAAGGTGAATCGGCAGAAGACTGAGTCGACTTCCAGAAGAACAACCTCTGGATTCAGCGGTGAAGGGATTCGCACTTCCGCGAGCTCAATCTCCTGAATCTCACTGGATAATACTTCGACATCCGGGGAAAGGATAACTTCCTCGAAGAGTTTCGGTTCAATCACAAAACTGTTGTCCGGAAGTTCGAGGGGTAGATCGACAAGGTCGACCGATGCCCTCCCGAAATCCAGTGTTCCGATTTGCCAGGCAAATGCTGGAATCGTCGTGCCTGGTGGATATCCGACCTTGTTTCGGCTGACCCCTACCTCTGCGGAAACTGCGCTTCGGATCTCATCCCCCTGGCGGGTATCCTTAGAACTGCCTGAAGTTTCCTCTGTGGCATCCTGGAGATATGTCCGAAAACTCCGGTCATAAATAAACTCGACGCCCTGAATACTCAAGAACTCCAGGCGTTGTGCCTGAAACATACCAAATTCAGAAAACTCCCCCGCCGTCCGCTCGATGCTCAGAAAAGGCTCATCCGGAGCGAACCACGCCGCGGCTTCAAAATCTTCAATGACGATAGAATGCCTCGCTTCCCGCAAAGCCGGGTTTTGTCCCCAGGGTGCATCGTTCAGGGGTAGACAGAAATTCTCCAGAGTGGTGCGCAGCCGGCATTTTATAGAAGGCAGGTATGGATGGATATTGCCAATTTTGACAGAAGCGTTACGCACCCAAACCTGGCCGATCTCAAAAACCTCGAGCTCTTGGGGCTCATCTGGATCATATACATTCTTGAACGGACCAGATCTCAACTTCTCCAGTGTTCCCGGTAAAGCGCGTGTCACATCATCCAAAGTGCGGCCCTCGGGTGGCTCAATCCCAAAAAGACGCTCGAGTTCACCATTTTCAATCGCGTAAAATAGATTTCTCAGGACCGCGTTAATCTGCAGATTGGGGTTTTCAATCGCAATGGCATCCAATCGACCGCCGAGTAAAGAATCTTCATCCCCTCGAATGACTATAGAAGGCACTTCGAGAACTGTATCTCCACCATAAGCAATAAGCAGGTCGCGCATCGCAATGACCTTTGTGTCTGTGTTGTCGCGGCTCGCATCTTGCACATTCCGAATTCGCAGGCCTGTTTTCACTTCGGGCAGGGAACTGCCAAGGCCGGACAGTTCGAGGTGCCAATCCGAGATCTCGAAAAACTTGAATCGGGGAAAAAAAACTTCGCCCTGAGCTTGATCCTGATTGCTCTTGCCGGAATCAGATGACGGCTGGTCATTCGAGGTCAATGATCTCTCCGATGAAGGGATAACCTGCGATTCAGTCTGAAGAGGATAAAAGTCAGAGGCGATCTCTCTAACGATTGGCAACTTAAAGAAATCCGCCCCAATCACGGTCTCGGCCTCGCCAACATAAAGCGACTGGAAGCGACCTTCCATCATCTCGTCAAAAGAGAATCGCAGGATGAAGTTGGTGATGCGGGTGAATGGTTGCTCTTTGTCCGGAAGGAAGACCTGGATATCGGAGACCTCAAGGTGCTGAGGGTCTGATGCTTTCAGAATATCAGGGCAAAGCGGCAAATCTCTGGCGTGCACTTTCAAATCACCTTCCAGCCTGGGCAGCTTATCGAGGGCCACGATTAATTTGCCATTAAAGGTACTTCCAAAGCTCAAGATCCAGTCTTCCTTTGCAACAGAGTCCTGAGCATTGCCGTTACTTCGGCTTTCCTTTTGCCGATCTTTGGGCGATGGTAGTACCGTGATATCGTTGCTGACGAGTTTCAGTAATGGTGAGTGCAACGATAAATTATCGATCCGATGCCTCGAAACAGAAAAAGGACTGACGCGAATTGATGCAACTTCTGAGGTGATCAAATAGGTAACTCCTGGTGAAGTGATACGCAGTTCAACGTCCTTAATGATCACTTCATCAAAGTGCAGAAGCTTTACCTCTCCGACGGAAAAAGTATCGCTCTCCACGGAGCGATCGATAATCGCTTTGGCGATGCGCTCAGCATTGAAATAGGTGAGGGTGGCGAGCGCGAGAAGCAGAATGAACAGTATCATCAACAGGCGCACCGTCCATTTAAACATCACCCAGATAAATCTCAGGAAGGAAGCTTTCTTTTTGGGTGGTTTCATATTCATGCAGGCAGGGGGCGGTATCTAGATGAATATGCTGAGCGAAACTCCCGCGAGAAAAACTAATCCGACGACTGCGTTCGCCTTAAAGAAGGCATCATTGAGCGAACCAAGATCCTGATGATTTCGGGCTTTGATATGCTCGTAAACAAGTAAGGCGGTGATAAGCAGGACCGCGAGCTGATAGATCCACCCTAAATCTGTGATCACTCCGAACAAAGCCAAGGCCACGGCGGTGACGATATGGAAAACTGCCGCGGTTCGAAGCGCGGCAGGAATTCCCAGCCACGCGACCATACCATGTAGTCCAGCTTTTCGATCAAATTCCACATCCTGCGTGGCATAGATGATATCGAATCCGGCGACCCAGAAAAGAACGGCGACAACCAGCGGTATCGGGAGCCAGGTCCATTCCCCCGTAACGGCCAGCCAAGCCCCCATGGGAGCGACCGCCAGGGCGAAACCGAGAAAGAGCTGGGTGAAATGGGTAAATCGCTTAGTTATCGAGTAAAGGAAAATAATGAAAAGCGCAACGGGCGAGAGCGCTAAGCAGAGAGAATTGATAAAGAATGTGGTTAGAACAAAGAGGGATGCCGAAGAAAACGTCAGCAGAATGGCTCCTCTTTTAGTAAGTAACTGATGACGTGCCGCCGTACGTGGGTTGTGCCGGTCAAAATCCCAGTCCGCCACTCGATTGAAAGCCATCGCCGCAGTCCGGGCAAAGACCATCGCCAGAATGATGAGAATGATTGTCAGTAATGAAGGCAATCCTTCCGCCGCCAAGATCATTGCTCCGAGAGCAAAAGGCATGGCAAAAATGGTGTGTGAGAAGCGAACAAAGGCCAGCGTTCGCCGAAGAAGACTTCCTTCTGCGATTTGGCGATGCTCGGATGCTGGCGCGACCCTATCCTCGCTATCTAAGGCTTTCTCCTTCAGGTTAATTCGTCCTTGCCGGATTGCATGAAAAACCAGATGGCACCCGCAGAAATGAGCAGAAGAAAAACTCCGCCGATCAGGAAAAGCATGGTGCTGCCACCCTGGCCGCTTCCAGAGGAGGAAGAATCGATCGTCTGCGAGGATGGTGTTACCTCTGAACCAGTCGGGAGGAGGCCGGACGGCGTATTGCGCATTTCATCCTCCACCTCTAAGTCACTCTCGGACTCAAGGCCGGTCGTTCCTTCGTCAATTCCCGGCCCTTTCTTGATTCTCTCAATTGCGTTCTGGGCCTCGGCTGCGAGCTTCGGATTATCACTTTCCAGAAAGCCTTCCAACAGGGATTCGTATTCCGTAGCGTAGGTGATTCCCAGGACCTCGATCGCACTGGCCGCTGATTCCGGATAATTCAGTGCATCCCGATTTTGGAGCGCGTAAGCGGCGGCATCAGCAATCGGCCCCTGATTCGTTTCGTTTGCCGCGGCGGGGCCGCGAATCATGCTCAGAGAAAAAGCGATGACTTTGTCGTCATTACTTTCGCGAATCACGGCCAGGTAATCAGCTAGCCGATCACCACTTTGACGTGCCATGCTATGGTATCTTTTGCTGATCGACGGGTCCTCCCGCGGATTCGTCGGACCATAGGCAATTTCTTTTATTTCTTCCGCTAATTCCTGGACGGTGAAACTGCTGTATTCCTGCGCCGTCAAAAGCCTTCCCGGTGTCAGGGAAAAGACAACCAGAGCGGTGCATGCGGAAAGAAGAATGGCGTGGAAGCGAGACATGGCGTTATTGGCGGTGGCAAGTGAGACCGGCGGGAACGAGGGGCACGCGCTTAGTTAGAGATTAATCAGCGAGCCGTCAACGGCCCGATCCAGTTTCGACCTCGGGCAAGCGCTCCAGTTCATTCCACCCATCGCCCGGGTATGTGAATCCTTAGGGGCAAACTTTGCTCGGAGACCAGGCTTCGTTGCATTTCCATCATCAGCACCTCCACGGCAGTGCGTGCAGATAGCTCAGGCTGGACATTGATGCCCGTGGCTCCCGGCTCCTGTGCGGAAAGAAGCGCGACCGCGAGGCCGTTCCATCTTGAGTTTTGACGAAGCCAGACCGGAATCTGATTCAGGATCGTGATAATCGCGTCGGGTTTCTCTTTCTCAAGCCAATCGAAGAACCCTTTTTCGTCCCGCCATGGCTCAGCAAGCATGCACGGCTGCAGGTCATTGGCCTGAAAACCCGCCAACCGCTTTTCCGCCAGATAGGCGCCCAGCCAGGCGTCACTGGTGCGCCAACTGAAGACCTGAGCGTAGACGAAGCCGATGCGCTCGTGGCCCTTCGCACGCAGCTTTTGCCAGGCCAGTCTCAGATTCTCATAAAAGTCTGGCTGGATGACATGGTGATCCGGATAGTAATGTTCCGGGCCGAAGGTCACGATCTGGAACTCCCTGCGCGGGAAATCAATCACTACCGGTTCCAGCTCGGAAGGCATGGGCGCGACGATCATTCCCCGGATACCGCGCTGAAATATGCGCCGGAAGACCCGTTCAGCATCCTGGCTGAGATAGCCTAGCCAGTGTGGCTCCAGCGTCAGGCCACGGGATTCCGCTTCACGGTGGAGGGCAGTATTGAGTCGTGTATAGGTGTTTCCGTCCTTCCACCAGTCCGGCGTTGCCCAGTTGCTGATCAGCGCGATCGTATCCCATTTCCGTGCGGATCGGCTATGGCCGGTGCGATAGTTCGCCAGGGCACTCAGCGCGGGATCGGCGCGATAGCCCAGTCTATGAGCGGCATCTGTTACCAGCTGCCGGGTTTTGGCCGGAATACGCCGGTGTCCCCGTAATGCCAGGGAGACGGTTTGAGCACTGAGCTCCAGCTCCGCGGCGATGTCTTTCAGGGTGACGCGCTTCAATGCTGGCAAAAAGGCCCAAGTTTACCGTTAAAGCAAGTTTTCCGTTTGGATCGGCAGTTTCCTTGGTGTTGCCATAGAGCCATGACTTTTCGCGAAGAATCCTATGATGTCGTTGTCATCGGCGGCGGGTTGGCTGGGTATTGTGCCGCAGTTGCTGCTGCCCGGCATAAAGCAAAAACTGTTCTCGTCCAGGATCGCCCTGTGCTTGGGGGGAACAGTTCCTCAGAAATCCGCGTCACCCCACACGGAGCGGGGCGCCATCACCCTTACGCGGCAGAAACAGGTATTGTCTCTGAGGCGATTCTGGCGGAGCGCCTGCGCTGCCATGTCAAACCAATGGAAAACAGCTGGACCAACAGCCAGTGGGACATGGCGCTCTATGATCTGGCTGTGCGCACCCCGAATCTCACCCTGCACCTGAACACCCCGCTCACCGATGTGCTTTTAGAGGATGGCACGAGGGGCTCCACCCTGGATCCCAAAGACGAGCGCGTCCAAGCAGAGCGCGGATACTATGAACGCCCCGCCATCAATCCGGCGCGAAGGATTTCGTCGATCGAATGCCGGGTGAATAACGCCGAAGTCTTGCTCACCCTTCACGGGAAACAATTCGTTGACTGCACGGGGGATGGATTGGTGGCCCACCTGGCTGGCTGCAACTGGCGGATGGGTACAGAAGCCGCCAGTGACTTCAATGAAGTGCATGCACCCAGCGTCGCGGATACCTTCACGATGGGCAGTTCTCTTCAATTTCACTGCCACGATGCCGGCCGCCCTGTGCCATTTACCCCGCCGCCCTGGGCAAAGAAGCTGGATGATCCTGAGTTTTTCTGGGGTAAAGGCGGCAGGGTTCCGCATAATCCACGCGGAGGTTTCTGGTGGATTGAAATTGGGATTCCGCATCATACGATTTTTGATAATGAAAAAATCCGCGAGGAACTAACGGCCTACGTCTTCGGCGTCTGGGATTGGATGAAAAATAAAGACGCCTGGATGAAGGAGAAATGCGCGAACTATGTGCTCGACTGGGTGGGACAGGTGCCTGGTAAACGCGAAAGCAGACGCATTATGGGACGCCATTTCATCAATGAGAATGAGCTGAAGCTCTGGCACTGCTTTCCCGATGAGATCGCCCATGGCGGGTGGTTTCTTGATCTGCATACGCCCGGGGGATTGCTCGCGGAAAATTCAGAACCGACCGCGGCCGTGGGTTATTCAGATAAGAGCATTGAACGAGCTAAAGGTCACATCGGCCCCTATGGGTTGCCGTTGAGAATTCTGCAGAGCGCAGACATTGATAATCTCGGCATGGCTGGGCGGGACATCAGCTCCTCAAAAGCTGCCTTAGGATCAATTCGCGTCATGCAAACCTGTGCCGTGATGGGACAGGCTATTGGAACAGCCGCGGCTCAGGCTATCGCAACCGACCGCGATTTATGTCTTCTCAAGGAAGACGACGTTCGGCGGGTGCAACTGCATCTTCAACGGGATGGCGCATTCATGCCTACGGCGGCAATCGACGATCCGCTGGATCTGATTAAACAGGGGGGCCGCATCTCGGCGACGAGTGAAGAATTCCTCGAACGCACGCCCGTTTTGCGCGCCTCCTCTGACCAGCCCGTCCAGACGGGGCTGCACAAGCAGGATTTGGACCTGGCGCAGGCTATCCCTGTGCACGGTGAGCGTCTGGAATCACTCTCAATTTGCCTGAATCTGAACTGGCCCGGGCCCGTTGAGGTTCCACTTACCCTTCGCCATGTCCGCTCGATCTGGGATTATGATCAGGATGAAGGCACCATTCTAGCCCAGGGGACCGTGACGGCCAGACCAGGACAGGCTCAATGGTGTGAATGGTCCTTAGGCATCGATTTACCGGAGAGCCTCCGAAGTGGCGGCTATCTCCGGCTGGAAATGCAGATCGACCACCCAGGTAAACTCACTTGGGAACCCGCAACGCAAGCGGTTATGGGCTGCCCCGCCTACTTTCTGATGCCCTGCACCAATCCGGACCGCCGTGGCGAAAGATATCGTCGCCACAGTGAGTCACCGGCCACCACCTTCTCCTTCGCGCTCAATCCCTCCATGCCGGTTTACAGCCCGGATCTCATTCTGCGTCCCGCTAACCGGCCACATACCGATACTGGGATGTGGCGGAGCGATCCTCAGTCGGCTCTTCCTCAGAGCGTGACCTGTCAATGGGATTCGCCGAAAAGTGTGCGCCAGATTGAACTTCACTTCCCGGGAGATCTGGCCCGCGAGCTGTCCTTTAATCCACCGCTATCGACAGACCCTGAGATTGCGCGGGATTACGCCATCGAAGGGCTTCGGCCAGACGGCACGTGGCAGACACTGTGTGAAGTCGAAGGTAATTATCAACTCCACCGGCTCCATTGCCTGGAGCAGAACATCGACCTGAGTGCCCTGCGTCTGACCATTAGGGCTACCAACGGATCCCCTTCAGCAAGCCTATCGAACTTGCGCGCTTACTCTGAGCCAGGGGACTATCCGGATCCGTGGGGTATGTGACAGGCTGTGCCGAAGCTTGAAGAAAGACAGGCGTTGTTGATCATAGCGGACCCAGGGCGCCAATCGAGTAGGCGACTTAGGAGTTCCTTTCACCGCAGCCACATGGCGATGTGGCAGACCAGAAAAATCGCGTTGGTCAGTGCCAAGGTGACAATGATTCGTGCGTTGGCGACATTTTCTTTGATACCGCTGCCCAATTTCACGCCGGACGCACTTCCATCCTGGAGATGCTTTGTGCGGGGCAAGGGTAAGATTGCCGCGAGGAGAAAGGCGAAGCCATACCAGCTAAGATAATTCTGCAAGGGCGGCCAAGCTGCGAGGTAAGCATCGATTGTGCCCGGATACCACGTCCAGTAACCGCGGAACTTCCATGCGACCGGTTCCAGAAGGAGATCGGTGCCCAGGGCAACGATGGCCACGCCCGCCGCGTGTAGCAATCGTGGTGCCTGCGGATAGAGCCAGAGCATGAGATGCCGCCCTCCGGCCACCACCACGAGCCATGCCATGGGAATCGCAATGGGCAAAATGCCGAAAAGCTTCCAGCCAAAGCGATCGGAGTAATCATAGGGACCAAACGGAAAATCTGTGAGCTCACCGACAATCTCAATCGCTCCAGAGCCGACCAGAACGACTCCCGCGATGAGCCGGGCCCGGCCAATGCCTTCCGTCGCGACCAGACAGAGATACACCGTGATGGCAGCCAGGATCATCCAGACGGCATCCGCCGCCCAAAGGATAGAGACGGCAATTCCTTCAGCGGCGGGCCAGGTGATCCATTCGCGCACCATCTCCTCCGTCGGATTCAGCGGCATGATGACGAATCCCACCGCCGTCCAAACCAGAAAAACCGGCCAGACCACACTCCCGCTGGCCGCCAGCGCCTGTTTCAGCCCAGCACTTACTCCTCCCCCTGGGCTGCCCTTCTTCTGATTTACAGCTTCCATCGCGGCTCCATTTCTACGCCTCGAGACGGCCTAAAAGAACAACTCAGAATTCTTTCGGCTATAAAGAGCTTCCTCTTCGTCCGTCATCTGCCGGGAGCTGATTACGCGATACTTCTTTCCGTCCGTCCAGAACACAGAGAAAAGCGCCTTCCCGCTCACAGAGCGGCCAAGCAGAAAGAAGCGCGACTCCCCGCGAAAGCCGGTGACATCGCCCATCAACCGCAGCCCGAAGGGATCCTCGAAGGATTCCTCGATATCGCGCCGGGTCAGCCCGGCCTCAGCCGGGTCATAGGGGAAATCATTCCAGTCAAAGTCCAAGGACGTATGGTCTGTGCTCCTTTACAGATTGGCAACAGAATCTGTTGAAGCTACTCGCCCTAATCCCCTGAAAAATGCCATGCCTTCCCACGATCATTTCTAAGCAAGCCGCGCTCATTGGCGCCCAGATCCCAACCAAGCTTCAGAAGAACATCTCCACTCACTGCGGGGCTCATTCGAAAGTAGCCATGCCCGCTGTTCGCTTCCGCACCTGCCGCGTCCGTCACATCGATTAAATCCAGCCGGTTCTTGTAATTTTCCGTTATAGCGGAAGACGAACTGCCGAGCCGGGGGCTCTTGAAGAGAACGGCAGCCGCCAGTTCAGAAGCCCGGTCTTCACTGGAAAAATAAATGGTCATGTTTTTTGGAAGGCGCAGAATCCCATCTTCCAGTGCGCCCGCGAAATTTTTCAGATCATAATCACTGGCCGCGACGATGACATGGCCGATCCGGTATTCATTCTGAATCGCGCGAGCTGTGGACTCGCTCTCGCGCAGGTTGATCCGTTCCAGTGCTCCAAAGATAACCCGGGAACCTGTGCTGTAACCGATCAGATGAACTTCATCAGCAATGGTATTATCTGCCAGAAAGCTGAGAAGGATATCCAGATTTCGGGCAGAAAGCCGTGTATTCTCCAAATCCGAGAAATAAGAAAATAACCGCCCGGCAGATGGCCAACTGTAGGCGATAAAAGCTCCATCGTAGCCCAGGTAATGCCACAGTTCCGTAGAAATGAGGATCGGGTTCTCAAAAGTCACCCGGTAACCGTGCACGTAGATGTAGATATCGCGTTGCCTGCTGGCCCTGAGCTTTTCGTTAATGCGCCTGGCAAATTCAGTGTTGGCAATTGTCTCCGCCTTCGCGGCCGGCAGCATGGTTTCTTCAAGGACACCAAACTCCCTTATCTCTGGCACACTCAAGGTCAGCCTGTTTTCTCCTTTGCGATCCTCGAGGCGTGAAATCCGGGAGATCTCAGTCCAGGACGGGACTTTGCTGCTTCCTGCAATCCGAACGGTCGCGCGGCCCACTCTCAACCCCGGGCCGGGCACATCTCCGTACCATGCGCCGTTCTCCTCGGAGCGGCCCCGATCCGTTACATAGAACGGTCCCTCTACCGGCAATCCATTCCGTGATCCATCGAACCCGGAGAATGGATCGATCTGGCCCCGCTGCACCGCAAGCGGAGCAGGCATGAGCACTGATTCGCGTGCGGGCGGCGGGAAACAGCCGCTCGTTACAAAGGCACAAATGAAACCAAGCAGGAAACCCTCTGCCGCCCTGGTGATCACGAACGTGCTTACCTTGCGGGCTGGATCAGTTCGATTTCGTAGCCTTCCGGGGCATCGATAAAGGCGATCGTGCTGCCGCTACCGGTCTGCGTGGGGCCGTCACTTAGCGGGTAACCCTTGCTCTCCGCGTGCTTCGCGAAATCTTCAATGTTGTCCACCTCAAAGGCCAGATGTGTCAGGTCCTCACATACTTCCACGTCGCCGCTTGCCTCGAACTGGCAAAGCTCGATCATCGCATCAGTGCCGGGCAGCTTCAGAAAGCACAACTGCGAACCACGCGGGGAGGTGTGCCGCCGGGCTTCTTCCAGCCCAAGCACCTCCGTGTAAAAATTAACGCTTTTTTCCAGGTCATTGACCCGGTAGCGCACATGCAGAAAATTTCCGACATTTGCCATAATCAATCGTTCCGTTGGTACATTTGAGGTTTAGAGAAAGCTGCTTGGAGATGCAGCCGCACTCCGGCGAGCGCTCGCCGCCATGACCGTAACCGAGATCCGCGGAGTGGAAAGGGCTCATTCGCTCAGCCAGTTTTTCAATGTCTCTGCGTCCCGCTTAAACTGCTCCGGGTCCTGGTCACGGACAAACTCCAGAAGGGCATAGCGCTGGTAAAAGCCGCTCTCATCCGTCACCGAGGGCATTTCCTTTGCATTGCTCACCTCTGCCTGCCCACGGCGTGCCACCATTTCCTTAACGCCTTCCGCCTTCAGGCGCACCACTCGGAAGTAATCCGCCCAATTGGCTGCGCCTTCCTCCAGCGGGCGACGCTCATTATCCGGCCCGGTCCAGTGAAAAACATGCACATTCAGGAGCCAGGGCAGGACGGCTTCCAGGGCGGCGCGGGATTCGTCCATCGGACGGTTATTGAAGGGCTGCCAGAGGGTGAAACAATTCGGGTGATTGATCTCGTCACGCAGGAAACGCACGCCGGACTCCGTTGCATCGGTGAGCGCACATGCGTGCCACTCCAGCGCCACGCGGATATGCTCCATCGCGGCCAGGCGCGCACATTCCCGTGCCTCCGCCGCAATTCGTTGGCGGTAATCGTCATCGGCGGCGGGATCACCCGAGGCTTTTGTTCCCGCCCAAATCCGGATACATGGTGCCTGCAGTGATGCGGCGGTATCCAGCACCTGCGAAAAAGGCTGGTAATGCTCATCGCCCGGCTCCAAACCAAGCCGGTAGTAGGAACCGTAAGCGGCCACCCGCAGGCCCGCCTCCCGCGTCATTCGGTTTATTTCGCTGGCCCGCATCAACTCGCCTGGCCGCACGTGTACATCAGCGCCCCATTCGATCGCGGATAGTCCTGCTTCCGCCACCAGCGGGATGATTTCCTCCGGCGTCAGCTTGCGAAATGTGATAGAGACCAGACCCGGTTGCATGGGGCTATAAAGCAGCTCTCAGCAATGGAACGTCAATCGGCAAAACAGTCTGGCCGCCATATGGTCCCTTGCGAAAAATCGTAATCGAACGATCATACTGCTCGGATTAACCTGCCTGCCGAGGTGGCGGAATTGGTAGACGCGCTAGACTTAGGATCTAGTGTCCTTGCGGCGTAAGGGTTCGAGTCCCTTCCTCGGCACCACCGTTCGCTTCCAGGTCACTCGGAGAAGGCAAAGGCATAGGTCTCGGCCGGGTTGCGCACAAAAATCTTTTCGAAATCCTCCGGATCGCGGAGACCCGCCTCCCGCAGCACGGGCCAGAATTCAGTCAGCAAATAGGTCAGCCCAGGCGACCCGCCGTAGCTGCGCCAGTATGCGTAGCGCGCCGCATCCATGCCGAGCATGATCTGACCCAGAAATCCTTCACTGGCCATCGCGACAATCAGATCGCGCGTCGGATTATCCCCCTTGGCGCGGCCCAGTTTTTCCCAGCGAAAACAGGAATCGAATTCGACCTTCACTCCGCTGCTCAGGATTTCCCGGTGATAGACTGCGTCCGGCCGCCGGTCGGTATGGCTCAGCACGACGTGAGACAGGTCACAGCCCAGTTCACGAAGCAGAGCGATCTGCTCAAGCGCGGCGGTGCCGTTCTCCGTGTGGGTGAGGATGGGCGCGCCGGTTTTCCGGTGGGCTTGAGCGGCAGCCTCAAAAACGCGGCGTTCACGCGTCGTGATCTGATTCAGGCTGCTGGCGATCTTGATCACCCCCGCCCGGTGGTCTGAAAGCTCCGTCATCGAACCGCGACGGTCATATTTATCGATGCCCGTTTCAATTTCTTCGATGAAAAGCCGGGCCAGTTGGTCAGCGTCCCATTGCTCGCTCCAATTATTTTCCGGGTAATATATATTCAAATGCAGACCGGTCGGCGCGACAATGCATACCCCGCTCTGGCGCGATATCTCGGCGAGTTTAATCATATTGCGACCGGCCCCGCACGGCATGGAATCCACCATCGTGCGTCCGCCGGCCGCGTAAAACTCTTTTAATTCAACCGTCGCGTTTTCGATTGAGGCCAGGGTAAACTCCGGAAACTTCGTAGTAACGAAATCTCCTTCAATGATGATATGCTCGTGAGCATAGCATACGCCGAGGTCAGCCGCTGGAACATCGCCCAGGACGGAGCGGATAAATGACGGCATCAGATAATCTTGCAACTGTCACCCAGTTGGCGGGCAGCACCCGGTTTGACCGGTTGACCCGAATCCGCTGAGGCGAGGACGGCGAACACATTCTGCAAGGTGCGTAAATTATTTCGCGCAGAATTCTCCGGTTCACGGTCTTCTTCGATGGCGCAGAGTAGTTCACCCATGGCCCCGCGGAAACCTTCCTCAAACCAACTGCCTTCCAACTGCGGATGGCAATAACCCTTCGCGGTGTAAAGCGTGAGGTTCTGCGCACTGCAGATTGGACCGTAGGCGCGAATGGTTCCCTCTGAGCCAGTCAAATTAAACGCTTCGTTCACACCATATTCACTATTTCCGTCAAAGGTGAGTGTGGCCATGCCGTTATCGAAAAGAATTCTCGCACTGGCCAGCATCGGGCACTTCATACTTTGCTGCCTGGTGTAAGCGATATCTGCGGAACACATCTGTGCAGTCTGCGTTTCGAAATACAGCGTAGTCATATCCATCCAGTGCACCCCAAAATCATATAGCACCAGGTGATGAATGCGCTCAAAGTCACTGCCTTTACACCAGGAGTGATCCCAATTGATGCAAACGGTGAGAGACTGCGGTTCCCCGATTACCCCCGTTTTAATCGCCTGATACATCCAGCGGACGTACGGTGCCCAGCGGCCGTTCTGATTCACAGCCAGCTTGACGTTTTTCTCTTCAGCCAGCGCGGCCAGCTTTTCACCGGTATCCAGATCAAGGACGAACGGTTTCTGGCTAAGAACATTCTTTCCGGCTTGCAGCGAGGCCTCAATCGCAGCAGCCCGTGGTCCGGGATGGAGCGCGGCATCAATCACGTCTACGCTGTCCTCCTTCTTCAGCATTTCATGGTAGTCCGTGTAAATGCGCGCGTTTGGCGCGTATTCTTTCTGCCGCTCCACGGCCTTGCTCTGATCTAAATCACACAGGGCGACAATTTCATACCCCTCCGCCGTCCAGTTCTTCAGATGGCTTTGGGTGATCCCGCCACAACCGATCAGGGCGATCTTGGGACGGTAGCTCTTGGGCTTGGAGGGTTTATAGTCCAGCTCCGGCACCGGGATAACGGTGCTTTCGGGTTTGGACTCCATCTCGTGATCAGCTTTTTTTTCAGACATTTCGTGTTTCAGATGAATGGGTATTGTTCAGGAAATCAGGGGCAGGGCGCGTTTCTGCAGGGCGCTCTGATAGGCCGTATCGACGATCTGCTGGCCAATCCGTGCAATCTCGGGAGAGAGCGGCCCTTCCGGTTTAGCGCCAGTTTCTAGACAATGAATAAAATAGCCGATGGGTTCCTGTTCATGCTCGGGCAATTCCATGACGGGCACTTCTTTGCCTTCCGGACAACCCTCCGTTTGCATGCGGATGCTCTTTTCATAATCGTAACTGCTGATCGTGCCCTTTGAACCGACGATGACAAATCCGCATTTCGGCTGCGGCTGATTGGTCCATGGATCGGTAAAGGTGCCCCAGCGCGTCTCGAATTTGCTCAGGCCGGTGTCATACCTCGCCACCGTCACACTATGTTCATCCACCTCCAAACCGGCTGGTTCATCCATCATCGCCATGACTTCGATTGGCGCTTTGCCATTATGATACCAGGTGCCCAAGGTCGTCCCGTAACCCAGATAATCCAGCATTGATCCGCCGCCTGCGGATCTATGATACCACCATACCTTGGATTTTTCGCCCGGCTCTTTTTCTATTTTATCCGCACCATGCCGCAGCGGACCGCGGTTACCATCATAGTAGTGCACCTGCAGCACATCGCCAATCACTCCGTCATCGATGAGTTTCTTCGTTGTCACGTGCGGCGGATACCAGCGCAGCGGCCAGTTGACGATCATTTCCTTGCCGGTGCCCTGCATCGCCGCGATCATCCGGTCAGCTTCCGCCAGAGTGGACGCAAACGGTTTCTCCACCAGCACGTGAACTCCATAAGGCGCCACTCTTTCCACATAGGTGACGTGATCACCCGTCGTCGGACAAAGCATGGCCACATCAGGTTTGGTCTTTTCCATGCACTCATCGACATCCAGGAAAACGCGGTCTTCCGGAATTTCAAAGCGCTCAATAATCGCAAGAATATCCGGATTGGTTTTTGCGTTGGGATCGGCGATGCCCGCAATCTCTGCACCCGGGTGCTCATGGACTTTGCGCAAAAGATCGCCCATATGCATGTGCTCGAAGCTGAGCCCGACGAATTTAAGGGGTTGTGATGTGCTCATGGTTTTTATTCAATCATCGATTAGTTGTTGTTGGGAGAGTCAATCTTTCACCGTTTTCCAGGATTGCCGCAGCGAGGCCCGACGCCTCAGCCATCTCACGGAATTCATCCGGCTCCACCGTGTTGAAGGTGAACATATGAAAGTGATGCGGAACGACATGAGCCATCTCCGTTTTCTTTGCTAGATCAACGGCTTCCTTGGCGTTCAGATTGCCTGCCACCTGGCGCTCCGGTTTGAAGCCATTGATTGGCAGAAACGCCAGGTCGATGCGAAATCGTTTTAAACGGTCAACCAGGCCTTCATAAAGTCGTGTATCACCACTGTGATAAATGGTCCACGGCCCCCACTCCACGATAAATCCCAGAAATTTGTCGCGCCCGGCCGCGTCAAGCTCGCGTTCATTGTGCGCGGCGGCAATTCCTGTGAACTGAATTCCTTCGACCTCAACGCTTTGTCCATCGCACAGGCCCAGCATTCTATCGCATTCAATTCCCAGACGGTCATTAATGAAATCTCGGTTTGCTTCCGGACCAATGAACGCAATCTTCGGATTCTGCTGAAACACCGGGAGCAAGGTGTCCGCATCCAGGTGATCGGTATGATTGTGGCTCGTTGTTACGACATCGATAAAATCCAGGTTTTCCGGCGCCACCACACGCTCCGTCATGCGGATATGCTCCTTGTCCGTGCCCGCGTACTTTTGTGTCAGTGAATCAGATAGATACGGATCAAGCAGTAGATGCCTCCCCTTCCATTGCAGCAAAAAGCCGCTCTGTCCCAGCCACCATAGGTGAAGGCCTTCTCCGGCTTCAGTCCTGGCGCGGTGAACATCTGTCAAAAAAGCTTCGTCCTTCTGTGCCGCGAGACGCATTATTAGAATAAATCCTGATTTAACCGAGTCCCAATTCCTTGCGCACGATTCTGGCGCCGTCCACCATCGCCTTCAGTTTCTCTTTTGCCGCCCAGCGCGCCGTTTGGCTCAGGCCACAATCTGGCGCGAAAACCAGCCGGTCAGCGGGAGCATATTTCAGGGCTTCACGAATGAGGCCGGCCACGTATTCAGGGGTTTCAATAAAGTAGCTCTTTACATCAATGATTCCAACCGCCGCATCCATGCGCTTGGTGACTTGCTCAATCAAATCCAGATCCCGAAAAGCTACCGTGCACATTTCGATATGCATTTCGTCCACTTTCATTTCAAGAAAATCCGGAAACATGCAGCGCGCGTTCTTGCTCCCGACGGCGCGTCCTTTGTAGTTGCCAAAGCATAAATGCATGCACAGCCGCACACGACCCACCGCCGGCTCGATCGTGCGATTGAAAATATCCACGAACCGTTTTGTATCACTCTTATGCGCATAACAACTCATGGACGGTTCATCGACACAGATCTCCTTACATCCTGCCGCGATAAGATCGTCGATTTCCTTTCGCACAATCGGCAGAAGCGCTTCCGTAATCGCATAGCGGTCTGGGTATTGTGCGTTGGGTTCCAGCCGTCCGCTTAAAGTAAAAGGGCCCGGGATGCTTGCCTTGAGCGGCTGATGAGGAGGAGCGAGCTTTTTCAGACGCTCAAATTCCTCCACCGCGCCCAATCCGCGCGGCGCCTTTAATTCACCAATGATTCTGTGTTTGCCTCGTTGATCGTGCGCGGGCGGACCCCAACGGCGCGGCGGCGCCGGTTCGACGTCCAGTCCCTCCAGATAACCATAGAAACTCAAATTAAAATCCAGCCGGGACTGTTCTCCGTCGGTAATGACATCCAGCCCCGCCGACATCTGGTCATATACGGCCGCAATAACCGCATCTTCCTGCATCTCCTCGATATCTTTCGGACCGAATTGATCAAGATTCTGGGCGGCGAATTCCAGCCATCCTGGAAAAGGATAGCTTCCGATGACGGTCGTGCGTAGAGGACATTCCTGCATAATTCAATAGGGTGGGGATGTAGGTTTCTTTAGCTTGTGCAAAGGCTTTGCCCGCAACGGTTTTTCTTCCAGGCATCTCGGGCCGTTTCGGATATCTCTTCGGGTGTTTCTAAAACCGCGCCAAGTTGAAGAAGAGTATCCTGCAAACCGGAAATCGGGATATCCCGCGCTCCGCAATCATTTTTCAGAGACATGCCCGCGGCCAATCCTGCCGCCTGTCCCATGCTCATGGTCTGTCCCATCGAACGGCAACTCGCGTGCGCGTCATGCGTCGCGCTGAAACAGCGTCCTGCCACCCAGACGATATCATTGCTGCGTGGTACTAAAGTCCGGTAGGGGACGTCATAGGCCCGGCCATCCGGAATGTAGGCCCAGTGGGTTTCTTCCGCCCCATCTTCACCGGCCCGGTGATCTTCAATCGGTGCGCCGCACAAAAAAACTACATCGTCAAAGCGTGTTGCCTTCAGGCAATCCTCACGCGTTAAGCGATATTCGCCAAAAACCCGCCGCGTTTCCCTTACACCGATCTGATGCGACAGGCCGATTATATGTGCATGCTCGTAGCCCGGCACGCATGCGCGGAAAAAATCCTCGTAAATAAATGCCTGCCGGCGGCCCTCCTGCTCCGCGGCCGTCAAGTCACCCGCATTAAGGGCATCGCAACACGCCACTCTCACCGCGACGGTCGCGATGCATCCGCGCTGCACCATTTCATGCGCGCTTCCTGCTTTCCGGGGTAGAGGATGGCGGCCGCTTTCCAGCGCCTCCTCCATGCGCTCCATGAGCATGGTTTTTCCACCCGCTGCCCCATATTTCTCCAGATCTACATTGCTCATGCGGAACGTCGTTGTGAGCGTTTGCGCGGGATCAGTCTCTCCCGCTTTTTCATAGTCAATGCCCGCATGGTGACAAAAATCGGCGTCCCCGGAGGCATCGATAAATCGGCGCGCGGACAATTTATGAAATCCATCTTTACTCCAGAAAATCGCTGCCCGGGGCGCTCCGCAGGAATCGGTTTCGACATCGACTAAATGCGTGTGGAGACGCACATTCACCCCCGCCCCGGCAAGTAATTCATCCCACACCAGTTTCAGCCGTTCCGGATTATAGTTCACCCCCGTCCCTGCCCCATAAGTGTTGGGTCGAAGGAAAATGCCATCGTGGTCATTCAGCGCGTCGACCACCCGGTCAGGAATGCCGCCCACCACCTTGCGAGGTTCATCGCCCGGTGTGAAAAACCCATAAAAAGTGTCCAACATCTGAGTGCTCGTCCCACCCAGAAATCCGTAGCGCTCTACCAGCACCACGCTTCCCGCTCCGGCTTCTTTCGCCGCGAGGGCCGCGCAACAACCGGCTGTCCCCGCGCCGATCACCAGCACGTCAGCCTCCGGCCAGAGCGCAGGAATCTTTGCATGGTTCAGATAGGGGCTCATGGGTCTGCGCGGGGCGGTCCAACCTTTTCGTAGTACTTGGCCAGACGATGAGCATGCTCATCATAGGCAGCTTCAAAGATTTCCGCGGCGCGCTCTGAACCAAGCACACAACCGGCGGCAAGCGCTTTTGGTGGTTGACCAGCCTGCGTCAGGAGCTGGGCTACTTCCGCTTTGATCGAGTTCACGATCAGGCATCCGCCCACTGTTGATCCCGGTGCGACCGGCATTTCCAGTCCTTCAAGCCAGACCATGGCGTCTCCCGCCGGGGCACCCGTATCCAGCACGAGGTCAGCAAAGTCCTGCAGTTTACGGCCATCCGCACGTTTGCTCGTCGATGCGTCGGAATGCTTCCGGCTGATGATTGCCACCACTCTTACGCCGCGCCGCTGAAATTCCTCCGCCACTTCAACCGGCACGATATTGCAACCGCTTGAGCTGATTACCAGAGCGCTGTCTTCGCTCTTCAGGTCGTAGTTGCGCAGGATGCGCGGGGCCAATCCGCTGACATTTTCCAGGAACATCGCCTGCCGCTGTCCGTTGGCGCCCACGACCAGATTGTGGAAGCTCAGGCTCAGTTCCACGATCGGATTGAAGCCGGGAAATGAACCATAGCGGGGCCACATCTCTTCCACCATCATGCGGCTGTGCCCGGAGCCAAAAAGGTGCACCATGCGCCCGGCCAGAATGGTGTTGGCAAAAATCTGCGCGGCCCGTTTGAGTTCAGGCAATTGGGTTCGCACGGCTGCCAACAGGGCAGCGCTCTTGTTCAGGAAATCTTCCGCCGGATTCTGTGTGGGTTCTCGATTCATTATATTTTGAAATGCTGATTGAGCGCGTTTTTTGCCGCCCCGTAAGCTCCGGCCAGCGCCCCGAGTTCGGCTGGGAAGAGCTCCACTTTGGAGTCGCCTGGTCGCCATTCGAATTCATCAAGCGCCGCGGTCAGAGGCTCAAAAAGCGCCGGTCCGGCGTGTGCGATGCCGCCGCCCAAAACGATGCGCTGCGGATCGAGCACATTGATCAGACTCGCGATCGCCCGTCCCAGCTCACGCACAGCGGGCCGCCACAACTCTGCCGCTTTCTGGTCACCCGCCGCCGCGGCCATGGCCAGGGCCTCGACGTCCGGCCATTGTCCCTCCATTTTCCGGGAAAGCGCTACCTCAGAGAAAGTTTCCTCGAGTGTCCCTGGCAGGCCGACGATTCCCAAAGGTCCGTTCGGTAAGATGCTGATGTGCCCCAGGTGTCCGGCCCGGCCAAGGTGACCGCGGAGTAAATGGCCATCGCTCAGAATCGCTCCTCCCACCCCCGTGCCGAGGGTGAGCATGAAGACGTTGTCACAGTCTCGAGCCGCTCCACGCCAATGTTCACCCAGCAGAGCGGAGTGGGCGTCGTTCAGGACTGGCACCATCTCACGCTCCAGCGCCACGGCCCAGTTGAGTCCTTCCAGTCCCTGGAGCCGTCCCGGCATGAACGAAATGCTGGCGCTGGCACGGTCCACTAATCCGGGCGCACTCAGCCCCACAAGCTTGATGTCACCCGTCATCGCCTGAAGCTCTGCCAGGGCGGATTTCACTCCATTGATGAATGCCGGCTGTCCATCCTCGCCTGCCTCACCGTCTCGTGTCGGCACATTTACTTCCGCCAGCCGTGCACCTTCCGGGTCAAGGGCCAGCGCTTTGATGCGCGTGCCGCCCAGATCGATTCCGGCGATTATATCATCAGGGCGCACGGTCATTCGCTCTCGTCCTCCTCGACCGCCGCTGACCCCACCTCCACTCCTCGGCTGGCGTCTGTCACGCTCCAGCCGCCATCCACCGCCAGGACCTGGCCCGTCGTATAGCGGGCGGCGTCACTCATGAAGAAAACCGCCGCTCCTGCCGTATCCTCCGGCAGCCCGGCACGCCCCCCTTCCAGGGGCTGCTTGTGCCGGATGAAGTGAAGGATTTCTTCATCGCGAGCGGCCCGTTGAGCCATAGGCGTATCCACCAGGGCCGGTGCCAGGACGTTGATCCGAATGTTCTGGGGCCCATAATAAGCGGCTGTAGCCTTACTCAAGCCAATGATCGCCGCCTTCGTGCTCGCATACGCGTGGGTCGTGAAATAACGCGGTGACGGTGAGAAACCCAGCACGCTGCCGGTGTTGAGGATGCTGCCGCCGCTTTTCTGCTTCAGAAACTGTCGTACCGCCGCACGGTTTGAGTAAAACAGTGAGGTCAGGTTCCAGTGAATCGTCTTCTCCCAGCCTTCATCCGTGATCTCATCCAAGGGCCCATCGCCGTAACGGCGGCCACTCCCGCCTGCGACGTGAAAGAGGCCATCAAGCCTCCCGAAATCGAGCGATGTCTCATCCACCACCCGATCAGCAGCGCCAGGTTCGTTCGCGTCACTCGGGATAACCCTCAGCGGGCCGAGGCCATCCAACTCAGTTGCGACGTGTTCGCACTTGTCCGGTTTGGATCCTGTGGCCACCACGCAGGCACCCTCCGCCAAAAACGCACGCACGGCCGCCAGGCCAATGCCTGAGGTGCCGCCGATGACCAGAATCACTTTATCCTGAAGCTGCGGGGAAGATGCCATGTGAACGCGAGCATTTGCTGCAGATCAGCATTTTCACGGCTAGCGTTCGTCACAAGCGTAATGGCTCACTTAACTGCAAAAGTGATATGAAAAAATCCTAGAGGCGAATCACCACGTTTCCTTCGTCATCGATCTCCACTGCATAGGTCCGGACACGACTCTTCTCGTCGTACAGACCTTTGCCACTCGGGATATCAAACTCCCAGCCGTGCCAGGGGCAGCGAATCACTCGGCCCTCGAGGTCCGGTTCATAGGTTTCTGGCGCGGAAGGACGGTGAGTGCCGTGAATGCTGCCTTCACAAAGCGCCGCTCCCATGTGCGGGCAATGATTTCGAATCGCGTAGTATTTACCTGCAAGATTAAAAACCCCAATGCTGAACGGTCCCGCTTCGACGATGCGCCGGCTCCCGGGAGGAATCTCGGAGGCAGGAGCAACAACGATTTTCTCGCCTGTGCGCGCCTTGGGTGGGCGCGCCTGATACACGCGCTGAAAAGCAATTTCCATTTCACGGACTGGCACGGGATATTCCGACTGGCACCCGCCATCGAAACCAGTATCCAAATGCGAATCGAGCTCTGGTCTGCTGTCCATTACGCGACGACGGTCATCTCTTGTTTCTCCGGGCTCGTTTTACTTTCCTTCAGATCATCCAGACCGAACAGTTCAGCGGCATTTCCGTAGAGGATGCGTTCCAGCAGTTCGGGAGGAGTTGCCTTTGGAAAGGCCTGATCAGGCGCATCGAAGTCCCAGTGAGGGAAATCTGTCGCGAAACAAACCGTTTCGTCAGCCCGCACCATGTCAAAAATCTGGAGAAGATGTTGTGGCTTATCTGGTTCCTCAATGGGTTGGGTGGAAAGGCGCACATGACGCAACGCGACTTCGCTGGGCCGTTCTTTGAGCCAGGGAATGGTGGCTCGCAGCGCCTTATAGTTTTTGTCCAGACGCCACAGGACATGGGGAAGCCAGGCGATTCCTCCCTCGGTAAGAAGCAACTTTAGCACGGGAAACTTCTCGAAAGTCCCCTCACACAGCATGCTGATGAGATGAGCCTGAAAGGTGAGGGGAATGGTGGTGTGCCATTCCAGATAAGTTGAGGGCCATCCAACCGGCGTCGAAGATCTTAGAGAACCTTCTGAGCCAGGATGAAGACTGAAAACCAATCCGTGCTCTGCACAGGCTTCATATACTGGATCATAAATGCGATGGCCATATAGTTCCCTGCTTTCTCCGCTGACCAATACCTGCACCATCTGAGGATGGCCGGCGACTCGATGAATCTCTTTCACGGCGGCTTCGGGATCATTCATGTTGACGCTGATCGATCCCAGCAGCCGAGGGTCACGTTCCAGGTAGGTTTCAATCGTCCAGTCATTCCAGGCTTGAGCCATCCCATTCGCGACCGTGGCATCAAAGATCATACTCGCTTTCATGCCGGGTGATTGCAGCAATCCATAGGTGATCGCGAGCCTGTCCAGGTGTTGCTCCTTGAGCTCTTCGTAGCTGCCGCAGGAGGCATCCCGCCTGTCCACCCCAAATGGATTGGCATAGCCTCCTCCACGGCTGGAAGCCTGACGAAAAGCCACCGCCTGCCGAAAGGCGGGCGGGATGAAAGGAGCAATCGGATTGGCCTCTGAAGCGGAGGGATGAATATCGCAGTCGATGATTCGAGTCCGGGCGAATTCCATATCGATATAGATAAACCACAATTGACGCTCGGGCAAGGCGCGGGCTTTTCGAGAGAGCAGCTCACTTATCTGCAAAAGTGATATGATAAAGGTCGCAGGCGGGCGAGATTACCGCTATTCTGATTCATGTCCCGCCCGCCTTCACAAAGAGTGCAGCAGCTCTACGAGAATCTCGTCCGTCAGCTTCAGGGCGGATACTATCCTTCGGGTTCGCCCTTTCTATCCGCTCGCGCCATGGCGCAACGCCACCGGGTCAGCTACCAGACCGCTCACCGTTTGCTGGAGCGCCTCGCGAAAGAAGGCCTGATTATCCGCCGTCAGGGCTCTGGAAGTTATGTCGGGTCCGATCCCGTCGCCGCGGTTCAGCCGGTGCTTTTCTTCGGTGAACGCGCCAAGCGCCCGCAAAGCTTTGGTTCGAGGCTTCTTGAGGTGATCACCAGCCGCTTGGAATCTGCGCTTGGTTCGCCGGTTCAGGTCAGGCTGACGGCTCCAAGGGATAACGGCGAGATGCCGCCGGAAAACCTGCCGGTTATCTGGGAAGACAACCACAGTCTGGAGACCATCCTGGTGCAACGGCGGTATGCCGTCCTTCTTAATGAAACTCCTCCTCCCGGGCTTTCCGCGACTCTGATTGATTGCGTGACAATTGATGATTTCAGCGGGGGCGTCATGGCGGCAGAGATCGCACGGGACAGTGGACACACCGCTTCGCAGGTCCTTGTCTTTGGTGGACCGGAAGATGATGTGCGCAGCAATGAAAGGCTTCGCGGCTTTCGGAGGATTTATCCGGAGTGCCCGGTGGTGCATGCCCGGACCTGGTACCGGGAGGAGGCCGCGGAACCTGCCCGGTTCCTCTTGGAGCGTCAGCCGGGGATGGTTTTTTGCGCGAATGACGGCCTGGCTGATGCCCTCTTTATCGCTGCCGCGGAAAGCCGCGCCCCCTGTCCCTCCATCATTGGTTTTGACAATGCGCCCATTGCCCGTGAGCGCGGCCTAACCTCCATCGCGATCCCCTGGGAAGAGTTTGCCGAGGCCACTTCCGCGATGGTTCGCCATCGTCTTAGCGGATCCAGCCATTCCGCTACCTGCCGCATCATCAGTCCCAGGCCGGTGTTGAGGGAATCACATTTACGCAGGAACTGATTCGTTCTGGTATGCGCCCTGCTCACATGAAGGGCGTGAAGCTTGCCGCCATCATACCCTTTCGTCCGCTCCCGGTGCTTACGCTGGAAAAGAAGCGGGAGGTGTTACATTTGCTGAATGGCACCATTCAATCCTTGCGAAATACGCAATATTCCGAGCTGGAAATTGTTGTCGCCGGGAGTGGAGGAATCGAATCGCCGGGAAATGATGCAGGAATCACGATCATTGATCTGCATGATTATGCCCCGGAGGTCGTCGAGGCGGTTGCGCGAGATCCATCCGCTGACCATAGATTGCTCGATATACGGTCAAAGCGCTTATGGGGCGTCCGTCACGCCCTGAATCATGGCGCGGAAAAAACCATTCTGATTGACGCGGATGATCAGATAAGCCGGCGCACTTTATGGCATGTGGCTGATTCCGGTGCCGAAACGAGTTGGCTGGCCGAGATGGGCTGGGAATATATTCACCGGCTTAACCGCCTTTACCTTCGCAATTCAAAATTTGATGCGCGTTGTGGGACCTGTGCCGTGATTTCCCGCAGGGACCTCCTTGAGAAATTCCGCATCGAAGATAAGAACAGCCCGGTCGGTGATTTTTATCACCATCACTACGTTGAAAAAATCACCGGTCACGCCGAACGCTTACCGTTTCCAGCCTTCGCGTATCGCACAGATCACGGCTCAAATTTCACCCTTGGGTTTCACCGGCTGCTGGAAGAAAGATTCCTGACCAGGTTGGATTACCTGGCGCGGTATGCCTGTAAAGCGCTCGTGTCACGTGCGGTCAGCCCGAAATGGATTGAAGAGTTTGGTGATCCCCGGGAGGTTTTTCAGGATTATATCGTGATGAGCGGAGCTCAAGTCGCTGTCACCGCCGAAACAGCCGGCGTTCATTGACCGTGATCGTGTTGTCTCCCAGTGGAGCGACCGGCATGCGTTCCGGGTTTTCACCCGCCTGGGCCACCAATTGAGCACCACGCAGGTGGTCCGGAACGAGAATGTCCTCCGTGGAGATTCGTTTAGACCGCTCTCCGCTCGTGCTGGCCGTTGCAGGTCGGGTTCTCTCCTCGGCCTCATCGCTCTCTTCCCTCGGCGGATTTACCCGGATTCCTTCCTGGTTGGCAATCGTGCGGCGTCCACCGGATTTGAGTTTTCGATAGGCGGCCGGATTAAACGGCTTATTGATAATAAAAACATCATCGCCCTTCCACACCATATTATAAAGTTCGATGACATCCCTTGAGCGCATCCGGATACAACCGTAACTCGCTGGTTGACCTATTTTCCGTTCTTCCGCCGTGCCGTGAATGTAAATGTAGCGTCCATAGGAATTGCGGTTCTGGCTTTCCTTACCCGTCAACCAGATAATCCGCGAAACAATCGGATCACGTCCGGGTGAATCCGGTCGAACGATTTCCCCCGTGGGATTGCGGCTCTTGAATTTCATCCCGGCCGGTTGACCGCCACCGATTTTTTTGGCGATCTTATGCCAGCCGAGTGGGGTGGCATAGGAACCAGGCTTGCTGCCCAGACCAAACTTTGAGGTGGAGACATCATACTCCGCCAGAAACTGCAGCGTCTGCTCCTGGTCACCCACAGCGGGCCATTCCCGCAGCACGACCATTTTCTGATCCGGCACGCTGACATAAATGCGGTTGCCCGGCCGGTTACTGCTCGCGCAGCCTGCCGCGACGAGGGCAATAGTCAGCAAAACCGCGCTCCGTCCCAGAGCATTCCCTAACCCCAAACGACTCTTTTTCATTGGCGAGAAGTTAAAGCACGCGCTTCAACCGGCTGCAAGTGCAAGAAACCGATACACCTCAGGCCGGCAACATGCCCCGCTGCGGGGGCTCGTCCCCGCTGGAAGGATCGACCGGGGCATCAGCCTGGCGGCGGCCCTGTTCAATCCATTGCCGCAGCGGCCCGATGGCCACGTAGGCAAATCCCAGCGGAAAAAGAATGACAAAGGGCACGGACGTCCATGCCCCGATGCGAATGAGATAAAGCACAAAGCCCGTGAAGTAACCTGCCAGAGCCAGCTCAATGAGCGGCATGACCTGCTTCAGGCTCATGGTCGGCAGATAGCGTGCCGCCAGTCCACCATCCGCCAGGGGCGTCGTCGCACTGCCCGTGGCCGTGCCTCCTTCTTTGGGCTTGGACCCGGTGATCCCAAATTTCGGCGTGCGATTGAAATCCGACTGTTTGTTGAAGACCGCCTCCAGGACCGCGCGGGCGTTGTTGATGGACAGCCCAATCCCCAGGGCAAGGACAAATGGGGTCAGCAGCACTTCCCTGAACCAGGTCTTGGGATATAACTGCATCTGGGCGTAAAAATAGAACACGGTCACCGAAAGCGACGCAGCAATAAATACGGGGATATCCCAGAATCGAACCAGCCCGGACGTTGCCGGCTGGAAGGCCGGGTGGATCAGCACACAGAGACAGAGCAGGAGCAAAAAGGCAAAATTCGAGGTCAGATGGAAGGTTGACTCCAGCTTGATCCAAAGCGGGAACTTGCTCTTCCAAACCCGGGGCAGCATTTTTTTGCAGGTCTGAATGGAGCCTTTCGTCCAGCGATGCTGCTGACTTTTGAAGCCATTCATATCCACCGGCAGTTCGGCCGGCGTGACCAGTTCGGGAAGAAAGACGAATTTCCAGCCTTTGAGTTGTGCCCGGTAGCTCAGATCCAGATCTTCCGTGAGGGTGTCGTGTTCCCAGCCGCCCGCGTCTTCAATGGCGCTGCGTCTCCAGATTCCACCCGTGCCATTGAAATTGAAGAAGCGGCCGCTGCGGCTGCGGGCCGTTTGCTCAAGCAGCAGGTGACCATCCAGATACATCGCCTGGACCCGGGTCAGAAGAGAATAGCCCCGGTTGATGTGTCCCCAGCGGGTCTGAATCATCGCGATCCCCGGTTCGGTAAAGTAATGGATGGTCTGCTTCAGCATCCCTGGCTTGGGCAGAAAATCCGCGTCCAGGATGAAGATATATTCGCCCAGCGCAGTCTTCAGGCCGTTGTCCAGCGCCCCCGCTTTGAACCCGGTGCGGTCAGTGCGGTGGATCAGCTCAATATCGAAGCCATCGGACTGCATCTGCTTCACGCAACGGCGGGAGATTTCCACCGTCTCGTCCGTCGAGTCATCCAGCACCTGGATCTGCAGCTTTTCTCTCGGGTAATCCAGCTCGGAAACGGATTTGAGCAGGCGCTCCACCACATAGAGCTCGTTGTAGAGCGGCAATTGCACGGTGACCAGAGGAAGCTCTTCGAACTGGCCCTTCGGCTTCATCGGGGAGCGCTTATGCTTTTCATACAGATAAATGATGAAATAGCGATGGATGCCATAGGCTGACAACCCGCCAAGGACGAGGATGTAGCACAGCATCCAGATGATAAAATTAATGTCGGTCCACATAGCGGTGTTGACCCTCCACGCAAATCTACTTTCTATGAAATCAAACGAAGAGAAACAGTGCGAACGGCCGGACGGAATGGTCTCACTATGCCCTGTAAAGTTCACCGGAATGCCGCCTTGCGCCCGTTGAAAACAGCATCTTCCCCCACTCGCCGCAACCCTCCATGCCGCCAGCCCTCTGTTTCGTCAAGCAGGAAAGTCTGTTCAGATTCCCAACTATCCGGGCCACAAAGATGTCAACAACCCCGGAACCACCGTTCATGCAAGTCCCTGTTGTGCATATTGCGCGGGTCGAGGGCCCGTGATATAGACCCACTCAATCCTATGATTTCCTTTGTTTCGAACCCGTGCCTGTCGTCTGCTGGCTCTTATCCGGGAGCCTGCATTCTCTCCCTGATCATTCTGCTCTTTGCCGCGGCTTCTCCCCCGGCCGCCGCCCAGCCAGCCATTCCACAGGATTTACTGGAGGATCCGCATTTTCGGGAAGAGCTGGGCGTGAACGAATTCACGGTGCCTTCCATTCGGCAGATCTTTGAGGACTTAAAGAAAATCGAGCCGATCCCCTATGAACTGGTTGTGCGTGAGATTCCGGATGTCCGCTCGCGTGACCGCACCGTGATCGCGATCAGCCTGGGCGGGCTCATTGCAGACGGTTTTGTCTATGTGCAGCTCCAGGATGAAATCCTCATCGAGAACCTCGCCCGGGAAGTTCTGCAATATGGTGACCGGCTCGGTGTGGGTGACCGCCTTAAGCCGCGCGCCAAGAGCATGCTGGAAAAGGCCTTCAACAACGAATGGGAGAATCTCCAGGAAGAGCTGGCCGCCGCACAGGCTGAGGTGGAGCACGAAATGCTGCAACTGCGCGACGAACAGCTGGCGCACCTGATCAGTCTCGGTGGCTGGTTCCGGGGCCTGGAGATTGGCGCGGAAGCGGTCCTGGACGCCTATGATCCGACCAAGGCACAGGTCCTCATCCGGGAAGATCTGCTCGACTACTTTATGGAACGGGTCGAGACGCTGCACCCCATGCTGAAAGAGAAAGCTCTCATCATCCGCATCGATAACTCGCTCAAAGGCCTCAAGGATCTTTTCGCGACGATCAAAGAAAGCGGTCAGGCTCCCAGCAAGGAAGCCGTCACGCAAATCGAGGAAATCGCCTCGGACGTTAATCAGGCCGTGGTTAAAGCGAATTAAAGCGAGCTCACGGATACTTCGGCTTCATCGACTGGCCGCTTTCGGCGGATTTCGCGCCGTAGTCCAGCACCTGAATAACACGGCGGCCCAGGTAGGCGTCCATGACGAGCGGTGCACCTTTGATCAGATGGTCATGCACGTTTTCGTAGAACTTGTCCTGCCCATCCGGCTCCATATGCAGCTGGGTCACCGTTTTCTCTCCATTTTCACTGGTGTGATACAGTTTCACCCCGCCTCCCGGACCATCCGCGACAAAAGCACCTTCGGTGCCGATTAAGCGCGCGAAATTGCGGTCCGTCAGATCCAGGTGGGTGGTGCGGTGAAAACCGATTTCCCCGCCTTTGAAGCGAATAATGATGCCCGCTTCGTCTTCATTGGTGGCGTTATCCCAATAACCATGGACGGCATAGCCGGAGATTTCGGAAATCTCACTGGTCAGAAACTGGAACATGTATTCGATGTGGTGGGCGCCCCAGTCGTAATTGATGCCGCCCGAGATTTCTTTTTTGCTCCGCCACCAGTCCTTCGGTTTAAAGCGTGCGCCCATGTAGCTTTCCCAACGGTAGGGCTTGCCGATTTTATGAAGGTGTTTTTTGACAGTGAGCGGAAAGGGATCCCAGTGCCGGTTGTGGTAGGGAATGACGGAGACCTTATTTTTCTCTGCTGCGTCAATCATGGCGTCACACTCATCCACAGTAATGGCGAGTGGTTTTTCCATGACAACGTTCACCCCAGCGTTCAGGCATTTTAAGCCTACAGGTCCATGCAGATTGTGCGGGAGCACAACTGCGACGAGGCCGATCCCGCTCTTCGCCAGCATTTCATCAACATCCGTATAACCCTCGATACCCGGCCAGTCGGCCCTCGCGATTTCAATTCGCTCGGGATCGAGCTCACACACCGCGGCGGGCTCAAAGTTTTCCTGAGCGGCCATCCGCTCCATGTGCTGCTTCCCGGCGTTAAATGCGCCGCCGTATCCAATGACTCCTACCTTCATAATTTAAATCAAAGCGCTAAGGCCCGGCTTTTTCCGCCTCACTGTTTTTCTTTATCAAACGCGGCGTCGAAAGCCACATCGCTGGGCGGGAAATCCACATCGCGCACAAAGGAACACGCCTCTTCGGCGCCGTGTTCCCGGTCCATCCCGATGTCCTCCCATTCGATGCTGAGGGGGCCTTCGTAGCCGGCCTTATTCAGGGCCCGGATGATTTCCTCGAAATCAATGCTGCCGCGGCCCAGGCTGCGGAAATCCCAAAAACGATCCGTATGGCCAAAATCCAGGTGGCCTCCGAAGACGCCTGAGCGCTTCGGCACATCACTCCACCACACATCTTTCATATGCACATGATAGATGCGGTCAGAAAAGGCGCGGATAAACTCTACATAATCCACCCCCTGATAGCCGAGGTGGCTCGGGTCATAATTAAAACCAAAAGTTTTCCGGCCGCCGACGGCGTCGATCGCCCGCTGGGCGCTGCTGATGTCGAACGCGATTTCAGTCGGATGAACTTCCAGTCCAAATTTCACGCCGCATTCGTCAAAAACATCGAAGATCGGATTCCAGCGATTAGCGAAATCCTGAAAGCCTTTATCCAGCATCTCCTGGCTCGTGGGGGGAAAAGCATAAAGCATGTGCCAGATGCTGCTCCCGGTGAATCCATTAACCACGCTGAGGCCCATGTTTTTTGCGGCGCGCGCCGTGTTCTTCAGTTCTTCCGCGGCACGCTGACGAACGCCTTCCGGATCGCCATCACCCCAGATGCGTTCGGGCAGAATCGCTTTGTGGCGTTCATCGATCAGATCACAGACCGCCTGTCCGGCGAGGTGGTTACTGATCGCCCAGCATTTCAGACCGAATTTCGCTAAAAGATCATGGCGGCCCTGAGCGTATACCGGGTCCTGGGCAGCGCGGACTACATCCAGGTGGTCACCCCAGCAGGCCAGTTCCAGACCATCAAAACCCCAACTGGCGGCTTTATCCGCAAGGGTTTCCAGCGGCAGATCGGCCCACTGGCCGGTAAATAGAGTAACGGGACGTGACATAGTCAGGGGATCAGGAGTTGCGATTTACTTTTTTGGAGACTTCAACAGCAGGAAAAGACGGATTGATCAGTCAAAGGAAAGCCATTTCTGGGTGCTCTGCCCGCTTTCCACGACTTTCTCGATAAACTGCATGCCGCGCACGCCATCGGACACTTTAGGGAAATCCCACGCGAGCGGTTCCGGTTCTTTACCTTCCAATCTCGCCTGAAGAACAGTGGCAAAGTTCCGGTAAAGATTCCCGAAAGCCTCGAGAAACCCTTCCGGGTGACCGGCCGGGATGCGCTGGTTGTATCTGGCCGCTTCACTGAGTGGTCCGACCCCCGTGCGCACAATGTTATCCGCCTCATCCTGATATTTAATGCGCAGGGTGTTTGGCTCTACCTGCACCCACTCAAAACCCGCTTTGGTGCCGTAGGCCCGGATGCGCAGGCCGTTTTCTTCTCCCACGGAAATCTGGCTGGCAAACAGAATACCACGCGCTCCATTGTCGAAACGCAGAAGCACATTGCCGTCATCATCCAGCGGCCGGTTCGGCACGAACGCGGTCAGGTCCGCGCACATTTCTTTGATCCGCAGTCCGGTGATGTACTCGCAGAGGTTCTCCGCATGCGTGCCGATGTCACCCATACACCCGGCAATCCCGGCCCGGGAAGGATCAGTCCGCCAGCCCGCCTGCTTGAGTTCGCTTTCGTCAAAATGCCGCGAAAGCCAGCCCTGCGGATACTCCACCACGATCTTGCGCAGCTCCCCAAAGAACCCGTTGCGCACGCGTTCGCGCGCCTCTTTTACCATCGGGTAGCCGGTGTAATTATGCGTCAGGCCAAAAACCAGACCGGTGCGTTCGACCAGCGCCTCAATCTCGCGCGCCTCGGCCAGGCTGAAGCACATCGGTTTGTCACTCATGACGTGGAAACCATTCTCCAAAGCCGCCTTCTGCACAGGGTAGTGCATGTGGTTCGGCGTGACGATGGAGACAAAATCCATCCGCTGATCATCCGGGAGCGCTTTCTCGCGCTCGATCATCTCTTCAAAGGTGCCGTAGCACCTGTCCTCAGGCAGATAGAGTTCGCGCCCGCTTGCTTTGGATTTCTCCGGCGTGCTGCTGAAAGCACCACAAACAAGTTCGATTTGATTGTCCATCGCGGCCGCGCGGCGGTGTACCGCGCCAATGAACGCGCCCTGGCCGCCTCCGACCATGCCCATGCGGATTTTTCTTAAGGCCATGTAAGGTAGATGATAGCTTTTGGGGTGGGAGTCTTTTCAGGTGGAAACCGGGTGCGCATCTCCGGCATGATTTTCCTCACGCCCGGTCGGGATGCCCTCCGTCCTGTTTACAGTCCGGCCATGACAAGGTCAGTTTCCGCACCCTGGCAAGCGGAAAACCGCACTTACCATGCAATCTCGACCCGCTGCCGGTTTTCGAACCGGTCGAGATAGAAGAGCTCCCGGTGGCTGCAGCCGTATTCGTGAACCAGTTTGGTCACTTTTACATCAAAACAGCAGTATTCCGCGATGTCCCGCACGCGGCCTTCCCTCCACCAGCGGATGGCATCCAGGCCTTCGGCAATTTTGCCGACGCCCAGGGTGGCGCGGGCGAGCGCTTCGAGGGGCAGACGCTGCCCCAGGATGCTTTCCACCTCCACCATGAGATCGAGCGTGGCCAGTTGCATGGGCAAATCCAGCACGGTGTAGCCCATGAGAACGTGATAATCAAAGTTCAGCACATTGTAACCGACAACCAGATCAGCCTGGGTGAGTTGCTCAATGAGATCATCAACCCGCGCTTCCGGATAAATCGTGTACTCACCGTGGCGCGTGCTGTAGGTCACCCCTACGCTCATGCCCATCTCGGACTTTTTCGCCCAGCCGCCCGCGTCATTGGCTGAGCGCTGGGTCTCTAAATCAAAATAGACAATGTCACGGCCTTCCACGGGCGGAGACCAAAGCAAATCGCGGCGCAATTCTCAAGGCCCAGGCTCGACGGTCTTCGGCTGTGGAGAAAACTAAGCCGCCGGGGCCTGCAGAAAATTCAGATAAACATAGACGGCCACCCCGGTGATTGAAACATAGATCCAGATCGGGTAAGTCCAGCGGGCGAGCGCTTTGTGCGCGCTGAAGCGGCGGGTCGCGGAAAAGAAAACCGTCATGAGGATCATGGGCAGCATGACGATGGAGAGGATGATGTGACTGATCAGGATGATCAGATAGCTCAGACGAAGGAGACCTTCGCCCTGATACTTGCTGTCTCCGACGAGGTTGTATTTAACAATGTAGAGCACCAGAAAAAGCGCCGAACAGCTCAAAGCGATGACCATGCTCATCGCATGTGCCTTCTTTCGCCCGGCCTTGATCTGGACGATCCCGTTGATGATGAAGACTGTCGCCAGAGCGTTGCACGCCGCGATGAGTTCCGGGAGAAAACGCGCCGCTCCTTCCAGCTTTTCTCCGCCGGGCCGAAAATAGATCAGCCAGAAAAGAAAGGCCACGATGACGGCGCTGAGCGCGATGGATATCCCGGTGGCAACCTGAATGGTTCTTTTCTCACCGTCATTGCCGAGTGAGTTTGGGGTTAATTCCTGTGATGCCTGTGCCATGATTCCAGTATGATACTCCGGTAAACGGGATCACGGCAGGTCAGGATGCTGATATGCCCCCAGACGAATGCGCTTTTCTCCCGCTCGGAGTTGTGCCATTAGTGGCTGATCCATGAAAGAACAGACAACAGTCCCAGATGATGACGAGGACAGTTCGAGGCCCGGACGTTTTTGTCACGGGCATCTCTTCACCAGCCTTTTGAACCAGGACCTTGCGGTTCAGGCAACGGATCACAGGACGGGAGGCCACCGCACGGGCAGCTAAATGGGTGAGTTCTGGACGTGGATCGGCATGTTTGCATGCCTCAGTCAGTCCGCGATGTTTTCCGGGCTGAATCTCGGCTTGTTCTACATGAGCCGTCTCCAGCTGGAGATTGAGGCGGAAAACGGCAGCCGTGCCGCGTCCAAGATCCTGCATTTGAGGCGGGATTCCAATTGGCTGCTGGCCACCATTCTCTGGGGGAATGTCTCAGTGAACGTCTTGCTGACGCAGTTGAGCGGCTCCCTCATGCTGCCCATCTTTGCCTTCCTCTTCTCCACCGTGGGTATCACTCTCTTCGGTGAGATCATGCCTCAGGCCTATTTTTCCCGGCACTCCCTCCGTGTCGGGGCGTTCTTCTCGCCGGTCATCCGGATCTATCAGTATTTACTCTTCCCGATCACAAAGCCGACCGGCCTTTTGCTGGACTTGCTGGTGGGCGCAGAAGGTCCCCGCTACTTCAAGGAGAAGGACTTCCACGGTCTGCTCCAGAAGCATATCATTTCCAATGAGAGTGATATCGGCAAAGCGGAAGGCCAGGGAGCGCTGAACTTCCTCAAGCTGGACGATCTCCCGCTGCACCGGGTGGGCAAAGTCATTGACCCGGACAGCATCATCCAATTGCCCCTGCGGCTTGACCTTCCCATGATTCCGGACTGGGAAGCTGACCCGGAAGATCCCTTCATCACGAGCATTGGCAAAAGCGGCAAAAAGTGGGTGATCTTCGTTGACCCGGAAAACTTCCCCCGTTTGACGATCAATGCGGATTTTTTCCTGCGCGATGTCTACAGCGGCCGGGAGATTGCCGATCCCTACTCGTATTGTCACCGGCCGATCGTCGTGAGGGATGAAACCAAACGTCTCGGAGAGATTCTGCCCCGCTTCTATGTTGAGGAGGAGCACAAGGAAGACAACGTGATCGATAACGACCTCATCATTGTCTGGGGTGAGAAAGAGCGCCGCATTATCACGGGTGCGGATATCCTGGGCAGCCTGCTCCACGGCATCGTCGGGCGGCGCCGGGCACGGGAGGCCATCGCCGAAGCAGAGGCGGAGAGAGCGGGCAGAATCCAAAGCTCTGCCACGTCTGCGCCCTCATCGACGACGGTTTCCTTTGCCCAGCCAGCATCCGTGCCGAAAAGCATGCGTTCGCGCAAGAAGCGCGCGGTGGTTCAGCCCCCCGGCTGATCACGGCCGTGGGAACGGGATTCGGGCCGGTGAGCCAGTCCCTTTTTCTGTGCCAGACGCCTGATCTGGCGGCCGATCACCTCCCGGCGCACTCCGGTGCTGTGCAGGAACTGCCGCAGCAGGGCCTCGCGCTCGGAGGCGGGCAGCCGCTGCAGAATCGCGGCGAGGTCATCGAGAGATTCGGTCATGCCAAACAAGGGTAATCAATAGTGGAGGGAAGCGGTTTCCTGAAGATTCCCGAAAACCATTGGGACTATCCGGACGCTCCGGACATTCAAAAGTAAGACCGGTGCCACCGGTCAGCGCGCCAGTGCCACCGTCGCGCGGCCGGCGTCACGCTGCAGGGCCCGGCGCATGAAGAGAAACTCGAACAAATTACCTTCATGCGGCTGCTCCCACTGCACGGTCATGGTGGAGATCGGCCCCACATTGAGGCGGTCGATCAGCGGGCACAGCATCAGATCCTGAATCCAATCCGCGTCGTCAGAGACCACGGTGGCTACGAGCGTGGGCCCGATCACATCAATCATTCCCTCCTGAGGCACCTCCACGATGGCGCAGAACGGAAAGGGATACTCTGTATTGGCCAGAGGATGATCCGGAGACTCACACTTCACCAGGGTGGGGAGAAGATAGCTCATGCCATCCACCCGCACCAGCCGCGGGCCTTGCCGAAACTGAGCGGTGACGTCGACCGCACCGCCCTCCGCCAGCGCTTCGTCCAGCCTTTCATTGATCGCTTCGGCGACTTCCGGTTTAGAAAAGCCAGCCAGCTTCGCTTCCGCGTGAGCCAAAGGCAAAGCCTCGTAGGCGGCCAGACGCTTGGCGAGGGCCTCGGCAAAGTCATCAATCTGTGAAGGGGTGAGGATGGCGGAGGCATTGATGCAGCTTCGGCCGCCATTTGCGGTGATGCTGTGCTCTGAGATATCGAGAAACTTCCGGTAGTTGCCGGCCTGGTCAGCCCCCACCAGGATCTTCGAGCGCCCGGTGCCATGGCACTGAACTCGGAGGTTCCCTTCGTATTTTTTCACCGTTGCATCGCCGCCGAAGACTACCACTTTGCCTCCGGCCCGGACAACTTCCTCGGAGCCCTCGTGGGTCGTGGGATAGAAGCAAAACGCTTTGGACGGCATTCCAGCCGAAATCAGAGCTTGAATGAGGCGGAGGGGAGTCCATGGATCTTCCCGTCCAGGCTTAAGCAGGACGGGAATGCGCATGGCCAGGGCGGGCAGCCAGAGCGAGTTTACTCCGGGCGAATTACTCGGCAGGATAACCGCGAGTGATTTGGCGGCCGGATAAAAGCAGATATCCAGTCCGTCCGCCTGGGTCGCCGCGGTATCAAAAATATCCAGGGGCAATCCGCGCGTGAGCCCGGTCAGGACGGTTTCCATCTTCACGAGCACGCTCTCGATCTTCGACATGTTAATCCGGCACAGGTTTTCCGGCAGACCCGTGGTGGAGGACAGTTGCGTGACATACTGCTCAACGGTCTGCATTTCGCCTTCGCGGCCAGCGGGCAAAGGCGCCTTCATGAAGAAATGCGCAGCGCGCTCACACATGCGCACCAGTTCCTGAGAGGTGAGCCCATCAAAAATCTCCTCCCGGCTGGGTGCCTGCAGGGCGTCTCGCCGGATGATACCGCCGTTGACAATGCTCAGGCGGCCAACCGCGTCTCCACTGCCTACATGTTTGAGTGTAGTCTCATCCAGACTTTGATAGGGCGTTCCCCAGCGCAGGGCAGGTAAATGCGGCACTTTCATTCTTTTGGCAGTTCCTTGTTGGCGTGGTTGTTCGGGAGAATCTTGATTAGGCGGATGATCAGGGGGAATGAGAAGCGCTCGGCGCGAAAAATACTACGCTGCGCCACCCGGGAGTGATGCCCTGAGGCCTAACCTCACAATTTCTCAGACAGGGCGGATGAGGGCAACCATGACGCCCTGCACCTCCAGCTCCGCGGTCGGTTTAAGGTCCGGGAAATCCGGATTCTCCGCTTTCAGATAAACCCGGCCGTTATGCCGTTGAAAACGCTTCAAGGTCGTTTCCCCGTCAATCAGTGCGGCGACGACATCTCCGTGAGAAGGCTCGCGTTTCTGAAGGACAACCACATCCCCGTCACAGATATGCGCATTGATCATGGACTCACCCCGGACCCGCAGCGCAAAGAGCGGCTCCTTCCCGCGAATGCTCAAAGATTCCGGGTGAATCGCCACCTCGCCTTCGACCATCTCTTCCGTGATCGAGGCCATCCCGGCGGCAATCTGGCCGTAGACGGGTACTTTAATGAAGGCCCGCTCCAGGCCGGGACTGACCGGCAGCGGCCCCAACTTCTCCGTAAATTGGATGGCCCGGGCTTTGCCGGGCGGACGAACAATAACCCCCTTGCGCTCCAAAGCCCGCAAATGGCTCATCACCGCGGTTTGACTGGCAAAACCAAAATGCTTTTGTACTTCACGGGTCGAAGGAATGATCCCGGTCGTGTCCTGTTCGGTCCGAAGAAAATTCAGAATTTCCTGCTGTCGTTGGGTAAGCTTCATTAGCGTTTAGCCGTTGTGAGCCGTTCAAGTCACCGGTTTTGATGTGCGCGGAGTCTGGGGATTATTTTCAGGCGAAAAGGTGAAATTTCTTAGCAGGTCAGCCCACCAATGATTGAACCAACCACCGGTTATCTGTTCAAAGGAACAAAACGGCTTTTTCCGCTCCCTGCCAAGTTAATTTTTTGTTTTTTCTGATGGCTGTCCTCTTACCTTTCATATTATCTTTCTTGTTATGGTTGCGGCAGTGGACTCCATGGTCCGGTCGAGAGCTCCGTTTTCTCTCTTCCCTATTGATTAATTCCGGCCAGCGACCATCCTTCCGCGCTTTATGGGGCGCTCCCTCCTATCTCCGGCTTTTCCCGCACAAAAGGTCACGGAGAACGCCATGACTAAATCACTACCCGAAACGGCACATGTTCTCCTCGTCGAAGACCGTGACTTGGACGCACGGCTCGTGGAGCTCGCTCTGCGCAAACCGGTGGAGGATCTCTATCAGATCCATCGTGTGCAGACCCTGGCTGAAGCGGAAAAGCAGATCGAAAGAATCTGTCCGGAGGTGGTGATTCTTGATCTGGAATTGCCCGATGCGGAAGGGCTCCAGGCTCTCAAGCAGATCGTCACCCGGCACAAAGAATTGCCGGTTATCGTCCTGACCGCACACGCCAGCCGCGGCCTTACCACGGAGGCGATTGATAGTGGAGCGGAGGATATTATTTTCAAAGATGATCTCGACCAGAATCACTTCAAGCGGGCCATTGCCTTTGCCATCGAACGCAACCGGGTGAAGCTGCGCACCCTGGAAATGGAGCGGCGCATGCAGGAGATGCTCCGGCTGCAAAGCCTCGGCACACTCGCTGGAGGTATTGCCCATGACTTCAATAACGCGCTCACCTCTGTGATGGGAAATCTCTCCGTCCTCATGGAGGAACTGGCCGGGCACGAAGAGGCCACCCCTCCTCTGCAGGAGGCGCTTTTCTCCCTGGAACGGGCCAAGCATCTCAGTCACCAGTTGCTCGCGCTCTCCCAGCGGGGAGCCCTGGAGAAGAAACCGGTTTCAGCGCGCGATCTCCTGGAGGACACCGTGCGTTTCCTTCGCAGCACGGACCATGTGGAGATCAAGGTGGACCTTCCAGATGATCTCTGGCTGCTCCATGCCGACGAATATCAGACCGTCAATGTCATTCATCAGGTCCTCACCAACGCACTCGAAGCGATGGACTTTACCGGCGAAGTCCGGATCACCGCGGAAAACCTGACTCTGAAGGAGGACGCCGATCGGCCTGCCGGGGTGGCCGCCGGTGACTATGTGCGCATCAGCATTCGCGATGGTGGCGGGGGTATCGATACGTCAATCATCTCGAGGATTTTTGAGCCCTATTTCACGACGAAGGGTGAGGGCCGTGGCATCGGGCTGGCCAACGCGCGCTCAATTGTCCAGAACCATGGCGGCTGGATTGAACCCGAAGTCCTGCCCACGGGAGGAACGATCATGCATCTGCATATCCCGGCCATTCCCGGCGCTCCGCCGGACCGGGAAAGCCGCGAAAGTCTGCCCCCGGCGGAAACCGGAGAGGAAAGGACGCCCAACACCGGCAAGGTGCTCCTCATGGATGATGACGAAAACATCCAGAGGACGGTCAGCATGATGCTGAAACGTTTGGGATACCGGCCAACCATTACGTCTGAAGGCAGTGAGGCGATCGAGATCTATCTGGAGCACCAAAAGCGCGGAGAACCTTTCGATCTGCTCATTCTCGATCTGACGGTGCCCGGCGGAATGGGTGGCCGGGAGATGATCACCCGTATCCGTCAACTTGACCGGGAGATTAAGGCGATTGTTTCGAGTGGCTATTCCGACGACAACGTGCTCACCAACCCCCAAACCTACGGGTTTCAGGCGAAACTCCCGAAACCCTTTACCTACCAGCAACTGGCCGCATCCATCCGCGAGCAGATCGGTGACCCGCCCGGTCAGAAATGACAGGCCGCCCTGCTTTTCTCAGTGTCAGCCTTCGATGAACAGAGGCCCCGCACTTTCGCGTTCGCGCGGCGCGACAGGCTGACCAGCGGCAGGGGCTGCTCCCTGGGCTTCGGCAGCCGCGCCATCTTCCTCCTCCCCGCCGGCGGTCAGGTCAAACGGCTCCGTGCGCGGGAGCTGCCGCTCAATCTGCAGCATATACTCCTGCTTGCGCTCCTGGATGTAATCCTTGATGCGAGGTTGCATGGACTCGATCTTGGCAAAAAGTTGCTCATAGTATTCGGTTAGAAAGGCGCGGGACTCTTCAAAGGTAGGCGCCTCCGCGGCGGAAGCCTTCAGAGCCACCAGATCAGGGTCCTGTGTGGCGACGGTGAGCGCTTTCTGGAAATTGATCCGCGCCTGTTTTGCGTCCCGCTCCGCATTTACCTGAGCCAGAATTTCATCGCGGCGCGCTTCGATCCGGTCAATCGCTTCGGAATCCAGGACGGCTTCCGCGCGGGCCCGCGCCATCTCCGCGGCGCTGGGAGCGGATTCCGTCTCCTCTTCGAGAAGGGGATTGAGCAGATCTTCGGCCGTCTCGCCCGGCAGCCCGAGATCTTCGGTGCCTTCCACCGCTTCGAAGGCTGCGGCTTCTGTCGCATCCATCTCAGCATCGTCGACCAGCACTTCATCGTCGCGCAGGGCTTCATCAGCCTGGCGGCCAAGTTCCTCCAGCGCTTCAATCGCCGTTTGCCGGTCTTCCGCATCGACCGAAATCCCATCGGACCGTAGCTCGTCCAGTTCTTCCCGGACGCGTCCGGCGGCCTGCTCGATTGTGGCGGCGTCAATGTTGGCGTTCTCCGCTGCTTCACGTAACTGACGGGCAGCCGCTTCCAGATCCTCTTCGGACACGCCGGCGTCATCCAGCACCCCACGGGCGGTACGTTCCAGGGCTTCGGTATCCACACCGGCTTCCTGAGCCTTCTGCTGGAACTCACGCAATGCTTTCTCAGCCGCTTCCCGGCTTTCTGCGGAAACTTCCGCGGCTTCCTCGCCTGTATCCGCGGCTGCGGGCGGTGCCACTTCCTCGCCGGCAGGCTGAGCCAGCGCCGTCCCAACTCCGGCCAGTCCCACGAAAAGGGCGAGCAGAATACTCACGCGATGAATTATGAATTGAGCAGGGCGGTGCGGGCGGGCGGTGCGTTTCATAGGAAAGATGGAATGCTTGAGTCTTGGACGGAGGTTAGGCCGGACCGGGTCCGGCCGTTCTTTGGGCGAGTCAGACTTGCCGCAAAGCTATGTTGCGACGCGTTCGAATTGCAACTCTGTTGTTGCTTAATTCCTGACGTTCAGCACGAAACAAATCGAGATGGGTGCCGCCATTTTGCCAGATTACCACTGTTTTTCTTTGTCTGACCTGGCCGGGCTGAACCGGGAGCATCGGCGGCCCGTGCTTCTCTCACCCGGCCTCATTCCTGACTGCCTCGGTCCGGCCGGGGCGGATGAACTCCTTGCCCTGGCCGATCCGGTTGAGCCCCCTTGGCGCGGCAATCTTTGGAATGAAGCGGATTTTCTCAGGCTGAGCAATCTCATCGCGTCGATCCAGGGCTGCCCCGGCTTTCTGGCCGCTGGATGTGTGGAGTATCCGGGCGATTTTGACTTTGCCCTCTATCAATCAGGGACCCGTCTCACCGTGGCGGGCACGCGAGAGGCCGATTCGCTCCGCCCGGCGTCGCTGTTCGATGACCGCGGGTTTGCTTTCGCTCCGCGGCTGGACCAGAAGGACTTTTTGAGAATGGTCGGCCGGGCCCAGGAATACATCGCCGCGGGCGATATCTATCAGGTCAACCTTTCCCACCGGCTGGAGAGACCCGCCCTGACGGATTCCGGCGCGTTTCTGGAGGCTTTACTGCGGGTGTCTCCCGCTCCCATGGCTTCTTATCTGGGCCTTGGGGACTGCGAGATTATCTCCGCCTCCATGGAGACCTTTCTGCGGATCGAGGGGCGGACCGTCACCACCATGCCGATCAAAGGCACGCGGCCGAGAGGTCAAACCACGGTCGAGGATGAACGAAATCGGGAAAGTCTGGCCGAATCCGCCAAAGAGCGTGCTGAGCTGATCATGATCACTGATCTGGAGCGCAGCGATCTGGGTCAGGTCTGTCAATATGGCAGCGTGCACGTCCCGGAGCTTTGTGTCATTCGCGCTTATCCTCAGGTCTACCATCAGCTTAGCCGGGTGGAAGGAAAACTGCGGCCGGAGGTCAGCGCTCTGGAGGCTCTACGCGCCTGCTTCCCGGGCGGCTCGATCACGGGGGCGCCCAAAAAGCGCGCCCGGGAAATCATCGCGGAGCTGGAGACAATTCCTCGCGGACCTTACACGGGAAGCGTGTGCGTTTTTGATGCCGAGGGCGGCCTGCGTTCCAGCATTCTTATCCGCACGCTGATCAACGAACCCGTTAAGAACCGAAGTGGCTTTCATGTCGGAGCGGGGATCGTGGCTGACTCGATTCCTCTTCTGGAATGGGAGGAAACGATGCACAAAGCGCGCGGCCTCCTGTCCGCCGCTCACCTCGCAAATCAGGTTCAGCTCTGAATTTGGTTGTTTCCGGGGTGCTTTTTTTCTAATCCACCCCGGCAGGTATAGGTCTTTATTCTCCCACGAATAGATCTGAGGCGGTCTTCGTCTCCCTAAATGCGGAAAACCTCCGGGCAACCGCGCAACACAGTCTCTAACCCTGATCAACCAAATCCAATCCATACTACTACTATGTGGCGAATCTTTCTCGCATTGCTCGTAATCGGCGGAATCGTCGGCTTTATCGGCTTCCAGGAACTTCAGCTGGCCAACGCGGCTGACCCGGAACCGGCTGAAGTAGAACTCAAAGAACTGGAGGCCAGCCCGGGCGCCGACTTGGAGAACGCGCACCTTAAAATCGGCCCACATTTGGCCGCGTGGGGCAATTGCGTCTACGAATACGAAGGGAATGAAGGCGATCAGGTGACTGCCAGCACCAAGCTTAACCATGTCTATGTTCCGCTGGCATCTCCGGAAAGCCTGGCGAATTTAGCCACGACCAACAAAATGGGTACTGTAGCGGTTCTGGTGAAAGACAAATCGATCAAGACCTTTGGAGAGCTGCCTAAGGAAGCGACCTCTGAAGAATCCGTCCAGGGGCTGGTGATCAATAAGATCGGCAAGCTTGGCGGGGAAGAAGAGAATCTGGTCAAGCAGACAGTTGCCGCGCTCCAGGGCATCAAACCCGAAGAGGTTGATACCGATAAAATCTATATTCTGGAAAAAGGCCGCAAACCGCAGCCCGCAACAAATGCCTACCTGATGCTGGGCGGGGGCGGAGTCCTGATCCTGTTGGGCCTGGCCGGATTTGCGCTTAAGCGCGGTTGAGTCCATGCTCGCCGGTGGTCAACGCGCAAAAATCCACCGAATCAGTTTCACCTGAAGGGATGCCGGAACTCCCGGCATCCCTTTTTGCTGTTCCGCAGGCCGGTTCGTCCTCCGGGGATACCAACTCCCCGGCGCCTTTCCCGGATGAGACTCAATCAGCCCGGCTGACCCTGCCGTGGTTGCTGCTCTTGCGCTGGCTCGCCGTCATCGGTCAGATCGTCACCGTTTTCGTGGTGCACTATGGAGTGGGAATCCGGCTCCCGATGCCGGAACTCCTGGTGCTGATTAGTTTCACCGCGCTGACCAACCTCGCCCTGCTCGCCTGGCAGAGCCGCGCCCGTCAGATCCGCCCCTGGCATATCTGGGGGATCCTGGCCGGGGACGCCGTTCTCCTCACCGGGATGCTGCATCTGACGGGCGGACCACTGAACCCTTTTCTCGAGCTTTATCTGGTCCACGTGGCCCTTGCCGCGATCACCCTGAGTCCACGCCTGATCTGGCTCATGGTCCTGGTTTGCGGTTTCTGCTATCTCACCCTGTTTTTCTGGGCCCGGCCTCTTGAATTTCCCGCGGGCTATGCCGGTCCGGATCTGGAAGAATTGCGTCGTTTCGGGCTGGTTATCTCCTTTGGCATAGCCTCCGCTCTGATTGCCTACTTTGTCGGCAAACTGGCTTCCGAGGTCCGCCGCAGCCAGCTCGTCCGCGCGGAAGCCCGTGTCCTCAAGGAACGCCATGAACGCCTCTCCGCCATCGCCACCCTGGCGGCAGGGGTAGCGCACGAAATGGGATCGCCATTGGGGACAATCGCAATCGCGAGTCACGAGCTGCAGCGCGCCGCCGAGCGCAGTGAGCCACACGACGAGGAAATTTTGGAGGATGCCCGGCTCATCCGGGAGCAGACCATTCGCTGCCGGAAGATTCTTGATAAACTGAACTATGGTGCCACCCAGGAGGCCTGGCGGCACCGGGATACTTTTGAGTTGAGCGCCCTGCTGGAAGGTCTGCAAGAAGCCCTTCCCGTGGATCACTGGAACCGGTTGTGCATTTCACGCGAGGTGGTCGAGCCCGGCCAGAAGATCCATGCCCCGCTCGAGCGCCTCATCGAGGCTACCGAGGTGCTTGTAGAAAACGCCATCCAAGCCTCTCCAGCCGGCCTCCCGGTCCATCTCCGGCTGCTTCATCACGGCGGTGAAGTCAGCATATCCGTGGAAGACCAGGGCACGGGAATGAACCCGGTCACGCGCAGCCGGGCAGCCGATCCGTTTTTCACAACAAAGGAACCGGGGCAGGGGATGGGCCTTGGGCTTTTCCTCGTCCGGACCCTGGCCGAACGTCTCAATGGGCGCCTTCTCATCGAATCCGAGTTGGAAAAAGGCACAAAAGTGACATTATCCTTCCCTGAACCGGAGAATTCCGGCTGAAGAAGGAGGCATGATGGGATTTTAGCAGGCAGGTAAGCGATGGATGAGACCAACGGTCAACGCTCTCAGCAGAATAACGGCAGCAAGGGAAATGGCGACGGTCATTCCCACGCGAATGGCAGCGCGGGATATGGAAAAGGTGGGTTGCCGGAGAAAGGCGCGACGGAGGCCAGCTTCGACTTCAGCCGGATCCTGCTGGTGGATGATGATGACTTCATGCGGGAACGGCTCGCCCGTGCCCTCAGATCTCGAAATTTCATCGTTCACACCGCGGTCGATGGACCGTCAGCGCTGACCGCCTTCGAGGACTTTGCCGCGGAAGCCTTTGTCGTGGACCTTAAGATGCCTGACATGGACGGGCTTGAGCTGGTCCGGAAGATTGCCGAGACGCAACCCGGCCTGCGCATCATCGTTCTCACCGGCTACGGCAGCATCGCTTCTGCGCTTGAGGCCACCCGCTATGGCGCGATGGATTACCTCACCAAACCGGCGGACACCGATCAGGTGCTGGCTGCTCTCCAGGGTCTGCGGCCACAACTGGCCCACCCGGCGGACGGCACGGAATGGGAAAGCCCCACCCTTGACCGGGTGGAATGGGAACACATCAACCGGGTGCTCTACGACTGCGAAGGCAACATCACCCAAGCCGCCAGGACCCTGGGCATCCACCGTCGTTCCCTCCAGCGAAAACTCGCTCGCATCCCGCCCTCGCGGTGATCGATCAGAACCCCTTACAGAAGTCCTCGAACTTATCGAGGCCGTTCTTGATCACATCAAGACCCGTGGCGTAGCTGAAGCGTACTGTCCGGTCGTCACCAAAGGCTGCGCCGGGAATCACCGCGACCCCGCTTTTGCTCAGAAGCGCTTCACAGAAGTTGAGGCTGGAGAGTTCTGTGCGGCTGATATTGGCGAGGATGTAAAAGGCTCCGAGCGGCTTGACCGTGCTGACGTTGTTGATCGAGGCAATGCGCTCAAACATGTAGTTGCGGCGGATATCAAATTCATCGCGCATATCCGAGATAGGCGCCTGATCTCCGGTCAGCGCGGCGATCGCGCCATATTGAGCGAATGTCGTGACATTCGAGGTCATGTGGCTTTGTAATGAGTCAATAACCCTTGCAATCTCCGGCGGGGCTGCGGTGTAGCCAAGGCGCCAGCCGGTCATGGCGTAACATTTGCTGAAGCCGTTTACCGTGATGGTGAGGCGGCGTGCCTCATCATTAAGGCTCGCGATGCTGACGTGCTCGGCATCGTCGTACACCAGTTTCTCATAGATTTCATCGCTGAGTATGAGGATGTCCTCGCCTTCGGCCACCTCCAGGATCGCCTCCAGCTCCTCTCGGGTGTAAACGCTGCCCGTCGGGTTACCCGGGCTGTTGAGAATGACCATTTTCGTGCGCGGGGTCATCACGCTTTCGAAATCATCCGCCGTCATTTTCCATCCATTTTCTTCCCGGGTCTGGACATGGACGGGGTGGCCTCCCGCGATCCGGACCATCTCCGGATAGCTCAGCCAGTAGGGAGCCGGGATGATCACTTCGTCACCCTCATCACAGGTGGCCATGATGGCATTGAGACAAGCCTGTTTGGCGCCGTTGGTCACCGTGATCTGGCTGGGTTCATAGGCCAGATTGTTGTCCTGCAGGAGCTTGTTGGAGATGGCCTCACGCAGCTCCGGCAGACCGCTGCTGGGGGTATACTTGGTCATCCCGGCGGAGAGAGCCTGCTGGGCCGCTTCCTTGATATGGTCCGGTGTGTCAAAATCCGGTTCGCCCGCGGCGAAAGCATAGACGTCCTGGCCCTCGGCGATCATGGCCTTGGCCTTGGCGGTGACTGAAAGGGAAACGGATGGGCTGATATCGGCAGCGCGGCTGGCAAGAAATTCCATGGTGCAATAGTGGGTGGTCGATCGTGCGTCAGTCTTTCGGTTCCCGGAGCTTGAGCGGTTGCGCTCATCTCATGGGTTTGTATGGAAAGACCGACCTGATGGAGTTGCTGCTGAGCAACCGGTCGCCAACCAACGGATGATGCCGCTTCCGCGCTTCCCGTCCGGAAAGAAAGCGCACCCTAGTGCCACCGTTCCACCTTGGCAAATCGGAAAGGCTAAGAAAAATCGGGGCGCCTATCCCGGCACGTCGATGCGATCAAGAATCTGGTTCACGACCTGGCGGCCCGTCATACCGGAGAATTTCGCTTCGCTATCCAGGACCAACCGGTGAGCGACCACCTCCGGGGCGATCTCCTGGATATCGTCCGGCACCACGTAATCTCGCCCTGCAAAAAGCGCGAGAGCCTGGGCCGACTTCATCAGGGTGAGCGAGGCGCGCGGGCTGGCGGCGAGCTGAACGCCGCTAAAGCCTCGGGTCGCGCCTGTCACATCAACGATGTAGCGCTTGAGTTCGTCACTCACATTGACCTCATGCACGGCGAGCTGGAGTGCTTTGACATCCTCCAGGCCTGCCACCGGTTGAAGGCGCTCGAGCGGATGACCCTTTTGCTGGGCAGAGAGAATCGCGACCTCATCCATGGGCTGCACATAGCCCAGAGTGATCTCCATGCCGAAGCGGTCCATCTGGGCTTCCGGCAACGGATAGGTCCCTCGGAACTCCACCGGGTTCTGGGTGGCGATGACAAAGAACACTTCCGATAGAGTGTGCTGGACACCGTCAATGGAAACCTGGCGTTCACCCATCGCCTCAAGCAGAGCGCTCTGAGTGCGCGGTGAGGCCCGGTTAATCTCATCGCCCAAAAGAATCTCGGCAAAAACCGGCCCGGGGCGGAACTTGAAGGCCATTTCTCTCTGATCGTAGATGGAGACGCCCAGGATATCCGAAGGGAGAAGGTCCGGCGTGAACTGGATGCGTTTGAAGTCCGCCGCGATGGAGGCCGCCAGGGCCTTGGCGAGGGTCGTTTTGCCGGTGCCCGGATAGTCTTCAATCAGAACGTGGGCACCGCTGGCGAGGGCGGCGAGAATCTTGCGGATCGCATCCTCCTGCCCGCGCATGACGCTGCCAATGTTCTGGCTGATTGCATCATAGACCTTCTTAGCGTCCCCCGCCGCGAGGCTTTTCGAGGAGGAAGAGAGTGAAGCATCCGCAGAGGCCACTCCGTCAGCCTCCGGTTGTCCGGAAACTCTATCGGGTGGCCGAACGGCGGTGGCGGCAGTGGAACCTGGCTCTTCGTGATGCATGGGATCGGAAAAATCTGGCAGGCAGAGCGGGATGGACAGACCTGAAATGGGAAAGCGTTTGTGCTGCCGCGGACCCTGTGTGAGGTGATAACTGGGAGACGGTCCAAGACTTCCCAGCAAAGAGAGCGCCATTCAGCGCTTTGTTCGTAAGAAGTGTCTGAGACCATGCAAGGTAACGCAACCCGGCAATAAGATGGAGATTCTTTTTGGACTGGAAACAGAATACGGCATCACCCGGGAGCGGCCAGGAACCAATCTGGATGTGGTGGCAGAGAGCATTTCTTTGGTGCGTAGCGCCAAAGCGCCGGGCGTCCGTATGCGCTGGGATTATAGCTATGAAGATCCGCACGTCGATGCCCGGGGGTTCCGCGTGGGTTCCCTTCGCCAGGATACCGATGAGAGCCAGTATTTTGCAGCGGACGCCGCCCGGGAATTAAGTTTCAGCGAGATTAAAAGCGATCTCGCCATAAAAAACGGAGCGCGGTTCTACAATGACCATGCCCATCCCGAGTACTGCACCCCGGAATGCTCGACCCTACTGGAAATCCTCCAGCAGGATTATGTGGGAGACCAGATCGTCATGGATTGCGCCCGTGATCTGAATCAGAAAACGGATAACCCGGTCCTGATTTACAAAAACAACACAGACTTTCAGGGCCACAGCTACGGCTGCCACGAAAACTATCTGCTCCCTCGCCAATTGCCCTGGGCTCAGCTTGCCCAGGGGATTCAGGCGTTTCTCGTCACCCGCCAGATCATCGCCGGCACCGGTAAATATGGCTGGGAAGCGGAGGACCGCTTTTTGCGGGCCGGGTTCCAGGTTTCACAGCGGGCAGATTTTTTCAGCACCTTGCAGAGTGTCGACACCATGCAGCGGCGGCCAATCGTCAACACCCGCGATGAACCACACGCTGACGAAGCACGCTACCGCCGGTTCCACGTCATCGTGGGTGATGCGAACCTCTCGCCCTACGCCAACTGGCTGAAGATCGGCACGACCGCACTGGCTCTCGAAGCGATGGTGGGCGGCGCGAAGGACGAGGAAATCCCGCACCTGAAAGATCCCATTCAGGCGATCAAAGACATCTCGCGCGATCCCTCCTGGAAATGGGAAGTCATACTGCGGGATGGGAGCAAAGCGAGCGCGATTGACATCCAGCGGCGCTACGCGGAGCTGGCCCAGAAATATGCCAAGGGCCTGGATGAGGAATGGACCCGCGTGCTCCAAGCCTGGCATGAGGTGCTGGATGACCTGGCCGAGGATCCCTTGAGAACTTCAGGCAAACTTGACTGGACGGCGAAGTACGAGCTGATCGATGGCTTCCGCAAAGGTGAAGGACTGGCCGAGGATGATCCCTGGCTGCGCAGCCTGGATTTAAGCTATCACCACCTGGATGAGGAAGAAGGGCTCTTTTTCGGCCTCCAACAACAGGGCGCGTTTGAAAGTCCGTATCCATTTGAGGCCATCCACACGAAAGAACTGGAGGCGCCGTCAACCACGCGCGCGGCGATTCGCGGAATCTGCATTGAGCGATTTGGCGGAAAAATCGACGCCGCTCAGTGGGACATGGTGCGCTTCACTCTGCCCGAGGGCGGCTATCTGGAACTGAACATGCGTCACCTCTTCGATCAGGAGCAAATTCGCTTTGCCCTGAAGACGATTCGCAATGCGACCAGCGTGACCGAGTTGGCCTCGCTGCCCCTTGCAAAACAGATCACCTGAAGTAGCCTTTATTATGCCTGAACCGAAACGCAAAATCAGGCCAACCGCCCCTGGCGGTGGCGGCGATGACTCGGCTCCGAATGCCCCCAACGTGGATAAACCGAATGTGAACGACCTGCTGAAGCGCATGAAAAAGGTCGATCCAGACACGGCTAAGCGTTATCGCCAACGGACCGGTGAATAAACCTTCATCTTCCCCGGTGGCACCCTCTGAGGAGAGCAGTCTGGCCAGTCAGCGCGGTGACTTTCTGCACATTCTCCGGACGGAAGGTATCTCGCCCTTTCCCGTGGCGGCCTTCAGCCACGGGCAGGGCAGCAGCACGAAGACGGCCGCTTCCGGCGATTTTCTCCCTCTGGAGGGAACCACCGTGTTCGCTTTCCATTGCCGTGCTGGCATTCTGGCGGTGGGAGATCACCGTGCGACCACGGGTAATTTTATCTTCACGGACAAGGCCGAAAAGATTCTGGAGCTGGATGAGCGCTCGATCATGGCGATCGCGGGTTCACCCGCCGTCGCCGTCGAGATGGCGCGCACCCTGAGGACGACGTTCGAGTTCTATCGCCGCAGCCAGCTTCAGCGCATGAGCATGCCGGCCAAGATCCGAGCCCTTTCCCAGATGCTCCGGGAAAATCTTCCCGGCACCCTGCAGGGTTTTGGCATTGTTTCCCCCATTTTTGCCGGGTGGGACGACCATCCGCCGGAGGAAGATGATAGCCCGGGCTCTATTTATTTCTATGACCCGCTCGGTGCCCACTTCAAGGCCGCGCAATTTGCAGGTTCGGGAAGCGGATCGCTTTCCATCAAAAGCATTCTGAAACACCTCGACCGCTGGGGCGAGCCGCGCCCGGCAGAGATGGAGCTGCCTGACGCCGTGCGTCTGGCCATCCGCCTGCTCATGACAGCCAGTGAATTTGACAGCGCTACCGGGGGCGTGACCCCGGAGATGCACAGTTACCCCACCGTCAAACTGCTCAATGCGGAAGGCATTCGCACGATTGACGATGAGGAGCAGGCCAACTTCTGGAGGGAGGCTGAGGCATGACGGAGGAACCTTACCGCTGGCTTGAAACCGTCGGGCACCGGCGGGAATACATTGCGGACCAGTTAAAGGGCGGGACCCCGGTCTTTGCTCTTTCCCGGCCCGAAGGCATCCTGCTCTTCGGGGTCGGCCAGGGTCAGAGCAAGGTTTTCGAAGTCTTTGACCGGCATGCCATGGCTGCCTTTGGCCACCCGGCAGACATCGAGAAAGTGCGGCAGATGGCGATCCAGGCGGCGCATGTGGAGGGCTTCAACCGCTCGGCGGAAGACGTTTCCCTGCGGCGGCTCGTCAATTTTGGGCTCAGCCCGCGGCTTAAGGGCGCCTTTGATCAGATCTTCTCGCCGCCCATCATCGTTGAGAGCCTGTTCGCGGAGTTAGGAAACAAGCCGGAGGATGACGTCGTCTGCCGCCTTAATTATGACGGAGACTACGAATACATGACGCAGCCCGTCGCCGTGGCCACGCGCATTGAGGAAAAGGAAGCCTCTGACTGGCTGAACGAACGCCTGAATCCTCATGATCCGTGGGAGAAAGCCTGCCGCTACCTGCTCGCCGTGTGGGAAGCGTTCTTTAAGGAAGAACACATCGTTGATCTGGATTTGCCCGCAGAGGACAAGCCCCTGAAAGTCGAAGCGGGTTCGCGTCAGATCGAGCTGGCCTTGCTTGATCGCCATGCGAAAGGGCCCAACTGCTACCGGAGTCTGCGCGTCGTCGAGGAAAGCCGGATCGAAAAAGAATAGGGGCCGCCCGCTTCGTTCCGTTTCTTGACGCCGTGGAGCGTCCGGGTGAATCTCCGCCGGGCGCCGAAGGGTGATCCTTTCTTTCCCAGACCTGCTCTCCAACCGCTCACACAATTACCGGCCGCCAGCATTTCCATGTCCTCTCCCTCAATTACGAAAGAACCTTCTGGTCTTGCCCGGAGCAGTCCGGTGGCACGCATCACCGGGTTGGAGACGGAATATGGATGCCTGGTCAGTTCACCGCAAAAGGTCCATGAAGTGCTGCCGGAAATCCGGGACTGGATTTTTGAGAACGACCGCTATGGCCTGATTGATCTGCACCACAGGGATTGGGATGAACCGGCGGGTAATGGTGGTTTCCTGTTTAATGGCGGCCGGGTCTATATCGATATGGGCCATCTGGAGGTCTGCACACCGGAATGTCTGAATACGATGGACGTGGTGCGTTACGATCTGGCGGGTGATGCCATCCTGAATGAAGCGGTGAAAGATCTGGGCCTGGAAGAAGAAGTTTTCTTTATTCGAAATAATATCGATCATTACACCGGCGCGACCTTTGGGTGCCATGAGAATTATTCGATGGAGCGTTACGCACCGTTCACTGAGTCCAATGTTCTTTCGCTCCTCGCATTTCTTACTGTGCGCGTGCTCATGGTCGGCGCGGGATGTGTGGATTCAATTCGCAGCCGGGCAGTCGCCGGGGGACGCGCGACTTACACGGACCACAATGAGCAGCGGTTTCTCATCAGTCAGCGTGCGGACTATATTCAGAACGATTTTTATGAATGGGTCCAGCAAAACCGCGCCATCATCAATACCCGGGACGAACCTCTGGCCGATCCCAATTTATACCGGCGGCTGCACTTATTACACGGTGATACCAATGTGCTGCCTTCGACGAATTTCCTGAAGATTGGATCTACCCGGCTCGTGCTTGAATTATTGGAAAATGATGATTTGCCGCAGGTCGAATTAATTAATGCCACGGGCAGCCTGCGACGGCTCAGCCGGCAGTTAACCGCGCCTTGGCCCGTGCGGACGGGCGACGGGCAGGATACCGATGCGATTGATCTGCTGGGACTTTATCTGGCGCGGGCCAAAGCAGCATTTGCCAAGCGCGATCAGGAAACCGACGCGATTCTGGATTTGTGGGCGCGCACTTTGGATGGATTATCCAAAGACCGCACGGCCCTGGTTGGCCTGATCGACTGGATCACCAAAGAGTATCTGTTGCAACAATTCTGTGAATCCGAAGGATTAGCCTGGGGAGATCCCTGGCTGGAAGCGCAGGACATTGAGTTTCATAATATCCACCCCGAAAAAGGCCTCGGACTTGCCTTGGCCAACATGGATGGATATTGGAATCCGGGTCCCATCACGGACGCTTTACTCACCCCGCCTTCAGATACACGGGCCAATGCTCGAAGCGCTCTCATGCGTCAGATCCAGGAGCGCCAGGCGAGCTATCTGCTTGATTGGGACGCGGTGGGAATTTTTAATGAACGCACGCGCCATCTGCGCAATCCGTTTGATGCGAGCGTGCCGGATTTACGCGCATAGTGCGCGAATGAAGGACGCCTTGCAGAAACTACAACCCAGCCTAACCAATAAAATAAAAACCATCCCGATGACTGAATTCAGAAAAATCGCGCGCGGTATCTTGGCCGCCGTTCTCCTGTCGCTCCCTTGTGCCGCCTTTGCGCAGACGGAGGGCAGTAAAGATATCCCGGTCAAAATGCCGGAGAATATGACTGCTGAAATGGAAATGAGCCAGGGCGGCAATGTCATGTCCACCACCAAGATGTTCAAGAAGGGCGGCATGATGCGTGTCGAAGCAGAGCTCTCGGCCGGCGGCCAGACCCAGAAAAGCATCTCCATCTTCAATGAAGATGAAAAGAAAATGTATACCCTGATGCCGGATCAGAAGCAGTATATGGTCACCCCGCTGAGCGAAGAGCAGCTCAAAATGTTTGACCCCACCAAGCAGGATGCGACCTACGAGTTGCAGGGCGAGGAAGAGGTTAATGGAGCGATGACGGAAAAGTATCTGGTAACGAATGCCGACGGCCAGCAATTCACCATGTTTGTGAACAAAGAAACACGGTTTCCCGCAAAAATCGTGGTTGATGACCAGGGCGTAGAGATCAACTATAAAAACGTCACGACCGAAGTTCCGGCAGATGATCTTTTTGAGGTGCCGGGAGAATATTCTGAATTGTCCATGCCCGCCGCGCCTGCCGCTCCCTGAAATCCGGGTGCAGCGCTTGAACGCGGCACTTTAGCTTCTTTAAATGAACCCGGCTGCTCCAGGGCGGCCGGGTTTATCTTTTTCAAAGATAAATCGACCTGTCGATTGAGCGCCCCGCCCTTCCATATTGTTCTCCATCAGCCGGAAATTCCGCCGAATACCGGCAACATCGGCCGCCTGTGCCTGGCCACCAGGTCACGCCTTCATCTCGTGCGCCCGCTCGGCTTCAGCCTCGACGAAAAGGCGCTGCAACGTGCCGGGCTCGACTACTGGGACAAAGTGGATCTCCGGATGTGGGATGACCTTGAAGATGTTTTCGCTCAAGTGCAGACGGAGAAGAGCCGCTTTTTCCTGCTGACCACCAAGGCAAAACGCCCCTACTGGGATGAAGAATTTCGCGCGGGTGACTATTTCATCTTCGGCCGGGAAACCAAGGGTCTGCCCGAAACGCTGTTGAGTAAATATCCGCAGGCCTGCCTCACCATTCCAATGCCAGGAGACGCCGCGCGCAGCCTGAATCTGGCGACCTCCGTGGGCATTGTCCTCTATGAGGCCATACGCCAAATAACTACAGAAAACCATCCCGGCGCTTGATCCGCCTGCGATTCTTGATTAGAGTTTCCGCATCTTCACTTTCCCTATGCCGCCTTTATTTCTCCGACATCTGAGCGCCGAAAAAATGGCGGCTTGGCTGGGTCTGCTTCTGCTGGTTTTTCCGTGCGGATTTCTTGCCGCGCAGACGGGAGCGACCGACGCGATTGCGCCGCCGGATATCCGATTGAATATCCGGGCTCTCAATGCGCTTGATGAAGAGCTCGTGGTGGTCGACGGAACGCAAACGCAGGATGTGACCCTCCCCGCAGGGCAATCTCTGGAAGTTGAAATCGGCGGCGTGACCTATTCTCTGGAAGCCACCGTTCAACCGGCCAGGACTTTCAGTTTCGGCGGGTTGCGTTTCGAATTTCCCGGCCGTTTTACCGATTCCTATCAGGTAGGTAAACCCAATCCGGAAGTCTGGACACTCGGTGGAAATGACACGCACATCATGGTGCAGAAATATGCCCAGATCCCCAGCGGGAAATTGCGCCGGATCCTGGATAAGGAAATTCTTTCTCTTTATGAGGACATCACCGCGCAACGCCGGGAAATCATTCTGGAAGCGGAGAGCCGCCGCGTGAGCGGGCAGGAGTTTACGGTTGATCTGGGCTATGTCGTGCTGGTGTCACAACTCTATCTGGTCGATGCCGGAGAAAATACCTTTGCCCTCATTATCCAGGATCGCCGCGAGAACGCCACCGAGCCGACCGCGGAATTCGCGGAGGTTTCACGGCTGCTCCGCGAAACGATTGAATTCCCTGACGATATCTAGCCTGGGCATAATCCAGCGCGCTGGACCTCGGACTTTTACCATTTGCTTCCTGCTTCTTGAAATCCCTATGACTCTGTGAAATGAAAGCTGCATTTACGAAAATGTCAGGAGCGGGGAATGATTTCGTCATGATGGATAATCGCGACGGTAAACTTTCCCTGAGCCGTGAGCAGATCGCCCGGCTGTGTGACCGGCATTGGGGCATCGGCGCGGATGGATTGATTCTCGTGGAGCCCGCCGGTGATTCCGCCGCGGATTACCGCATGCGTTATTACAATGCGGATGGTGGTGAAGCGGAGATGTGCGGCAACGGTGCACGGTGTTTTGCGCGATACACCGTCAGCCTCGAAGGGCAGGCTAAGGAACGTGAGGAACTGAAGTTTGAAAGCCTCGCTGGTCTGATCCGGGCACGCTATGAAGAGGACGGGAACGTCGACGTTGAACTGAGCGCTCCACATTCCGTTCAGCTTAATATCCCGCTGGAGCTGCCCTCAGGCAAGGTGCTGGGCCATTTCATCAATACAGGTGTCCCGCACGTGGTCGTTTTTATCGATCCTTCAGAAATTGAAGATTTTGATGTCGTCAGGAACGGCGCGGCCATCCGCTGGCACGAAAAATTTGCCCCGTCCGGTACAAACGCCAATTTCGTCAACGAGCTTCCGGACGGCACCCTGCGCGTGCGCACGTATGAGAGGGGGGTGGAAGGAGAGACTCTGGCTTGTGGAACCGGCGTAGCTGCGGCTGCGCTGGTCCATCACCTGGTCAATGGTGTGCCCTCACCCATCCGGCTCAAAGTCCAGGGAGGCAGCACCCTGCAGATGCGTTTTGAGCGGAAAGAAGGCGACAATTCCACGGAATTCGAGGGCGTTCGCCTTTGTGGAGGCGCAACAATGGTTTTCTCTGGCGAGATCGAGGTATAGACTGTCCCTTCCCGGAGGATTACCCTTGGCCCGCCAACCGCGGCGTCGCTGGAAGAACGGTCCGAAAGCGGTTCGTCCGCGGCCACTAACATTTAATTTTCAGATTAGTTTATGAGCCTTAAAGGTGCCTACACAGCCCTGGTAACACCTTTCAACAAAGACGGAGAGGTGGATGAAGAAGCCCTGCGGGGCCTGATCGAACGTCAGGTTGAAGCGGGGGTGGACGGCGTCGTTGCCGTCGGCACAACCGGGGAATCTCCTACCCTGGATGCAGAAGAGCACATCCGCGTGATCGAACTGACCGTCGAAGCCGCGGATGGCCGCTGCGAGGTCATCGCCGGGACGGGCGCCAATTCCACCGCAGAAGCTCTGGAACTCACCCAGGCCGCCGAAAAAGCCGGGGCGGACGGCTCTCTGCAGGTGACCCCTTACTACAACAAGCCCTCTCAGGAAGGCCTTTACCGGCACTTCCGTGAAATCGCTGGTGCAACTTCCCTGCCCATCGTGCTCTACAGCATCCCCGGCCGGTGCGGCATTGAGATCGGTCTGGAAACCGTCGTGCGGCTCGCGGCGGAGTGCCCGGGCATTGTGGCTTTGAAAGAAGCCAGCGGTAACCCGGATCGCGTCAGTGAGATGCGCATGAATCTCCCGGAAGATTTCTCCATTCTGAGCGGGGATGATTCCATGACGGTGCCCTTCATGGCGGTTGGCGCTCAGGGCGTGATCAGCGTAGCCGCGAATCTCATCCCGAATGAACTGCAGCGCATGGTCACCGCCGCCCTGGCTGATGACTTTGATACCGCGCGCGAACTGCACCTCGAGTGGTTCGACCTCTTCCGCGCCATGTTCCTGGAAACCAATCCCGTGCCGGCCAAGACCGCCCTCTCTCTGATGGGACTTATCGGAGATGAAATCCGTCTTCCCCTCTGTGAAATGACCGAAGCTAATCTGAACACGCTGACTGAGGTGCTGCAGCGTCACAATCTGCTCCCGGAAGTGGCGGACGGCGTGGAGGAGAATTCCTGAGGCAGGCTGACGCTTGTCCGATGATTTCTGAATCTGATTTTTCGTTAAAATGGGGGACTCTACCGCATGAATGATCCGCAGGCCGATCCGGCCAAACCGCGCAGAGTGGTGATTAACGGCGCCAACGGGCGCATGGGCCAGCAACTTATGGCTCTGGCCAAGGCCGACCCGGAACTGGAACTGATCGGCGGGGCCGACGTCGAAGGTGACCTCGCCCGGATCATCCATGACGCAGAGGTTGTCGTGGATTTCTCTCTCGCCGCCAGCCTGGATGAACTCCTGCGCCTGGCTCAACCTGCGGGGACGAACCTTGTCATCGGCACGACCGGCCACAGTAACGCCCAGCTCCAGGCGGTGCGCGACGCTTCTGAGAAATTGACCGTGGTGATGGCGCCGAATTTCAGCGTGGGAGTGAATACTCTCTTCTGGGCCACGGAGAAAGTCGCCAGCATCCTGGGACCGGACTTCGATCTGGAAGTCACGGAGATCCATCATCACCACAAGCTGGACGCACCCAGCGGGACGGCCAAGCGGCTCGGAGAGATCCTCGCCCGGGTTCGTGAACTGAATTATGAAAGCCAGACTACGCATGGCCGCTCCGGCATGGTCGGCGCCCGGCCGAAGGAAGAAATCGGCATGCACGCCCTGCGCGGCGGTGACGTGGTTGGTGATCACACGGTGTACTTCCTTGGCGGGGGTGAGCGGGTGGAGCTGACTCACCGTGCGGGCAGCCGCGAGGCTTTTGCGCTGGGCGCCTTGCGGGCGGCCAAATGGGCGGTGAAACGGCCGGCCGGGCTATATGATATGCAGGATGTCCTGGGCCTGCGCGCTCTTTGATGGCCGATGATTGCTGGCTTGCTAAATCGCCCGCCGTCATTCATCCATTCATGCCACTGATTCGGAGGGAACTCTATGCGCCTGGGCCTTGCTTTAGGAGCCAATCTCGGAAACCGCCTCGCGAACCTGATCGAGGCGCGCACGCGCATCCTTGATCTGCCGCGCATTACGGAGCCCCTGCTCTCCTCTCAGCTTTACGCCACCGCGCCCGTTGATTGCCCGGAAGGTTCGCCGGAATTTCTCAACGTGGTCGTCGAGGTGGGTTATACCGGCACCAAGCGGCCGGGTGATCTGCTCGGCCTCCTCTACAGTCTCCAGGAAATCGAGACCAGTCTGGACCGGCCCAGCCGTGAGGAGCGTGATCCCAATGCTCCTCGGCCTATCGATATCGATCTGCTTTATGTCGGGCAGGTAGAAATGGCCACCCCTGAGCTGGTCGTTCCCCATCCCCGTGTCGCGCAGCGGCGTTTTGTGCTCCGGCCCCTTGCCGATATCCGGCCGGATCTCATCATCCCCGGTCAGAGCAAGCGGGTGATTGATCTGCTCCATGAGCTGAGCGATGAGCAGCAGGAGCTTCGCCTTGAGGCGGAACGCTGGTAGGCTTCCTCTTGCTCTATGAATTATCTGGCGCACGCCGTTCTCAGTGGGCTCGACGAGCCTGAGTTTTTCCTCGGTAACTTCACCGCGGATTCCATCAAAGGCCGGGGCCTGGAACAATTTCCCAAAGCCATGGCCGCGGGCATCAGGTTTCACCGGGCGATCGATGCCTTCACGGATTCCCATCCGCTCGTCAAAGAATTTGTAAAATATTTACCGGCGGAATTTCGGCGCTTTGGCTTCATTATCGCAGATATTAGTTTTGATTATATTCTTTCTCAGCCGGCGCAGTGGCAAGAACTCGGTCCTCGCCTTGAGCGAACAGAGTTTGTCTCCCAGGTCTATCAGCGCGTGGAAAGTCAGCGCCCGCTCTTACCCGCCCCTTTCCATCGCGTTTTCGCCGAAATGCGCCGTCAGGATTGGCTGAATGAATATGCCAGCTTTGACGGACTGGACCGCACCTTTCGGCGCGTCGCCACGCGGCTCTCACGTCCCGGACGCTTTGCCGAATCCGCTCACGCGGTGCATGGAATGGGGACCCAGCCGGCACGCATCTTCACGAACTTCTTTCCGCAGTTAACTGAGTACTGCGCGACCTTTCGGCAGCAGTCAAATTACTTTTTATCATGAATAGTCGCCGAGTTTCTCTGTTCTTTATTGCTGCCGCTGCCATTCTAACTTCTTCCGCCGTTGAGTCGGCGGAAGAAGTTCAGGAGATTCGCACAATAGCTCAACTTGCTGAGCCTGTATCCTTTATCTATGCGCTGCTGGATAGGCATGAGATTACAATCTCCCAAACGCCCACGCTCTCCCCCTTTGTTGCCCGGGCGAATGAAGAGATGGCCAGATCAGAACGGGACAGACAGGTCTTTTCTGGAATTGTGCTTTCCAAATACACGTGGTGGCAAGAAGGCAGCAAAATCAAAGCATCTTACCGTAAGACAAATTCTCAATCAGAGGAGGAAATGTTTTCTGGGGCTGTGCTTTATGACGGCGGGCGGATCTATGATTACAGTGAGAAGGAAGATCTTGTTAAGACTCGAATGGGCGATGGTCTTCCTGTCGACGCTCCAGAATATCTGCTGGCCTTGAGATGGGGAGCCTCTGAGAAAAGTCTTTCCCTCCTGAAGATATGGAAGAATCCTGGGTTGATAGGTGAAAACGAAGTTCGGCTCACCGATAAAGATGGTCGTATTGTTTTCACGGTGAAGCATCAAGGAGAGTGGCAAAGTGAAATACACTTCGAGAGGCTTGGATCCTATGTGGTCCCAACGTATCGGCCAGTTTTATTGGCTGACGGGAGAAAAGCGGCTGAGGTCCACGTCAAATGGAAGCTGGACGGAGACTCTCCTCCTTTGCCGGTTTACGTGGACCATACTGAGTATCTCGAGCCTGGGAATGAAGAATCTTGGTATACAGATAGATACAGTTTTGATCAGTTCGAGTTTAAGCCTGAGCGAATCCCGTCATTTTCTGTGGAGAAACTAAAGCCAGGAACAATAGTTAATGATTGTTTCTCGGGGGAGTCGTTTACGGTTGAGTGATGATCCGTGTTTCCTCACCGGATCGCTTCCGCCAGTTCAAGGCACCTTTTCTTGAATAATTCCGCCCCGGCCGGGTCATTGGAGCGGCGCAGGCGAATCAGAATATATTTCTGCATTTCATACAGAACATAATAGGCGCGGCGCAGCTGGGCATAGGGATCATCTTTTCTCGGGTCTGGCTTTCCGTAACCCCGCCAGAAAGCGGGCGTGCTCACCCCGCAATAATCCAGCACGGCAAATTCAATCTCCGGGTCCCCATAGAGGGCGCGGTCCCAGTCGACCAAACCAGTGAATTCAATGGTGCCCACGCTGCCATTGACCCGGGCGAGGATATTCTGGTCCCACACGTCCATATGGAGCAGCGCGCGCGCTGTTTGCCTTTCAAAAATATCCAGGTGCTGAATGATTTTCAGCCGCATCGTTTCTGCTTCTTCCAGGGTGTAGCCACCCGCATCCTCAGTGTCTTTGACCAGCTTATTCCACATCATCCAGAAAGTCCGCCGCCAGGTATCCGCGGTTGCAACACTCGGAGTTTCACTGCCATTTTCTGTCGCACCTGTGGGATAACCATAGGCCGGCCCCTGGATCTGATGCACCTTCCGCAGAAACTCACCCAACTGGCGCAGCACATGATCCCGCGCTTCCGGGCCGACCCCCATTTCACTGACCGGCTGACCGGGGAGCGCTTCCTGCACGAGCACATCCCGGCCTCCGGCCTGATCGCATTCCGGAATGTGCAGCAGAATTTTTGCGATAGGTGCTTCCGGCAGCTCGGAGTGGAGCCGCCCATGGATTTCCGGCAGCCGCCGCATCATGCGGTACTCATAAAAAAGATGCAGGGAGGGATCGTCCGGCGGAGCGATCTGCAGGATCATGTCCTGCGGTTTGCCCCGGTTGCCGTTCATCCGGACCCGTTCGGCCGTGCGCACGCTGAAGCTGTCATTATACTTCCCCGTGGTGATTTTTTCGACGTTCAGGTCATCCGTGCTGGCGTGCAGCTCCAGCTCATTGATGACTCTTTCCTGTAGTTCGACTGAAACTTCCGAGGCCATACTCCGTCCCATTGTTGCCCATGCTCTTCCTCAACTCAAACGAGCTTCCCGAAAAAAACGCGATTACCTCCATAAAGCGGCGGCGGGTGGTGATCACCGGTGCAGGTATCGTTACTTCGCTGGGCCTGGGCTGGGATGCTAACGCCGCGGGATTCCGCGAAGGCCGCGTTGCCCTGCCGCGGATTTCTTTGTTTCCGGTTGAAAATCAACGGGTTCAGACGGGTGGCGAAGCGAACCTGCCCGAAACCCTCCCGCCCACCCGCCTCAGCGTGCGGCACGAGCGCCGGATGGATCGCGCCGGGCGGCTGCTGTTACACGCTGCTCATGAAGCCTGGACGATGGCGGGTTGGGAAGCGGCTGACTTTGACGATGAACCGCTCCCCACCTGCCTGGGCACCAGCAGCGGTGGGATGAGTCAGGGCGAACTTTTCTACCGATCGATCGAAGAAACGCGCAAACGGCAGATCACACGGGTGATCCATTATCAGAGCCAACGCCAGGTGCTCGATCTGGCCGATGCCTTCGGCTATCAAGGGCGCTCCGTGATTATCGCCAATGCCTGTGCCAGCGGGGTGAATTCGATCGGGCACGCCTTTCATCTCGTCCGCAGCGGCCAGGCCAGGCGGGCCTTTGCCGGGGGATACGATGGCCTCTGCCAACTGGTCTTTGCCGGGTTCGATTCGCTTCAGGCCCTCTCCACCACCCGGCCGCGTCCCTTTGACTCAACACGTGACGGCCTGGCCATCGGCGAGGGCGCGGCCATGGTCTGCCTGGAAACGCTCGATGACGCCACCCGCCGGGGCGCGACCATCCTGGCGGAGATCAAAGGCTACGGCGCCTACACGGATCTGCATCACCTCACCCAGCCTCAGCCCGAAGGCGAGGCCGCCCTGCAAAGCATGCTCGCCGCCTGCCGGGACGCGCAGTTTAATCCGGAGGAAATTGACTACATCAACGCGCATGGCACCGGCACGCCAAAGAATGACTCCGCCGAAGGCATGGCCTGCCAGCGGTTGCGCCCCAACGATCCGGGCACGCTCAGGGTTAGTTCTACTAAAGGGAGCATCGGTCATCTCCTTGGCGCAGCGGGTGCGGTGGAGGCCGTCATCTGCCTCATGGCCCTGCGCGGCCAGTGGTTCCCGCCCGTGGTCGAACTGGACGAACCGGATCCCGTCTGCACTTTCGATCTGGTCCGTCAACCGCGCGATGGCCGCATCGAAAAAGTCCTGACCAATTCCTTCGGCTTCGGCGGCGCGAACGCTACCCTCGCCCTGCAACGTTTCTCCGCCTCATGAGCGCCACTGCCGCAGATGCCAATCGCCAAGGCGCGCGAATTGTCGTGCGCGGGGTGGGAGCGGTCTCACCGGCCGGCTGGGGCATCGCCCCCATGCTCGAGGCCATCGAAGCCGGCGAGGCGCGATATCTTGGCCCGGCCGAAAAAGAAGGCGCCTTCCTCGCTCCACCCAAACCGGAGAGCCGTTTTCCCTGGCTCCGCCATGCGCGTCTCCGCCGGAGCAGCCCGATCAGTCAGTTTCTCGTTGCCGCCAGTCTGGAGGCCATGGAGCTGGAGGAAATCCCGGAGGAAGCCAGTGCGCTCACAGAGACCTTCGGCCGGGTGGGTGTCATTGTCAGCGTGATGAATGGTTGCGTGAATTTCTCCAAACGCTTCTACCAGGAAGCCCTCGAAGATCCATCCACCGCCAGCCCGATCCTTTTTCCAGAGACGGTCTTCAACGCGCCCTCCAGTCACCTCGCCGCCCTTCTGGGGCTGCACGGGATGAATTACACCGTCCTTGGGGACGGCGCGAATTTTCTGGAAGCGCTCGCCGTCGGAGCGCAGTGGCTGCTCGATGATCTGGCTGATCATGTTCTTATCGCCGCGGCCGAGGAACCGGACAGCCTGACCGCGCAGGCCCATCACCTCATTCATCTCCGGCAACCGGTTTCCTCCGGGGCGGGTGCGGTCTTTCTTTCCCGGGAAAGAAAGGGGATCGCCGCGCTCGAAGCGATCACCGGGGTGCACCTCATCAATGGCCGTCAAAGCCGGGCTCAGGCCGCCCGCGCCATGAAAGCGGAGCTGGATGGCACCGCCGCAGGCGGCTCCGGGCAAGGCTTGCTCTGTGATGGGCTCACCGGTTACTCGCGCTTTGACGATGATGAAGCCCCGCTCTGGGAAAACTGGTGCGGTCCCCGGATTTCACCCAAGCGGACGGTAGGCGAGGGCCTCGGGACGAGCGGAGCCTGGCAGGTGGTCAGCGCCTTGGGCATGACCGCACGGCAACCGGTTGAGCAGGCGTGGATTTCCTGCGTAGGCGTTAACGAGCAGGTCATCGGCGCAATCTTTACGGTGGCCTAATCCACCGCGCTTTGGCACGATTCGTGCCCTTCCCACGTTACCGTTATCCGTTTCGTTCCATCCACGTGAATGCAACCGCAGCCGAATAGTCCCCGAGTCATCCTTATCACCGGCGCCAATGGCGGCCTGGGCCAGGCCATCGCCAGCACCTTTCTCGATGAAGCCAAGCGCAACGTCGTCTACCTGGGCGTGCGCTCGAACCGGGTCCATGCCGAGGCCCTTGCCGCGGAGTTTCCCGGGCGCGCCATTGTCGTGGAGCTGGACGTGGCCAAATCCGAAGCCTGGCAGCGGGTCAGGCAGGTCATCGAAGAAAATCGCGAAACCGGCGGGCGCCTCGATGTGCTCGTCAATAATGCCGGGCTGCACCGGGACACCTTGCTGGGTTCCATGTCGCCGGAGGACTGGCGGCTGGTTCTGGAGTCTAACCTGGATGGTGTTTATCTGGGGTGCCGCACCCTGCTCCCGCTCATGATGAATCAGCGGCATGGTCGCATTATTAATATCAGTTCGCTCAGCGCTCTCCTCTCTCCGCCCGGGCAGGCGAATTATGCCGCCGCCAAAGCGGGGGTCATCGGTCTCACGCAAAGTTTATCCAAGGAAGTCGCCCGCCTTGATATCACCGTGAATTGTATTTGCCCCGGCTATGTCGATACCGATGCCCTCAGCGAAATGTCTGAGACAGAAAAAAAAGCGATGCAGGCCCGCATCCCCGCCCGCCGCTTCGGCACGACTGAGGAAATCGCGGCCGCCGTCCAGTATTTCGCCAGCGCCAAAGCTGGCTACACCACCGGCGCCACTCTCAAAATCGACGGCGGGATTTTATAGGAAATGTATATCGCACTACGCACGAAGACCGTCTGGAGCATTGAAGCGGAGGAGGACTTCTCTTATCGCAAGTTTTTTTGCTTTTTGCCGATGCTGCTGACTTCAGGAACGGAGATCATCATGGTAGGTGCTTACGAACCACCTGAGAAGGCGAAGAACTGGTTAGAAGAACATTCCATAGAGCTAAAGAAGCATTTACAGGAGTTCTTTGACGGAAACTTCTCTTTAAATAGACGGGAATACCCCGAAGGCAGAGCTTTTGCGATACCAGCGACCACGGATAATTGTCTTGCTTTGGCTGAACTTTGCCAGACGGGCGGAGATGGGGGCAACTATCGAGGGCTTTATTTTGATCATATCGCCGCTTTTCGCCCGGGCGATCCCTGGCTGCCTTTAATTAATTTTCATGACGCAACCACTGGTGGCGCTCTCGAACTAAGCGGTCTCTATGGAGAAGGGCAGGTAAAGGCTTACGCAAAAGAAGGCTTACGGCAGAAGAAGAAGAAGAAAGCGCCGAAATGACTCGCAAGGAGTTTCGAGCAAACAATGCCCGCCTGTATGGAGCTATTGGAAAACACTACGAGGAGAGGCGGTCTGAAATGGGACTGCTACGTCGGTTCCTGTCGCCGCAATCCTGGTGGCTGAACGCCGCGGCAATCTATAATGTGCTCTGGGGTGCCTCGGTCGTTCTGTTTCCTCAGTGGTTCTTCATCATGGCCGGGATGGAAATGCCCCGTTACCCGGAGATCTGGCAATGCATTGGAATGATCGTTGGCGTTTATGGAATCGGTTATGCGATCGCCGCTGATAATCCCGTCAAACATTGGCCCATTGTCCTGGTCGGCTTACTCGGAAAAATTGCTGGGCCAATTGGCTTTATCGGTGCCGTCGCGGATGGCAGCTTCACCATGCTCGCCGGGCTGACTATCATCACGAACGATTTGATTTGGTGGATTCCATTTGGTTGTTTATTGTGGAGTGCATGGAAGGAGCATCAGATTTCAAAACACGCCGAAGCGTCTGACTAAGTGTGGAGATGATCAAGATGGAGTCGCGATGAACCATTTGGTCGGTGAGCCCAAAAAACAGACCGGGATTTAATAGCGGATATGCTGGACCTTCACGCGCTGCCGGCTTGGTGTGCGGATCGCTATTTCCTCTGCCACCAGGCGGCGATGGCAGGTGTCCGGGTCGCGCTCAAAACAGAGGAGTGCCATGCGATGTTTCTGAGCCAGGGAAACTAATTCGTCGACCCGAGCGGTATTCGGTTCCAGCACGCGTTCTTTGTAGGCGGCGGAATATCGCGCCCAGTTTTCTTCCCCCCGCCCGGAATGAATGAGATCGCGTAAATCCCTGGGCGTGCCGAGTTCTCCAAAATGCTGGTAACTGATTCCCTCCGTTTCGAGCGCTTCGCGGAGTTGATTCTTGGAGAAACCTTTCTTGCGGCTGCTTGTTACCTGCCGCACATCTGCGACGACCTCGACCTTGTTTTCCTTCAGCCGTCCCAGAAAATCGTTCAGCTCCGATTTTTCATATCCGATGGTGTGGAGGACTTTCGTCACTGGCTCAAACGAAACCTATTTAGCTTCGGAGTTTGTTGCGGGTGGCGTCACCACCTCCCGGAACGCTTCTTTTTGCGCGAGACGCCGTCCAAGCGCGCGGGATTGCGGATCGCGTCCCCACGGGATGCGCGGAACGAGGGCGAACTTACGCTGAAGGCGCACGACGAAGAAAAACATGCGCAGCCGCCAGCGAACTTGCCAGCCAGGAAAAACCTGACCTGCCAGGGCGGCATTGACTGCATCGGGCAGGCGCAGACGGCTGGGCACTTTGCCAAAGGGCTCCATGAGCACTTCAAGAAATGGCTGGGTATAAAAACCGCGGATGAATTCGAAATAAAAATCCATCATGCGCCGGAATTTCTTTTCGTAGCGCATCAGCTCAGGTCCAAAGGCGGCTTCTCTGGAAAGTAACTTCGAAACTGCGAGCGCGGCGTCCTTTGCCGAAAACATGGCGAGATGGACGCCCGAAGAAAACACAGGATCCATGAATCCCGCCGCGTCACCAATGCGCACCAGCCGCTCGCTGGCGAAGCGCTGATTCTTATATGAGAAATCCGTCGTGGTATGGAGTTTATCCTCGCTGACTTTCCTTGCCTCCGCCAGCCGCCGGTGCAGATCGGGATTGCGCGCCACGCTCTTCTCAAAAAGTTCGTCCGGGGTGAGACCGGTTTCTTTGAGTTTATCGCGATCGGTCACCAGTCCAATGCTGACTTTGTCCCGGGAAAGCGGGATGAACCAGAACCAGCGGTCTTTCATCCGGTAAATAATGATATCACCGCCCTTACTGCCTTCGTCCAGTTTCACCCCGGTGAAATGCCCGTAAATGGCCACCTTGCGGAGGTCCGTCATATCCTCGCGGATTTTCTCGCGATTACCGGTGAAGTTCGCGCGGCCGGTCGCATCAAGGACGAATTTGGCTTCGACCGTGCGCTCACCTTCTCTCTTATTTTTGTAGGTCACCGTGGCATGGCTGCCCTCTGGATTAATCTTCCAGTCAATCACCGCGGTATCCTGCAGAACAGTCGCGCCGGATCCCTGTGCGTGTTCCAAAAGGAGTTTATCGAAAACCGAGCGCTCCACCTGATAGGCCATGGCCTGGTTATTGAAACGGCCAGCCCCAAACTCGGTGCGGACGGTATGACCGGTACACGGCACATGGAAACGGGCGCCCCATTTCTCCATAAATCCCGCGGCCCGGACGTCTTCCATCACGCCCATTTCTTCCAGCATGGGGCAGATGTAAGGCAAAAGAGATTCGCCGATCTTGAAACGGGGATAATGACCCTTTTCAAGAATCAGGACCGAGTGACCGGCGCGGCGGAGATAAGTGGCAGCGGTGCTGCCCGCCGGGCCGCCACCGATAATGACCACGTCAAACGTAGCGGGGATGGCAGGATTCATGGAGAGAAACGTGCTGAGCTATAAAAGCGTCTCAAGCCGGAGAATTTTCAACCTTTTTGACAGCCTCAGCGATGTGATTGACATCCTTCAGGACATCCCGCGCCGCGGCGGCATCGGCCAGCTTGAGGCCGAAGTTTTTGTCCAGGGCTACGACCAGTTGCAGGGCATCAACAGAATCCAGGCCCAGGCCTTCCGGGCCGAAGAGTTCCTCGTCGTTCGCGATCTCATCGGGCTCCAGCTGGAGCATGAGGTTCTCAATGATCACACTCTTGATCTTCGCTTTCAGTTCAGTGTCGTCCATGAGGCAGGCAGGTAAGGGGTGATTGATGAACAGGGGTTATAGAAAGGAATGGCACGGCGCGTCAAAGGTTGACCGTGAGGGTGTTGCAAGCCTAGACGGAAAACCTGCGAGAACCATTCAGGGTGCCGGGAAAAGCGGGCTCAGCCTCTCTGGTCGCTCCGGCGGGATTCGAACCCGCGACCTCTTGACCCCCAGTCAAGCGCACTACCAAGCTGTGCTACGGCCCGTGTGTGAGAGTGGTGTGTGACAGCGGTCAGCTGACCAATCTGCGGTGACGGTCAGCCAAGGTGCATCACCCGCCGCTGACCGGACCATTAAGGTCGGATGAGGCGCGCTATGCGCAAGGCATTTTTCAGCCGGGAAGGGCCTCGCTGAAGTTGATCCCCCGAAAATAGTGCAGCCCCCCGCGCACAAGGCACGGAGGGCTGCTGTTCCCCCCCAGAACAATCTTTCAATGTGGCGACGTTAACCCATTCCGCACCGGGCGCAACTAAAATTCATAGAATTAATTTTCGCCGGCGCTTCGTGAACGGTGAGCGCCTGAATTCATGAGCTTTCTCCGGAATCGGCCTGATAGCGTTTGACCGTCACCTCCTCCGGGCGGAGCACACGATCACGCCAGTAAAAGCCCGGCCGCAGCTTGCGTTCGACCAGATTGTCCTCGTCCTGCTTATCTGTCGGCACGACCTTGAGCACCTTCTGAAGCTGCTTATCCAGCGGGCCAGGCTCGGTTCTGATTTGCGTAACCTGCAGACGATCAAAGATTTCCACAAACAGATGCTTCAGATTTTCCAGGTTCATGAGCTGGTTCTCAAAGAACTCTTTCGTCTCGCTATCCACGGCAGACACGCCGCCTTCCTGCTCTCGCCTGGCCAGCGCTTTGCGGAAGCGCCGGCTCTGAGCCTCAATCGCTGAAAGATCATCGTAGAGCAGGAGCATGTCCCGGATGATTGGTTTCTGCAGAGCTTCGAATAAGAAGATTTCCTTATAGTCGCGCATCTCTTTGTGCATCGCGTCAAAGAGCTGCTGGTTGGAGTTCTCCTTGTTTTTCTGCTGTTCCAGAAGTGATTCCAGATTCTTGAGCTTCGGCTCGATACCTTCTCGGAGGGCGTGGCTGATCTTCTCCAGCATCTGTTCACCATCTTCTCCGCTGCTTTTTGCGGTAGACCCGGAGGCAGGACCGCCACCTTCTCCGACGGCCTGGCGCACGGCTTCGAGTTGGGCGGCGTTGTCCTTGGTGCGCTGATCAATGCTGGAGACAGAAACCGCGAGGGGCCGGATGAGTTGAGCGATGGCCGTGATGACCTCGCGCCCGGAAGGACCGCCCGCCGCCGATCTGGCGGTGGCCGTTTCCACTTCAGCCGCTTGCATCCCCGCTGATTCGGCCTCCTTGGCCAGTTTTTGCATTTCTTCTTCGAAATCCACGTCGTGTCTCCGGTCCGGATAAGGTGATGTAGAGTGAGCAGAGAATTGGCTTCTTACAGCAAGCCCAGAATTATCACAATTTCTGCAAGTGTCGCGAAGTCTTTCTCGCAATCATTCAATCAACCGCTGCCCGGCACGAGAGCCTCCAGAATCGCCTCGACCAGGCCGGGAATATCATACTGCTTCGCTTCAATCTGCGGGGGATGCCCCTTTTCCCGCAGAGTCTGGGAAGTGATGGGTCCGATGGAGGCCGCCATCATCTGCGGAGGCCAGGGCAGGCCGAGATCGAGAAAATGCTCGACGGTTGAGGAGCTGGTGAAGGTGATGAGATCCGCCCCTTCTTCGACGAAACGGGTCCTTGCGCCGGTGGGGTCTTCGGTTTCCGGCACGGTTCGATAAGCCGGCGCCACATCGACGATCGCCCCCTTGGCCGCAAGTCCATCCGGCAAGACATCACGGGCTTTTTCCGCGCGCACCAGCAGCATACGCAGATTCTCCACTCCGCCTGCTTCGCCAAAAGCTTCCAGCACCGCCTCCGCGACAAACTCCTCCGGCTGCAGATCAACGGACAGGTGATAGGCCTTGACCCGCGCCGCGGTCGCCGGGCCGATGGCCGCGATGCGCACCCCGCCGATTTCGCGGAGATCCTGATAGATTTTAAAGAACTGCTCAAAGAAAGCATCGACCCCGTTGGGGCTGGTGAAGACCAGCCAGTCATATTGATGGGCATCCTCGACCAGATCGTGGAATTCTGCCGGGCGCGGGCTGGGATCGATGCGGATGGTCGGGATCTCCAGGACATCGGCGCCGAGTTCAGAAAGCCGATGGACCAGACCACTGGCCTGTTTGCGCGTGCGTGTGACCACGATGCGTTTCCCCAGGAGCGGGCGGCTTTCGAACCAGTCGAGGCTTTCCCGGTGGTTGACCACTTCGCCGAAAACCGCCACGGCGGGCGCCTTGAAGCCCGCTTCCCTTACCAGTGCCGCGATACTGGCCAGCTTGCCGGTGATGGTTTCCTGACGGCCAGTCGTCGCCCAGCGAATGAGGGCGACGGGCAATTGAGGGTCCGCTCCTCCGGCCATGAGCTCCTGGGAGATGGGCTCGAGGCGCTCTACCCCCATGAGCATCACCAGGGTGTGGCCGGATTTGGCTAGCAACCGGTAATCAATGCTCGTCGCGCCTTTGGTGGGATCTTCGTGACCGGTGAAAATGGTCAGGGCCGAGGCGCTTTCGCGGTGGGTCACCGGGATTCCGGCGTAGATCGGCCCGGCGATGGACGAGGTGATGCCGGGCACAATCTCATAGCGCAGTCCGGCGGCCTTCAGTTCCTGAGCTTCCTCCCCACCACGCCCGAAGATGATGGGATCACCGCCCTTCAGACGCACGACTGTTTTGCCCATCCTCACACTTTCGACCAGCACACGGTTGATCTCATCCTGGCTCAGGGTGTGATCTTTGGCCTTTTTCCCGGCATAAACTCGGACGGCGTCTTCTGGAGCATGGCGTAAAAGGGCGGGATTGCTCAGGTAATCATAGACCACCACATCCGCACGGCGCAGGCATTCCATGCCCTTGACCGTGATCAGGCCGGGATCGCCTGGCCCGGCCCCGACCAGGTAGCAGATGCCGCGCTTCTTTTGCTTTGCCGTAACGTCTGGTGGCATGGTGAAATCTGTTGAATGAAACTTTCCGCGGAAGAGCTCAGCCGCAGGTTGAACCTGCCGCAATTTCCACGTTCTGCAAAATACGATGCGGAATGGGTGATGAAACGGGAGATGGGTCCCAACGTGCTTTGGCTAACCGAGGCTTTGAGCGAGAAGATGGAGCTGCGACCGGGCATGCGGCTGCTGGATCTGGGCTGCGGTCGCGCCATGAGTTCGGTTTTTCTGGCCAGGGAATTCGGGGTGAAAGTCTGCGCGGCCGATCTATGGATTAAGCCGGCTGAGAATTGGCAGACGATCTGCGAAGCCGGGCTGGAAGACGAGATTTTCCCGGTCCATACGGAAGCTCATCAGCTCCCCTTTGCGGAGGGATATTTTGATGCGATCGTCAGTGTGGATGCCTATCATTACTTCGGAACCAACGACCTTTATGCCGGTTACATTGCACAATTCCTTGGGCATGGAGGGCAACTCGGCATCGTCGTTCCCGGTCTGCGTGAAGAGCTGAGCCGTGAGATACCGGCTGCCCTGAAGCCCCACTGGGATTGGGAATTCGGTTCCTTTCACAGTCCAGCCTGGTGGAAGAGGCACTGGGAAAAAACCGGTCAGCTTCAGGTGCAGAACGCGGACCTGCTTCCGGGCGGTCACGAGTTCTGGGAGCGCTGGGATGAACTCTGCCTTGCTCTGGGCAAGAGCGACGGCACAGAGATGCGTCTGCTCCAGGCAGATGAAGATGAGTTGCTCGGGTTCAGCCGGGTCATCGCCCGGAAGATTTAATCCTCGCCGTCGTCCCCGATCGCTTCAGTCGGGCAGACTTCGAGGGTTTCCTGGGCGATCTCTTCTTCCTCTTCGCCTTCAGGCTGGCGGAAGAAATAGACGTAGGTTTCGTCCTCATTGTATTTCAGAAATTTCTCGGCGCCTTCCACTTCCATGCAGGTGTGGCAGGGCACGCAAGCGTGGTCGACATACCATTTGCCGGGCACATTTTCCGGCACCTTATCCGTTTTATCAGCCATGTGGTTTTAAGCTTCCTCCTCGATGATGATGAATCATTTATTCCCGATGACAGACGTCACACAGCGTCCCTGAAGCCCGGGACACGATCGGCCGTGTGCGCCTTGACGAATCCGAAGGGTAATTCGCTGGCGGGCCAATGCAACGCAGTTTTTAAGATGCGCCTGCGGTGGGGTGACGGATGCTCAACTCAGGAGCTGGTCCGGTAGACCGTGCCGGCCTGATCCGCTGAGACGGTCTCGCGCTGCACACCGGTTGCTTCCGGTTCGTCATCTTCGCTTTCACGCTGCCGAAGCTTTTTCTCGGCCTTCTCCTTGTTGCGCTTGGCGATGGCCTGTTCCTCGGTCAGCTCGACGATGTAGGTGGCGGGGGACTCGTTCACCGCGGGCTGGGCGTTTTCCACATAGACGGGTGCGCCGATGGGCGTGTGACGCATGAACTTCTCTGAAGGCAGCTGCGGCAGGCGCATGCAGCCGTGACTGGCCGGGTAGCCCGGCAGGATGCCTTCATGGAAGCCGATGGACGTGATGCCGCGGCCGGTGTGGCGCAGGCGCAGGAAGTTCGGCATACTGGCGCCGACAAACTTTCCGCCGGGGGGCACGGGATCTTTCCGAGAATCCGCCTGGCTCTTTACGACATTGCCGTTCGCGTCCACGATCTTCCCGTAAAGGTTGGAGCGATGTTCCGGGTGTTTGCTCAAGGCGGTGTAGGTGCCCGAAGGCGTCGGGTGACTGCCTTTACCGGTCGATACTTCTGTTGAAGCGACGAGCCGGCCGCCTTTGTAATAAAACACGCGCTGCGTCGGCAGGTTAACGACGATCTTCGTGCTGCCGCCGGCGCTGGCCGCCTGGTCATCCCAGAAATAGCGGCCGTTGCCTTGTTTGAGTTTTTTGTCTGCCAGAGCGACGTCCTCCGCCGGAACGGAGCCGAGCCGGTAGGAAGTGTGCGTTTCCGAGGTCTGCAGAGGGGTGGCGCAGCCGCCCGCAAAGAGGGCCACGGCCAGCCCCGAGAGGACGGTGGCAGGCCAGGAAAGCCGGGAAAAGAGGTATTTGGTGTGTGTCGAGAGCATGATCTTCTCAGGTGTGAGGCGAGGGTTAGAGGCAAATTTCCACCTGAAATTTTGAACGTGATTAATCCCAGCTTTCTTCACTTTTTCAAGCCAATAGCGCGATTTTGCGGAGAGAGCCGGCGCGGGAGGCAGGCGTCGCGTGCGGGCGGACGGGCGAGGGCATGGGAACAGGGATTTCGGCAGGCGGAGGAGACAGGGTGATTTTTGAGCCGGGGAAGAACGATCTGGTTCAGGCGGACAAAGCGGGGCGAAATGTCGGGTGAGGCGTTTTTTCTTTTTTACCGAATGTTCGGTAAAATGGAAAGAAGGACCGCGGGGAGAGGTCGTGGTGTTGAAACTGAGCGAGTTAGAAGTTTGGGGGTGATTTGACCGAAAGGTAAAAAGAGACGGCGTGAGACAGCCTGGGCAGGGTGAGATGCGGTGAAAGAATGAGGAGCGCGCCATGGGGCGATCGGACCATCTGTCCGTCCGTCTGTCCGTGCCACCCGCTCCCACGGTCTGCGCCGGCCTTGTCCGATTTTGCTCCAACGTCGTCGATTGATTCATTCATCCGATACGTAACAACCTAACTCAGGAAAGGGCGGAGCGCGACACGTCCGGGACGTCCGGAACGTCCGGGGTAAAAAAAGTTAAAGAAAGTTTTAAGGGGGGGGTGGCCGATCCGCGACGCGGCCCAG